>CAMRTO010000010.1 GCA_947053655.1 uncultured Clostridia bacterium
GCTGTCAAGGCTCGTTTACCGTGAGGCAATGACAACCATTAGTACCGAAAAGACAACCAACAAGCCGCAAGATTAACTTGCGGCTATTTGCTTGCCGTAAAGCGGGTAGTCTGACAGCGGCAATTCCACTTGGCAAAACAATTCTGTGTTGTTCACCTTGAATATTGTTATGTTCTTATTTGCAATAATCCGCTTCACCATTAAAACGGGGCAAAATTAACAGTTTTGCCCCGTTTTTGCTTGTTTTTCGGGCAGTTTTTAAAAATTGCCCACAATTTCCCCCAATCGAAAAGTCTTTAAAATCTTAGTCTCGCATGGTAAACCATGCGAGACTTTTTAAAAAAATACATGCAACACGCCGAACTTGTGGGCTTCATTTCATTTTTTCAACATACCAACGCCTATAATAAGTTTCGTGATACAGCTCGCGGACGTAGCCGCTGACAAGTACGGTATAGCGAATTGTCGGCATACTGCCGACGTGTTGCGGCGCAGCCTGCCGCACGTCTGTTATTTTGGAAATTTCGTATTCGATGCCGTTCACCCACTCAATGGCAACTGGTTTCATATTTCCGTCCGAATCGACGTGCAGTAAAACGCCGACGTATACTTTTTTATAGTCCGCCATAATTCGAGTATGTGCAACCCGTTTGCAAAAAATGAACCGCCGCGCCCGTTGCGCGGCTTTTTCTCTCGTAACGGCGGCTGATACGTTCGCCGTCGCAAGCGGTAAAACAAAAGCTACTCCGCAATGAGGGTTAACATTTAAAAAACCGCTTTTAAAAAGCGGTTTTTCGTTATTGTTTTTCTATTTTTTTACCGTACAGGGCGGATATGTTGTTGGCATACTTCTGCATATTGTCGCAGGATTTAAGCGGAATTCCGCTTTCGTATTCGTCCAGTTTTTTACTCTGCTCGCGCGAAAGACGAGAAGGGATATCTATTTCCACGGTCACATAAAGGTTGCCCGTGCCGTTGACCGTCCTGACGCCCTTGCCGCGCAGGCAAAATCTTGTTCCCGACGCGGTGCCTTCGGGCACTGTAAGCTCCTGAACGTCGTCAATACCCGCCACCTGAATTTTTCCGCCGAGAACCGCCGTCTTATACGAGATAGGCACAGTTATATACAAATCTTTATCCTCGCGGCGGAGAAGCTTATGCGGCTCTATACGGAAATAAACGTATAAATCTCCGCTTTCGCCGCCGTTGCCCGCCGCCTGACCGAAGCCGCGCTTTCTGAGACTGCTGTCCTTGTCCACGCCCGCGGGGATATTTACAGTAAAACGCGTTTCCTTACGCAGATAGCCTTTCCCCTTGCAGTCGTTACATTTGTCGGTAATCTGCTTGCCGGTACCGTTACAGTCGGGACACGCGCCTACCTGTATGGTTCTGCCGAAAATCGTATCCTGCTGAAATTTTACCCTGCCGCTTCCGCCGCAACGCGCGCACTTTTTAAAAGCCGTCCCTCCCTTGGCACCCGTTCCGTTGCATGCGGGGCAAGGCTCGTTGCGCATATAATTTATTTCTTTGGTACAGCCCTTTATTGCGTCAAGGAAGGAAAGGTTAACCGTCTGTTCGATATCCGCTCCGCGGGAAGCGCGGCGCGTATCTCCGCCGCCGAACGGCGACCCGCCGAATACGGAGGAAATTATATCCTCGAAGCCGCCGAAGCCGCCCGCGAAAGGATTTCCGCCTGCGCCGAAGCCGCCCATTCCGGGATGCTCCAGCTCGTAATCGTACTGTCTGCGTTTGTCCTCGTCGGACAAAATGGCGTTCGCCTCGTTTATTTCCTTGAATTTTTCCGCCGCAGCCGCGTCGCCGGGGTGAAAGTCGGGGTGGTACTGCTTGGCAAGCTTTCTGTATGCGGATTTAATTTCGTCCTGGGAAGCCGTTTTGGAAATTCCCAGTACGTCGTAATAATTTTTCTTTTCTGCCATTATATGTTTCCTTATAAACCGCTTAAAGGGGTGTCAGACGACACCCCCGAAAGGTTGAATTTTAAGAATGTTGGTTGAACTCCGTACCGTCGTCGTTGCCGCCGCCGTTGTTGCCCGCCGCGCCGCCTGCCTGCTGGTACATCTTTGCCACAATCGGCTGAATTTCGTTGGAAAGTGTGTCGATTGCCGCTTTTATTCTGTCGTTATCGCCCGACTCCATCTCGGTTTTAGCCTTAGCGACCGCGTCCTCAACAGTCTTTTTATCGTCCTCCGAAAGCTTGTCACCCGCTTCCTTTAACGTCTTTTCAAGGCTGTCAATCATGCTTTCGAGCGTGTTCCTGTTATCGACCGACTCCTTACGCTTTTTGTCTTCCTCCGCGTATTTTTCCGCGTCCTTGACGGCTTTGTCGATATCCTCGTCCGAAAGATTTGTTGAAGCGGTAATCGTTATATTCGTGCTCTTGCCCGTTCCGAGATCCTTCGCCGTTACGTTTACTATGCCGTTCGCGTCCACGTCGAAAGTGACTTCTATCTGGGGAACCCCGCGGGGTGCGGGAGGTATATCCGTAAGCATGAATTTGCCGAGCGATTTATTGTCGCGTGCAAACTTTCTTTCACCCTGTAAAACGTTTATTTCGACGCCGGGCTGATTGTCCGCCGCGGTGGAAAATACCTGACTTTTCTTTACGGGTATAGTGGTGTTTCTTTCGATAAGCGGTGTGGATACGCCGCCGAGCGTCTCTATGCCGAGCGTCAAAGGCATGACGTCAAGCAAAAGCACGTCCTTAACCTCTCCGGACAGAACGCCGCCCTGAATAGCCGCGCCTATCGCCACGCATTCGTCGGGGTTGATGCCCTTAAACGGCTCCTTGCCCGTAATCTGTTTTACTTTGTCGTACACGGCGGGAATACGCGTAGAGCCGCCGACCATTATAACTTTGCTTATATCGCCGTAGGAAAGCCCTGCGTCCTGCATTGCCTTGCGCATGGGCTCCAACGTCCTGTCAACGAGGTCGGACGTAAGCGAGTCGAACTTCTGTTTTGAAAGGTCTATGTCAAGATGCTGGGGCGCGCCGTCGACAACCGTAATGAACGGAAGATTAATGTTCGTCGTGCTCATGCCGGACAGCTCTATCTTGGCTTTTTCCGCTGCTTCTTTAAGGCGCTGCATGGCCATTTTGTCCTTGGAAAGGTCCACGCCCGTGTCCTTTTTAAAGGTTTCGACAAGGTAGTCCATAACCTTGTTGTCGAAGTCGTCGCCGCCGAGACGGGTATCGCCGTTGGTTGCGAGAACCTCGAAAACGCCGTCGCCTATTTCGAGAATAGAAACGTCGAAGGTACCGCCGCCGAGGTCGTAAATCATGACCTTCTGACTTCCTTCCTGTTTATCGAGGCCGTAAGCAAGCGCCGCCGCGGTAGGCTCGTTTATAATACGCAAAACGTTTAATCCCGCAATTTTGCCCGCGTCCTTGGTTGCCTGACGCTGGCTGTCGTTAAAATATGCGGGACAGGTTATAACCGCGTCCGTAACTTTTCCGCCGAGGTAGCTTTCCGCGTCCGCTTTAAGCTTGGAAAGAACCATAGCCGAAATTTCCTGCGGGGAATAACCTTTTTCGATGTTTACCTTGTAAGACTCGCCCATGTGGCGCTTGATTGATATGACGGTTTTATCGGGTGCGGCTACCGCAAGACGCTTTGCCGCCTGTCCCACTATTCTGCTGCCGTCGGGCTTGAACGATACGACCGAAGGGGTCGTTCTGTTACCCTCGCTGTTAGCAATTACGACGGGCTCCCCGCCTTCCATTACCGCCACGCACGAATTGGTCGTGCCCAAATCGATTCCTATAACTTTTCCCATAATAATTCTCCTTTAACTATACTTCCGAATTGATTTTATTTTGTCTTGTAATTTTATTGTCCGAACCGCCGTCAACGACGGCAAACCGCTAAACGGTTACCGTTACCTGCGCGAAGCGTATAACCTTGTCCCCGCTGCGGTAACCCTTTTTAAGCACGTGCTTGACCGTGTTGGGAGCTTCGCCCTCGCCGCACGGCACGTTCATTACAGCTTCCGCGACGCTTTCGTCAAACTGCGAACCCGCCTCGATTGCTATCTCCTCAACGCCCAGCGACGACAGTATCGAATTGAAGCTTTTTATTACCTTGTCGATACCCGCTTTGGTCTTTTCGTCCGAAGCCGAGTCCAGCGCGTAACCGAAGTTGTCCGCCACGGGCAACAGCTTTAATACCGCCTCCGCCGCGCCGTCCGCATAAGCCTTGGACACCGCCGCGGCGTTACGCTTGCGGTAATTGTCGTACTCTGCGGAAACCGAATACCATTTACGCTTGTAATCCTCTGCAAGCGCGGCAAGCTTTTCCGCTTCCGAAACTTCGGGTTCCGCCACGTGCTCCTCTTTTACCGGAGGCTGCTTTTTCTGCTTTTCTTCTTCGTTTTTCTTAGTCATAACCTCTCCCGCAATTTCTTTACATTTATATATAAAACTTTAACGCGCGGTTTAAACATAAAAATCCACATATTTTTAAATTGCATAAATTTATAAAATTTGCATAAAAATGCGCTTTGATTGCCCGTTTTAAAAAAAATATACAATTTTTTGTATTTATCTTTTCGTTTTAGTTGATTTGACGCATATTATATGGTATTATATTAATGTATAGAAATTTTGAAAATATAATTCAGGAGGAATTTAATGGGTAAACTTAAAAAGTTGCTTTTGGTTTTTCTCGTAACGTGCGCGGCAATATGCGTAAGCGTGGCAGTCGCTTCGTGCGCGAGCAAAAACACGGCAAAATATCCTAATTTCAAAAATCCCGTAACAGGCGAAATAGACAAAAACGACCCCAACGCTTACCGCATACAGGTTGAATCCAAGGGCGGTTTGCCTTTGGACGGCGTGCGCGTTGAGGCAGTGAAAGACGGCGCGACGGTTATGGCGGGCATTTCGATAAACGGGGTCGTGCAAATGAAGCTCCCCCTCGACGAATACGAGTTGCGCGTTTCCGATCTTCCCGCAGGATATTATTTGGGCGAAAACGACAGATTTATGACCAGCACCAAGACGAGAGAGGCTAAAATAAGCCTTCCTTCTACCGTCATAAACGAAACTGCGCCCAGCGGTACTTCATACAAGATAGGCGACCTCATGTACGATTTTACATTCGGTTCTATTCAATACGACGGTACCATCCAGTACAACAGCATTTCAGAGCTGCTTAAAACCAAAAAAGCGGTATTTTTGAATTTCTGGTACAAGGACTGCAATCCCTGCAAGGCAGAGTTCCCCGCAATAGAGACGGCTTACCATTCCTATTCGGACGACGTGGCTTTCGTTGCGCTTTCGGCAAGGGATTCCGTTTCCACGATAGCGGACTTCAAAGAAAATTATTATCAGAAAGATTACGGCATGAGTCTTACTTTCGATATGGGTCAGGACTTAGCAGGAACAGGCAACATGCTTTCAGTCAACGCCTATCCCACAACCGTCGTTGTCGACAGGTACGGCATGATTGTTTACTACGACAGCGGAACAAAAACCATGGCGGGCGACTGGAGATCGCTGTTTGAAAAGTTTACTACGGACGATTATAAGCCAAATCTTGAGCCTGATTATCCCGACAACCCCGATAAGCCCGAGTATGACAGAGTGCTTCCCAACGTACCTACGCCTTCCGTAGCGGACTGGATAGCAAACCTTACGGGAAGCGGCGCGGAAGGAAAAATTACCGACTGCTATTCCGAGGAAGACCAATACGCATGGCCCTTTATAGTAGGCACGGATGAAAGCGAAAATAAAAAATATCTCGAAGCTTCCAATACGGGACTGTTTAATTCGTACTCCATACTCAATGTAGACGTTCAGCTTGAAGCGGGCGATATACTTTCCTACGAATACAACGTCTTCAGCAAGAGCAACACCCTCAGCGTTATTCTTAACAGAGAAAAGAAGGTTGCGGAATATTCTGAAAACAGCGACGGCTGGAAGGACGAATATGCGGTTTATATAGCTAACCGCCCGACAAAGGTATCGCTTTACTTCTGCTATCTGCGCAGTTCACAGGAAGAATTCAACAAAACCGAGTCCGAACACGCATATATCGGAAATATATATATCACCAATATTGCGGACGTTACCCGCGCAACCGACGCGAGATATACGGCTGTAACGGAAAACGGCACAGACGCGAACGGAAACACAGCGTACAGCTATCCCGAAATCGTCATGGGCGACGACGGGTATTACCGCGTAGGCAGCAAAACCGGCTCTCTCCTGCTGGCGGAACTGACCGAGGCTACTTTATGGTCCCAGATACACGTAGGCTCCAATACTATACAAGTAGCAGACGGACTTGTTCCCGCTTCCCTCTACTATATCAGTTATTGGGACAAGAGAATGAACGTTAATCTTAACGTAGAAGGTCAAGCTACTAAATTCGTTTACGACAATAAAGATTATTCCAAAGTAGTATTTGACAACTTCTATATCCAGAAATTTTCGGATTGCGGTCTTGTTCCTGTAGACGAAGAGCTTAAAGAAGCGATGCAGGCGTTTACAAAGTATTACTGCACTTTGCAAAATCTGACCTATTATCCCGAGCAATGGCTTGAAATGTGCCATTATTATCAGCATTACGGTGCGGAAAAGGGACACAACAACACAAAGGATTTGTGCTTCGCGCATCAGAGCACTGTTGAAGGTCTGCTTATCCGCAACGCATATACCGCAGTTGAAGACGTCGTTTATACCGTTGACAACTACAAGGGCTGGGCCATAGACGGCGGCGGTGTAATGTATAAATTCACGGCAACAAAAGACGGCGTTTACCGCTTGCAATCGCTTGGAAACAACGTCGAAGCCGACCCCGCTATTTTTATCCACGATGCGGAAGGCAATAACTTAGTCGGTCAGGACGACGACCTTGCTTACGACAACTTCCTTAAACCCTACGGCAAGCATTTCTGTACGGAAATTTATCTGACTGCGGGAACGACGATTTACGCGCAATGCTCCGCAATGTTCCACGGCGACACGCAGATTTACGAATTCAAGATAAGCTATATCGGTGAAACCTTCGACAGGCTTATTTACTGCACAACCGGCGACGGAGCTTACAGCTACAACCAATTCGGACTTTATTATCTGGGAATAGACGTAGCGTTTGACTCGTCATTGGGTTACTACCGCGCAGTAGGTCCCGAAGGCGACTCTTCGAAGGACGGAAGCTTCTGGTCGACAATCTATATTGATTTCGTGCGTCCCAATTTCTTGGATTTAAAGAACCGTTCGATCAAATGGATGATAGACAACGGTCAATTTAACCTCGGCACCTTAGGTAACTATACTGCCGTTATGCGCGACTATTACAACCGTTCGATAAAGGACAAGGACGAGTCGGATCCGATGTACGGACTTATCGAAGCAGACCAAACTTTGGTAGACGTTCTTAACCTGCTTGTGCAAAAATATCACGAAGTAGACGCACACGCAAACGGATGGCTTTCCATGGCATGCTTCCGCGCTTACTACGGCTACGACAGCTACGCTGACGTTCCGCAGTCCTGACAATTAAATTTTAAAGGAGATAAAATTTATGAAGACATTATTTAAAAGCTTAACATTGGCAATTGCACTTTCCCTTGCGGTATGCGTCGGCGTTTTCGCCGTCGCATGCGGCGACAAGGATAAAAACAATACACAGGGCGAACAGTATTCCGTCTATGTGGTTTATTCCGACGGAACCGCCGTAAACGGACACACCGACGGAACGGGCTTTGATATGGCTACCGATACGGAAACCTCCATTTTCGTCCAGTGGTGCAGCGGCGAGCGTTGCTCGACTCCCGTCAGATTGGGAACGGACGGCAAGGCAAGCATCAGCGCAAGCAAGCTTGAGGAAGCGCTCGGCGGCAAACCCGACCACGTAACCCTGCTCAGCGTAAAGGGATACACGGAAAACCCGACGCAAGAGATATCCGGCGCAGGCGAAGCAAAAATCACGCTCGGCGCCAAGGCTTAAGGAGAAACAATGAAAAACAAAAAGAAGAAAATTTTAATATTCCTTCTTTCCGCCGCCTGCCTAACCGCAGGCGCGTTCGGTATTGCGGCATGTAAGGATAAAACGGCAGACCCCTTAAAACAGGCTTACGAAAGCTATGTCGGGTCCGTGGGCGACGGTGCGCTTTCTTTTGACGAATGGAAGCTTTTGATAGGACAGAACGTCAAACCCGACGTTAAATCCAAGTATATAGATTCTGCTTCGATTGACGCAAACGGCGCGCTTTCGCTACTGTACGACGACGGAACGGCTTTTGCGGCGGGTACGCTTTCCGGTAACCTTGTAATTTCATACGCGGACGGCAGTACGCAGACGGTTACGCTCCCCTCCGCCCCCTCGTCCGCAAAAAAAGCGCCCGAGCTTGACAATAAGTATTCCCAATACGTGCAGGCGGCGGGCGACGGCGCGCTTCCCTTTGAACAGTGGCTTGAACTTATCAAAACCGGAATCATGCCAGACGTAAGCGGTAAAACCGTTACGGGCGCAAGCGTTACGGAAAAGTGCGAATTTATACTTACCTTCGGCGACGGAACTACGGTTTCCGCAGGAACCGTGCTTAACGATTTGGAATTTTCCCTCTCGGGCGGCACTTCGCAAACGGTAAAAATGCCCAAGCTTTTCACCGCAAACGTTTCCGACCAGAATAACAAACCTGTTGCCGACGTATGGGTGCAGTTCTACCTTTACGACCCGTCGACCTTTACCAAGACGGTTATAGAAAACGCAAAGACAGGAGCCGACGGCAAAGTTTATTTCACTATTGCGGATCTTGACCAAAACGTAAAATACATGATAAGGCTTTGCGGCGCCGACGAAATAGCCGACGAGCCTTTACCCGATAATTACACTATTAACTCTGTAGGCGACGTCGACGAACACAGGAATTCCGCCATTAAGTTAAATTACGCGCCCGACAGCTTTGTTTTGGCTAAAAAGCAGAAAATGAATTACAAGCGCGTCGATATCACGATTGATATTCAGGAAACGAACGAACCCACAGTCAAAAAGCTGGAAGCGGACAGGTACGGATATTTTATATTCCAACCCTATCAGCCTTACACGCCGAAAGACCCTTCCGAGTCCTCCGCATCCATTGCAAACAAGGAACAGCGCGCAGTTAAAGCCGCAACGGGCAAGTACAGAGTAAAGGTTACCTGCGATACTGCGGGGGCTAACCCTGTACTGTACCAGTACTCGGGAAGCAGTTCGTATATAGTATGCGACCCTGTAACGGGTATCCCTACCGCAGTTGCCGCGGCAACCGGCAACGCACCGGCGGACTTCGCACAGCCAGACGTATATACGGGTACGGATTATATAGATTTGAACCTTTCTACGGATATGGCGCGTTCCGAAACGATTTTCGGTGTGCATACCGACAAAGCATGCACCGTGACGCTTACGGTTGAAAGGTTGGGCAACGCAGTCGAGCCGCCCGTAATAGTAACGAAAAGAATCAAACCGACAGGTTCTCAATTCAAATGGGCAGACGAAACGGGAACGTTGAAAGAAGTTGCGGTCGATAATTCAGTATCAGTCGTTAAAGGCAAGGACGGGTTCTACCACATCGGAAGCGAAAGCGGTCCTATCCTTCTTATAAACCTTACAAAGACTTTAGACAGGGTTTCAGAGTGCCCTATAAAAGATTTGCCCTTGCAGGAAATAGGGTCCGAGGGACAGACAAGACCGCTTGGAGAGTCGGTATTTACGTTTGCTACGGCATATGACAAAAACGGCTTTATAACCGAAAAGAGCAATTACACCGACGTAGTAAACACATATGCGAAATACGTTAACAGCGACGGAGTATACGGCGTAAACGACGACTTATACAACTTCCTGCAATATTTCGGAAGTAATTGCATGGGCGCAAACGAAGCGGCAAAAGAAAGCTGGTGGCTTCTCCCCTGCCAATACTACGACAAAACTTAAAAGCATACAAAAGAAACCTCCGCAGACAAATGTCTGCGGAGGTTTCTTTTTGCTATATTAATTTTTCATTGCGGATTCTATTGCGTTGCTCAACACGTCTTCGTTTACCTTACCTTGCTGAACAAAGCTTATAATTCCGTCGGCGTCCACAATAACCGTGAGCGGATACGCGCCCTTACCGCCGAGCTGAGTATACGTATCTTCTTGAATATCCAGCGCAAGAAGCATTGTGTATTCCGACAAATCCATGTTTTTGTTTATGAATTCCTGCACGTTTTCCGTACGCATATAATTATGGATAGCAACCATATTTATTGCGCCGTCATACTCGCGGTAAATGCGTTCGAACCAAGGAAGCTCTTCCTTGCAGGGGTCGCAGGTGGTTTCCCAGTAATTTATTACGGTGACCTTACCGCGGCTTTCCAGCACCGAAAACCTGTTTATTATCTGGTTTCCGTCCCCATCGCAAGAGCCTGCGTTTTTATAAACCGTTTCGAGTGTGAAATCAGGACATTTGTCGCCGACCTTGTAAACCATTACGTTACTTGTCGCCGCAAAGAAATTGAAGTATACAAGCGACGCTATAAGCACAGCCAAGGCAACCGCCCATGCGCTGAACTGTAACCAGAAGCTGCGTTTTTTAAGCTTGTTTTCGGCTATTTTCAAACGTTCTTCCCTTGAAACCGTCTCTGTTTCCGCTACGGAAACGGCGGCAACAGGCGCTGTTACGACTTCCGTCGTTCCGCTTTCCAAAAGCGCGCCTAACGGCTTTTGCTCCGTACTTGCGGGCGCGTCAGCCCCGACAGCCTGCAACGCCTGAATTTCAGACGAATGAAGGAAAATTTTAGAGCCCTTCCAGCTTATCGCTTTCGTGGGGCACACGGGGATACAAGCGCCGCAGTTTATACATTCGTGGTCGCCCACGTGTTTTATATCCATCTGGCAGGTCTGTATGCACAGTCCGCAGTCCACGCACTTCTGCTTATCGAGCTTGACGCCTATAAGCGCTATTCTGTTAAAGAAGCCGTAAATCGCGCCAAGAGGGCAGAAGAAGCGGCAGAAGAAGCGGTAAACGAATATGCTGCCTACAATAAATATAACAAGAAGTATAAACTTCCAACTGAACAGATAGCCCAGCATATCGAAGAAGTCCGCGTTGGCGGGGTTGGATAAAAGTCCGCCCGCGCCGCCGAACGTACCGGCAGGACATATGTATTTACAGAATGCGGGTATACCGTGATAAATAAGCGGTATGGCTATTACGCATACGATAAGCAAAACATATTTAAAATACGACAGAATGCGCGTGTAACGGCTCTTTTTAAGCTTGGGAGTCTTTATTTTATGTAAAAGCTCCTGACCGAGTCCGACGGGGCACAAAAAGCCGCATATCGTCCTGCCAAGCATAAGCCCGAACAAAGCAAGTATGCCGAGTATGTAATACGGTGCACGCGTTCCCGACGACGCCATTGCGTTCTGCAACGCGCCCAACGGACAAGCCGCCACCGCCCCGGGGCAGGAATAACAGTTCAATCCGGGCGCACATACGTTTTTCATGCCGCCGCGGTAAATAATATCGCTTCCCTTACCGAAGAAGCCCTTAATGTTTGCATTGTACAAAAGTGCGGCGTACACCTGTATAAGACGGCGTTTGGACGGCGCGTGGTTTTTAAACCACAGCCCGACTTTTTTGAAAAAGTTTTTTACCTTAGCCAAGACCTATACACTCCGTACATATGTTTATCGCCTTAATCAACACGTCGCGCATGCCGCCGTTGCATATGCCCGCAATAATAAACGACACTGAGACGCAACCCACAGCTATCCTTACGCCGAGAAGGAAATATTTACTGTGGAAAAAATTATAAATTTTGCCGTGAACAACTTCAACGGGTTTTACGCCCGCGGTAAGCTTTTTGACGTGTTCAAGCTGTCTTTTTGCGGAAATCCCTTCGTAAATGCAAATTCCGCACGCCGCGGCAAAGGTCACTATTACCCAGGGAATTACGTTCCTTACCATTTTCAACATCTCCGCCGTAACGTCGGCATTGGGGAAGTGATTCGGATTGGCAAGGTAAACTATACAGTAAATTGCGCCCGCCACGCCTATAACCGCGCAGAGAAGCCACAAAATTTTCAGATTTTCTTCTTCGCCCTTAACAAATTTGTAGGAAGCTTGAAGCTCCTCTCCTACAGCCGCCGGCATGCGCTTTTTCAGACGGAAAAGCGTATAACGCGCGTCCTGCTTTGCCCTCTCCGCTTTGACGGGAAAAGCTTCCCACAAGACGAATGCGGCTATAATCATAACAATCCATATTATGATTGCGGGAAGAATTTTCAAAAGCCCCGCTCCGACGCGCTCGCGCGTGAAAATGTAAGTGCCTGTATAACCTTCGGCAGTGCCCGAAAGGTAAATATAAAGCACCTGCCATATAAACAACGCGCCGACGATTACCGTCATTGCGCTAAGCAACACACCGCTTACAAGACGCACCGTCTTACATGTTTTTACTTTCATATGCGGCCTCCTTATATTTTTAATAATTATACCAAATTCAGGCGTTTACAGTCAAGTATTTTGCCCTTTCCGTTTGCCACAGGTTAGATTTGGCAGACGGGGCATATGTCCGCCGCCGCATTTTATGCAAAAGGACGGCGTTTTTTACGCCGTCCTTTTTAACCGAGCCAAAGATAAGCCAAAGCTATTACTATACCCATACCGATAAGAAAGATAGCCAACCAGGGCAGAAATGCGGCAAATGCGCCGCGAACCATGCGCCAGTACTCCCTGCGGGAAATTTTTTGTCTTACCTTGTTCCCGCCGTCGTCCTTTTTTTTCTGCGACGGGTCGTACCATTTAAACCCTTCGATATTCATATCCGCAAAGGTCGTGGTGGTATCCAAATCGTCCTCTTTCTTATTCTTTCGGGGCATCTTTTATCTCTTTTTTGACCGTGCCGCTCTTTTTGACGCTTTTACCGCCTGTTGCGGGCTTTTTCACGGTCGCGCTTTTTTTTGCTCCGCTTCCGCTCTTTTTAGGTTCCGCGGGTTTTTCGGTCTGAATTTCCGCGGGTGCGGGCGGCGTCATTGCCTCCTCCGCCGCTTTCTGCGCGGTCATGACTATTCCTGCGGAACGCTCCGCTTCGGTCACGTCGGCACGCTTCTCGCGCGGGGGGAATACTTTATTTTTTAATCCGTCCCAGAAGGTTTTGGGGATGCGCTCCTCAGCGGCGGCGCGCGCTGCGGCTTCCTCGTTTTCTATCTCGAACATCTGAGTTTCCTGTTCGGTATTGTACAGGTGGCACGCGCAGAAATGACCTTCCTCCACTTCCTTATAGTGCGGAGCAATCCTCTTGCAGATGTCCATGCAGTTTTCGCAACGGGTATGGAATTTGCAGCCCTTGGGCGGATTGACGGGCGAAGGTATATCGCCTTTTAAAATGATTCTGTTCATTTTTACGTGCGGATTGGGCACGGGAACGGCAGAAAACAACGCGCGGGTATACGGGTGAAGCGTATTGTTGAAGATAGCGTCCTTAGAGCCGTATTCGACCATGCTTCCGAGATACATAACGCCGACTTCGTCCGAAATGTGCTTGACGACCGATAAATCGTGCGAAATGAAAATATACGTGAGTCCGAGCGTTTTTCTCAGCTCTATAAGCATATTGATTATCTGCGCCTGAATGGAAACGTCAAGCGCGGAAACAGGCTCGTCGCAGACGACAAGCTCGGGTTTTAAAGCCAATGCGCGCGCAATACATATGCGCTGTCTTTGTCCGCCCGAAAACTCGTGCGGATATCTCTCGAAGTAGTGAGGTTGAAGCCCGCACATATTCATCACGCTTAATATGTAGTCGTGATAATGTTTTCTGTCTACTATTTTGTGTTGAAGCGCGGCTTCGCCTATAATTTCGCCTACGGTGAGACGGGGCGAAAGGCTTGCGTAGGGGTCCTGAAATATCATCTGCATGTCGGGACGAAGTTTATCGAATTCTCTGTTCTTCAATTCGGAAACCTTTTGTCCTTTAAACCACACGTCGCCGCTTGTTATGTCGTAAAGGCGCAGAATGGTTCTGCCCATAGTGGTCTTGCCGCAGCCGCTTTCGCCGACTATGCCGACCGTTTTACCCTTTTGCAGACTGAAAGAAACTCCGTCCACTGCCTTTAAAAATTTTACGGGTTTACCGAAAAAATCGGTGTCGGCGGTAAAGTATTTGCAGAGTTTGTCCACTTTAAGGAAAACGTCGTCCGCGGCGGGCGCGCCGTTTTGGATTTCGTCAGCCATTGCTCTTTACCTCCCCCTCTTTTTCGTACAGATAGCAGGAAACGCTGTGCGTATCCGATACCTTTATCAACGCGGGATATTCGCCCGAGCATTTTTCCGTACATTTGTCGCAACGGTCGCGGAAATAGCAGTAATTGGGCATATTTACGGGGTTGGGAACAAACCCGGGTATGCAGTACAGCTCGTCCACGTCGGAGTCGACCGTGGGCTTGCTCTTTTGCAGTCCTATCGTATAGGGGTGAAGCGGATGATCGTAAATATCTTCTGCGGTACCCATTTCTATAACCTTGCCCGCGTACATAACGACAACGTAATCCGCCATTTCGGCAACCACGCCCAAATCATGCGTGATAAGCATTATAGAACCGTTTATTTTGTGCTTTATCTCCCGCAGAAGGTCCAATATCTGCGCCTGAATGGTAACGTCAAGCGCGGTCGTAGGCTCGTCCGCGATTATCAGCTTGGGATTGCATAAAAGCGCAATGGCTATCATTACCCTCTGCCGCATACCGCCCGAAAGCTCGTGCGGGTATTTTTTGTACACTCCCTCGGGGTCGGCTATGCCGACAAGTTTAAGCATTTCGATACTGCGCTCTTTAACTTTCTTCCTCGAAATTCCCTCGATATGCAGTCTGCCGACTTCGTTAAGCTGGTTGCCTATCGTAAACACGGGGTTGAGCGACGTCATAGGCTCCTGAAATATCATGGATATTTCTCTGCCGCGGATACTGCGCATTGCGTCAACGGGCATTTTTGCTATGTCGACAACCCTGTTTTCGGTCTCGAACATATATCCGCCAAGCTCGTTGCGCTTAATGACGGGTTTGCCCTTTTCATCAAGCTTTATCTTTTCCTCGCCGTTTTCGTCCGTTTCGGTTTCGTAGACGGGTATTTTTTTACCGCGATTGTCGCGTTTGAATAAGTTTGCCTTAAACCTTATAGAGCCGCTTACTATCTGACCGCTGGGCGCCTGAACAAGCTGCATAAGCGAGAGCGAAGTTACGCTTTTGCCGCAACCGCTTTCGCCGACCACGCCGACCGTGGAACCTGCCGGCACGGAAAAAGTTACTCCGTTTACAGCCTTGACCGTTCCCGCGTCGGAAAAGAAATACGTATGCAAATCTTCGAACTCGACGATGTTTTTATCGTCTTTCATTTCGGTAGTGTAGTCTTCCGGCTTGGATTTCCGCTTTTTCAGCTTTTCGAAATGGCGGATAGCTTTGGAATTTTCCTTGGCAATCTGTCTGGATTCTTTACGGGTTATATAATGTTTTTTTATCTGCGCTTTTTCTTCCGACATGTAATTACCTCTTCATTTTAGGGTCGAACGCGTCGCGCAGACCGTCCCCGACAAAGTTGAAAGCAAGTATCGCAAGCGTTATGCATATACCCGAACCCAGCCAGAGATTGGGATAATAGTTTCTGTAAATGGAGTCGTTTGCAAGATATATGATATTGCCCCAGGTCGCAGTACCGACGGGCGCGCCTATGCCGAGGAAGCCGAGCGTCGCTTCCATAAGGATAACGCTGCCCAGTCCGAGCGTCATAGTAACTATCAACTGCGGTATAACGTTGGGCAGAAGGTGCTTGAATATCTTTTTAGCGGTGGACAGACCCGAGCATTTAGCGGCAAGCATGAATTCCTGCTCCCTCAAAGACAGTATCTGTCCCCTTACAAGTCTTGCGGTGCCCGCCCACCCTATTAGGGTTATGACAAGCATCATATAGTATAGCTTGGATATAGTTACGATTCCCAGTGAGTCCAGCGTCGCGCCGAGTATAAGCATTATCGGCAGCGTTGGTATACAGCTTAGCACGTCGACAATACGCATTATAAGCTGGTCGACCCATTTGCCGAAATATCCTGCCACGCCGCCCAGAAGCACGCCCAAAAGCGTTTCGAGAATTACCACGACAAAGCCTATCGTAAGCGAAACCCTGCCGCCGTACATAAGGCGGGTGAGGACGTCGTTGCCTTCCTTATCCGTGCCCAGCCAGTGCTTGCCCGAGGGCTGACCGAGACTGTTGTAAGGTAAAAGATTGTCGTCGATAACGATATCGTACGCTTCGTAAACCTGTCCGTCGGGACCGGTGTACTCGAATGCCTTATATGTACCTATCGGGACTATCGTATCGTAATCCTTAGCCGTACCGCCGTTTGCCTTCCAGGGCGAAAACAGAGGTCCTATGAAGGAAAACAAAAACAGCACTATAAGGGCGGTAAGTCCTATTACTGAAAGCTTAGAGCGGAAAAAGCGTTTAGCCACCGTCGCGGAAGGCGACAGCACTTTGGCGCGTTCGGTAAGATTTTCGCCGTGAAGATTGTCGTTGAAATTTCCTCCCGCCGGCGCCGTATTAACGGCTTCGGTTTTAACCTCGGTATTTTCTTCCATAAAATCTCCTATTTGCCCAGCTTGATTCTGGGGTCTACAACCGCATACATAAGGTCTGCAAGCAATGTGCCTATTACCGTCAATACGGCTATAAACATATTGTAGCTCATTGCAAGGGGCACGTCGCCCTCCTGCAACGCGGCGTACGTCGCCTGACCTATTCCCGGGATATCGAAAACCGTTTCGGTTATCATCGCGCCGCCGAACAGCATCGGAAGCGTAGACGCAAGCACGGTTACGAGAGGTATAAGCGTATTCCTGAATACGTGCTTATATACAACCTTCCCCTCGGAAAGTCCTTTCGCACGCGCCGTTCTTATGTAATCCGCATTGAGAACTTCCAAAGTGTTAGTCCTTGTGTATCTCATAAGCGAGCCTACGTCCAGAAGAACCATAACGGTTATCGGAAGTATCAGATGCCAGATTGTATCGCCGAAGCGTGTAAAGAAGTCTGCGTCCTGCGGCAGAATGGGAGAATTGAGTCCTCCCATTTCAAACCAGCCCAAATCCACGGCGAACAGCTTTATAAACATATTGCCGAGGAAGAACGACGGGAACGACATAAGCGTCATGCATATTACAGTCGTGGTATAGTCAAACTTGCCGTACTGGTTGCAGGCGCATTTTATTCCTATGGGAATGGCGATAAGCACTTCTATAATAAGCGAAACCAACGATATAGAGAAAGATATGCCCATTTTATCGGTAATAACGTCCTCTACGGGTATCTGGTATTTGAAAGATACGCCCATATCGCCTTTGAAGAAGTTGCCCAGCCACTTGAAATATCCCGCAAAAATATTTCCCAAGCTGTTGTTTACCTGGAAGTCGATAATATCTCCCGCTTCGTTGGTAAACAGTTTAAGGTCGTAGCCGTACATCGCCATTATGTTTTTCAAGTCCTCGGCGGTCATGTTTCCCTGACCTATCGCAGGCGAAAACTTTTCTATAATGTAGTTGCCCGGCATCAGCCTTAAAAGAAAGTACAGCAACACGGATACGCCGAAAAGTATCAGCACCGCAAGCAGTAATCTTTTGATGATATACTTTACCATAAATTAAACGTAGTTGATCTCCCAGATTTTGTCGAACAAACCTATATTGTAGTTGGGGTTTTGTACAAGCGATTTGGCGCTTATGACGTTTTTGTTATATACGCAGAGATCTTTACGCTGGTAAGTAGGAAGCTCTACCGCAAGCTGCATAGTCATATCAAGGCAGTCCGCATAGATTTCCGCACGCGCGGACCTTGCCGCATTTTCGTCTGTGGAGTCTATTTCCCTTGCCCTTTCTATAAGGTCGCTAAGCTTACCTTCGCCTGCTATAATGTCGTATTCGAACCTCCAGGTCGAGGAATCGTTCATTATGTTTCTGTAGTTCCAGTTAAGAACGCTGGTCGCGCGGCTGTCCTTATGCCATACCTGATACATATCGGGGTCGATAGAGGACGACCAAGCCGCAGCCCAAACCGCAAGGTTACCCGTCGTCATCTTTTTAAGCGCCTGTATATCCGTGCTTACCGTAATATCGAAGCCGAGTGCGTTAAGCCTGTCGCGCGCCTGGTTAAACATTGCGTAAGCGGGGTGTTTTGTGGTTTCGCCCGCAATCGTGAACGTAAATTTAAGTCTCGTACCGTTTTTGGCGTTCGCCATACCGGGCATCTGACGCGTCTTTACGTACTTGCCGCCGCTCTTGGTGTAGCCGGCAGACTCTACAAGGGCTTCCAACTCCTTATCTTCGGTTGTGTATTTTATTGTTTCATGCTGGTACTTATCCGCATTGGCAACACCCGCCATAAGGTTACCCTGCGCGTCCTTGGGATATGCCCAGGAAGTCGTCGACTGCGACCTGTAAACCGTATCCGCAAGACTGCTGGAGAAATAAGCAACCGTCATGGTAGTGTCCATCGTCTTCATTATGGCGCGTCTTATGGGGTATTCGGGAACGAATTTGGGGTTAATGCCTACATAGCCGTAACCGCTGTTTGCGTAGTCTGCGGAACCGAGAGACTTTCTGTTCGCGGTTACGAGAGACTGGTTATCGTAAGTTGCGTCGGGCGTACCGTAGTCGATTTCGCCCTTTATGAGCGCTTCCATAATTTTGTCGCCGCCCATAACCTTGTAGTTTACAAGCTTGATTTTGGCGTTGTTTATGCCCGAACCCAAAGTCGTGAAGTTATCGTTACGGGTAAAGTAAACAATGTTGTTGTGGAAGAAATCGCTTCTCGAAGGATTTTCACTGCCGTTATAGCTTGTCGCTTTGTAAGCGCCTGCGCCTACGGGCAAACCGTTTTTATCGATATGGTTTACTACTTTGTCGTAGAAGTCTTTATTGCCCATGTCGACGCCGAACTTCGTAGAGCCGTTTGCATGCTCTGCGTCGCTGTAATCCACGCCGTTATATACGCCGGAATAGTAATGCATAGGCGCGACTACAAACGAGAAGTTGTAAATAGCTTTCGGGTCGACGCCGTTTATAACTATTTTAACCGTATCGTGCTCGGCACCGTTAACCGTCTTTTTACCCGCTTTTATGCCGCTGATGGTTTTAACGGCAAGCTCGCCCTGGTGACTGTCCTTTATATCCTGAAAATACGAGGCACGCGCTTCGCCCGTGAACGCTTCGAGCGCGCGTTCCGCAGTTGCCCACCACTGAACAATGTTGGTTATACTGCTCTTTACTGTATAAGCGGAAACAACTACGTCTACGCAATACTGCTTTTCAAGCTGTTCCTTAGCGTATTCGACCGAGCTTCCCTGATTTTCGGGTTTAGCAAGGAATTCGTCGATTTTAGCCTGCGTTGTCGCTGCTGCTATTCCGTCGATATACGCCTGGTGCACGGGCTCTTCGCCGGTAACCGAGTTATTGTCGAGTGTGGTGTAATATTTGCCGTTTTCGTCTTTGGGATTGTCCACGCCGCCCGTGGTTGTATTTGTTACCTCTTGAAGACGAACGATATTTTCGTTGAAAAGATATGCCTGCCATGCCGCTGTGAAGCGGTGTGTATCTTTATAGCTTTCAGACCAGCTTGTGGAAACCGACGTCCAGTCGGACTCCGCTTCTTCACGGAAAAGTTTGCATACGGTGTCGTAGTCCTTCTTTAAATCCGTATCAGAGGGCACGGATTCGGTTATACTCATATCCTCGGACCACTCGATAAGCGCGTCTATTCTGTTCTGTCCTTCCAATGCGAAAGTTTCCTCAAGACGGCTGTCCTGATCGTCCGCAATGCTGGGGTCCTGCGAACGGTAAGCTTTAAGACCCTGTATGTCGGTCGAGTACATTGTCGACGAGCCCGTATAAGCGGGGTCGAGATATACGTACAAATTGAACAATACGTCTTTAACCGTAAGCGGTTCGCCGTCGCTGAATTTAATTCCGTTTTTGATTACGAATTCATATTCCGTTCTGCCGGACTGGATTCCTTCCGGAATTACAGAGCCTGTATCCTGTTCCTTGGTGTCGTAATACGTTTTGTTGTACTCCAAAACCGCCGTGGGCCAGTTTTCGCCGCAGACAAGCTTGCCGTCGGAGTCTACCGTAAGCATGGAAATCTGCGTCATGGAAATCATGTTGCCGTCGTTCTGCGACGTGTAAAAGAACGGATTGAAGTTACCGTCAAGCGCTGCCGTGGCAAGCGTTAACTGACGCTTTTCGGGGTCAAGCTTGGCCTTTTTACATCCTACAGCCGCAAGCATAGAGCAACACAAACCCGCGCATACAGCTCCTTTTAAAAACTTATTCATATTTATGCCTCCTGATTTTTTCTTTCAATAACGTTTTGGCCGCCTACCGAAACATTTATAATATAATTTTTTACGTCCAAACCTTTGCAGTCGGCGATAAACTGGGTATCCGATACGTCCACGCCGAATATGAGATTGCCGCAGGTGTACACGCCGCCGTTGTTAACCAGATTTTTTATCAAGTCGTTCGCGCTCGGACAGGTTACCGTCATTTTTGCACCGTCTACGACAAAGCCTTCAAACTTAGCGCCCGCAGCAACCGAATGAGCTATGAGGTACAAATCGGGCGGGTTGCCGGCGTCCGTACCCGTCCTCAAAGACATGGAAACGTTTACGTCGCGCAAAGTCAGATTTTTTATTACGGCATTATCCGTAAACGCGCCTAATGCGGAGTACGCGCCGGACGTAATTCTCGTTTGCGTATAATTCATATTTTTAAGCGTGAATCCGTTGCCCTCTATCTTTATATCGAAGCTTCCGTTATTGGGATAGAAAGCCGTCTTGCCGCAGTCTATGACCTTATCGGCATTGTCCGCCGCAAACAGATAGAAGCTTTTGCCGCTGTTAATATTTAGATTAAGCATATTTGCGACGTCGCCGCTGTTTCGTACTATTTCATACACGCCGGGTATGAACTTTGCATAAACCTGAACGTATTCCTTGTCACCCTGCGGTCTTGCAACCGAGTCGTAACCGAGATAAGGCTGCGTGCACGCCTCGTCTTTGTACGTTTGCAAAAACGTTGCGTTGTCCGCCTTGAAATCGCAGCTTCTGGGCAGTGATTCGCCGTTTACGGTTGCGGTGTCGCTTCCCGTGCCGAAGTTCTGAGTATAAATTTCGTCGCCGTTTTTATAATTTTTTCCGTCAGAGGTTATCGTAAGCCCCTCGTCGCAGGCAATGACGTATTTGATATATACGTCCCTAACCCAACTGGCACAAATGTGCCAGTGACTGTTTTTGGGGATTTTACGGCTGAAATCAACTTTATTTTCGCTTATGGCGACGATGTTGTTCTTTTTATCTTCGAAAACGGGATTACCGTCGCCGTCGACCTGCGCATAATACCAGCCGCCGAAAACATAGCCTTCCCTGCTGACGGGGTCGCCTTCTTTGCCGAAATCCGAAGTAATGAAGGAGTCTTCCTTGTAATAGATATTTTTTACCGGAATACTGCTTATATCCGTTTTGTCGGAAAAGGTGCCGCCGTTGGCATAGTAAGTTACCTGTTGGTTTTTGGCGCCGTTCTTATCAAGAAACTCGTCAACGGACATTACGCCGACCGAACAACCCGCTATCAGCGCCGCCGCCATTACGGCAATCAGCATTGCAAGCGCAATTACTTTTTTCTTAATACTCATTTATTCCTCTTTTTAAGCTTATTCTTTCGGTAAGTTTTCATCGTCCGCGTCTGAATCAGGTTCGATGTTTTCGCTTTCTTCGGACGGTTTTGCCCCTTTTTTCAACTTTTTAACAAGGAACACAACGCCGACGGCGATTCCCGCAGCGGCAACAACCCCTATTATGGGACCGTAGATTACGGCGGGATTAATGCTTCCGCCGGAAGCCGAGCCGCCCTCCGATACGTGTATATTGACCTGAACGGTCTTTCCGCCGTAGCCGACTGTTACATATCTGTTGAGTACCGTAAGCTCTCCCGAGCTTGATCCTGCAACGGTAACGGTCATTTTGCTTGTGTCGGAGATAAGCTCCGTCGAATAATCGTCGTAGGTTACAAGAAGCACAAGTCCCTTTATGTTGAACTTATCGCCCGTCTTATACTCGCGCTTGTAGTTGCTGCTTGCGTCTACGGAAATTCGGTCAACCGTAACGGTTATGCCGAAGCGCGCTTTTACCGACTTCAATTCCGCCTCGATATCGGAAAGCTTCTTTATATTGTCTTCGCCGAGGAAACCGAGCTGTTTTTCGCCCGTAATAGTGTTGAATATGCCGTGGGCATATTTAACCGAATCGGAGAAGGCCTCGACAACCGCCCTGTTTTCGTCCGTAACGGGGAGAGAGTTCATCTCCTTTACTTTATCGGCGCTCATAAAACCTTCTATAAGGTTTTTGACGAGGCGGGTCGTATCGTCCATTATTTCCGCAATTATATTCTTTGTCGAGAAATAATTGGAGTAGATATAATTTTCGTAACCGACGCCGTTTTCGGGATACACTATCGTAAGCTTGGCTACCTGTATGCTGGGAGGTACGCTTATTATATTATCCGCATGGTGCAGCATTTCGTCAACGAAGTTGGTGTAATACAGCGAGTTGAAAGCCGACATTCCGTTATCGAACCAATCCGCATAAAGCGTAGGCGCGTTTATGCAGTTGAAGTGATATTCAGTAACGCCGCTTGCGTAGAACGCACCGCTGCCTATAGCTTTGACGCTGTAAGGGAAAACCACTCTTTTAAGCGAGTTTGCTTTAACGCCCTTGAAAGCGCCGCCCTGTACGGTTACCGTTCCTTCGAGAATTTGGAAAGTAGACGCACCGTCCGTAATTGAGGAAATATAGTCGGAGGGATAACAGCAAAGCTCGTATTCGCCGCTGTCTTTATTTCCGCTTATTATACGGTAAAGCACGTTGGAGTAAACAAAGTAATCTTTATTACCCTCGTCGACCGTGATGCCCGAAAGATTATCGGAATAAGCGAACGCGCCCTCGCCGAGCTTTTTAAGGGATTCGGGTATGACGACGCCGCTTTCCTTTCCGCCCGAGAATGCCTCCGCGCCTATCTCCTCCGCTACGGGGAACGTGACGGACGAATAGCCCTTTGTCGACTTTTCGGGAAGCCGGAACGCACCGGCGCCTATAACCTTTGCCGAAGCAAGATTTAAATTTGCAATGGATACGCAGCCCGCAAAAGCGTACGCACCGACATTTTCAAGCGATTCCAAATTTACGGTTTCGAGATTTGCGCAGTTTTCAAATGCAAATATGCCGACCGTCGTAACGTTGTTGAGATTTACCGACGTAAGCGCTTTACAGTTTGAAAACGCGTATCCGGCAAGAGTCGAACGCGAAATTTCGGGCAGAGATACTGCTTCGAGCACAGAACAGTTTGCAAACGCCGCAACGCCGACGTTTAAAGCCTGCGTCCTGCCGCCCGCAAAATCCAATGTGCGGAGCTGGGCACAATTTGCAAAGGCGTATGCGCCTATTTCCGTTACCGCCGACGGAACCGTAAACGAAGTTAACTGAGAACCGTAGAACGCGTACTCGGGGATATAGCTTATATCGCCTTGGAAAGTCACTTCGGTCAATGCGCTGTTCATGAACGCGCCCGCCCCTATTGACGTAACGCTTGACGGAACGGTCAGCGCAGTAACTTTACTGCCGCTAAACGCGGAGGAAGCTATTGCGGTAGTGCCGCTTCTTAAAATGTAACTTGAAGAAGTTACGTCCGAAGCGTCCACCAGCGTTGTGCCGGAATAAATTGCGCCGTAGGAGTCGACGTCGTCGACGGAGGACATTTTGGTGCCCTCGTAAATTCTTATACCCTTATTTACTACCGTTGAAAGATTGTTTACCGCCGCCAGATTGGAGCAACCGGCAAAAGCCCTGTCGCCCAGATACTGAACGGTGTTGTTTTTGAAATCTACATTGGTCAGCGAGGTACAGTTCATGAACGCCTGCGCGCCTATATTGTACTCGATATTACGCGTTTCACCGACTGCTTTCCCGAAAGTGACGCTTGTAAGTCCGCTGTCTGCAAAGGCGTTAGCCGAAACGTTGGGGGTGCTAATTGTTATATCTTTAAGAGACGTACAGCCGGAGAACATATTTTCGCCTATGGCGGTGTAATATGCCGTTTTGACTTCGTTAAGAGACGTGCAATCCTTGAATACCGAATGTCCGCTTACGTGCAGACCGGTCAAATCCGCTGATTTCAGCGATTTGCAGCCTTCGAACGCGCTGTAATACATGGTGCCTATGGCGTCCATCTTTATAACTTCTTCCAGACTTGTACAGCCGAGGAATACGCGGTTATCAAGCGTTATTTTCTTGACGTTGGTCAAATCCACTACTCTGAGCGAAGTACAACCCGCGAATGCCCTTTTCCTGATATTGGTCAGATCCGAGTCGGGAACGGGCAACGCTTCTTCGGATACGAAGTAAACCTCTTCCAAAGCGGTACAGTTTATGAAAGCTTTTTCGCTTATTTCCGTAACCGTTTTGGGGATTACAAGCGTCTTCATCGTCGTGTTGTCTTTAAACGCTTCTTCCCCGATAGTCATAATGGTTTTGTCCGCGGGGATAACGACGTGTTCTTCCGAACCGTGATAACGCGTCAGCTCGTTATTGGAAATAGAGAAGGGGTCCTGTACGTTTAACTTGACTATTGCCGCATAGTCGCGCGACATTGTTTGACCGTTGATTACGGGAACCGCAATAATAGTTGCGGAGCCGCGCTTGTTTTTGGTTGTAACCACGCCCGACTGCGTTACCTCCGCTATATCGGGGTTGTCGCTGGTCCAGTAAGTTCCTATTTTGGACAGCGGGTAATACCAGTTGTCCGCAAGCACTTCGAGCGTGAAAGTTTTTCCCGCGTGTACGCTTACCGTTCCGGAAGCTTTCTGCTGGCTGTAACGCGAGTTTTCTATTACTCCGAATGAAAGCGTAGGCGTAGGCAGTGTAAGACCCTTGTCTATTACGTGTACCTTTACCCTTTTCATCGTGCCGTTCCCGACGACGGTTACAACGGCGTTTCCCGTTCTTTTACCGAAGATTTCGCCGTTCTTTATATCTATTACGTCGTAAGAGTCAAGCGACCAGGTAAAGTTTGATGCGTTGGCGTCGCTACCGTTGTCGAAAGCAAGCTTGATTTTATAAGCTTCGTTTACGCCTATCGTCACTTCGTCAGGTCCGTCCAGCTCGAAACTGTCGGGAAGATTGCCGCTGTTAGACCTGTTTATGTTTATCGCATAAACGCAGTGGTTTAAAGCATAGTCGTCTATCTCGACGTAGAGATTGCCCTTGTACTTATCGAAAATATCGGTTATCTCTATTGAAACGGTTGTCGTACCGTTTTTGTTTGCATTGTATATGGGGGTTATATAATCCGTCACAAGATGAAGCTCTGCGGCGGAAGAAACGTCCTCCCTTTCGCTGTAACAGAGAATTACGGCCTGAGCGTAGTGATTATCGAATACGTCGAGGTCGAGGTAAACGCTCTGCTTCTGTTTATTGTTGGAGTCGGTGTAATCGCGGTATCTTATGCGGCTGTCTACAAGTATCGGAGCCTCGTAGTCGACATAGAACGACATTGAGAAAGTATTGTCGTCGTTTATCTTGCTTTCGTCCGCCGCGTCCGATTCCTTAAAGAAGAAATGATAATTTATCTCATACTTTCCGTTGGATTTCAGACCGAGTTCTTCGGGCGAAAGCTCCATAAGGACCTGTGCGGGACGTGCCGAGCCGCCGCCCGAATAGGCTTTGTTGACGCGGTAAACGTTATTACTTAATATGACTTCACCCGTAGCCGAGTCGATTACGTCGTACGTTACAAGCTCTGCATTTCTAAGCAGACCCGCATACAAAGCGTTTATCGAATCCGCCGTCATGTAATTGCTGTTGGAATCCTCTCCCTCTCCGTTTACGTTGAAGCGGGAAACCGAGCAATGCTCCATATCGGTATAAATCTGCTGAGCGTTGGGGTCCTGCGTAAAGCAGTAACTGCCGAGGGGTATCGAATATTTATTGTTGGTGTAGCTTGCGTAAGCCTGCGTAGCCCAGACGCGCGCCTTGGGCTTTGCATTTTCCAATATTGACGTATCCTGCTCCGCTTCCGCCAGATAATACGCGTCGAAGTCGAGCATGGGCGCCGCTTCCCAGTCGCCGTAGAAGCCCATGAAAGGCAGGGTAAGCGCGCACTGGTTTTCGGTAAGGGATTCAAGCTGAAGGAAGCCCTCTATAAACATGCCGTTAATAAAGCTGGTATTAAGATAATGTTTATCTTCTGCGGAAAGGGTAAGCGTACATTCAACCGCGGCGTTTTCACCCGCGCCGAGCGTTATTATTCCGTCGGATGACAACGGCGAGCCGTTTATCTTCCAGACGGGACTGCCGTCCATAAGGTATGCTTTTTCCGCGACCGAATTTTTATCGTGCGAGAGAGATTCGGTCATGAATATCGATTTTGTTTTGAATTTAAGCGTTTCCGTGCCGAAATTCTGAACGTAGAATTTAAGCTTGTAAACTCCGTTTTTAGCCTCGTCCTCTCCCAGCTCTATCTTGGGACGGTTGTCCTCGGTTGCGCCGAAGTCCACTCCCTCCAAAGTATACAGATAGGCTTTTGTACCGAAAACGTTATCCAGCGTTGCAAGTCCCGCGCCCTGCTTTCTGGGAGAATAGGGCAGACCGCTTTCGTCATATACTACCTGAGCGGTACTCATTACAAGCTGATTGATGCGCTGGTTAAGCTGAACGTTATTCCAGTCCGGATGCTGTAATTTAAGCTGACTTCTTACAAGCGCGACAAAACCCGCAAGGTTGGGCGTCGCCATGGAGGTACCGCTCATTTCCGCATAGCCGCCGGCAACCGTAGAGGTTATTTCGCCGCCGTGCGCGGTTATATCCGGCTTAAGCTTTAAATCGGGCGTGCTTCCCCAGGACGAATAATCGTTCATGTAGGGACCTGCGTAGTATTCGGAATTAAGCTCTATCACGCCTGTTTTGATATTTCTGTTATTTTCGTTTTTCCTGAGCTTCTGACCTGCTTCCTGAGAAATGAATATCGCGGGGATAGGGTCTACCAAATCGCCGAGAGACATTCTGACCATGCCCGAAACGTTGTTGTCTACTATTACGGCGTCCGCACCCATAAGCTGGGCAAGCTGCACTTTTTCCTGAAAGTTTGTACTGCCGCGCTGAACAACCGCGATTGTGGGACCCTGAGACTTGTCGGCAAGCTCCCTCAAAATATCCGGCGTGTAATCCTGCGCCTGTCCGAAGCCGCCTACGTTTACGTATTTGAATGTTTTGCTTTTTTCGCCTTTTAACAGTTGCTTTATGAAATCGTACCGCTCGCCGTTGGCATTGCTGGACTCGTTGAAAAATATAGCGTCCTTACCGTTGGCTTTGATAAACGGCGAAAGCTGTCCGTTGATACTCGCGACGGAAAGCGCGCCTTCGAACGTTGAAGGAGAACCTACCGTACCGGAGTCGGGATTGGTTGCAAGGTTTGTACCGAAGTCGCTGCCGAAGCCCGCGCTGTAATCGTTGCTCGCCGCGCAGATAAGGCTTATGCCTTCCGTTTTAATGCGCTTGTAAATAGCGGCAAGCTGCTTGCCCTCGTCGTCGCTGCCGAGGCAGTCCGACGAGAAACCCGACGTTGTGCCGAGGCTCATGTTTATTACGTCTACGCCGAGGTTAACGCAGTCCTCCAACGCCGCAATTATATTTTCCGACGTGGCTCCGCCAAGTTCTTTACTTTCGAAATCGTCGGTAAAAACTTTGCAAATTACAAGCTGGGCATTGGGCGCCGAACCGAAGAAGGGCGAATTGACGACGTTGCCGTCCTTGTCCTTATAGCTGTCCGCATGACCCGCAACTATACCCGCAACGTGCGTGCCGTGCTGTGAGTACGAGGGATAAACGTCCGCGTCCTTGTCCGCATAATCGTATGCGAAAGGAACCTTTTCGCTTACCCACAAATCGTCCGCGTCTATAGTCTTGCCGTTTGCGGCGGAAAGCTCTACGGCTTTGAAATCTTTGCTTTCAAGCTTTGCTTCTAACTGAGCTTTATCGAGACCGAGCGTCGAAGGCATATATTTCGTAAACGCTTCGTGAGTGTAGTCCAGACCGGTGTCCAGAATAGCGACGGTCATGCCGCTGCCGTCAATGCCTTTGTCTACGTATTCGGACGAATCGTAAATACCCGTTGCATAAACCTTGCTTATATCGGTTACGCCGTTATCGGACGCTATCGCTTCGGGATAGGCGTAGCGTTCCGAAACGAACGCCGCATCAACCGACGGAATAGACTTGATTTCGCTGATATACGCCGTATCGACGGAAACCGCTACCGCATTGGTGACGGTGCTGTAAGTGTACTGCACTTTGTAGTCGATACCCATTGCGGACAGATTATTCAGAAAATTCGTCTGAGACTGCTTTATCTTTTTAAGAGTCCTTCCGCCGTCGTATCCGTCAAGATATTCCGAAGCGGAAACGCCCTCGGGCATACTGTCGATAACGCAATCGGTGTCAAGCGTGACTATTACGGTCTGCTTACCGAGAGACTTCGTTTTGAAGCCTGCGTTTTCCAATACGGAGGTGCTGAGGTTCTGCGTCTTTATGGCGGATAAATCTATTTTGCCCGTCACGTCCTCGAAAGAGACCTGGGAAGAAGTTTCCACAGAGGAAGTTCCTGCTTTTTTACCGCCGTTCTGCGCAAAAGCGAACACGTTGCCCGCCACGAAAGACGCCGTCATTACCGCCGTAAGACACAATGTTGCGGTGCGGCGCACACTTATTCCTTTGATTTTTTTAAAACTCATATAATTTTCCTTAATAATACTGTCTGTTTACGCGTTTTTTGCTGTTATGGTAAGAGAATATACGTTCTGCAATAAAGTATTGTCATATTCGACAAAGGCGAATATACCCTCGTACTTTCTGCCCTGCGCGTCTGTGAGAACAAAAATATACTGATTGTTTTTCTCCGTGATTTCGTCAATATCGTAAATGTATACCGCGCCCGTGGTGGAAGTTATTTTTCCGAAGCCGTCGAAGGTGTACTTGATTTCGGAATTTTTACCGTCCACGACATATCTGCCGTAGAATTTGTCTACTTCCTCCAAATCGTATCTTTCGCCCCACTTGGAAACGTATTTGCCGTCCGCCGACAGAATGAAGCAATAAACCAACTTCTTTTTTACGCCGTTTACAACGGTTGTCTCCGAGTCGGTGAACACGATTGTGTCGCCCACGAAATTATAGACGAATTTTTTCAGCGAAGAGCCGTCCTTATCGAACAGCATTGCCGTTCCGCCGTCCGAGTACTCCGTATTGCCGAGACCGTCCATTGTTATTTTCGTGCCGTCAGCGGCGTTGTATACGCCGAGATAGTTGTCTTTAAGCGATACGGGTATGCAGTGCGAGGAAGCGGTTATTATGCTTCTGTCCAATCTCAACTGCAGCTCTGTGCCGGTACGACGTAAATAATACTTGACGTTATTGTATTCGAACTCCATGAAGCCGTCCGTATTGTAGGTGAAAGTGACGGGCGTGCCTTCTACCGTGCCGGTCGCCGTAAGCGCATGACCCGTTTTGCCTATGGTCATAATTCTTTCGACGCCGTTGTTGTCGCCGATAAGCCACTCACCCTCGAAACCGTTGTTGACGAAAAGCTTTTTGCTTCCGCCGAGCGACAAGCTCCAGAAACCGTCGCTACCGTTGGTTAGACTTCCCGTCGCGTCGCCGGATATCGCCAAACCGGAAGAATTTACCTTATAGGTATATACTGTCCTATCGCCGCCTGCGTCCGTAACGGTCATTTTACCGCCCGAAGCAAGCTGTCCCCTGCCGTCGAATTTATAAACGTTGCCGCTTTCGTCGGCAAGCTCGAGTGCGTGCCAGCCGTCGCGTTCTTCGAGCGTGAAGTTACCGTTGGTGTCCTTATTGGTTATATCTATCTTACCGGTCTGCTCGTTATAGCTTATGGCATATTCCACGCCGTGATATACGAACGAACCTGAAAGAGTATGGTTTTCAAGCGTATAAGAGCCAGCGGTTATTCCGTTTATAGTAACCACGCCTTTTACGGACGTATGAAGCAAATTGCCGTTTAAATCGTAAGCTCCGAAGCCGTTGAACTGAACAAACTCCATTCCTGTTTGTTCGCTTATCCAAATGCCGTTGAATTCGTCGTAAAGACAGAAGGTTATAGCGGGATTTTCCAGCTCGGGATAATTTGTATGAGAATAATCTTCCGAAGGATAAAGCGCGTCAAGCGTATCGGCATCGTACATAACGCCGAAATTATCGGAATATATGGAACCTGACAAAGTACCTTCCGCCGCATTGAATATAAGGCGGGCGAAAATAAAGTCTGCGTCGTAGAACACAAGCATCGTAGCATTATCATAAACCAAAGCTTCGTACGTAAGGACGTATTCGGCAGAGCGGTAAATCGCAGTCGCATAGCCGTAGCCGTCCTTGCTTATTCCGTCCAGAACAAGCTCTATCGGCTCCAAATCTTTGGTGTTGAAGAACTTCCATCTGCCACTGAAGCTGTTTTCTTTATAATAAGTCTGGGTATAAGTTCCGTCGCCCAGCACAAGCATGCCGTTCGCGTCGAAGCTGCCCGTATAATTTTTTCCGCCGTGCGTGAAGGTTATTCTTCCGCCGCTTACTGTATAGGTACCGCTTTCAGCGCTTCCGTCCGTTACCGTCTTGTTACCGTTCGCGTCGTAGCCGAAATGCTCGTAAGACCAGTTGCCCTTACCGTCGAAAGTATATTGCTTGTTAGAGCCTGCGGCAGTCTCCCACGTACCGACAAACCCGTCGATAAGGGAAACCGTTACGCCGTTGACGCTGACAACCTTGCCGCCGGACAAGACGACCGTAAGGTTATTGGACGTTGTAAGCGTGTTTCCGCTGACAGTGTAATCGAATTTAACGCCCGCGGAGGTTACGCCCTTACCGTTCTCGTAGAAGGTGTAAGACGCGTCGCCCGCATAATATGTGCCGTAAGTAAATTCGCCGACGGTTCTGACCGCTATAAGAGGGTTGTCGGAGGAGTAAACACCGTCGCCGGCAACCGTTGCGTTTATTGCGTTCATTACTCCGTCCGTTACCGTTGCTTTACCCGCAAGGTAGGTAACGCTGTTGTTCATTACTACCGCAAACGCAGGACAATCGTAAAGAGTAACGTGTTCTCCGTCGAACGTATAATAAGAAGTAAATATCAGCGCGCCGTTGCGGTAGACGAGATCTCCGTTTGCTTTAAGCTCTATATTAACGCCGTTGTTGTCATCCAACTGCAAATAATACGTGCCGACCACGCCGGAATAATCCGCAAAGCCGACGTAAAGCGTGATATCTTTTACGGGTACGTAGCCGTAGGGAACTTTATCCGTCAACTCGGGGTCGAAGTAATATCCGTAAGAGCGCAGTCCGTTGTCTGCGTCAAGGAATTCCGCAAAGCCGTCTTGCTGTAAATTCCAAAGCGACATGGGCAAATAAACGTCTTCGGCGTTGACCGTTACCTGGGTCGACCCGTCTATTTCGTTCCCTTTAAGGTCAAAAACTATATTGTAACTGAAATGCGTTTCCTCGGAAGAATGGTTTATAACAGGATACTCGCCTTCGCCGAACTTCCAGTCAACGTCGTTCCATCTGAGATGTCCGATAAAGAAAGCTTTGTTGTAAACTCCGTCGCCCTTTACCTCGTTATTCATCAAAATCGCCTTCTGGGTTTCGACGTAAAACTCTCCACCCTCGGCTTTGAATGCCGCTATACCGTCTGCGGCTGCATACTTATCGCCGTTTACGGAATAAGCGAAAGGCGTTTCTCCCGCGCCGAAGCAATTGTAAACTATGGTATCGCTGTCCATAAAGCCCGCAATGCCGCCCGCATAAGCGTAAGCAAACTGTTCGTTGTTGCCCATAACCAGAGTTTCACGGCTTGTAGCGGAAACGTAACCCGTATTATAGCAGTTGCCGACGGAGCTTTGTGCGCCCAATATACCTACTATTCCGCCTACGTTCATCGCGCCGCGGACGTCGCCGGTGTTGTACGAGTTGAGAATGAAGGAGCTGGTTCTCATGTTAAGAGAAGCAAGGTAACCGGTAATACCGCCCGCGGCGTATATTCTACCCGAGTAACCCGTAATGTTTACAGCCGAGCTGCACGAACGTACTGCCGAATAGTACCTTACGGAAGTATCCGCCGCGGCAGTCTGGTATCCGACCAAACCGCCCGCGAAAGCAGGAGAATCGGTAGCCGCCGTAACTTCTATAGTACCGCTTGCGGAGCAACCCGTCAAAGTAGCGCCTACGGAATATCCTACTATTCCGCCGACCGCAAAGCTCTTGTCGTTTTTGTCGTCCCTGCCGCCTATTAACGTAGCGGAAGTTACGTCCGCGTTAATTTCGAAATTTTCTACGTTGAGATTATAAATATTCGCCGCTCTTGCACCCACAGCCGCTCCGGCAAAGCCGAAAACGCCTATATAGGGTGTGAAAACATTCACATAGGCTTCCTGGTCTATGACGTAATCTTTAATATGATAATTGGAAATCGTATAACCGTTACCGTTGAAATCTCCGTAGAAGAATGCGCTTTGGCTGGCGACCAAATCACCTATTATATATAACTGCTCGCCTTTAAGGTCCAAATCGTTGGTCATTTCATAATGCGCGGCACGGTAATTTATACTTGTGGTAAACGAATCGGTATTGACGTATGCCGCAAGATAATAAAGGTCTATCGGCTTTGAAATTTTAAAAGGATTCGCCGCCGTGCCGTCGCCGCCGTCTTCCCTGAGGACGAACGCAGTATCCTGTTGCAGCCCGCGCACCTGAACTTTTACGTTGCCCGTAACTTCCACGGTGTAAACGCCGTCGTTATCGGGCTTGATTATTGTAGTACCCGCAAGCACGATAATTCCTTCCTGAGGGTTTATGGGCGCGCAGTAAACGCTGGATCTCAGAGTGAATTTTACCTTCGTTCCGTTTTCGAGAACGGTTACCTTATTTACGTCAACGTCGTCGCTGTAATAGTAGACGCCGTTTTCTATGCTGTCTCCGACGTTGTTGGAATCGTCCATGACGTTGACGGTGGTATTGAACTCAATCGTATATTTTGCCGTCGCGTTGGATACGGTTATCAAGGTGTTGGAATTAACCTTATATTTATATACGCCGTCCGCGTCGCAAGTCAAAACGGCGTTGTTGGCGCGTACTTCGGGCGCGTCGCCGTTGATGTTTACCTTATTTTCGTCTATTTCAAGTTTAAAACTGACGGTATAACCCTTTTTAACTTCCGCACCGTCTATTACTTCGCTGACGTATTCTATTCCCTGTATACGCTCGAAATTCAATACGCAGTATTTAGGCGCGCACGCCACGGCAAGCCCCGCGCATACGAGACAAACCGCCAATAATACCGATATAAGAATTTTTTTCATTTATGTCTCCCGAATGGAACGTATGCCTTAACGGCACACTTTCACCCTATTTATTTATCAATCATTATACAATATACCGAATAAAAATACAACTGTTTTATACTCGATTTGACCAAAAAACTATAACGTATTTTATAAAATAAAGAATTATTAATTATTATTACCGTTTACGTACAGGCAAATGACTGCATACAGCATTAATTTGTGCCGAAAATGGTAAAAAATGCCTGTAAGACCGTTATTCATTGCAAATGCATAAATGTATAAAAAATATTCGCCCACGGGTTGACACGACCGTTAAGGCCGCGTATAATAATTGCGGAAGGTAAAAAACAATGAAAAACAAGACCGCCTTTATAAATTTCCTGAAAAAATACGGCGTAATCACTTTGGGATGCATAATTTATTCTTTGGGCGTAACGCTGTTCCTCAACGCAAACAATCTGGCGTCGGGCGGAGTTACGGGCATTGCTATAATTCTGGACTATGTTATAAACGTAAAATTTCTCAGTACCGGCGTTTTGATTATTATTATCAACGTCCCGCTTTTCATACTGGGCGCAATTTTTTTCGGAAAAAACTTCACTCTGTCAACGCTGTTTTCGACTCTGCTTTCCTCGGGTCTTATAGAAGTATGGGAAATCGCTTTCGGTAAATACCTTCCCATAACGCAGAACGTGCTTATTTCCGCCGTTATAGGCGGCACGCTGTTCGGACTGGGGCTGGGGCTTATTTTCAGAATGGGCAGCACAACGGGCGGAACGGATATTCCCGTAAAGATACTAAGGAAAAAATTCCGTTTTATAAAGACAGGCGTAATATCCATGGCGATTGACGTCTGTATAATAGCCGTTTCCGCGCTTATCTTCAAGGACTTCGAGCTGGCATGCTATACGGTAATTTCCATTGTGGTATTTACGCTTACGTTCGACTGGGTGCTTTACGGCGGGAACTCGGCAAAGCTTGTTTATATTATCTCGACGGACGAAAAAGCCGTGCTTATCAGCGACAGAATTTTGAAAGAGCTTGACATCGGCGCCACCTATGTGGACGGAGAAGGCGCTTATACCGGCAACGACAAGAGAATTATTATGTGCGCGGTGAAAAATTTTCTTTATCCCAAGCTGAGGGATATAGTGAAAGACGCCGATCCCGAAGCTTTTATGATAGTTTCCTCCGCAAAAGAAATTTACGGCGAAGGCTATAAAAATCATAACGACGACGACCTTTAAAAAACCATAAAAGGCACGGCATAAACGCCGCGCCTTTTTATTTTTAAGTTTTATAAATTTGAAAATTATTTGCGTCCCGCTATCAAGTCAACCGGCTTGTTGCGTAAAAGCTTTATAATAGGTATTGCCACGCCGACGGCAACAGCAATTACCGCAACAGCCGCAAGCACGGCAAACTGGCGTATACCGAAGCTTATAAGCACAGCCTTTATACCGAACGCTTTCGTAAATTCGTTGTTCAGAATAAGCGCACCGACAGCCGCCAATAACGTAGAAACTGCAATCACCCCTGCGGTGAGAATACCGTTTTCCGCCGCGAATATTTTAACAACGTCCCCGCGCGACGCGCCGAGAGCGCGCAAAATTCCTATCTGCCGCTTTTTATCCACCACTACTCCGCTTGTATAATACAATACGAACAACGCGGCAATTACCGACAAACCGACGGACACCCACAAAAATATTTTAGGCAGTACGGTCATTATGTCGTCCGTCGATTCAAGCGCGAATATCGCGTCGTTACGAACCTCGCATATACTTATTACGGTCTTGTCGGCAAGCTTTACTTCCTCGAAAGCAAATCCCTTTACGTTTGCATAGTCGTCGGCACGGTTCTTCCCGAAGGGCGCGATTATGCGCGAAATGCATTCTCCGCTCTCCTGCTGACCCTCCGAATACACGTCCTTCGCATAGCCGGGAGCAAGAAACAGCGTGTTATGCATGCCGTAACGCAACAAATCCCAAAGACGATTAGAAGCCGCGCCGTAACTGTTGTCGTCATTATAAAGTATGTTGCCGAAATAATCCGTATCGAGTCCCGTATCGAGAATACCGACAACCTTAAATTCGGAATCGGAAATATGCACCGTTTTACCAATCAGGTCCTCATATGCGTTTATTGCCGTTACGTCCGCTTGCGTAAAATTGAATGTTTCCTCGGCAAGGTAACCGAATTTTTTAAATCCGTTGAATATGTTTACGGGAAGAACCACCTCTCCGTATCCGGTCGGATAAGCGCCGCTTAAAAGTTTGAAACCGTAAGCCGAAACCAATCCGCCGTCCAACTCCGTAAAACCGTGAGTCGTAAAACGCCGTTCCAAAACGTTTCTCGGATAGGCAAGCGAAGAAATATTTACATTGTCAAAGCCGTCGTAAATTTTGTCCGCTCTGCCGCCCTTTATTTTACTTTTGACGAAATTGTACTCGCTTTCGGAAAAATTCCCGAATATATTATATATCTCTGCGCCCGACGCATGAAATTCGGTAGAATTTTTGCAGTAAGAAATATGGTCGGAATTATACAGATACATGGTCTTTGCAATCGACTCGTATTTATCGTAAGCGCTTGCCGTATCAGCTATGCCGACGCACGCAAACGTAATTATACATATCAAAACGCATAAAACCAGTCTTATCGGTTTAGCGATAAGATACCCTGCGCCTATGCCGAAAACATGCTTTAAAGGCAGGGTGCCACGCTTTTCTTTTTTGTTTTCCGACGCACTTTCGACAGGCTTTTCCGCATCGTTTAAAGGCAAACTGTCGGAAAGTATTTCGCCGTCTTTTAGCTCGATTATTCTGTCGCCGTACTTTTCGGCAGACTCTCTGTCATGCGAAACTACGACTACAAGCGTGCTTTTGCTTATATCCTTTAAAAGAGTGAAAATTTCCGCACCGGTTTCGCTGTCCAGCGCGCCCGTAGGCTCGTCGCAAAGCAACATTTCGGGTTTTTTTACCAGCGCGCGGGCTATAGCCACGCGCTGTTTCTGCCCGCCCGAAATACTGTTGCACTTATGTTGCGCGTACTCGTTCAAGCCGACAGCCTGCAAAGCCTCCGCAACGCGTTCCGCCGTCTGCTTTTCGCCCTGTAAATCCAGCGCAAGCGCAACGTTGCGGTTTACCGTGTATTCGTCGAGAAGATTATTTTCCTGAAATACAAACCCCACAAAACGGTTACGGTAGTTATCGTAATCCTTTGCGGTGAAATTCTTCATCGACTTACCGTCGACGTTAACATCGCCGCCGTCGAAGCCGTCCAATCCGCCCAACAAATTTAACAGTGTAGACTTGCCGCAGCCCGACTTGCCGAGTATGAAAACCATACCCGCGTCGGGCAGATTAAAGCTTACGCCTTTAAGCGCTTTAACCTCGGGATTGTTTTTACCTTATAGGTTTTTGTTAAATTACGGATTGTTATAGCCATTGTTTGTTTTTACATTCCCCCGTCCGTGATTTAAAGAAAGTTTAGTTTCTTTATTTATATAGCAATTGTTTCCGTCGCAACGTCTACTTAAATTTTTTCAATTTAAAGCAGGTGCTTTCTTATAGCCTTTATCGCAGTGTCGGCGATAAGGCGCGAGCCGCGGTGCGTGGGGTGAACGCCGTCAGCCGAATACTCGGTATAAGGTATAGATTCGGCAAGTCCGTTGAACATTTCGTCATAAGCGACAAACTCGTCGCAAAGCTCGGGCGCAACCGTGTCTATTATTTTAAGTTCTTCGTTGAAAAGCTTGCGCATTCTAAGCTTATCCGGCGCGGGCATTAAAAACGGTTCCAGAAAAATAATAACTATGCCCGCCTCTTTAATGCGCGTCAGAAGCTCGGTCAAGTCGCTTTCGAATTGTTTCAGGTTAAGCTCTTTGCCGTACTTGAATTTGTGCAGCGTATTGTTTACGCCTATCATTATGACGGCGGCGTCGGGTTTCAGGTCTATCACGTCGCGCTGAACGCGCGCCAGAAGGTCGCAGACCTCGTTGCCGGAAATACCCTTGTTGATAAGCTCGATATCCGTATCGGGATAAATAGGCAAAAGCTTGTCCGCCAAAATTTTAACAAAACCGTTGCCGAGAGATTTTGTATCCTCCCTGTTTCTGTCGCAATCCGTAATGGAGTCGCCTAAAAATACTATTTTCATATTCTTCACTTCCCTTTGGAATATTTTACCACAAAGTCGGCGCTTATGCAACAATAAGAATAAATTATTTTTTAAAATGGGTGAATTAATGCTTTGACAAACAAATAAATTTATGATATAGTGAAGTCCGTCGACATGCGGAAGTACCCAAGCGGCTCAAGGGGCTCCCCTGCTAAGGGAGTAGTGCGGGAAACTGCAGCGAGGGTTCAAATCCCTCCTTCCGCGCCAAAAATGGCGTAAGTTGATTTTGTTCAACTTACGCCATTATTTTTTTAAATACGGTTTAAACTGTCGGCTTTTGAAATTGCAAATTTATAAATTTGCAAGCGTATTTTTAATCGCATACAAATACTGTACCACACCGTATTTACCGATTGCCGTTAAGATGCTTTCGTAAATTCCTATATACTTCGTTACATATCAAGCAGTCTTTTTCGGCGCGGTGCGCGCCTTCTACGGATATGCCGTAATACGCCGCTACTGTGGTTTGTTTATGGTTTTCTATATTTCTCAACGCCCGACGGGAAAACCGCAAAACGTCCACAAAGTCGTTGGTAAGCGGCTCGCACAAATAATACAGCATATTGTCATACAGAAAATTGACGTCGAAATTTACGTTGTAACCGATTAAAATATCGTCGCCGACAAACTGTTTGAATTCGGTCAACGCTTCGGTTATATCCGCGCCGTTTTCCACCATGGCGTCGGTAATCCCCGTCAGCTTAGTAATAAACCAATCTATTTTACGGTTAGGCTTGATAAGCGTGGAAAAAGTTCCGACCTTTATGTTTTTCCTGAACTTTACGGCGGAAATTTCTATAATTTCGCACACGGACGAAAACATGCCGTTTGTTTCTATATCGACAACGGTATAATCGTCGGGAAACTCCCACAAGCTTTTACCCTTGAATTTGCGTTCCATTTTCGCCGTCCTCTTTCGTTTCGTTTATCTGTTTATAGCAAAGGGACATCTCTTGCGAGATGTCCTTATTTGCTACGCCACTGCCGTTAAGCAGAATAGCTGTTTTTTAAGTAAAGCTCGCCGAGCGACGCATTCACTCCCGCCCCGTACGCGGTTGCGGAAAGAACGTCTTTCAACTTATCGAGAGAAACAGCGGAAACCGTAAACGGCGCCAAGCCGTCCGCAGTATGCCAGGAAAAGTTTTCCGTGCTTAATATGTTGGGATTGTTGTTGGTAAATTTGTTGCCCGCGTCCGAAGAAGAACCCAGGTACACGTCGCCGTCGCCCGTCCTGTCGTAGCTGCAATTTACAAGCTCGTATCCGCCCTTTACCAGTTCCGCGGTATTGCTGTCGTTGTTTTTCAGCAAAGTGTCTATGCCCGAATAAATACAGTTTTCCGCCTTTACGCTGCCGCCGTTACCGCACACTATGCCCTGCGACACAAGCGCGCACTTCCATTTGGAATTTACCGCAGTTACAAGCGAAGCGGCATTTAAAGCCTTCAACTTAGAGCGGTAAGCGTAATACTGCGAATTATCCACAATGCAGTTGTACATATAAGCGTTTCCGCCGCGGAGTTTGGGAATTCTGTCCTCCAAATTTTTAAACGAGCAGTTTGCGAAGGAAACCTGAAGCTTCAAATTATATTCGTATTTATCGCCGCTGTCGCCGCACAAAAAGCCCTTTTTCTGGGGAATTGCAAGTCCGTACAAAATATCCTCGAAGGTTGCCCCGCCGTTGCGCAGCGCCTTGTAATACAGACACTTGTTTCCGCCGGACTGATAATCGCTCTCTATCGCGGACATCATTTTATAGATATAACCGTTCACGTCGTCGCTGCCGGCGTTGAATTTGCACCAGCTTATATGTAATCCGTTGCCGCCGTCCGCGCCGTAGGGCGCACGGAAAGCGACGCCCGCGTTAGCCGAATAATCGGGGTTGGAATAGTCTATCTGTCCGTCGTAAGATTTACCGAAAGTGCAATGGTCTATCCAGACGTATCCGCAGAACGCTATTTTGAAATACGCCCAGCCGTGCCAGTCGTAGTCGCCTACGGCGGAAGCGGTTGTAAGCGGAGAGTCCTCCCACTGCCAGATTTCGTCGAATTCAAGATTTCTGAATACCACGTTGTTGTCGCTGGTCAGCTTAAAGCCGCAATGCGTAAGCTTAGCTCCGCTTTTCGAATATACAAGAAGGTCGGACGTGTTTTCCACTTTAATCTGCGAAATACCGTTTTCCTTTACGGTATCGGAATTGAAGTCGTTAGTATGCTTGGACATAGTCTTTCTTGAAAAATCGTCGACAATGCCGCTGCTTTTCGCCGCCGCGCTCAGTTTTTCATAGCCGAGATTCAAATCGTTTTCTATTTCTATGACGCGGACGGTGCCTTTGAAATTTTCTTCTGTATAGCCTTCGGCGGGAACCTGCGTGTAAGTCGAAGTCGCATCGTCCCATACGTTGCTGTAATGAATTTTTGCGTCCGCCAGCGCGGTAATAAGCTCGTCCGCGGTCTTTACCTTACGGTAAGCGTCGGTATTTTCGTAAACCGAAAAATCCGATATTTTGCCCTTTACGTAGCCGTCTGCGGAAAGATTGTTTTTAATCTCCGCGGAAACGCCCGCAAGCGGACCGGTGTCGTCGGACGAATTTCCGTTATTGCCGCCCGCTCCTTTACAGCCGGCAAAAAGCGCCGCCGTCATAACTACCGCAATAAATGCGGTAAACAATTTTTTCATAAATGTCTCCTCCTTATAATAAAACGCGCAAGGCGTTTAATAGTCGTCCGTAAAGCGGTGTCTTACGCCGTCTTTGTCCTTATATGCGATTACGGTCTTTAAACTTACGTTTTCCACGCTTCTGAAAATATTCTGTTCGATGCCGCCGTCCTCGGATTCCAGCCGGCGGATAAGCTCTTTGACCTTTAAGCGTTTGGATTCGTTTTCGGGATTTTCCCCGTCCGCGTTCCTTTCCGTAAACAGGCACGCGCATCTTATAAATTGCAGTCCGTTACAGTCGCGCCACTGCTTTATGTGCTGTTCGCGTATCAGATACATTGGTCGGATAAGCTGCATGCCCTCGAAGTTCGCGCTTTTGAGTTTGGGCATCATGGTCTGCATCTGTCCGCCGTAAAGCATACCCATTAAAATGGTTTCGATAACGTCGTCGTAATGGTGTCCCAACGCAATCTTATTGCAACCGAGATCCTTTGCGGCATGATATAAATGACCGCGGCGCATTCTCGCGCAAAGATAGCAGGGCGACTTGCCTATGCTTTCCACATCCGCGAAAATATCCGTTTTGAATACGGTTATCGGAATATCCAAAAGCCGCGCGTTCTTTTCTATAAGCGCGTAATTCTGCGCGTTGTAGCCCGGGTCCATTACGAGAAATTTAAGCCCGAACGGAATTTTATTGTGTCTTTTAAGCTCCTGAAAAAGCTTCGCCATTACGAAAGAATCCTTTCCGCCCGATATGCACACCGCTATTTTGTCGTCGGGCTGAATCAACTCGTACTCGACGATAGCTTTTGCGAAACGTGAAAAAAGTTTTTTGCGGAACGTCTTTCTTATGCTTTCCTCGGCGCGGCGGGCTATATCGTCCGCATCGCTTCCGTAATTATCAAAATCGGTCATCGGTAAAAATATACCAGTTTTCGCGTATACTGTCAACTTTTTTTCAAAAAACAAGCGTCCCGCGCTTTAAAATAAGCGCGGGACGCTTGTTTGTCAGTCCTTTGCGAAAAAGCAAACGCCGACGGCGCCCGGTCCTATATGAGTGCCTATCGTACTGCCGATTAAATACGACGGAACGAAATCCGTCTTATCCTTCCACAGTTTCGCGCTGTCGTTGAGATACTTGTTAAGATAGTCGTCCGACAAGCCCGAATAAACAAGCCCGTACGGCATTCCGAAGTCTATACCGCCGCATCTGTCCACAAGCTGCGTCAGCAGATTGTTGCCTTTTTTAGAGCCTATCGCCTTACCTACAAGCTTGACCTCGCCCTTAATTATGGAAATTACGGGTTTAATGGAAAGAAGCTCGCCCGTGAACGCCGCCGCCGCGGAAATACGCCCGCCCTTTCTGAGATATTTTAACGTGTCAAGCACCGCAAGCAACTGTATTTTATGTTTTTTGACCTCCAGCTCCGCGGCTATTTCACGCGCGGAAAGCCCCTCGCCCAAAAGCCGCAAAGCGTATTGGCAAAGTATTCTTTCGCCTATGCACGCGTTGAGGCTGTCGACCACGTACACCTTTCCGCCGAAATCTTTCGCCGCTTTGACCGCGCCCGAATACGTGCCGGAAATTTTAGACGACATTGTTATAACCACCACGTCCGAGCCGTCCGCGGTAAGCTCGCCGTATTTTTCGGCAAATTCATACTCGTTAATCCTGCTGGTCTGAGGCAGCTCGTCGCTTTCTATAAGCATTTCGAAAAACCGCGAGTGCGAAAGATTTATACCGTCGAGAAACTCCTCCGTGCCGAAACGTATCCTTACGGGAATGATATGCACGCCGAGAGAGGCGGCTTCGTCCTTTTCTATATCCGATGCGGAGTCTATAAGTATTTTAACCATTTGATTTCCCTCCCGAAAGTTCAGCGTAATATGCGGCAAGCCTGTCCGCTATGCTTTCAAGCGTTTCGTAAAAACGGACGCGCTCCTCGCCGTTAAAGCCCGCGTGCCCCGCTTCGACCGCCCTGTCCGCTTTACTGCGTATTTCGTCCGCAAGTCTTTTGCCCTCGTCTGTAAGCTTTATCTTGGCGTTGTAAGTCGCGGAGCCGTACTGCACGTAGCCCTTTTCCTTCATCTGCGTCAGCGCGCGGGAGATAGCCGCCTTGTCCTCCAAGGTATATCTGGCAAGCTCTGTCGCGGTAAGCCCTTCCTCATGCTCCCTTAAAAAATAACCGCACATAACGTGAATGGCTTTCAGTCCGTACTCCTCCATCTCGAAAATCTTTATGCGCTGGACAAGCTTGTTCAGCTTCATTATAGTCACGGTAAAATGCTCGAACGTTTTATCCATAAATTTTTTCTCCGTAAAAAATCAATGAATAGATTTTAACCTATCGCCGCGCGTTTGTCAACGGTTTTAAAGACTTGTTGATTAATCAACTTTAAAATAAAACACCGAACAGCGCTTCCGCGCCTATCGCAATCATTATCAAACCGCCCGTCACCGTGGCGCCGCCTGCAAAGCCCGCACCGAAGCGCTTGCCGATACTGAATCCCGCAACGTACAGCACAAACGTTACGCAAGCTATTATAAGCGACGTAATTGCGGCGTTCAATACGCCCAGGCCCGACGCGGCAAACCCGACGGACAGCGCATCGACCGAAGTCAGCATTGCCTGAACTATCAGCGCGGACAGCCCCGAAACCTCGCGCTTCATCAAGCCCCTTCCCGCGCCGCCCGAAAGCATGCCGCCGTAAATCATTTTAAAGCCCATAAAGCTAAGTATGGCAAACGCCGCCCAGCCGATATATTTTTCAAGCGCGCCGAACGTTTTCGCCAAAGTATGGACGCAAAGCCAGCCGTACATGGGCGCCGCAAACTGGAAAACGGCGAATATTGACGCGGCGGCGCAGATTTTGCGCAGCTTTGTCTTGGGTGAATTCAAACCGTTGGAGAGAGACAATAAAAAGGCGTCCGCCGCAAGCCCAAAGCCGAATAAGACGCCGTTTACAAAAATCATTGAGTCGAAAACCACAATTTACTCCGTATGTAAAAAACGCGGTCGGAATTAAAGCGCCGCTATTTCATACTATGTGAGCCGCGGGTTTTTCTGTGAAAACGTATTTCTTGTTTTGACTTATGTATTTTGTATATTGTCACATGTATATTATAATATGACTGAATTTATTTCAAGGAGAAAATTTATGAAAAAATTTCTGGCAATTTCGGCAGGCGCGGCGCTCGCCGTATCGATGCTGGCTTTCACCGGCTGCAAGGATAAAGATAACGAATACGCCATAAAGGGCGACTATAAGGAAGCCACGGCGCAGGACATGGCGGATTTTTCAAAGCTTGACCTGAATTTCGGAGACGTTACTGCGGAAAACTTTATGTTGGGACTTCAAGTCAAAGCAAATTTCGACGGCTCCGTAAACATGGGCGACGCTATGTCCGCTTCCGGTAAAGCAAGCTTGAACTATGTTTATAACCAAACTGCGGACTCGATAAAGGGCTTAGGAAGCGCGGCAACGGAATACAGCGCGAAATACGCGGGTCAGGAGCTTAAAGGCAATTATTCCGTAAACGTGTTCAATAACGATACGTATGCCTATGCGGACGTTAAGTCTGGCGAAACAGACCTCTTTGCCGGCAAAGTCGACTATATGGCGATTATAAACGGCGTTATGAGTCTCCCCTCCCGCATTGCTTCGGTTGCCGAAGGCGAAACCGACGGGTCGGTTGATTTACTTGCGCTTGCGGCACAATACAAAGTGGGCGTTTATGTAGATAAAAAAGACGGCTGGAAGGTTAAGCTGAGCGCGTCCGCCGACACCGTCAACGCGATTATAGATTCTTTCATAACCGACGAAACGCAGGCAACCGCCGTAAAGGAAAATTTGTCCTTCAATAAATTCGTATTCGAAGTTTACTTTTCTGTCGACTCCAACGGTACTTTCAAACAGCTTTCTTTAAATTCGAATCTGGACATGAAAATTAATATACCCCAACAGCCGACCGCGGAGGCAAGCGCACCGGCACAGGAATTGGCGTTAAAGTTCAACGGCGGCATTGTCGTAAAGACAACGTCTTCGGTCGTCGACCTCGGTCAGATAGACGAGACAAAGTATACCGATTATACCGAGAAGCTTAAAGACTTAATAAACGGCGACGTTAACAATCCCCAACCCAACCCCGTGGTTTAATAAAACAAAGCAAGAAAAGAGAGCGGTTTAACAGCTCTCTTTTTTTACACGGCACACATGTACAAATTTTTCAAAAAACGGACAAGCCGACAAGACCGTGTTAAAATATTATGCGGCGGCGGTTTTTTAAATTATTTGGCTGCGTTCCGGAGCGGACGGCAGTTATACTGCACGATATCTGTCTGCTTCGGGCAGCCATCAAATGGCTATATCGGCGCGCACATTTGCTGTGCGTCCTGCGACTCGCAAAAAGGCTTCTCCTTGGGGAGAAGCTCCGCGTAGCGGTGATGAGGGGCTTTATTAATATCCCCTCATCCGTCCCGACCTAACGGTCAGTCCACCTTCCCACGAGGTGGAAGGCTAAATTAAACAACCGCGTATTACGGTATCCGAAAAGTACATTGACTTTCGGACGGATTAAT
>CAMRTO010000011.1 GCA_947053655.1 uncultured Clostridia bacterium
CAATAGCCTCATTAGAACCCCGCCACTATGGCGGGGTTTTCGTTTACACAAAAAAGACGTCTGCGGTTGACCGCAGACGTCTTTTCATTATATGCAATTACTTGGCAAATTCGCTTGCCCTGAATTCCCTTATAACGTTTACTTTTATCTGTCCGGGATATTCAAGTTCCTTTTCTATCTTTTTGGCAATATCCTTAGCAAGGAACATTGTCTGCGCATCGTCTATCTGGTCGGGTTTAACTATTACGCGCACCTCTCTGCCCGCCTGAATGGCATAACATTTATCCACGCCGTTAAACTCGCCGGCAATCGACTCAAGCTTTTCAAGTCTTTTAACATAGTTGGTTCCGGTTTCCCTTCTCGCACCGGGGCGCGCTCCCGAAATCGCATCAGCAGCCGCCACAAGAACAGCTTCCATGGTCGTAGGCTCGCAATCGCCGTGATGCGCGGCTATAGCGTTTATTACTTTGCCGCTCTCCCTGTATTTCTTGGCAAGATCGGCACCTATTTGAATATGCGTACCCTCAACCTCATGATCGACAGCTTTGCCGATATCATGTAACAGACCGGCACGCTTTGCCAAAGTCACGTCAAGCCCCAATTCAGCCGCCATAAGACCTGCAACCTGCGCAACCTCGATAGAGTGCTTATAAACGTTCTGACCGTAGCTGGTCCTGTATTTGAGCCTGCCGAGAAGCTTGATAATTTCGGGATGCAGTCCGAATATACCAACCTCGAACATTGCGCTTTCGCCTGCCGCCTTAATTTCGGCATCCATTTCTTTTTTGACTTTTTCTACGGTTTCCTCAATCCTTGCGGGGTGAATTCTGCCGTCCGTAATAAGCTTTTCAAGCGTAAGGCGGGCAATTTCACGTCTTACGGGGTCAAAGCCTGAAAGTATGACTACTTCGGGCGTATCGTCGATAATCAACTCTATACCCGTCGCATTTTCGATAGCGCGTATATTTCTACCCTCTCTACCGATAAGGCGGGCCTTCATATCGTCGCTTGGAAGTTGAACGACCGAAACTGTTATTTCGGAGGCGTGGTCAGCCGCACAGCGCTGTATTGCAAGCGAAATTATCTTTTTAGCTTCCTGACCGGCTTCTTCTTTTGCCGTCTGCTCTATATTTCTTACTTGCAGCGCCACGTCGTGACGCGTTTCGTCGAGTATTTCGTTTGAAAGTATCTGCTTTGCTTCATCCTTAGTAAGCTGAGCTACTTTTTCAAGTTCTTTAACCATAAGCTCGTGCTGATGGTTTATCTTGTCCTGTGTTTTTTTGATATCCTGTTCTTTGTTTAAAAGTTCGCGCTTTTGTTGGTCCAAAGATTCGTTCTTTTTATCCAAAGCGTCTTCTTTTCTTTCTAATATTTCTTCTTTTTGCAAAAGTCTTTGTTCTTGCTTTTGCAATTCCGTTTTCTTTTCTCTGCTTTCTTTTTCAAACTCGTTTCTTAATTGTAACTCCTGTTCCTTAGCTTCCAATATAGCTTCTTTTTTCAACGCTTCGCTTGAATGTAAAGCATCGTCAATCATTTTTTTAGTCCTGGATTGGACATCGCCTAATCTTTTTTCCGTCAGTACTTTATTTATAAACATACCGATGAAAAGACCGCCGACAAGAGCAACGACTACTCCTGCGACAATAAGCCCTATTGCCAAACCTAAATTCATTTGGCTTGCAAGAAACAGGGAGTTTAAGTGATAAATAGTCATTTAAGGTCTCCCATTAATTAATTTTAAATATATACAAACCCCTTTCGGGTTAGTTTATATCCTTATATATTTTACACCTAATAAACCGAATTGTCAATTTAATATATTAAATACTTTATATAATATAAAAAAAGCGTCCGTACGGACGCTTTAAAACAATTCAATTCTCAAGCCACAGCGCGGCAACCGCATCTGAGGGCAATCTCAGATCCGCACGCGGAGACAGCGAGACCGACCCTACTTTTACACCGTCGGGAGCGCACGAACGCTTGAATTGGTGCTTGAAAAACCTTTTATAAAAGCTTTTAAGCCATTTATCGATAGTTTCTTCGTCATAAATGCCTTTAAAAGACTTTACCGCCAAAAATTTTATTTTGGACGGCGAAAAACCGCATCTTAACGAATAATAGATAAAGAAATCATGCAACACGTACGGCCCCACAATGTCTTCGGTTTTCTGGGCTATATTGCCGTTTTTATCCGGCGGAAGCAATTCGGGACTGATTTCCGTATTCAAAATATCGGTGAGAATTTTGTTTGTCTCTCCGCCGAGTTTTTCCGCCTCGTAAGCAATCAAATGCTTGACAAGCGTCTTGGGAACGGAAGCGTTCACTCCGTACATGGACATATGATCGCCGCTGTACGTAGCCCAGCCCAAAGCAAGCTCGCTTAAATCGCCTGTTCCCAACACGATTCCGTTTTCGTCGTTGGCAATATCCATTAAAACCATAGTGCGCATTCTTGCCTGCGCATTCTCATAGGTTACGTTTTTATTATCGGCATCGTGTCCTATATCTTTAAAATGCTTTAAAACCGTGTCACCGACGGGAATAACGCGTGACGTGGCGCCAAGCGCCGCAATAAGCTTTAACGCATTGCTTTTCGTCTTTTCGGTAGTACCGAAAGCAGGCATGGAAACAGCTATTATATTCTTTTTATCCCAACCGAGAGAAGCAAACGTACGGCACGCCACAAGCAACGCAAGCGCAGAATCAAGACCGCCCGAAACACCGAGAACGACGGACTTGCACCCTATATGCTTCAACCTTTTTTCCAGTCCTTTTTGCTGAATGGTTAAAATCAATTCCGTACGCTCTTTCAACTTTATGCCGTCTTCGGGTACAAAGGGCGTTTTAGAATATTTGCGCGTAATATCGAAAGGCTTATCTTCCGCTTCGAATTTTGCAATTTTATAATCGTTTTTGCATATATCACAATGCGAATCGTTATTATGAAAATACCCGCTTGCAATCCTTTTGCGCTCGAGAGAAAGAAATTCGGTATCAATTTCGCCGTATAAAAGCCCGTTTTCAAACAATTTGCTTTCGGATAAAATACTGCCGTTTTCACAAATGAGGTTGTGACCGGAAAAAACCATATCCGTCGTGCTTTCACCGTCGCCTGCGTCGCAGTAAATATATCCGCAAACAAGCTTTGCCGACTGGGTTTTTATTAAATTTCTTCTGTAATCGGCTTTACCAACGGTTTCGTCGCTGCAAGAAAGATTTACAATAATATCGGCTCCCGCCCCAACGTGGTTCACCGACGGTGAAAAAGGCGCCCACAAGTCCTCGCATATTTCACATGCGACAGAAAAATTACGGCAATTATCGGCTTTGAATATTTGTCGCGTGCCGAACCCGATTGTATAATTTTCTCCGTTGCTTTTATAATCGATATACTCAAGTTTGTCAGGCGCGGAGCAAAAATATCTTTTTTCGTAAAATTCGCCGTAATCGGGAAGATATGTTTTTGGAACTATACCCAAAATCAAACCGTTATTAATGACAAAAGCGCAATTGTACAGTTTTCCGCCGTTACTGAAAGGCGCGCCGACAAATACAAGAGTCTTTAAACCCTTTGTAGATTTTGTAATCTCATCGATAGCCGTTTCGCACGCATTTAAAAGAACGGACTGGTTAAACAGATCGCCGCAAGTATATCCGCATAAGCAAAGCTCGGGGAATACCGTAAGCCGGCTGCCGTTTGCCGCGCTTTCCTTAATTGCCTTTATTATCAGGCTTACGTTGTATTTTACGTCGGCAACCCTTATTTCGGGCGTCGCGGCGCAAACTTTAATAAAACCGTGTTGCATTTAGTCCTTCTTGCTTTGAGCGGCTTTGTGCGCTTCCCTTATTTTCGCGTCTATTTCCGCTTTTACTTCCGGATTATTCTTCAGATAATCCCTCATTTTTTCACGTCCCTGAGCTACTTTTTCGTCATTGTAGTACATAAAAGCTCCGCTCTTGGTGAGAATACCGTATTCAACGCCCAAATCGATAAGGCAGCCTTCCTGCGAAATGCCCTCGCCGTAAATAATATCGAATTCCGCAACCCTGAACGGGGGCGCGACCTTATTTTTAACTACTTTGCATTTTGTTCTGTTGCCGATTATGTCGCCGTCGTTTTTAAGCGCATCCGCCTTACGTATATCCAGTCTTACGGTGGCAAAATATTTTAAAGCCTTGCCGCCGGGAGTAGTTTCAGGATTTCCGAACATTACGCCGACTTTCTCGCGCAACTGGTTAATAAATATAACGCATGTTTTCGATCTGTTGGTTATTGCCGTAAGCTTTCTTAAAGCCTGCGACATCAGCCTTGCAAGCAAGCCGACGTGCGTATCGCCCATATCCCCTTCTATCTCCGCTTTAGGGGTAAGCGCCGCAACGGAGTCGACAACAATAACGTCAACCGCGCTTGACCTTACAAGAGACTCGCATATATCAAGAGCCTGTTCGCCGGTATCCGGCTGCGAAAGATACAATTCGTCGGTATCCACTCCCAGCGCATGCGCATATTGTGCGTCCAAAGCATGCTCTGCATCAATGAACGCCGCAACGCCGCTCGCCTTCTGCGTTTCGGCTATTATGTGTAACGCAACGGTGGTTTTACCGGAAGATTCGGGACCGTAAATTTCAAGTATCCTTCCTCTGGGAACGCCGCCCACACCGAGCGCCAAATCCAGCGACAGACAACCGGTAGGTATAATTTCAAGGTCGGTATTAACCTTGTAATCCCCCAGCTTCATTATTGCGCCTTTGCCGTACTGTTTTTCAATCATTGCGACAGTTGAGTTAAGTGCCTTTAATTTTTCTTCGTTCATATTTATCTCCTGAATTATTTTAAAGTTTTATATACAAGAAACAGCGCAAGATTTGTCGCCGTATTGGAAATGTCGTTCCTTCCGCCTTTCAAATTGAATTTATAAACAGAAATATCTTCTCTTGTTCCCACGGAAATATATGCAAGCCCCACGGGCTTTTTTGTATTGTCGGATTTAGGTCCGGCTATTCCGGTTGTCGCCACCGCAACGTCGCAGTTACCGTCGTTTAACAGTCCTTGCGCCATTTCGTAAGCCGTTTGCTCCGATACGGCGCCGTACTGTTTCAAGGTCAAATCTCTTACGCCGAGCCTACGCATTTTTGCCTCGTTTGAATATGTGTTCAAACCTTCGTTATAAACTTCGCTGACACCCGAAACCCCTACCAAAGCCTTACCGATACCACCGCCGGTAAAAGACTCGGCTACGCTTATTTTCATTCTCCTTAATTTTAAAAGCTGAACCAAACGCTCTGCGAGGGTAATATCCTCCAACGCATAAATATAATCGTTAAGTCCGCTTATCAATATCCTGTGCGCTTCGTCGACGAGCATTTTGGAAGTCTTGACCGAATATAAAATTTCCATACGGCAATCGCCGTATTTTTTACTTATATTGAAGCGCAAATCGGGACATACCGAAGACATTTCTTCAAGCGTTTTATTCACCGACTTTGAAGGCGCGCCCACCGCTCTCACATACATTCTGCCGAATTTCAGCTTGTACTTTGTGTCAAGAACATTTTTAACGTCTTCGACGCGCAACCTGTTTACGCCGTTATAGTAGAACATGAAAGCATGCTTGTCTGCCGTTTTCAATATTCCTATTTCATTAAACTGCGACAAATAAAGCTTGGATATATATTCTTTCAGCGCGGCTTCCATTTCCTTAGGACAATAAATTACGATATTTTCATAATTGCTTTTACCGTCCTTAATTGCCCTTGAAATTTCTTCCGAACTGTCGTATGCGATATAGGAAATTTTATCGAAATAGTATCCGAAACCCGCAAAAGAATCTATTAAATTGCTATAATCCTCGAAATTATTGACTTTTGCATTTTTTAAAATCAAAAGACATATTTTGCAGGATTTGCCGTCGACCATATTCATTGTTTCAAAACCGACTTGTTTTTTACTATATAATTAATGCCGGAAATTACAGTCAGCAATACCGCAACCGCAAACAATACAAGCCCCGTATAGTTAATTATTTTGCCCGCCAGATGAGAAGTAAGCTCCTGCACGCCCTCGCCTATCAGCAAAACGACTATACATATATCCTGCGTAACGGTTTTATATTTGCCTATATTGTCGGCGGCTATAACGATACCTGCGCCCGCCGCAACCATTCTGAAGCCGCTTACGATAATTTCACGCGCCAGAATAACGGCAACCCCGCAACCGGCTGCAATTATCGCCCAGTTACCCAAATTCGCGTTGAAAATTTGAGGAACCGTAACAAACACTACAAATGCAGACAACACAAGAACCTTATCAGCTATGGGGTCGAGAAACTTTCCCAAATTGGTGACAAGATTATATTTACGTGCAATTTTTCCGTCAAACAAATCCGTCAAACCAGCAATAGCGAAAACGAAAAGCGCAACAAAATAATGCGCAGTAAAATCGAGATAGAAAAAAAGAATGAAAACGGGAATCATAACCACGCGGCTTATTGTAAGTTTATTAGGCAAATTCATTACACCCTTGCCTGCCGCTATCTTATACATTCTGCTGTTTTTATCTTCTTCGTTCATGCAATATAGTCCTCCGTGTGTCCGAACAAATCGTAACTGTCGTTTTTCGTAATTAACACCTCGTAATATTTGCCCTGCTCTGCATTGGCGGAATTGAAGTAAATTTTACCGTCTATTTCAGGAGCGCTGAAATAAGCTCTCCCGAAAAAGCAATTGCGCTCATAATCGATTCCGTCGCACAGAACACGCAATTTTTTACCGACATACGCTTTAAGCTTTTTTTCCGAAATTTCACGTTGTACGGCATACAAGCCTTTAACCCTGCGCCGCTTTATAGAATAAGGCACTTGTTCTTTCAAATTGTAGGCCGCCGTATCAGGCTCTCTCGAATAAGCAAAAAAGCCGCAGTTATCCAATTGCGCTTCATGCAAAAAACCGCACAAAGAATTAAATTCTTCTTCGGTTTCCGAAGGAAAACCCGTTATAAACGTAGAACGAATGGCAATTTCCGGAATTTCCTTTCTCAGTTTGGAGAAAAGACTTAAATATTTCTCTCTGCCGCCGGGGCGGTTCATTAATTTCAATATTCTGTCTTCACTGTGCTGCAAAGGAATATCAAGATATTTGACAATCTTTTTATTGCTCTTAATTTCTTGAATAAGCCCGTCGTCTATCATATCGGGATAACAGTAAAGTAATCTTACACTATTAATGTTGACAAGAGCTGTCAACTTTTGTAAAATTTCTGTTAATTTTTTTTGCCCGTATAAATCAATCCCGTACCTTGTGGTATCCTGCGCAACTAAAATAAGCTCTGAAATTTCCCCCAAAGCTTCAGCTTCTTCGACAAGCTGCTCGATAGAATAACTTACGTATTTGCCGCGGATTTTCGGAATCAAACAATAAGTGCAGCGGTTGGAACAACCGTCCGCAATTTTAAGATAAGCATAATGGACAGGCGTCGTCACGACTCTGCCGACCGAAAGTCGGTTTTCGCCCTTCCCGACGTAATTTATCCTCTGTCCGAGATAAGACTTATCCAACGCTTCGAAAAACTTATCGTAATCCTCGGTTCCGAGAAAAACGTCCGCCTCAATAAGCTCCGGAAAAGTTTCGCCGACAAACTTCTGCGGCAAACATCCCGTTACCGCTATTTTCTCCAATACTCCGCTTTTATATTTTGCGCAGTCCAATACGGTTTCAACCGCTTCCTTGCGCGATTCGTTCAAAAAAGAACAAGTATTGACTATCAAAATATTGGCGATGTTTATATCGTCGGTCAATATTCCGCCGCGGGACTTGATTAAATACAAAAGCTTTTCGGTGTCAACTCTGTTTTTGTCGCACCCCAAAGATATAACGCCGAATTTCTTTTGCGAATAATCAATCATCTACATCACCGTACATATTGGAAAATTCTTCCTTACTGAGTAAAACTTTCCTCGGCTTAGACCCCTCCGACTTGGTAACATAGTCCATGTTTTCCATCCAGTCGATAATTTTGCATGCCTTTATGTAACCGACGGGGAAACGGCGCTGTATCATCGAAACGGAAGCCTGATTGGAAGAAACGCAATAATATAAAGCTTTTATATAAGTTTCGTCGATTTTTATTTCGGACTGGTCGGAAGAACCGTCTTCTCCGCCGGAAGAAGCTGACGAAGCTTCCTCATCCACCTTATTTATGAAATCGGAAACGGTCTGGTCGAAATAAGTTTCATTGTGAGCTTTAACGAAATCCGTTACCTTCTGCACCTCGTGAGTATCGACAAAACAACCTTGAATTCGCGCAAGGTCGGGACTTTCCGCCGAACGGAAATACAAGTCGCCTTTACCCAAAAGCTTTTCCGCGCCGCCTATATCGAATATCGTACGCGCGTCGTCGAACGAGTTCACTTTGAAGCCGATTCTTGTAGGCAGGTTGGATTTTATCAATCCCGTAATACAGTCGACGGAAGGTCTCTGCGTTGCAAGTATAAGATGTATACCGCATGCGCGCGCCTTCTGGACAAGCTTTATAATTCTGCCCTCTATATCCTTCTTTGCCTGTAACATCAAATCGCCGAACTCGTCTAATATAATAACAATTTTCGGAAGTTTTTCTTCGCCCTCGGGCAAATGACTGTTATACTCGTCAAGGTTTTTCGTTGCCCTTCCCTGTTCGGTCATTTCTTTGAAAAGACCGTATCTGCGCTCCATCTCCTTAATTGCCCAGTTGAGTGCCTTGACGGCTTTGTCCACCTCGTAAATGATTTCGTTAATCATCAAATGAGGAAGCTTATCGTATGAAATAAACTCTACCTGTTTGGGATCGACAAGAATAAACCTCAGTTCCTCGGGTCCGTATTTATACAAAAGACTTACGATAAGCGCACTGAGACATATACTTTTACCGCTGCCCGTAGTACCGGCTACAAGCAAATGCGGCATTTTGGTAATATCGGGGCACATAACCTCGCCCTCGACGCTTTTACCTAATGCAAAAGTAATCGAATTGGTCTTACTGTTAATAAACTTCTGACTGGTAAGCATTGATTTGAGACCGACAACCGTCCTTACGTTGTTGGGCACCTCTATCGAAAGCGCACCTTTGGAATAATTCAAATACGCCGTTACATTCTCTTTCATAAGAGCCATAGCCACGGCTTCCCTGTAATTAAGCGACTGCTTTATCTTGGTTTTGTCTTCGATAATTACGTCGTAGCGGGTAATAGCGGGACCGATTGTAACGTTGGAAACTTCGCTTGCGATTTTGAATCTTGCAAGCGTTTCGACTATAGTACGCTTATTATCCTCTATTTCCCCCGTATTTACATTGTTATGCTCGGGATAATCGTCAAGCAAATCAAAAGTAGGATGTACGTATTTTTTCCATACGTGTTTAGGTTTTTCTTCCTGAACGACAGGCTCGGTCTTTGTTGCCTGAACAACGGGCTTGGCCACCGTTTCGGGCTTGCGCTCCTCCGGCAACCTGACCATAGGAGCAGCTTCCGCAGGTTGTTCGTTTTGCACAACCGTTTCATCGTCATCGTCGTCGTCATAATCGAACAGATCCGCATTACTGCGCAAAGCCCTTCCCGCGCCGAGACGCGTAACGTCGGGTTCGATTGTATTTTTGTCCTGCACCATACCCGAAGGCCCGAACAAATTATACATATTTATCGGACTGTCACTGCTTTGAACCTCTTCTTCGTCCGGTTCGTCGCTTTCAGGCTGTCTGAAATAATCGAGTACGGAACGGCTTTCTTCTTCCGTATGGCGTTCCGCTGAAATGTTTATTTCGGGCTGAGGCGCGACTTCAGGCGTAATCTGTTCGGACGCCCTTGTATTTAAAGCTTCATATAAATTCTCGCTTTTTTCCTCCATCGGCTCGACAGGCGGCGTTTCCGCAGTCTCGCGCAAAGCTTCGGAATAATCCGTTGCGCTTGACGTATAATCTGTAGTAGGTTCCGCAGCATTTTCACGCACGGAATAAACCTCGCTCTCCGTAGGTTCATAATCCTCGATATGTTCTACAGGCTTTTCTCCGTAAACGTAATTTGACGGCATAACCGCTACATTCTGATTGAGAACGTCTTCCTGAAAACTTTCGGAATATGTAGTAGCACGCTCGGCGGCGGGTTTTTTACCGCTTGAAAAATTACTTAAATAATCGTTCTCCGCTTGAACGGGACGGTTGAAATACGAGTTTTCGTTAAAAATCATATTTCTTTTGTAGCTTTCTGCGGCAAATTCTCCGTTTTGAAACAATATTTTGTGTCCGAGATTTTCAGTCGAAAACTTATCGGAAGCGTTCGCTTCTTCGTATATTTCGTTTCTGACCGGTTGCGGAGCCGAAACGCCCTCTACCGCCTTTTGCCGTACGGGGCTTTCCGCACCCTCGTAATATTCGTCCAAAGTTTTAACTTTATCCGTATTTACTTTACAGGAAAAAGCTTCCGTCTTGCATTTAATCGTTTTGCTTTCGTCGAAGACGTGACGGGGTTTACCCGCAACGATAGTTACGGGATTTTTTCTGAAAACAAGATAAAGCAGATATCCGCACAAAAGCGTTAAAATAGAAAATATTACATATGCGCCGATAAATGTTGTAAGTTTAGCTATAGGATAAACAAACATTGCGGAAATAACCCCGCCGCAAGTGTAACCGGCGTAGCCTTTGGCTGCGTTTACATAGCAGGCTTTGATATAAGCACCGTAATTTGCAAGGGTTAAATTTCTGCTTGATACTGCATGGAAAAGAAGGAAAACCATAAAAACCGTCAATGCAATAACCAGCACGGTTTTAAGCTTAATCTTTAATTTTTTATTGAAAGTAAGCCACACCCCCAAATACGTGATAACAGACATAACGAGATATGACCCGTATCCGAACGTTCCGTACATAAAAGTGCAGATAGCTTTCCCCAAACCAGAAAACACTGTTTCGCCGGTCAGTAAAATCAACGTTACCAACCCGCAAAAAAACAGAATTGAAATTCCTATAGATTCCTGTGTGAAATAAACTTTCCTGCGACCGTTGTCGTTATTATTTTCCACTTTAATTCTCCACAATGCCGAAGTTAGAAAACGGCATATAATCATTATACCAAAAGCAAGCCGAAATGACAACAAAATGACGCAGAAATTAATAATTTTTTATATAATAGTGATAAAGAAAAACGCGCCGTAAAGCGCGTTGAAAATTTCAAGTCCGGTTAAATATCGACCGACGGATTTTCCATTAATTTTTTTGCTATATAATATATATCCCCCGCGCCGAGAAAAAGAATCACGTCTCCGCTCCCCGCTTTTTTTATAAACTCTTTTATATCATCGGGCTTGTCGCCGTAAAGCGATTTTTTAAGGCTTTGCGATAAAGTAAGCGCACTGCCAGCGTCGTCGAAATATTCCCTTGCGGCGTAAGTCCTGTAAATAAGCAGATTATTCAAAGGCGAAAGCGCCTTAACAAACAAGTCGAATAAATTTTTAGTCCGCGAATATGTATGCGGTTGGAATACAACGAAAAGTCTGCCGTCCGTAAGCTTTTGCGCAGTGCGGACGGTCGCCCTTATTTCATTGGGGTGATGAGCATAGTCCGCTACGCAACGCGCACCGTTTACTTCGCCGATATTTTCAAATCTTCTCTCCACGCCCGAAAAAGATGCAAGCCCCTCCGTAATAAATTTGAAAGGTATACCCGCGCATCTTGCCGTTGCCGCAGCAGCCAACGCGTTTAAAACGTTATGCCTGCCGTAAACGCCGAGTCTTATAAAAGCTTCCTCCTTTGCGTCCTCGTAAAGCTCGAACGAATAAGCGCCGTTTATCAGTTTCATGTTTTTTGCGTAGTAATCCGAATATTTATCGAAACCGAAAGTACGACCGAAATCAAACGGAAGGTCCTTATACAGCGAAACGGTAACCGCCGCTCTTTTGGCAAATTCCATGTATGCTTTTTTTAAAGCGGACTCGTCACCGTAACATTCCAAATGGTCGGAATCGCTGTTAAGTATGACCGCAATATCAGGCTTTAAACGAAGAAAATTTTTTTTGTATTCGCAGGCTTCCGTAATAAAAAAATCTTTACCGCAAATATAGAAATTGGACAGCGTTGCGTCTTTCCCGCCTATATGAGAAGCAAATTTTTTACCCGCGGCGGAAAAGATATGCGCCAGCATGGCGGCACATGTGGTTTTGCCGTGACAGCCGGACACAGCTATTACTTTTTTAAACTCTCTCCCTACTTCGTGCAACAGCGTGCCGCGCGCCATTATGGGCTTATCGAGCCGCCTTGCCTCTACAAGTCTTACGTCGTTATCCCTAATAGCGTCGGTATAAACTATCAATCCGTATTCACTGATATTTTCCGTATTGTCTCCGTAATCTATATCTACGCCGAGATTTTCAAGCTCGGCGGTATATTCGTTTGCGGCTATATCGCTGCCCGCCACTTTTTTACCGAGCGACAGAAAATATTTTGCCAGTCCGCTCATGCTGACTCCGCCTATACCGATAAAGTAAAAACTGTCAAAAATATCCGAAACTTTTAAACGCATAATAAATTTTATTATAAAAAATATAATTTTATCACGTTTTTTAACATTTTTTCGACAAAAAATAAAAAATTTTATAAGTTAAGTATTGAAATTATTTAACTTATATTGTACAATATAGACAATGAAAGTATATTCTGGCAGGTGTAGAATGAAGATCTCAGATGTACGAATCAGATTAGTTAACAGGGAGGACAATAAACTTAAAGCAGTAGCTTCGATAACGATTGACGACAGCTTTGTCGTACACGACATTAAAGTAATAGAAGCAACGGAAGGCGTGTTTATTGCCATGCCCAGCAGAAAAACTAATAATGGCGAATTTAAGGATATTGCACATCCGCTTAACACCGAGACCCGAGAAATTTTGAAAAAAGCAATCCTTACGGCTTACTATGATGAACTTAAAAATTAAGTCATATTTAGTTTTCCGTTAGTTAAATTAACTGAACGTAAAGAAAAAGTACGCGTCGAACCGCGTACTTTTTCTTTTATAATTTATTAACATTAATCACCGTTACGTTTTCTGCCAAGATTTTTAAGCATCTGCGCAAACTTGGGCACATTCTTTTCGTTGGGACGCTCGATACTGTCCTCGTTTACGGTACGTATTACCGGTTGAGAAACAGGTTGTATCGTTTGTACAGGTTGCTGGACAGGTTGAACCGGTTGACGAACGTAATAAGGCTCGGTAACAGACAATCTGTCCTGCGAGGGCATATTGTATGCCGGACGGTCGTATACCCTACCGCTTTGATATCCTCTCTGCGTATTTTCTTCATCGTTACGCTTGCTTTCAAAACCGGAAAATCCCGTCGCAATGACAGTGATTTCAACCTCGTCCTGAACATTGGGGTCTATTCTCGCACCGAAAATTATATTTGCGGAAGCGTCCACAACGCTTCTTACAAGCTCCGCCGCGTCGGCAACCTCGTCAAACGTAAGGTCGTCACCGCCGACCACGTTGAGTATTACTCCGCGCGCGCCCTCGATAGTGGTTTCGAGAAGCGGACAATTAACCGCTACCCTTACCGCTTCTATTATCCTGTTATCGCCCTTTGCCACACCGACGCCGAGGTGAGCTATACCCTTATCTTTGAGTATGGTTCTGACGTCGGCAAAATCCAAATTAATGAGCGAAGGATTAACGATTAATTCCGCTATACCCTTAATTCCCTGTTTCAAAATTTCGTCCGCAACGCGCAACGCTTCGCGCATGGGTGTATTTTTCGCAACTACCGTTTTAATTTTGTCATTAGGCACTATTATAAGCGTATCAACGTATTTTTTAAGATTTTCAAGGCCTTTAACGGTATTTTCCATACGTTTTTTGCCTTCGAAACCGAAAGGCTCAGTAACGACGGCAACCGTAAGGATTTTCATGTCCCTTGCAATTTTTGCGATAACGGGAGCCGCGCCCGTTCCAGTGCCGCCGCCCATGCCCGCGGTTATAAACAATAAATCCGTGCCTTTAATCGCTTCGGTAAGCTCGTCCTTGCTTTCTTCCGCCGCGGCGCGCCCTATATCGGGGTCCGCACCGGCGCCCAGTCCTTTTGTAAGCGCGCTTCCTATTTGTATTTTATTGGTACACGGCGAAAGCGAAAGTATCTGACTGTCAGTATTAACGACATAATACTCCGCACAGTTTATACCTGCGTCAAGCATTCTGTTGACGGCATTATTACCGGCGCCGCCGACGCCTATTACCTTTATTCTTGCCCTTCCGGAAATATTGCCGTTACCCATCGATCCGGCTAAATCGTTAAACATATTAACCCTCCGTTTAATCTTATAGAATGTTTATGCCAATTTACTGTCTTTAAGCGCAGTATCGAGCAAACTTAAAAGAGAACTGAACTGCGGTTTATCGTAATAAGGAACTGCGGGCGCAATTACTTCCACATTTTTTACCAGTCTGTTGGAAATATGTTCCGCCGTACCTCTTATGGTCTTTACGCATCCGCCTGTAATAAATACCGGCTTGTATTCCAAATTTTTACCCGTAAAGCTCTGTCTGCAAACTTCCAAAGTTTCGCAGATGCAATCAAGCCCTTCACGTATTTTGTCCCGAAGCGTTACGGTAGGAAAGCTATAAGTTCTGCCTTCATACACACTTTCCTCAAAGCTGTTAAGCTTTTCCTTGGCGTTAAGGTTTACCTTACCTAAGAAATCGTAAGCGACGTCGAACGGCAAATCCAGCTCGCTCATAAGATACGCGGCGATATGCCCTATACCGACGGAAAAAGATTCGCTGTACGCCAAGCCGTTTCCGCAAACCACGCTGTAACTTGAAGAAATATATCCCAAATCAAACAAAACGGCGTATTCGTCACGCTTTTCGGGGTCGATTAAATAAATAGCTTCCGCATGAACGGTCGGAATCAAATTAATTTCCGCAATGCCTTCAAACTTTTTAAAGGCTTCCATCAAAGCGTCGATAAACGTATTTTTACACTGATAAAAACAGAATTTACCCTGCAAACTATCACTGACCGCGCCCACGGGATCTATAATTTTGCGCTTGTCCGACAACACGAAATAAAGACAACTGTGTCTGATCGTCTGATATTCATCCGTATCGGAAGGCGCGGACATACCCGCAAGATATTCGCAATCTGATTTAGCTATCCTTTTGGCGGATTGGAAGCTGATGACCTTATCGGTATTGACAAGTTTGATAAATTCACCGGGCACGCCGACAAAAAACGATCTGACCCCGCCGAAAGCCGACACGGTGCTTTTCACAACGTCGTGTACGGCGCTTAAAAAGTTATCCCTATCCAACAGTTCGCCCTCGGCATAACCGTCGTACGCGCAGGAATATTTGCTTTTGATTATGAACGTATTGTTTACGCCTCTCTCACCGACTACCGCGGTAATTTCAGAGGAACGTATATCCAATACGGCGACGCTTTTCCGACGCATAAACCACCTCCGCCCGATGCGAAATCATGATAAAATTATTATATAATAGTTAAAGAATAAAGTCAACTGATTACATAAAAAAAGCGGCGTAGGTTCGCCGCTTTTTTTATGTATTGAAATATGTTTTAAACAGAAAGCAAATCGTAATAATCCGCATTCACCAATCCGTCTTCTCCGCCGAGTTTATATCCCCTTATAACGCCCTTTAATTTTTCCCTGTCGGTAAGCGTTACAAATTTTTCATACGATTTAAGGATTTTTTCCTGCGTAAACTCGGTATAATTATCTATCTGAATTTTAAGACCGCAATAAAAATTGAAATATAGCTTTTGCGTGTATCCTTCCACGTCGGGATTTACGTCAAGCGAAATACTTTTAACAAGAGAACGCAAGGCTTTGAAGGTGTCTTTAAATACCGAAGCGGCCTTTGCGACGGAATTTATATTTTCCACAGCGCTGTCGGACAAAATAACGTTCGGCGCGCCGTCCGTGGTATTTTTATTTTCCAGATCTTTCCTCAGATACTTTCCGTCATTGTCGTAAAACGTATACTGACCGTCCGTCAACACCGCAAAAGTTTCAAGCCGCTCTTTTAAAACAACATTGATAGTGCACGGATATTTCTTCTTGCAGGACGAGAGCGAATAATTGCTGTTTTCAACAGCCTTGGCAACGTCGTTGGAGTTAATAAATAAAATACTTTCGCCTTTAAAAACTTTAAGCGACTGCTTTGCCTCTATATAGCTTGCCGCACAGTCGTCCGCATAAGAAATTAAAGTCACGTTAATATTCTTCACGGCAAAAATCATACCGACGCTTATGACAAGCGCCGCAAAAAAAACTATACCTATGACCATAGCGGCTATTCTTCTTAAGTACTTCATAAATTTAAACGGTTACTCTTACTATATCGGCGCCGAGATTTCTCAGCTTATATTCAAAAGAGCCGTACCCCCTGTCAATATGATAAATATCAACCACGCCGCTTCTGCCTTCCGCCGCAAGCGCGGCAAGAACGAGAGCCGCACCCCCGCGCAAATCATGCGCAACAAGGTCCGCGCCTTTCAGCTTATCAACCCCGCGCACGAAAGCGTTTCTGTCTATTACGGTTATATCCGCCCCCATTTTTTTCAGTTCGGGAACGTATTTGAACCGTGTTTCGAAAAGATTTTCGGTCACAATCGAATTCCCCCCGCACACACAGCAAAGCGCCGTCATCTGCGCTTGAAGATCTGTGGGAAACCCCGGGTAAGGCTGTGTTTCGATAGTTTTTACCGAAATAAGACGACGATGGTTTTCGATTATTATTTTATCATTCTTTATATGAATTTTGCAACCGTTTTCCCTAAGTTTATGTATAAGAGAGCTTATATTTTCGGGACAGACGCCCTCGGCGCACACCTCTCCGCCGCACATGGCCGCCGCAATGATAAAAGTTCCCGCCTCTATCCTGTCGGGTATAGGCAGATACTCGCACCCGCCCAAAGTTTTTACGCCCTCTATTATTATTGTTCCGCTACCCGCGCCGGAAACTTTTGCGCCTATGCAGTTTAAAAATTTTTGCAAATCTTCTATTTCGGGTTCTCTCGCCGCGTTTTTAATTACGGTAGTCCCTTCCGCCTTGACCGCCGCCAGCATAATATTTTCGGTTGCGCCTACGCTTGGACAGTCAAGCATTATTTCGTTACCCGACAGCTTGTCACATTCACAAAGAATATATCCGTTTTTTTCGGTAATTTCCACCCCAAGCCTTTTCAACCCGGTCAGATGCAAGTCAACGGGTCTGAGCCCGATATCGCACCCACCAGGATAAGCGATTTTCGCTTTATGAAACCGGGAAATGACCGAACCGAGCAAAAACACAGACGAACGCAGCTCGTGCGCAAGCGCACTTGGTATTTCATAGCAATGCGCGGACGAACTGTCGATTATTATATTATTATCTTCGTAAACCGCGTTACAACCGAGACAGGACAGAATTTTTACCATATTTTTTACGTCGGTTATTTGCGGTACGTTTAAAATTGTAACTTTTGCGTCGGTCAAAACCGCCGCGGCAAGTATAGGAAGCACGGAATTTTTAGCCGTTTGAATTTTAACGCTTCCGTATAGCTTGTTTCCTCCGTTAATAATGTATTTTTCCATATTGACTCCGAGTATGTAAATATACTCCATTATATGGAAAAGACAACTTGTATTGTTAATCGCTGCGCGATATGTTATGAAGCACGCCCATGGATGCCATAGTTATTATCAACGAAGTGTTTCCGCTGCTTATAAGCGGCAACGGCAAGCCGGTCGGGGGAATTGTTCCGCTGACAACCAGCGCATTGACCACCACCTGTATACCGTAAACCAGAGTGAATCCGGACGCAAGAAGATACCCGAACCTGTCCTTGCAGTTGCGCGCTATTTTAAACCCTCTGTAAACGATAAATGCGCAGCAGGCAAAAAAGATTATCAGTCCGAAAAAGCCAAGCTCCTCACCCATTATCGACAGAATAAAATCGCTTTCCGCAAAGGGAAGAAACCTGTATTTCTGCGTAGAATTGAAAAGCCCCGTACCGAAAAGTCCGCCGTTACCGAGTGCGTAGAGCGATTGGATAAGCTGGTACCCTTCGTCCTTCGGCGACGCCCAGGGGTCGAGAAAAGCGCTTAACCGCTGTAATCTGTAAGGCTCCAAAATTATAAGCACGGGAACCGCCACCGCAAAAGGAATCAAAATGAAGGCAAAGGTTTTCAAATTGGTTCCGCTTAAAAACACCAGACAGAGCATAAGCATGCCGACGCACATGGTTATAGACATGTTCGGCTCAATAATTATCAGCACGCAAAAAGCTATACCGACGCCCAAAACAGGCAGTACACCCTTTATCGTTTTGACCTTTTCGGGATTTTTTGCGAAAAATGCGGCGACAAAAAGCGCATAAGCGTATTTTGCTATTTCCGACGGCTGTATGGTGACTCCGCCGAATCCTATCCAACGGGTGGCGCCGTAATTGGTAATTCCTATTGCGGGCACGAATACAAGCGCAAGCAGAATTGCCGCTATAATAATGGCTGGATACCTGAATTTAATAAGTTTTTTATAAGGTATAAAGCACGTGCCGACCATGGCCGCCGTTCCGAGAAGGACGCCTATCAACTGCTTTTTGACAAAATACAGTTTGTCGCCGTACTGCACGCCGGCCGTATAAGAGCTTGCCGAATAAATCATCAGACAACCGAAAACCGCCATTAAAAAAACACATATTAAAAGCGGGATATCTCCCGCTTTCTTTTTAACGCCCAGTCGTTTCATTTATACCTTCCACAAGTTTTCTGAACGCGTCGCCGCGTTCCTCGTAGTTGGAGAAACCGTCGAAGCTTGAACTTGCGGGACTAAGCAAAACGCTTTGACCGTCTTTGGCTACAAACTGGGCAAGATGCACAGCAGTTTCAAATTCCGCGCACAGCGAGAAGCTTACGAAACCCGCCTTTATTGCGGCGTTCAGAAGCTTAAACCTGTTCTCGCCGTAAAGAACCGCGTGAATTACTTTACTCGACTTCAAAGACGCGAACAGCGGTTCGTAATCGTACCCCTTATCCTTTCCGCCGAGAAGTATTACAGTAGGTTCCGTCATGGCGGCGGCGGCTTTCAAAGTCGCGTCTACGTTGGTGCCTTTACTGTCGTCAACGTACGTAACGCCGTTAACCTTTCTTACAATTTCGACTCTGTGTCTTACGCCCTTAAAGCCGCAAATCGCTTCCGCCGTTTTTGCTTTATCAAGTCCGAGAATATGCGCGACCGCTACGCACGCCAAAGCGTTGTATATGTTGTGGGTGCCGCCCAGAACCATATCCTCAACGTCGAAATATTTTTCTCCGTTGAAATAAATTCCGCCGTTTTCCAGATAAGCGCCGTCGATTCGTGCCGTAGCAGAAAAGTAAACCGCCCTGGCTTTCGTGTTGCGGGCAAAATTTCTGACCGTATCATCGTCGTAATTTAAAACCGCATACTCGCTTTCGCGCAGATTACGGAGAATTTTGCTTTTAAGGAATATGTAATTCTCCATATTGTAATGTCTGTTTAAATGATCTTCGGTAATGTTGGTGACAACCGCAATATGCGGCCTGAGACTTGAAAGCGTTTCAAGCTGAAACGAGGAAATTTCAATTACCGCATAGTCGTCGAAACCGAGATTTTCGACCTCAGCCGTCAAAGGATTGCCGATATTTCCGCACGCCGCGCAATTCAACCCGACGTTTTCAAAGACGGAATTGAGCATCGAAACCGTGGTGGTTTTTCCGTTGGTACCGGTAACGGCTACTGCTGTGGCGCGCAGATACAGGGCGCCCAACTCCTCCTCGCCTATTATAACCTTTCCCTGTTTTCTGAAAGCAACAGGCAAAGGATTATCAATGGGAATTCCGGGACTCAACACCAAAATATCGCATATCTGTATCGCGTCCGAAAACTTTTCCGCGGTTACAATGTGCGCACCGGAAGAAGCAAGTCCGTTCATGACGGCGGTAATATTTTCGCTTACCAAGTCGTCATATATGTAAACCTCCGCACCGCGATTTAACAGAAAGCGCGTGGCGCTTTCGCCCGATTTCGACATGCCCGCAACCATAAACTTTTGATTTCTGAAATACATTTTCCCTCACACAAATAACAAACATATTATTCCGACAAACGACGTAACCGTTACATACGCATACGTAATTTTGCATTCCGTATACCCTTTCATCTGAAAATGATGATGCAGGGGCGCCATTAAAAATATTCTACGCCTTGTCCGTTTATAATATATTACCTGAACTATAACGGATATTCCAGAAACCACAAACATTATTCCCAAAATCGGGATATAAAGCGCATTTCCCGAAAATACAGATATGCAAGATATCAACCCACCCAGCGCGAGCGAACCCGTATCCCCCATAAAAATACACGCTTTGTTCGAATTGAAAATCAAAAAAGCCGCCAATGCGCCGACAGCGACAAAGCATACGACGGCGGAACCGTTGATTTGCAGGCAAAGCATTGTGCCCATAATAAACAAATAGGCAAGGCTTGTCCCGCCGGCAAGCCCGTCAAGCCCGTCCGTCAGATTGACGCAGTTTACGGTTGCGATAAAAATTAACAACGTAAGAGGAATAATCCCCCAGCTTAAGTTTACGGATTTCCCGCCGCAAAACGGCAGATTAACGTACGTATGTCCGTTTAAGTAGCAATAAACCGCGGCAACGGCGGCAATCGCCAACTGAAATATTATTTTTTGATAGGGCTTTAATCCGCCGTTGTCTTTGCGGTAAATTTTAAGAAAATCGTCCAAAAATCCGACGACCGTAAAACCGCCCGTTACGGCAAGCGTAAGATTTACATTATTGTCTTTTATTCCGAGCATACACAGCGACACCGCAATAATCGCAGAAATAAAGGCCAGTCCGCCCATTGTGGGCGTACCGCCTTTATTTTTATGCTCTTTAACATAGCCCAAAATGTATTGTCCCGCCTTTAACCGCTTCAAAATGGGCAATATAACCAAAAGCAAGACAAACGAAGCGCCGAATGCGGCGATTATTCCCAAAAGATAAGTTTTCATAAAAAATCAGCCGATAATTCTTTTAATAACGGTATTATCGTTATAGCTGTGTTTTATTCCCATAATTTCCTGATAATATTCACCGCCCTTGCCCGCGACGAGGAGAATATCGTTTTTCTCCAAAAGTCTTATGGCGTATTCGGTTGCGGTTTCGCGTTCCGTAACGGTAACATACTTTTTTTTGCGGGAATCTATCCCCGCCTCTATATCGGTTATGATATCGTAAGGGTCTTCGAAACGGGGATTGTCCGACGTAATAATACAGAAATCGGCATATTTCGAAGCAATTTCACCCATTAACGGACGTTTACTTTTATCCCTGTTTCCGCCGCAACCGAATAAACAGTACAGCTTTCCCGCGCATAATTTTTTTAAAGATTGAAGCGACTTTTCCAGCCCGTCGGGGGTATGAGCGAAATCCACGAAAATATCCGCGCCGTTGAATTTTGCAACATGCTCCAATCTGCCGGGAACGCTTTTCAAACCGGCAAGCCCTTCCGCCACGGCTTCGGTCGGTATTCCCGAAAGCTTGGCGCACGCCGCCGCCGCCATAGCGTTGTAAACGTTATGCAATGCCGGAATATTCAGCTTGATTTCATATAATTCGTCGAAAAGATTAATAACAAAAACGCTTCCGTTAATTCTTTCCTCGATATCTATTGCAAAAACGTCCGCAGGATTTTTTATACCGTAGCTGACGGCTCCGGACGCCTGCTTCAAAATCTGGCGCCCGACTTCGTCGTCGGAATTGATTACCGAAAACTTACATTTTCCGCTTTTAAAAAGCGACTTTTTACATTCGGAATAATCTTTCATATTGCCGAAAAAATCCAAATGGTCTTGGGTACAGTTTGTAAAAATTCCCACGTCGAACGTAAGACCGTCGGTTTTACCGTAGTAGAGCGCGTGCGCGGAAACCTCCATAAATACGTATTCCACCCCGCAATTGACCATATCGGCAAAAATACAATGCAAAAATACCGGGTCGGGGGTAGTGAGCTCGGGAGATACGAATTTGTCCCCGTAGCTTATGCCCAAAGTGCCTATTACTCCGCATTTTTTTCCGGCGCATTTGAAAATGCTTTCAAGCATGTATGTAGTGGTAGTCTTTCCGTTGGTACCCGTAACGGCTACTAATTTCAATTTTCTGTCCGCATACCCGTAAAATGCGCGAGCAACAGCGGCAACGCATTTTCTTCCGTCGTCGACTATTATCTGCGGAACGGCGCAATCCAGCTCTCTTTCGCAGATAACGGCGACGGCGCCCGCATAAACGGCTTCAACCGCATAATCATGCGAGTCGTGAGTATTACCGACATAGCAAATAAACAAATCGCCTTGTTTTACTTTTTGGCTGTCGGTGCAAATACCCGATATTTCCACATCGGAATCAACCGTGATTCGTTTGTATTTAATTTCCTTTAAAATTTCGCTAATCTTCATAAAATTACTCCGTCAGACGTATGGCTGTATATTTTTTAACGTGATGATATCTTGAAAAATTTCTCTTGCAACAGGTGCGGCAACGGTACTGCCGTAATAAACGCCCTGCGGCTCGTCAACGATAATCAAGGCAAGATACTGCGGTTTATCGGCAGGAAAAAATCCCACGAACGAGGAAACGTATTTACCCGACGCAACGTGACCGTCCTCGTATTTTTGCGCGGTTCCGGTTTTTCCTCCGACTCTGTAGCCTTCTATATACGCTTTTTTACCGCTACCCTCCGTCACTACGCCTTCAAGCATGGAAGCAAGTATAGAAGACGCTTTCTCGCTTATGGGATTAAACTTTAACAAGGGCTTATATATTTCTTCTTTTCCGCCTGAGAGCACTACGGATTTCAACAGATGCGGGATATAATATTTACCTCCGTTTACAGCCGCGGCCACGGCGCATGCAAGCTGTATGCCCGTCACCGCCACCGTCTGACCGAAGCCTATTCTGGCAAGGTCGCAATCCCGCACAAGGGATTGCGGAACGAGCATACCCAGCGCTTCTCCGTTAAAATCCAGACCGGTTACGTTTCCGAACCCGAATGAATTGAGATAATTATAAAATGTTCCTGTTCCGAGCGATAAAGCAATATCCGTAAAACACGGGTTACAACTGTTATTCAACGCTTCCGCCAAAGTTTGGTTTGTGTGCTTGCCGTTTGCATGGTCCGACCAGCATTTTATTTTTGTGCCGTCTACCGACCTTGTTCTGCTGCTGTTAAATATGTAGGATTCGGAAAACGCTTTCGAATTTCCGCGCAGATGCTCCTCTATATTTGCCGCCGCGGTTACAACTTTAAAAGTCGAACCCGGCTCGTATATATCGCAGACAATACTGTTTCTCGAAAGCGCGTTGAGCGTTTCCGTGTCGTCGCGCGGTACGTCATTCAAGTCGTAAGACGGGTAATTGACCATGGCGAGAATGTCGAAGTTCTGCGGATTGAGCACTACGCATGAAACTCTTTTGGCGTTAGCGGAAGCATAAACGCTACGCATAGCTTTTTCTGCGGCAAGCTGAATGTCCATGTCTACGGTAAGTCTTATTTCGTCGCCCGCCTTGGCCTCGCTGTAAACCACGACGGGATTTTCGGTTTCTACGCCGACGATATCGGTCGTGTAGCTTATTTCGCCGTCGGTTCCGCTTAAAATATCGTTATAATATTTTTCCGCGCCCGAAAGCCCAGTCCCGTCGTTGGCGGTAAAGCCCAGCACCTGACATAAAGCATCGTTGTACGCATATTGACGCGAATTATCGCGCGAATAGTATACGCCGGGCAAATTATAAGTTATTAATTTTTCAACGCTTTCTTTCGACGTCTGTCTGGCAACCGTTATTTCGGAAACCTTTCCCTCGCCGATTTTTTCAAGCAAGGCGCCCGCGTCAAGCGAAAACAGCTCGCTGAGCACGGTTACAGTATGCTCGGGATTTTTTACCGCGTTCGGACGCAGGAAAATACTGTACGTCGTAAGATTTCCGGCAAGTATCTGTCCGTTTCTGTCGGAAATAATTCCGCGGCGGGCGATAACCGGAATTTCGCGGTTCCATTGGTCGGATGCCTTATATTTAAGTTCGGAGCCCCAGACAAGCTGTACATAAAACAATCTTGTGAAAATCAGACAAAAAATAAAGGCTATTGCCAAGCCCATTGACAATAACCTCTTTTGTAAAACCGTAACCGAAAAGCCGGCTTTAGAAATTTTTTTAATTTTATTTTCTCCTTATTTCAGAACCATGCCGTTTGCAGTCGCAAAGTCGCTTACTACCTGATAAAGATTTTCTTCATTAAGATAAGCGTCTTTTTCGGCAAGCGCCTGAGAATATTTTTCCGCCGCATCAGGCAAAACCGTCTGCAATTCGCTGATATTGTTGTTGATGCCGGAAATTATTGCGGAATTTACTATTATAAGCACGAAAAGCGCAACTATAACGGCTACTACCGCAACGATAATTATTTTATCTCTTTTGGACATCGACGCCTTGCGCGTTGATGCACTGTTGACAATTTTACCTTCTTCGGTGTTCTTTTTTACGTCTACCGTTCTGTACTGAATCGTGGTCTGCGTAGGACGAAGGTCTTCGTTCTCCTCCTCGGCTGCGCACGTTACGGCAACGTTAACGGGCATAACGCGGTTTTTATTAAACAAACTGTCCGCACGGAAAATTTCCGCGTCGGCGCGCGCGTTTTCAACGAGATAAGGCTTAGCCGTCTCCTCGCGTACGGGCGCAAGAAGAATATCCTTCTCTTGCCGGCGGACGGGCTCCTTAGCTATTAAATCTTTAATTGTTGTTTCCGGATTTATAAGCTTTGCATAATTCACGCTTATTCTCGAATTATGTCTTTCTTCTTCGGTCATGGAGCAATCGGAAACAGCTTCTCTGTATTCCGCCGCTTCTTCGCCGCCAATCTTTCTTTCCAATACCGGTGTCGCAAGTGACATTGTTTTTCTCCTTATCTTAATCAGGTAATCTTTTCTGCTATTCTGAGTTTTGCGCACTTGGAACGCGGATTTACCGCAATTTCTTTCAAGCCCGCCGTAACAGGTTTTTTTGTAATTATTTCAATTTCTTGCTTTTTGCCGCAAACGCAAACAGGCAAGCTTTTATCGCATATACAGTCGCATTCCAACATTCTGAATGCCTGTTTGACTATCCTGTCCTCCAACGAATGAAAAGTCAAAATTGCAATTCTTCCGCCTTTGTTCAGTCGTCGGGTCAGCCCCAAAACGCAATCGTACAATCCTTCGAGTTCGCCGTTAACCGCAATTCTTACTGCCTGAAAGCTTTTTCTGGCGCAAGGACCGTTTTGACGGAATTTTTTAGGTATGCTTCTTTCTATTATTTCCGCGAATTCCCCGCAGGTTTCCAGCGGTTTGCTTTCTCTCGCCGCGCATACGTTGCGGGCTATTTCGCAAGCAAACTTTTCTTCGCCGTAATCTTTGAGAATTTTAGCTATCTGCTGACGGGAATATGTATTGAGCAATTCCGCTGCGTCAAACCGTGCCGACCTGTCCATTCTCATATCCAAAGGCGCGTCGGGCTTCATGTAAGAAAATCCTCTGTCACCGCAATCAAGCTGATAACTGGAAACGCCGAAATCGAGAATTGCACCGTCCAACCGTTCAACGCCCGCTCTGTCTAAAACGTCTGCGTAATTTTTATAATCGGATTTATAAATTTCAAATCTGCCGTCAAAAGGCGTCAGCCTGCGCTTTGCCGCCGAAATAGCGTCGTCGTCAAGGTCTGTGGCAATCAATCTGCCGTTCGGTGAAGAACTTTTCAAAATTTCGAAAGAATGTCCTCCGCCGCCGACGGTACCGTCAAAATAGACGCCGTCTGGTTTGATATTCAGACCTTTTATGCACTCCTCCAACATAACCGGAATGTGCGCAAATTCTTTCATATTAAATATCCAGATAACTGAAATTTACGTCAAAATTTTCGTCGGTATCAGAGAAGTATTCGTCATAAACTTCTTTCGCCCAGATTTCTATTCTGGAACCGGAGCCGCAAATCTTTATGTCTTTCCTGATTTTAGCGAAAGCTTTAAGCTCGGGAGGAATTACCAGTCTGCCTTGGGGGTCGAGTTCGACAAGTTTAAGAGAATACATAAACGCCCTCAAACCCTTTTGCTTCTCGACCTCGGATATCTTTATTTCTTCAATCTTTTCAAGCTTTTCCTTAACCGCAGCTTCGTAAAACACGAAAATGCAGTTATTGGTTCCCTTGGAGAAATAAAGCTTATCCTCGCTACCCTTTAGCTTCGCGGGAATTCTTATTCTGTTTTTAGCGTCGATCTGATGATCGTATTCGCCTGTAAGAAAAAACATTAAAACTATCCCTTTTTTGTGACCGGTAAATATATGATATCACTTATAATGACCACTGTCAACCACCGAACGCAAAAAATTTAGATTTTTTTAAATATTTTTTACACTAATTGCCACTATTTTGGGAATAGCTACCCTTTTTTTTTAAAAGCATATTAAAAACAGCCCTGTTTTTGGCACTATCGCCACCGCTGAACATGATTTTATGCGCTCTTACGGAGCAGTGGTCGGAAATCCCTAATTTTGCAGTCAAATTGTCAGCAGTTCCCTTAATTCCGTCAAAAACAGGACATTTATAGTATTTCTCTATTATCTCGCCCGCAAAGGCATAATGTGTACAGCCCAGGACTACCCCTTGCGTGTCCGCAACAGGCAAAAATTTTATTATTTCGCTTTCCGACAGGCAGAAAATGTTTTGTTCGATGTAATCCGCAAGACCGCGACACGCAAACACTTCCGTAACGCCTTTACCGTAATCTTTGACAAGGCTGTTTAAAGAGTCGCTTTTTGCGGTGGCTTCCGTAGCAAGAACAATACATCTGCCGCACGCCGCCGCGGGTTTGACGGCAGGCTGCACGCCTATTATTTTAAAAGGATAATTTTTTCTTAAATACTCTATACAATGCGCCGTAACGGTATTACATGCAATGACCGCCGCCGCGGGATTTAATTTATTTATTTCATCGAATATTTCTACCGTATATTTTAAAATTTCCGCTTTACTTAAATTCCCGTAAGGAACGCGGAAATTATCCGCAAAATAAATAAAGTCGACGCGCGGTAATCTGTGCACGCATTCATATAATAAGCCGAGACCGCCTATACCGCTGTCAAAAAAGCATACAAGCGGATTTTTTGATGATTCCATACTATTAATATAAATATTAAGATAAATCGAAATATATTAAAAATTTTAATAAAAGCCGCCGAAAAACAGTTTACAACAAAATTTTTTTATGATAAAATTACTCAAGTATCTAAGTTTAATAGCATTCCAAAAGGAGAATTTAAATGCCTAACATAAAGTCAGCAAAAAAGCGCGTGCTTGTTACGGAAAAAAAGGCGGAAAGAAATAAAGCCGTTAAGTCCGAGGTTAAGACGGAAGTTAAAAAGTTCCTTACCTTGATTGCGGCGGGCGATAAAGCGGCGGCAACCGAAAAATTCCCGTACACCTGTTCCGTTATAGACGGCGCAGTATCCAAAGGCGTACTTAAAAAGAATACCGCGGCAAACAAAAAGTCCGGTCTTGCAAAAAAGCTTAACGCAATGGCGTAATTTGATTTTGTTATAAAAAAATACGGCGCAACGGAAATTTCCGTTGCGCTTTTCTCGGCGTCAAAATCAAAATCGGCTCTCCTCCGACCTCCTCTATTTTTAATTTTCTATCCATTTAGCATATAAATATATGCCGTCATAAGAATCAGGCTTTTTGTCGCCAAGCTCAATAACCTTACCCGTAATATCTGTTTCAAAGTCCCATTCGTTTATACATTCGGACTCTTTATACCAACCGCCGAATTCATACCACTCTCTTTCAGGCTCGGGCGGAATAAACGTAATTGTGCTTTCGTCATAACTGTCCACCCAATAGTAATCTTTATTTGGCGAGTTATCGTAGTTGTACAAATAAGATACGTTTGCAACAAATCTGTAAAGGTAATCCTTAAACCAAAAATCTTCTTCAAGAAAATTGTATCCGAAAATAGCGCCCTTTACGCCATAAATTCTTTCCGCGGTGCTATCCAAATCCCAATAAACAGCAAAAGTTTTTTTATACAAATTATTAATTGTATCGTTAACAGGACTTACTTTTAGACTAGTCGAGAAAAATAATTTTTCTAAATTATCGCTCCCAAAGTTACCGACAAATTGGTTACCAACCGATAGCAATGCCTTTCGCGCATATCCTATCCCATAAACAGGAATGCCGTCTAATTCTTCGGGATATATGAGAGCTGCCTGTTCTGCCCCGCTTTCGGTCAAGCCAACAAGATACGCTTTTTTCTCCCCGCTTTTTTCTGTCTTTACCGCATAACGAAAGTAACCGCTTTCGTATTCAGGATAGTAGTCTTCCTTTACTTTGCAAGCCGTCAATCTGCAACCGGCAAACAGGCTGAAAGATAATGCTGATAAGATAATTGCAAAAGTCTTTTTCATAAATTCTATCTCCTTATATTATAACACAATGGAGTATCTTTGCACACCTATAAACAGTGTATTGTTTCAACATAAATTAATTCTACATTATAAATTTTATAATATCTCCCATTGGTTTTCAATAAAGTTTGTATTACTTTTATGCCAATCTTATATTACATTGCCGAAATAAAAAAACTCCCGCCGCTTAAATTGCTTAGAGAGTTTTGCTTTATCTGAAATGCCTTTATTTTGCGCTTATTATTACCGATGCGGTATACTCGCCCACTTGCACAATCACTGCGGCATAATTGACAGACCTTAAGCAAATCAATTCGTATCTGACAGTTTGCACGAATTCCGCATTCGGAGGAGTAATTTTAAAAATTTCGCTATCGTAAAACAATTCAATATCGTTAATATCGCCGAAACCGGGAAATTTGCTTCCGCCGGACGCGGTATATTTGACAGTCAATTGATAGGATTTGCCCGTCTCCAAAACGTAATAATTTTCACATAAAGTAGAACCGTCGGCAAGCGCGTCGCTGTAATTATCGGCATCGGGCAAAACAACCGAAACTTTTATTCCTGTAATTTTTGCATAGCCCAAGCCGCACGACGCAAAATAGATTGCCGAAGCGATAACACATATAGCGCAAAGAACAACCGGAATTTTTTTCATAACATTGCTTCTGCCTTATAAGCCGAATGAAATTATTATTTTTGGTACTCCCGCTGGGAATCGAACCCGGAACTGCCCCTTAGGAGGGGGCTGTTATATCCATTTAACTACGGAAGCATATTATTTTGCGCTAAAATATAATACTACAACCGCATAAAAAAATCAATTGTTTTAATGACAGAATGAAATTTAATTTTCTTCGGCAACTTCCTTAACGGAAATATTTTTCATTTTAAATACGTAAAACAACACAGCCGCCGCGTAAAACACCGCAAAAGCCGCCAACGTTATGAAGAAAACCGACACGTTAAAATCGAATTCGATAGAATATTCCTTGAAAAATAAGTCCACCATTACGCGCAATATTAAAAACTGGTAGCCTGTACCTATTCCGAAACCTATAAGCGCGCAAGGCACGTAACCAGTAAACAGCGCCAAAGCGCACTCCTTTACCGAGTAACCGAAGGCTTTCATGATTGCAATATTTTTTATGTTTGCTTTAATCAAAGCCGCCATGGCGATAAACATAGTTGTGGAAGCCAACACAATGCCTATAATAAGAATCATCGGCCCCATTGCCCCGCTGTTCAAATCGTACATAGCCCCGCCCATCTGAATCATGGCAGAAAAACAGAAAGACGCAAAGGCAATAAAAAACGCAAGCATTTTTTTGCCGGATAAGGTTTTCAAGCACATTTCCACGAGAAAGCTATGCTCTTTACCGTTGCGCGACGGTTTGCTTTTTTTAATCTTAAATCGTTTTCTTTCCGTTTTACCCTTTATCAAACACGATACGGGCTGTTTCAACGCAAGATAAGCGTATCCGCATGAAAACAAGGAAAACATAACCGTGGGTATGGCAATTAAAAGCAGCGGCAGCCAGAAATGAAATTTAACGGGAATTTCAAGTCCTTCCACAGTCATTTGTCCATACACTAACGGCATAGCCGCATAACCCGCTCCGCAACCTAAAACCGCGCCTATAAACACGCTTAACCCGAAGACCCAAAACCTTAAAGCCAATTCACGGTCGGAGTAACCCATTGCCTTTAAAATTCCCAGTTGCCTGCTGTGCCCGTCTACATATAGCTTTACATAAAACGCCAGCATAAAAAAAGCTATTACGGTAAGACAGCAACCGCTTAACGCACAGGAAATTTTTGCCGTTGCCAGTTGTCCTTCATAGACGGCTTTCATTCCCTCCGTAACATTGGGCGCGACCGCGCTTGCGTCTATGTAGTAATTAATAAAGAATGTGCATACAAATACCGCACAAAAACAAATTACGGATATGCCTATAAGCTTTACGCCGTCTTTTAAACTGATTACCATATTACCACCCTATTTCATAGGCGGTCTTCAAAGCCTTATTTTTGTAAATTTCCGAAATTTTACCGCTGTTCATTTTAATTACCGTATCCGCGGTATCGGCAATATTTGCGTTATGAGTGACCATAACCATAGTAAAACCTGATTCGCGCTGCAAATTGATAATATAATCCAAGACCGCCCTTCCGGTAGTTTCGTCAAGCGCGCCCGTAGGTTCGTCCAAAAAAAGCAGATTAGGCTTTTTAGCCAAGGCGCGCGCAATACAGACGCGTTGCTGTTCTCCGCCGGAAAGCTCTGAAGGTTTAGCGTTCAATTTGTCAGACAGACCGACTTTATTTATAATTTCGCGATAGTCCTTGTTTTTTATCAAATCTGCGCCCATTTTTACGTTTTTGTCGACGTTCAAATTCTCCAACAAATGATATTGCTGAAAAATGAAGCCCACCTGCGCCCGTCTGAATCGGGTTAAATTTTTATCCGTCATAGACGTAATATCCTGTCCGTTGACGGTTATACTGCCGCTGTCCGGACGCTCCAAACCCGACAATACGTTTAAAAGGGTAGATTTACCCGAACCCGACGCGCCGAGAATTATTACAAAGCTTCCGCGGTCTATTTTAACCGATACGTCTTTAAGAACTTTTACGGTTCCGTTTTTGAAGGACTTGCATATGTTTGCGGCTTCTATCATTTTTCTTCCTCGGTTTTATATTTTCTTATCAGTCCGGAACAAACTTCGTTGAGCATAAACGAAATTTCGTCCTGAGTAAATTTGCACACGTTTGTAGCAAGCAACACCGCTATGCCGTGAGAATAAACCCACATATGCAAATACAATTTTTTTGCCGTCTCGTAGCCGAAGCCGTATTGGGACTGAACCGCGGCAAGAATTTTCCCGTGATAACCGTCTATCTGCATTAATACGTTATTTACATCGGGGACGCTAACGGCTTCTTTCATAAACAAAAGCTGAAAAAGCTTCGGCTGCTCGACAGCGAACCTTATATAACCCATACCGGAACCCTTGAACGCGTTTTCCTCGCTCAGTCCGCAATCCTGAAAAGTGCCGTACAACTCTCTTGCCGACGACAAGACTTCAGACCGGACCTCTTCCATACTTTCAAACAGTGAAAAAATCGGCCGCGGCGAACTGTTCAACTCGCTACCGAGCGCCCTTGCCGTGAGCGCTTCAAACCCGTCTCTCCTGACAATTTCCAGTCCTGCCCTTATTACTTCCTCTTTTGTAAATTTTGCTTTCGGCGGCATATTATCCTCCCCATATAATAAAACACGTGTTGCATAACACGTGTTTTATTATATTAAGATTTTTACAAAATGTCAACCGAATTAAAAAATTATTTGAAAACTTCAAACGCTACGCCTTACCGCGCGTTATTATATATTTGTACGAAGTAAGATCTTGCAACTTCACAGGTCCGCGCGCATGCATCTTCTGCGTAGAAACACCTATGCCGGAACCCAAAACGCTTTCATCCCCTTCCGCAGAAGCAGTCGCAACGTTTACGCAAACAGACGCGCTATCGACCGCACGCGTAAAGTACTTTGCATTTTCTTCGTTTTCGGTAACTATACAGTCGGTGTGACCTGTCGAATGAGCGGTTATATGAGCGATCGCTTCTTTAATATTGTCAACAATTTTTACAGCCAAAGTGTAATTCAAAAATTCTTTATCGAAGTCGTCCTCGGTCGCCGCGTCGCAACCGTCCAGTTCGCCTATGATACCGAACGACGGTTCGTCCAATTTAAAATTTACGCGAGTCGGATATTTTTCATTAAAAAGCCTTGCATGCAGCTTCGGAAGAAAGTCCTGCGCAATGCTTTTGTGTACAATGCAAACTTCCGCCGCGTTGCCTTCGGCAGGGTCGACGCATTTCGAATTTTCCAAAATATCCAAAGCGGTTTTTTCATCCGCAAACTCGTCAATGTATACATGGCAAATTCCCGCCCCCATAAATATGCACGGCACCTTTGCATACTCTCGACAGGCGAGCCCGAGATTTTTTCCGCCGCGCGCTATCAAAACATCCAAACAATCATTTGCAAGCAGCATGGTATGGACGGATTCTTCCGACACGTCCTCGACAAGATTTACCGCGTTCAGCGACACGCCCGCTTTTTTGAGCCCTTTGCGCAGCGCGACCACTATCGCCCTTACGGACGAATAAACTTCGCTGCCGCATTTTAATACGCACACGTTACCGCTTTTCAACGAAAGTGCCGCAATATCAGTCGTAACGCTCGGTTTGTTTTCATATACAAACGCGGCTACGCCAAGCGGAACGGCAACTTTACAGGAAACATACCCGTCCCCAACCGTTTCATTCAATGCTTTGCCGATTGGGTCGGGAAGCTTGGCAACAGCGCGTAAATTTTCCGCCATTACATGAATTAATTCCGCAGAAAGAGCCGCCTTTTCAACGTTTATGTCTGGCAAAGTACTGCGCATTGCGTTTAAATCGGCATTATTTGCACGTAAAATGCTTTCAACATCCTCCTCAAGCGCCTCGGACATATTTATTAATGCCGCAGTCTTTTGTTCGGAAGACATTAGCGCAAGCGAGGTTTTCACTCTTTTGGCATTTTCCAAAATTTCCATAGTAGTCATAATTTCACCTTATTACATTATAGCAGATATAAAAATTATGTCAACACTTAAAAAGGCTACACCTTAAAAGGTGCAGCCTTGCTTCTGTATTCCTATTATACCACGCCGTGCGCCATCATAGCTTCGGCAACCTTTAAAAACCCTGCAATATTGGCACCCAAGACATAATTGCCTTTACAGCCGTATTCGTTTGCGGCGCTGTCGATATTATGATAAATATTTATCATTATGCTTTTAAGCTTTTTATCCACTTCTTCGAACGTCCAGAATAATCTGCCCGAAGACTGCGCCATTTCCAATGCTGATGTTGCCACGCCGCCCGCGTTGGCGGCTTTGGCAGGCAGGAAAATTACCCCGCTTTTTTGGAAAATATCTATTGCCTCCAAAGTGGAAGGCATGTTCGCCCCCTCCGCAACGCACATTACGCCGTTTTTGACAAGCGCGTTAGCCGATTCGGTATCAATTTCGTTCTGAGTCGCACAGGGCAAAGCAATATCGCAAGGGATAGTCCATATACCTTTACAGCCGTCGCTGTATTTTGCGCTTTTTACTTTGGCGGCATATTCTTTAATTCTTCCGCGCTTAACTTCTTTAATTTCTTTTATTATATCCAAACGTATTCCTTCGGGGTCGTATACGTATCCGTCGGAATCATACATTGCAACTACTTTAGCGCCGAGACTCTGTGCCTTTTCACACGCATAAATCGCAACGTTGCCGGAACCGGATATTATTACAGTTTTACCCTTAAAGCTGTCTCCGCGCGCATTTAAAGCTTCTTCGGTGATATACACAAGCCCGTAACCGGTCGCCTCCTTCCTTGCAAGACTGCCGCCGTAAGATATTCCTCTGCCTGTAAGTACCCCAACATGCTCGTCGCGAATTCGCTTATACTGCCCGAAAAGATATCCTATTTCTCTGCCGCCGACGCCGACGTCACCGGCAGGAACGTCCGTATCCGCACCGATATGACGGTAAAGCTCAGTCATAAAGCTTTGACAAAAAGCCATAACCTCTCTATCGGATTTACCTTTCGGGTCGAAATCGGCGCCGCCTTTACCGCCGCCTATCGGAAGTCCCGTAAGGCTGTTTTTCAAAATCTGTTCCAATCCCAAAAATTTTATAATCGATAAATTGACAGAAGGATGAAACCTCAACCCGCCTTTGTAAGGACCTATGGCACTGTTAAACTGTACTCTGTACCCTTTATTTACCCTCACCTTTCCGCCGTCGTCAACCCAAGGAACGCGGAACATGATAACTCTTTCCGGCTCTACAAATCTTTCAAGAAGTCCCGCCGCCTCGTATTCGGGATGCTTTTCGACAACAGGCGCAATCGTTGAAAGTATTTCGGTAGCCGCCTGATGAAACTCGGGCTCGTTGGGATTTTGTTTTTTTAAATTTTCCAAAACTGTCTGGACGTAATTCATTTAATATTGCTCCTAAACAAATATTTCAATAAAATTATACCACGGAAGTTAAGATTTATCAAACTTAAATCCCGTGGTATAACATAACCGTTTATATGTTCGCATATAAGCTGTGCTTATATATCAAAAATAAATTTTTTCAGCCGTATTATAGAAAACGTCTTCAAGCTCCCTTGCGGTAAAAACATTGCTTTCAATAATATAGTCTTTCAAATGAGAGTAACTGTCTCTCGCCAGAGTACAAGGCATATCCGTACCAAACATCAATTTTTCCGAGCCAACCACCGCTTTTGCGGTCCTTAAATGCAATGCGGCAGACGGGTAAGGATATACTTCCGGCTTCTGATTGTTGGGCAATGACGCCAAATCGAAATAAACGTTGTCCCTTACAAGCTTACCGAGCGAACGCTTCAAAAGTTCGGCGTCATCACGCTGCGGAGCAAGCAGATGACAAATTACAAAAGTTACATCGGGATATTTCGAAACCGCGGAAGCAAGCGCGTCAACCTGCCAACAGGAACAGCGCGGTCTGCCTATATCCAAAACCACCGTCAATTTTTTTTCTTCCGCATATCTGAAACAACCGTTGATTATATCGCCGTCCAAATCCACCGGAGGTCGGTTCGCCATCAGCCCGGAGCCGTCGGAAAGCTCGAATTTAACTGTTTTATAGCCCAGCTCGTCAAACAATCTCCTTTTAACGTCTTCCGCTTTATTGCAAAAAGGGTCGTACGTAGCGGCACCGGTAAACCTTGACGGATACTTTTTTATAGCTTCAAAAGTGTATTCGTTTTGAAAACCCAAAAAATTACCCTGAAGCAGTACGGACTTATCCACTCCGTTTTCATCCATAACTTTAATCAAAGCTTCCGGAGAAACACCCCAATCCCCCAACTCCGCAGGAAACATCTGAAATATTTCACCTGTCGCATACTGTGCCTTTCCGTGCCCCACCGCACGCAACTCTCCGCGCGCAGTGAACCCGCTAACATACTGTGCGACATGTGTATGCGCGTCTATAATTTTCAACCCTGTACCGTCCTCCCCTTTTTTGCTTTAGGCTCCGGAAGTTCTGCATACATTGCCTCGAATAAATTTTTAACAAAATCCGTATCCTCAAAATTGTCCAGCACAAGCATAGCTTTAGCACCTTGATAAGGCGGTTGCATATCGGCGGACGGCATTAAATTTTGCGCCGATGAGACAGGTTTTATCAATACACGGTTATTGCATATATCACCTACAAGTTTACCGCGGTAATAAATAAGATATTCACCCATCATGGACTTTAAGGTTATATCACCTATATCCGTCATACGGTCAAGAAAATATTCTATAAATTGCTTTGAAGTTGACATATCGTACCTCTCTGTATTTTAAGTATAAATTGAAACATCAAAAAAGTCAAATAATTAAAAACCCGATAAAAACGCTTGCCTTTTTGTCGTTTTTTTAATATTATAATAGCACAAAGATTAAAAGAAAAAACGAATTGTCGCTTTTGAACAAAGTTTGATTTGTCTATTGCAGAGATGGCGGAGTGGTAAGCACTTTGTGCTTCGGTACGACGAACGCTGCGCGTCCGCCCACTCTCTGACTTGTTTCATTAAAATTGCAGAGATGGCGGAGTGGTCGAACGCGCACGACTCGAAATCGTGTTACGTAGGAATACGTACGGGGGTTCAAATCCCTCTCTCTGCGCCAAGAAGGACGTAAGTTGAATACTATCAACTTGCGTTCTTAGTTTTGTGGAGAAAATTATTATGGATAGAAAATTTTGCAGAAACTTGAAAAATGCAAGAAAAAGCGTTTATATGACGCAAAAACAAGTTGCCGCGCAATTGCATGTTATTGAAAGTTGCTATGCAAACTGGGAACAGGGAAGAACCGAACCCAATATCGGAATGCTCAGAAAACTGGGAGCTATTCTCAATGTGAGCATTGACGAACTGATTAACGGCAATACCGAATTTTTCGATACTATAATTTAATAAAGAATACAACAAATATTATCAAAATTTAAGGAGTACTACCATGAAAACCGTCTACACTGAAAACGCCCCTGCGGCTATAGGCCCCTACTCTCAGGCAAAAATAAGCGGAGGCTTTGTATTTACTTCGGGGCAAATTCCCGTTAACCCCTCCACTTCCGCCGTCGAACAAACTACCATTGAAGGACAGACAAAGCAGGTTTGCGAAAATGTCATTGCCGTTCTCGAAGCCGCGGGAACCTCCATAGACAAAGTAATTAAAACAGTATGCTTTATTACTGACATGGCTGACTTTACAGCTTTCAACGGCGTTTACGAAAAGTATTTCACTTCCAAACCGGCACGTAGTTGCGTGGCGGTAAAGTCGCTGCCGAAAAATGTTTTGGTTGAAATAGAAACTGTTGCCGAAATATAAATTAAGCATTTTATTTGTTGACTAATCAATAATTATTTTGTATAATAAAATCACTAAGGAGAAAATTATGAAAACGGCAATTGTAACTGACAGTAACAGCGGCATCACTCAAAAAGAAGCTGAACAAATGGGCATTTCGGTAGTTCCCATGCCCGTTTTAATAGACGGAGAACTTTATTACGAAGATATAACTTTGACGCAAGAACAGTTTTATCAAAAACTGAAAAGCGACGCTCAGGTTTCCACCTCTCAACCCAACCCCATAGACGTAGGCGACATTTGGGACAAAGTTTTAAAAGATTACGACGAGCTTGTCTACATACCTATGTCAAGCGGGCTTTCAGAAACGTGCAATACTCTTTCACACTATGCGGAGACCGAAGAAAGATTTAAAAATAAAGTTTTCGTGGTAGACAACCAAAGAATTTCCATTACCCAAAGGCAAAGCGTTATTGACGGCTTAAAGCTTGCTAAGGAAGGCAAATCCGGTAAACAGATTGTCGAATGGCTTTTAAACACCAAAATGACGGCAAGCATATATATTATGGTCGACACGCTTAAATATTTAAAAAAAGGCGGCAGACTTACTCCCGCTGTGGCGATGATAGGCACCCTTCTTAAAATAAAGCCCGTTTTGCAAATTCAAGGTTTTAAGCTTGACCAGTACGCCAAGGTGAGAAAGCTTGCCGACGCAAAATCAACCATGGTCAACGCAATAAAAAAAGACCTTGAAACAAGGTTTAAAGACGAAGTTGCCGCAGGCAAAATGCAGCTTGCCATTGCGCACACCGAGAATTTCGAAGAAGCGAAAAAGTTTAAGGAAGAAATAAACGAAGCCATTCCAAATTTGGAAGTAACATTTGTAGACCCCCTCTCGCTAAGCGTTTCCTGTCATATAGGACCCGGAGCGCTCGCGGTTGCTTGCATGATTAAATATTAAAATAAAAGACACGAGGCTAAACGCCTCGTGTTGTTTTATAATAAAGTTTTATAAGTTCTTTCTACTTTAAACGTACTGTTATAGATAAGCCCGATTACAAAACAGCACATCATTGCATAACACCATAAAAGAAATATTATGAGAGAAGCTATTTTTCCGTAAAGTCGTTCGGGGTCGGCAAACTGAACATATACGGTAAAGCCTATTAGAAAAATAATCCACAGTCCGATTGTCAAAAGACTGCCCGGCACCATATCTTCCGCTTTTAACTTATACGGACAGGCAAAAATATTAAGTACGAGTATTGTCGCAAATGCGGTCGCCGTCAAAAAGATATATGAAACCGTGTCGGAAATATAAAAAGGCAAAAATTCGTCAAGTATCCACTTACCCGTTACGGCAATTCCTGCCGTAACGGCTATAAGTACGACTGCCAATATTATCAAAAACATGGATACAAGCCTTAACTTGATGCCGTGCTTATTCCTTTCGGAAGCGTATACGATTTCGCCGCTACGCCTTAAATGATAAAAAAAATTAGCGGAAGAATACAGTGTTGTAACGAGAAAAACTATTCCTGCGCCGCTTGCGGCGTTTTCCGCAGAATCTTTCAAATATCTCAATACGGGACTTACGCTTTCAAATAATTCGTTTGATAAAAATCTTTCAAAATCTATGCTTCCGAAAACAATAGTAAGCCATAAAATAAACGGCGCAATGCTCATTAATAAAAAATAAACAAGCGTGCCCGCTATCGTGGAAAAGCGCTTATCCGAAAAATGTTTGACCACGTCGATTAATTTACCCATACAAATATTATTTGCTATTTCAAAAAAAATTAAGGGTATCCGTAAAGGATACCCTGTTTTATTTTCAGTCGTTACAGTTACAGCAATTACAGCGGTGGCATCTGTTGCAGCAATTATTATGCCTGCAGCACGATCTCGCAAATCCGTCCGAACCGCAACCGCATGTATTGTACAATCCGTATTGTCTTGCATAATACTCGTCGAAGTATCCGCAACCGTTAGCTTCGTTGCAATCCGCCGATACGTTTAAAGTGGTGTTGAATGAATTTCCACAGCCGCACCTGTTGCAACCGCACCTGTTGCTGTGACAGCCGCACCTGTTGCAACCGCAATTGTTGCATTGATTGCCGAAAAGGAAAGTAAATAGACTGTTGCAACCGCAGTTTCTGTTGCAATTATTATTACAGTTATAACACATTAGTACATTCGTCCTTCTTTCTTAAGTTTGGAGTAAAGGTTTTCCCCCTTGCCCATATTCCATTATATGAAAAAGCACGGGCGAATTGTTTCGTCCGTGCCTAATTTAATTACTTAATAATATTTAGTTGAAATATCTTTTCAGAAGCCCTGCAAAGCCTGCGCCGTGCCTTGCTTCGTCCTTAGCCATTTCATGAACGGTATCATGAATTGCGTCGAATCCGAGCTGTTTTGCGCGCTTTGCAATTGCCAACTTACCGTCGCAGGCGCCGGACTCGGCAGCCGCCCTGAGTTCGAGATTTTTCTTTGTGGAAGGCGTAACGACTTCTCCTAAAAGCTCGGCAAACTTAGCCGCATGCTCGGCTTCTTCAAACGCATAGCGCTTATAAGCTTCGGCAACCTCGGGATAACCTTCTCTGTCTGCTACGCGCGCCATGGCAAGATACATTCCCACTTCCGTACATTCACCGGAAAAATGAGCTTTAAGCCCTTCCAAAAGTTCCTTGTCGTCTACTTTGCCTTCACCTACCACATGCTCGCACGCATAAGCGGCTTTTTCCGAGGAAACGGGCGTAAATTTCGTCGCCTTGCATACGGGGCAGACATTTACGTCATCTTCTACGATTTCACCGCAAACAGCACATTTCTTCATAATTTATACTCCTTAAAACATTTTAAATTTCGTATACTGATTATACCATAACAAAATTTCAAATTCAATTACTTTTCCATATTTTCCCAAAAAATTTAACTTTTCAACACAATATTTTCAAGCTCTTTAAAGCTGTGTGCAAACAATTCCGCACCCGCCTCTTTAAGCTGCTTTTCAGTACGGAACCCCCACAAAGCCGAAATACAGCTTATGCCCGCGGCACGCGCCGTCTCAACGTCAGTTTCACCGTCGCCAACAAACAGACATTCTTCTTTTTTTAAACCGAATTCGTCTATTATGCTTAACGTAGACGCAGGATCCGGCTTCAAAGGGAAAGCGTCTGTCTGTCCATACAGTTTACAGAATCCGAACCGTGCAAGATACTGCGTATAAACTCCGGCGGCGGCTTTTTGAGGTTTGTTGGTGACAATTGCAAGCTTTATGCGTCTACCGATAAAATGCTCAAGTGTCTCCGCCTCATCCGGATACAGCTTTGTAAGGCTGTTGTCACAAGTGGCATAACTTTCGGCAAAATCTTTGTAGACGCTTTCCGTAAGTCCACGGTCCTCTCCGACGGCGCGCTCAATAAGGCGGCGCGCACCGTTACCCACGTACTCCATGGTCTTTTCAAGAGAAAGTTCGGGTAATTCGAATTTTTTCAGACTGCAATTAAGTACACTGCAAATATCACCCGAAGTATCTAAAAGCGTGCCGTCCAAATCGAAAATTAATAACTTTATCATTTACATTTTATCCGGCACGCCTATTCCGAGAATAGAAAGCGAGTTTTTCAACGTCTGTAAAGTAGCGCTTGTCAGCGATAACCTGAACTGCCGCGATTTTTCGTCCTCAGCCGCAAGTATCTTACAATCTATATAGAATTTATTGAATTTCTGAGCCAGATCAACGGCAAACCTTGCAATATAGCTCGGCTCGTATTTATCGGCGGCTTCCGCCAGAATTTCGGGAAACTGAGCCAACTGTTTTACCAGCTCGAACTCGACTGTTTCAGGTTCGTAATTCTCGGGCAGACTTCCTTCCGTCGTAGCTTTCGACAGTACGGAATTTGCGCGCGCGCATGTATACTGAACGTAAACGCTTGTCTCCCCCTCGAAGCTCAAAACTTTGTCATAAGAAAATACAATATCCTTAATTTTATTATTGTACAATGCGCCGAAAATTACAGCACCCAAACCGACTTTTTCGGCAATTTCTTTTTTATTTTCCAGCTCGGGATTTTTTTCGTTTATTATGACGTAGGCTTTATCGATACATTTGCTTATGACGTCCTCCAACCAGACGACTTTGCCCTTACGCGTCGACATTGCGCCGTCTTCCAAGGAAACCATACCGTAAGCAACGTGCACAAGGTCGCTTGCCCAGTCTTTACCCATAAGCTCCAAAACCTTGAAAACCTGCTTAAAGTGTAAATTTTGCTGGTAAGCAACCACATAAAGACATTTATAAAAATCATAAGTGTTTTTGCGGAATATCGCCGCCGCCAAATCTCTTGTAGCGTACAGCGAAGCGCCGTCCGAGCGCAGAATAAGGCAGGGCGGCATGCCGAATTTTTCAAGGTCGACTATCTTCGCGCCTTCGCTTGTTTCAAGAAGGCGTTTTTCTTCAAGCTCGTCAATAACGGGCTGCATTTTGTCGGAGTAAAATCTTTCCCCCGCATAACTGTCGAAAGTTATATTCAGCTTTTCGTAAATAGCGTTTACATAATCCATTGTAAGCGTTTTAAACCACTCGAAAAGGGTGTTCGCTTCCCCGTCGCCGCTTTCTATAAGTTTAAAGTACTCACGCGCCTCTGCCTGCATTTCTTCGTCCGCCTCGTTGTTAAAGCGGACATACAAATCGTTTATGGAGTGAATACCGCCGGACTCTACTTCTTCTTTGTTTCCCCAATGCTTGTAAGCGCATATAAGCTTACCGAACTGAGTACCATAATCACCCAAATGATTAATACCCACCACGTTATAGCCTAAAAATTTAAAAAGCTTATAGAGCGCGCCGCCTATGACCGTAGTAGACAAATGCCCGATATGAAAGGGCTTTGCTATATTGACCGACGAGTAATCGATGCAAATTGTTTTACCGTTTCCGACGCCTGACGCGCCGAAATTATCCTTACGATTCTCTATTTCGCTTATTACGGCTTTTGAAAACTCAAAGCGGTTGACTTTGAAATTTAAGTATCCGTTCACTGCGGACACTTCCGTTATAACTTTGTCGACATTAAAGGCGGACTTTAATTCTTCGGCTATCACCGCAGGACTTTTTCTGAAAATTTTCGCAAATTTGAAGCACGGCAAAGCAAAGTCGCCCATTTGCGTGTCGGGCGGAAGCGTCACCGACGAATATATTTCGTCCGCGCTTACGCCGTCTATTTTAATTTTATCCGCTATATACCTTTTATAATCCATTTTAAATATCCTTACATTTTAAAATTATTTTAACACAAGAGTAAATTTTTGGCAACTTTACCGCATATTCGTTTTGATAATTTTAACGTTTATATTATAATTTAATAAAATAATCATGAGGCTGTTATTATGAAACTTGGTGTTGTAGGTCTGCCGAACGTAGGCAAATCGACGCTTTTCAATGCTATTACGCACGCCGGAGCGGAAGCGGCGAATTATCCCTTCTGCACAATCGAACCGAACGTCGGCGTCGTTGCCGTCCCAGACGAAAGGCTTGACAAGCTTGCCGCCCTGTACGCAAGCAAAAAAGTTACGCCGGCAATAGTGGAATTTGTCGATATTGCGGGACTTGTCAAAGGCGCTTCCAAAGGCGAAGGTTTGGGAAACAAGTTTCTTTCGCATGTTCGGGAGTGCGACGCCATCGTGCACGTCGTCCGTTGCTTCGAGGACGAAAACATAACGCACGTCAACAACAAAATCGACCCAGTGGAAGATATAAAAACTATCACTCTCGAACTTATTCTTGCCGATATAGAAGCCGTCAACAAGCGTCAGGACAGAATAAGAAACACGGCGCGCGGCGGAGCGAATAAAGAAGCCGCGACGGAATTTGCTTTTTTGGAAAGACTTGAAAAATTTTTGAGCGAAGAAAAACCGGCGCGACTTTTCGAATACTCCGATGAAGAAAAACCGCTTATGGACAACCTGTTCCTTCTGACCGATAAACCCGTTATTTACGCCGCCAACATATCCGAATTCGATATGGGCAAACCCGAAAATGATTTGTCACTTGTAAACGCCGTAAAGGCATTTGCAGACAAAGAAGGCAGCGAAGTGCTTGTAATCTGCGCCAAAACAGAAGAAGAACTTTCAAAATTGCCGCCCGACGAGTGCGAAATGTTTTTGCAGGAGCTAGGGCTGGAAGAGAGCGGATTAAACCGTTTAATCAAAAAAAGCTATGCTCTTTTAGGGCTTATCTCCTACCTTACCGCCGGCGAAAAGGAAACACGCGCCTGGACTATAGTAAACGGCACGAAAGCACCGCAGGCGGCAGGGAAAATACACAGCGACTTTGAAAAAGGCTTTATAAGAGCCGAAATTTGCGATTGGAAAACTCTTTTGGAATTAGGCGGTCTTAACGGAGCCCGCGAGAAAGGAAAAGTACGTTCGGAAGGCAAGGATTACGTTATAAAGGACGGCGACGTGGTGCTATTCCGTTTTAACGTTTAATATAAGGAAAATTATTTATGACGAAAAAGAAAAAAATTATTTGCGGAGTTGCCGCAGGGCTTGCCGCATTCGTATTAATTGCTTTAATTGTAACCTTAGGCGTTTGCAAATATTTGCTTGACGATATGTTCGGACGGGTTTCCGCTCCCGATGATTATTCTGTTTCAACCACCTACTCCGATTCTGATACTGGCGTTGAGAGGCGCGAAATAGAATTTAAAAGCGGGAAAAACACACTGCGCGGAAATGTTTGGGGCAGTAAAGAAAACAATAAACTTGTTATAATTTCCCACGGAATAGGCGCTATTTCAAACGAATATTATTCGGAAATGATATTTTTTACCGAAAACGGTTACCGCGTTCTCACCTACGACTGCACCGGCACGGCAAGAAGCGACGGTAAAGGCACTACCGGACTTTCGCAATCGCCGGTTGATTTACATAATGCGCTGCTGTTTGTTGAAAATGACAGCGAACTTAAAAATCTGCCCGTTTATCTTTTCGGCCACAGTTGGGGCGGTCACGCCGTTACCGCCGTTTTAAATTACAGTCACAACAATATTAAAGCGGTTGCATCGGTTGCAGGTTATAATTCCAATGCGGGAATTATGAAGGAATGGATGAAAAATAAAATGGGCATGGGCGGTTTTACCGGCATTATATTCCCTTTTGCCTCCTTTTGGGCGATAATAGACGCGCACGGAGCCTATAATAACACGGCGGTTAAGGGTATTAACAAAACCGAAATTCCCGTACTTGCCGTTCAAGGCGGAAAAGACGATACGGTATGGGAAGACAGCGTTTACAACCACCGCAGTGAAATTACAAATAAAAACTTCAAAACCTATTTTATAGAAAACGGCGAGCACAGCGGTGTCTTAAATCCGGATGACGAAAGCGTTCTTGCGTACAGAGCGGAAAAAGACGCTCAATTTGAACAGCTTAAACAGCAATATGACGGTAAAATACCCACAGATAAACTGAAAGAATTTTATTCGGCATTGGACAAACACAAATATAACGACGTAAACCATGAAACAATGGGACAGATAATAGAGTTTTTCGGCAATGCAAAATGATTTATACGTTTTTCAATCTTACTTGTCCGGAATTTAAGCTAT
>CAMRTO010000012.1 GCA_947053655.1 uncultured Clostridia bacterium
GTCAAGACGGATGAGGGGATATTAATAAAGCCCCTCATCACCGCTACGCGGAGCTGTCTCCCCAAGGAGAAGCCTTTTTTGTAAAGCGCAGGCCGCACAGCTTGCCGTAGCAGTGAGAACGAACTGTTTCTGTAACCAGAGCAAGTCAGATAATAGGATTGAGTATCCCCTCCGATAAGACCGGAACGCAGCCAAGTGTAGCCTGAAATAAGTTTAAAAACCGTCACCTGATTTATAATATCATACGCGATAATTATTATCAACCGCTTTGATGAGTCGCAGGCCGCACAGATAACCTATACGCAGAGTACGTACTGCTAAAGTATCCTGAGGAAGTCAAGTAATAAGGTCTGTACGCAGTGTCATAATGTCCGGAACGCAGCCAAGTAATTTAAAAAACCGCCGCCTGTTCTATAATAGCGTATGTATTAAATTTTATCAACCGCTTTGCGAGTCGCAGGCCGCACAGCAAACTTTTTTACGGCATAAGAGCTGAAATACCCACCGGTAGGCGTCATATACAACCCCGCAACCGACGTATTCCAATCCCCGCCGCAACGCAGCCAAGTGTAGCCCAATAAGTTATAAAAACCGTCGCCTTAACTATTATAACATAGTCAAATGCCGTTTTAAAAGGGAAAATCCGAAAAATCAAAAGAGCTTTCGAAAACCCTTCCGTTCAGATAAGAAAGTCCGCCCCCCAGGTCAAACAACAAATGCTTTGAAATAAGCTGCTGTCTTGCAAGAGAATATTTTTTATTAAATGCGCTGTCGCCGTATTTTCCGTCGCCGAGCACGGGACAGCCGATATACGCAAAATGGGCGCGTATCTGGTGCGTTCTGCCGGTGTGCAATGTAATTTCCGCAAGCGCAACGTCTCCGCTTCTTTTCAAAACGCGGTATTCCGTAATTATTTCGGCTCCGCCGCAAGCGTTCGGGCTGATTTTGACAAGGCTGTTCTTTTCATCCTTTTTCAGGTACGCCGTCATTTTATCGGCGTCTTTTTTAAAGCGGTTTTTGCAAAGCGCAATATACTTTTTGTGAACCTTTCTCTCTTTGAACGCGCCCAGTAGCTCCCCCTCCGCCGGCTTGTTTTTCGCAAAGACGATAAGACCTTGGGTGTTTCTGTCAAGTCTGTGGACGGCGTAAAATTCTCCGCGGGAGGAAAGCTCGGACAAAAGCCCTTCGGTCGACACGCCCGAAAATTTGTCCGCTATGTAAATATTTTCGTCCTCGTACACGGTTAAATGCGACGGCATTGCCTCCTGCCTGGGCGAAGTGTAATAAACCACCTCGTCCCCGCAGCTTAGCTTAACGTTTTTACCTACGCGAACGCCGTTCACCTTAATATCCTTTCCGCGCAAAAGCGCCGCAAGGCAAAAGCCGCCCTGCGGAAAGACGCTATCCGTAAAGTCTTTTAAATTTGTTTCTTTGCTAACGCGGAAGATTTTCATAGTCCGAATAAAAAATTAATAAGATACGCGCCTATAAACGCGATTACCGTCTGCACGGCGAAGCACTTTAAAGTGAACTTCCACCCCGCCTCCTTACAGGAAGCCGAGAAAGCCGAAACGCACGCCGGACACAACAGTATGAACGTGCACATTGCAAGCGAAGCGGCAAGGTCAAGTCCCGTGCCCGCGGGCATAAGCATGGCGACGGTCGCCGCCACGTTTTCCTTTGCGATAAAACCGCACAGCGCGGCGTAAGCCAGCCGCCAGTCCGTAACGCCCATCGGGTAAAAGATAAAAGTCAGGGCGCGGCTTATCGCGGCGAGCATGCTTTCGTCCGCGTCCACGTATTTGAACGCAAAAGAAAAGTGCGAAAAAAACCAGCTTGCAATACAGAACAGCAAGACCACGCCCGCCACCTTTATTATAAACCCTTTAAGATAAAAATACAACTTTTTACCGACGGCTTTGAACTGCGGCGCAATAATTGGCGTCACCTCCGAAAGCATGCCCTCCTTATTCCCTTTTATCAAAGAGGAAAACACGAGCGACAGGGCAAGACCTGCGAAGTAGAAGCAGGTCACAACCGGAAAAGGATTTTCAAAAAGCGGGGAAATGAACGTCAAAAAGACCGGCAATTTAGCTCCGCACGGCACGTAAGGCAGTACGGCTATCGTGCGCTTTTGCGCGCTTTCGGTCGAGTAGCCGCGCGTCGTCATTATGGCAGCGGCAGTACAGCCGAAGCCCGAAGCGAGAGAAAAAGCCGCCCTGCCCGAAAGATTGAATTTTTCAAACAATCCGTCGGTTGCAAAAGCCAGCGCGGACATTATTCCGCTTTCGTCCAGAAGCGTCAAAACAAGATACAAAATTGCCAACTGCGGTACGAAGGACAGCACTCCGCCAGCGCCGCCCAAAATACCGTCCTGCACCAATGATATCACGGCTTCGTTTTGCATTGCGCCGGTTATTGCGGAGGACAGTTTGTCGCATATCAGATTTTCGGTCAGATTTTTTAAAAGCGCGCCGGGCATAAGCGGATGAAAAGCCAAAAAAAACATCGCCGCAATTGCCGTCAGAAAGAAGAAAAGCGCAAAATATCTGTTGTAAAAAAGCTTATCCGCGCGCGACGGCGCAGACCTGCCCGCGGAATACGCGGAAGAAAGCGGCGCCTCCTCCCTTTTCACGCTGAAATTCACGCCCTCCTCCAAGCGGCGTTTAAACGCCTTGGGCGAACAGGTAAATACGGGCGCGCCGAGTATGCGGGAAAGCTTTTCCGCATCCAGACTGCCGCCGCGCCGCTTCAACTGGTTTAATTTCGTAACGTAAAGCATGACGGGCTTACCTGTTGCAATAAGCTTACGCGTCAGATTAAGGCTGTTTTCAAGCGTAAGCGCGTCTATTACGTCAATTATGAAATCCGCGGAAGCCACCGCCTGTGCAGCGGAATTTTCCTCCATGGAATACGCGTTCAGGGCGTACAACCCGGGCGCGTCCACGTAAGTTATACCGCCGGAGCTTTTTTCCGCCGAAGCCGTGGTCACGCCGTGAAAGTTGCCCGTACGCAGGCTGCTGCGCGTCAGGGCGTTGAAAAGCGTGGTTTTGCCCGCGTTGGGGTTGCCTGCAAGCACGGCGCGCCTTTCCGTCTTTTCCGCTTTTGCCGCGGTCTTTATTTTAAATTTCACGCCTCCACCTCTATAAGCTTTGCAAAGTTTTTTCTGAGCCCCAGCCTCACGCTGCCGCAACCTATCATGACGCTGCTTTTAAACAGCGAAAAGGCAAGCGCGGTCACGCGCTTGCCGATTGTTATACCGAGAGATTCCAAACGCACCGCCGCGCTGCCCTCTACGTTTATTTTAACTATTTTACCGCTTTGTCCTACCTTTAAATCGTAAACGCTCATAGAATAACCTATGAGCGTTTGCAACGATTAATGATATTATTTCCTTATTAAGGTTAAAACAACCTTTTCGCCGTTTACGTTCTGCTCCTTGGTGAAACCGTCGGCAGACCCCTCGTCAATGCTTTCGGCAAGCACGTCTTTGGCGAACGTGCCGCGTGCGAGAACGGTTTTTACCTTTCCTTCGGCTTTATAACGAACTGAAATTCTGTCCGTTACCTCGAAGCCCGCTTCCTTACGCATATTCTGTATTTTGGAAACCAGCTCCCTTTCTATTCCCTCGAAGATAAGCTCGTCCGTAAGATTTGTGTCAAGCGCCACCGTAAGTCCCTTATCCTCCGCCGCGACAAAGCCGTTTGCGCTTTCCGTGAATATTTGCAAATCTTCCAAGCTTAACGCAATATTTTCCCCCTCGATTACGTAAGTGCCGCCGCCCTTTACCGCGTCGACCACCTGTTTGGCGTTGCAGTTTGCAAGGAAAGCCGAAATGACGCTAAGTTTTTTGCCGTACTTGGGTCCGAGGGTTTTAAGCTGGGGCTTCAATTTGTACGCAATGTATTTTTCCGCGTCGGAAGCAAACTCCATGCTTTTTATATTAAGCTCGTCCAAAACAATAGACTTTTCTTCTTCGGACAGCGCGGTTTTCCTGTCGGTAACCACCACCATACGCGCCAGAGGCTGACGGTTTTTAAGGTTGCCGGCGTTCCTTGCCGCCCTGCCGAGGACAACGATATCCAAAACCTCGTCCATGCCCGCTTCCAGATTTTTGTCGATAAAGCTTTTATCGCACTCGGGAAAGGCGCACAGATGCACGCTTTTTTCACTGCCGCCGAAAAACTGCGGGACGAGATTGAGGTACATGTTTTCCGCTATAAACGGCGTATAAGGCGCGGTAAGCTTTGCAAGCGTTACCAAAACCGTGTAAAGCGTTGTGTATGCCGCCGCCTTGTCGTCGGTCATTTCCGCGCCCCAATAGCGCTCACGCCCGCGGCGCACGTACCAATTGGAAAGCACGTCGACAAAGTCCTGCAAGGCGCGCGCGCTTTCGAAAATTTCGTAATTTTCCAAGCTTTTTTCCACAAAAGCCGTAAGCGAGTTCAGTTTTGAAAGAATCCACCTGTCCATTACCGAAAGGGCGCATTTTTTCAAATCGTATTTAGACGGGTCGTATTTGTCTATTTCCGCATACAGCACGAAGAAGGCGTATGTGTTCCAAAGCGTGCCCATATACTTGCGCTGTGCTTCGGAGACCGTTTCCTCCGAAAAGCGCGAGGGAAGCCAGGGTGCGCTGGACGTGTAGAAATACCACCTTACCGCATCCGCGCCCTGCTTATCCAGGACGCTCCACGGGTCGACTACGTTGCCCTTGTGCTTGGACATTTTTATGCCGTTTTTATCGTTTACGTGCCCTAAAACAATGCAGTTTTTAAAGGGCGCTTTTCCGAACAGTATGGTGTTAATTACAAGCAGGGTATAGAACCAGCCGCGCGTCTGGTCTACCGCCTCGGAAATGAAATCCGCGGGGAAAGTTTTTTCAAACGTTTCCTTATTTTCAAACGGATAGTGATACTGCGCGAACGGCATCGAGCCGGAGTCGAACCAACAGTCTATAACCTCGGGCGTGCGCTTCATCGCGCCGCCGCATTTTTTACATTTGCAGGTCAGATTGTCAAGGTACGGGCGGTGAAGCTCTATATCGCCGGAAATTCCGCACTTTTCTTTCAGTTCCGCTTTGGAGCCTATCACCTCTATCTCTCCGCAGTCGGGGCAGACCCAGACGGGCAACGGAGTGCCCCAGTATCTGTCGCGCGAAAGCCCCCAGTCAATTGCGTTTTCCAAAAAGTTGCCCATTCTGCCGTCTTTTATGGTGTCGGGCATCCAGTTCACGGACCTGTTGGCGGCAATTATTTTATCCTTGACCTTAGTAACTTCTATAAACCAGCTCGATTTAGCATAATACAACAGCGGCGTATCACAGCGCCAGCAGTGCGGATAGTCGTGCTCGAAGGGAATAACCTTGAAAAGCTTATCCTCATTTTCAAGCATATCCAAAATGGTTTTATCGGCTTTTTTCGCAAAAACGCCGTTAAGTTTTTCAAATCTGCCGTCGAAGCAGCCGCGCTCGTCCACAAGCTGGACTACGGGTAAATTGTAGCGTTTGCCGACCTTGTAGTCGTCCTCGCCGAACGCGGGCGCGATATGAACGACGCCCGTGCCGTCGCCCATGGTTACATATCCGTCGCAAACTACGTAATGCGCCTTTTTCGTTGCGGCGGCGGGGGAAATGCGGACTATTTCCGCAGAGGTTTCGTTGAAAAGCGGCTCGTACTCCAACCCTTCCCACTGTTTGCCCGTCTTTCTTTCGGTTACTTTATAATCTTCGAAAAATTTATCCGCCAACGCCTCGGCAAGAATATATCTTCTTCCGTCGGATTCCAATTCGATATAATTTTCGTCGGGATTCATACACAGCGCGACGTTTGAAGGAAGCGTCCAGGGCGTCGTCGTCCAGGCAAGAATATAACGGTTTTCGCTTCCCTTTACCTTAAACTGCGCTATTGCGGAATTTTCTTTAACAAGCTTATAGCCCTGCGCGACCTCGTGCGAGGAAAGCGCGGTTCCGCACCTCGGGCAATAGGGGACTATTTTATGACCCTTGTACAAAAGCCCTTTTTCATGCATGCTTTTAAGCGCCCACCACTCCGACTCGATATAATTGTCGTCGTAGGTGACGTAAGGGTTGTCCATGTCGACCCAGTAACCCACGCGGTCGGACATTTTTTCCCATTCGCCCTTATACTTCCACACGGACTGCTTGCACTGTTTTATAAAGGGCTCTATGCCGTAGCTTTCTATCTGCTGTTTGCCGTCCAGCCCGAGGGTTTTTTCCACCTCCAGCTCTACGGGAAGCCCGTGCGTATCCCAGCCCGCCTTTCTTAAAACGTGACCGCCCTTCATGGTCTTGTAGCGGGGAATGATATCCTTCATGACGCGCGTCAGGATATGACCTATATGCGGCTTGCCGTTTGCCGTGGGCGGACCGTCGTAGAATGAAAATTCCTTTCCGCCCTCCGTGCTTTCAACGCTTTTTTCGAAAATTTTATTGTCTTTCCAAAACTTTATTACTTCCTGTTCCCTTTCTACGAAGTTTAAAGAAGTGTCTACCTTTTTATACATATAATTCCTCACTTTAATTAACCTGCGCGTCATTCTGAGGCTTGCCGAAGAATCTTTTCATCATTTAAAAGATACTTCGCTAACGCTCAGTATGACAATATAAAAAAACCGGCGTCCCGTTTCGGACGCCGAAAATTGCGCTTATAAACCACCAAAACAAACTGACATCTGCCGTAACTTGTAACGGGTTACGAATCCGCGCAAAGCTACTTGTCGCCTTTCGCAATGCGGACTGGAAGGTGATATTTTTCAAACGCGCTTGCCCCCTTGCACCAAACGGAAGCTCTCTGAAAAGCGATACGCCGGAAAACGTTGTCCTTCGTCAAAGCCTTTAATTAAGTTATAATTAAATTATACCCAACCTCCGTAAAAAAGTAAAGCAAATTGAAAACGTTTTTTACCCGAACCGATTTTCGTAAGTTCAAATTTTACCGTCACCGAGGATAAGCGCAATGTCGGCAAGGCTTTTGCGTATATCCTTTAATACTTTGTTTATATCCTTGTGTCGGGCCTCAACGCGCTTTTGTTGCGGCTTCCATTTATCGCAAAGCTTGGGCGCATATTTAATTTTGCTTATACAGGGATGAACGGCGTCGTTATCGCAATATCCGCCTATCGTATTAAGTTTTGCACCCCTTATCACATAATAATTTTTAAAAAACTTACAGTTTTCGCATTTTTTATCTTGTTGCATAATTGCGCCCTCCTTACAACAATATATTATCATAGTTTTCTGACATAGTCAACAAATTATGTAAGTTTTCTATTATAATTTAATTATGGAAATATTTGTAACGAGATTAAATAAATTGCTAAATGAAAACGGCGTATCCAAATATCGTTTGGGAAAAGATTTAAAAGTTAGCAATCAAACCGTACTTTGGTGGTGCAACGGAACTAACGAACCGAAAATCACTCATCTTAAAAATATTGCGTTATATTTTGACGTTACGACCGACTATTTAGTCGGTTTAGAGAATGAAAACGGAACAAAAATAAGATAAATAAGTCTCGCTTGAAAAGTTTTCTTACTAAAAAATTTAAGGTTAAAATTATGTCCGCATTTGCGTCTCGGTTAAAAGAATTAAGAAACGAAAAAAATTTAACTCAATTACAATTAGCTGAAATTTTCAATGTCAGTAAAACGACTATCTGCCAGTGGGAAACCTGCAAACAGGAACCCGACTTCGATAAGCTGACCGCTATATCAAAATTTTTCGACGTTTCAACCGATTATTTATTGGGTTTGGAAGATTGACAAATCGAACGTGCGCAACGCAGTTTTCTATTATAATTTGATTATGGATATATTTGTAACGAGATTAAATAAATTGCTAAACGAAAACGGCGTATCCAAATATCGCTTGGCAAAAGATTTAAAAGTAAGCAATCAAGCCGTGCTTTGGTGGTGCAACGGAACTAACGAACCGAAAATCACTCATCTTAAAAATATTGCGTTATATTTTGACGTTACGACCGATTATTTAGTCGGGTTAGAGAACGAAAACGGAACAAAAATAAGATAGGTTAGGAAGATTAACAACGCCGCCCGCGCTTTTAAAAGCGCGGGCGGCGTTGTTTTTACGCAAAACAAAACTAAAAATAATTTATTTCAAAGGTATTTGCGCGCAGGCGTTTATATCAAGCTTTGCAAAGTTGCCCGCTTTATACTGCAACAAGCCCTCCGCCGCTATCATAGCCGCGTTGTCGGTACAGTACTTTATTTCGGGCAGAACAAGCTTTTTTCCCGCCGCGGCGCACGCGGCGGAAAGACTTTCCCGCAGATATGCGTTGGCAGCAACGCCCCCGCCCGCGGTTACGGTAGGCACACCCAGCTTCACCGCGGACTCCACCGTCTTTTTTACAAGCGGGTCTATTGCGGCGCGCTGAAAGGAACAAGCCACGTCCTCGCGGCTGAAAGACTCCCCTTTCTGCGTTTTGTTATGACAGTAGTTTAATACCGCGGTCTTTAAGCCGCTGTAAGAAAACTGTTGCCCGCCCGAATTTTTTACAAGACAGGACGGCAAAGGAACGGTATTTTTCCCGTTTTCCGCAAGCCGTTGGACGTTAGGTCCCCCGGGATAGGGCAATGAAAGTATGCGCGCGACTTTGTCGAATGCTTCGCCCGCGGCGTCGTCGTAAGTGGACGCCAATACCTCGAACTCTGTATAAGACTTAGTATGAAGCACCGCCGTATGTCCGCCGCTTGCAAGTAAAGTAATATAGGGCGGCTCCAACCCCTCGTCGCTTAAATACGCCGCAGCGAGATGTCCGCGTATATGGTTTACGGCAATCAGAGGAACGTTAAGCGCGTAGGCGAAAGCTTTCGCAAACGAAAGTCCGACTAAAAGCGCACCCAAAAGTCCCGCGCCGTAGGTCACGGCAACCGCGTCTATATCGCTTTTTTTCACGCCCGCCTTTTCAAGCGCTTCGCTTACCGCTTCGTCCACGGCTTCGGTGTGCGCGCGGGAAGCTATTTCAGGCACTACGCCGCCGTACTTTGCCTGCTCCGAAGCGGAAGAAAATATAACGCCGGATAACAGCTTTCTGCCGCGTATTACCGCCGCGGCGGTTTCGTCGCAGCTCGATTCTATTCCCAAAATAACGGGATTTTGTTTTAAAGTGAATTTATCAGTGTACATAATTTAAAACGGCGGTTGTCCCGCCGTAATCTCAATATCCCGTGTAGCCGTCGCCGCCCTGGGGGTAGCCGCCCGTTATCTGCTGATAATATCCGCCCGAAACCGTACCGGGCACATAGGGCGATATAAGCGTTTTAACCTTTTCCAATGCCTCCGAAACGGGGCGTACGTTGCGCTCGGGATAATATCCCTCCATGCACATTATTCTCAGTAAAAAACCGGCTTTTTTCAATTCCTCCATGGCTTTGCCCGCCGCGGTCATTTTAACGTTGGCGTCCGTTCCTGAGGAAAATTCGTCCAGATACTCGCCCGCATCCAGAATGCGGTTAAGAAATTTTTTGGCGATTACTTCCTTTTCGCAGAAGTATTTGCCCGTTCTGTATAACTTCAATACGGCTTTGACAAGCTCGCTTCCGGCATTATCCGTGGTTATTTCCATGAGAACCCCCTTTAAATGGTCTTTTTGAGATAGTCTATTATAAAGCCCTGAATATCTCCGTCCATCACCGCCTGAACGTTGGAATTTTCATAACCCGTGCGGTGGTCTTTAACCAATGTGTAAGGACAGAAAACATAACTGCGTATCTGACTGCCCCATTCTATTTTTTTAATTTCGCCCTTAATTTCCGCGTCCGCGGCTTCGCGCTCTGCAATCTGCCGCTCTATAAGCTTTGCGCGCAGATACTGGAAAGCCATTTCTTTATTTTGCAACTGGCTTCTTTCGTTCTGGCACGTTACGACTATGCCGGTAGGGAAGTGTGTAATGCGGATAGCCGTTTCCGTCTTGTTGACCTTTTGACCGCCCGCACCGGAGGAACGGTATACGTCTATACGGATATCGTCGTCCTTTATTTCGATTTCCGCATCGTCCTCTACCTCGGGCATGACCTCCAAAGAAGCAAACGAGGTATGACGGCGTTTGTTACTGTCGAACGGTGAAATGCGCACAAGTCTGTGGACGCCCTTTTCCGCCTTTAAAAAGCCGTAGGCGTTTTCGCCCTCGACGCGGAAGGAAACGCTTTTAAGCCCCGCTTCGTCGCCGTCCTCGAAATCCATCTCCGTAACCTTAAAGCCCGAACGCTCGCAATAGCGGGTGTACATTCTGTAAAGCATAGCCGTCCAGTCGCAGGCTTCTGTTCCGCCCGCGCCCGCATGCAGGTTGAGCATGGCGTTGTTCGCGTCGTACTTACCTTTTAAAAGCGCGCGTATGCGCATGTCGGCAATGTCGCCGTCCGCCGCGGAAATCATTTGCTCCAGCTCGGGAATAAGGCTTTCGTCGTCGGCTTCCTCGATTAAATCGATAAAAGCCGAGGCTTCCGCCAGCGCGGTTTCACCTTTTTCGTAAGCGCTTATTTTATTTTCCACGGAAGAAATTTCCCTTCCTACGCGCTTGGATTTTTCCAAATCCTGCCAGACCTCGGGATTTTCCTGTTCTTTTTTAAGAACCTCGAGCTTCGCACCGAGATTGTCTATATCCAGCGCGTATTTTGCCTCCGCAAGCGTATCCGCAAGGCTTTTCAGTTTTAATCTGTAATCGTCTGCCTTAAACATAAACGTTCCGTTTAATCAATATTTATTAATTTTATTACCGCAAAAAAAGCTTTAAGCAAGTCAAACATAAATATGCCGCCCGACTTGCAAACAGAGGGCGGGAAGCCCTCAACCCGCAAAAAATTTAATTCGCAAATTTTTGTGAACCGTTTTACTTGTGGTCGTTCCAGTAACAGCAGTCCTTATACTTTTTGCCGCTGCCGCAGGGACAGGGGTCGTTTCTGCCGACCTTTGTTGACTTGGCGTTGACCTTGGGCGCGGCTTTACCGCCTATGTTGGTTGCCAAATCCTTGGGGGGCTGAGGCGCATCGCCTATAACAGGCGCGGACTTGCCGCCTTGCGCCGCTTCCGCCGCACGCTGTTCCGAAATTTGCTTTGCGCGCTCCGCAACGGCGGGATTCATGGGCGCTATGCCCTCCGTCGGCGACGGTATGCGCTGTACGGGTACGGGTGCGGAAGGTTGAACGCGCACTATCCTGCCCTTTAAAAGTCTTGAAATTGTGGTGGTCTGGATACGGTCTATCATTTCGTCGAACATCTGATAGCCTTCCTGCTTGTACGCGATTATGGGATCCTGCTGGGCGTAGCCCCTGAGACCTATGCCTTTCCTGAGCTGGTCCATTGCGTCTATCTGGTCTATCCAGTTTCTGTCGACGGTACGCAGAAGCTCGTTACGCTCCACCTGCCGGTAGTCCACCTGACCTTCGGTCATCTCGCTTATGTTTTCTATCTTCTTTTCGTAGGCTTTTTCAACCTCGCGCGAAATTTTCTTTATTGCATACTCGTAGTCCCACTGTTCGAGCAGCTCGCGCGTGATTTCAAATTCGCACTCGTCGGGATAAACCTTCTGACGCAGAGCTTCGTTCAAAGCAACCTCGTCCCACTTTTCGGGCATAGCGCCCGTATCGACGGTTTCGCCTATAACCTTTGCCACATAATCGGGAATATATTTAAGCATCTGGTCGTGAACGTCTTCGCCCTTCAAAACCTTCATACGCTCTCCGTAAATGGTTTTGCGCTGCTCGTTCATTACCTCGTCGTACTGCAAGGTGTGTTTTCTTATACCGAAGTTTCTGCCCTCGATAGTGCGCTGGGCGTTTTCCACGCTGCGCGAAAGCATTTTGGATTGCAGACACTGGTCTTCTTCTATCTTGAAAATTTCGTAAAGCCGCTTCATTCTTTCGCCGCCGAAGCGTTTAGCCAAATCGTCTTCAAGCGAAATGAAGAAAATAGAATCTCCCCTGTCGCCCTGACGCCCGCTTCGTCCGCGGAGCTGATTGTCTATACGGCGCGACTCGTGACGCTCGGTACCGAGGATGCAAAGTCCGCCCGCCGCGATAACCTTTTCCTTTTCCGCGTCCGTTTCGGCTTTGTAGTTTTTATAAAGCTCGGCATATCTGTCGCGCGCGGTCTGCTCCTCCGCGGTGAACCGCCTGTCCGCGTAGGAAATGGCGGTTTCTATCATATCATGGTCGTACCCTTCCTCGCGCATGCGCTTTTTGGCAAGGTACTCGGGATTGCCGCCCAAAAGAATATCCGTTCCGCGGCCCGCCATGTTGGTGGCGATAGTTACGGCGCCGTATCTGCCCGCCTGAGCAACAATTTCCGCCTCGCGCTCATGATTCTTCGCGTTCAAAATATTATGCTTGATGCCGTTGCGGCGCAGAAGTCTTGAAATTTCCTCCGACTTGTCGACCGTTACGGTACCTATCAAGATAGGCTGACCCTTTTCATGCCGCTCCACAACCTCGTTGACGATTGCCTTTTTCTTGCCTTCTACCGTCGAATAAATCATATCCGCGTAATCAACGCGCGCAACGGGGCGGTTGGTGGGAATTTCGACAACGTCCAGCGAGTAAATGGTCCTGAACTCGTCCTCCTCTGTCTTTGCCGTACCCGTCATGCCCGAAAGCTTGTTGTAAAGTCTGAAATAGTTCTGGAAGGTTACGGTCGCATGGGTCTTGTTCTCCTCTTTGACCTTAACTTTTTCCTTTGCCTCGATTGCCTGGTGAAGTCCGTCGGAGTATCTTCTGCCGTGAAGCACACGACCCGTAAATTCGTCGACAATCAGAATTTCGCCGTCGTCGGAAACGATATAATCCTCGTCGCGGGCAAACAGCTCGTGCGCTTTAAGCGCCTGCTGTATGTGGTGGTTCAAGTCCGCATTTTCTATATCGCCGAGGTTGTTTATGCCGAAAAATCTTTCCGCCTTTTCCGCGCCGTTTTCGGTTATGGTAACGGATTTTTCCTTTCTGTCGATTATATAGTCCCAGTTCTCCATTTCCTGCAAAATGGCGTTAAGCTTTTCGCGCGCGGCGGCTTCCTCGCCGCTTATGTCCTTTTTCCTGCGGGAGGGGATTTTCTTTTCCGCGTCCTTTTTATCGTCGTCGAAGCCGCCCGAAAGCGTGCGGACGAATTTATCCACGTCCTCGTACAGCTTGGAGCTTTCGCCCCCCCTGCCGGAGATTATAAGCGGAGTCCTCGCCTCGTCTATAAGAATAGAGTCAACCTCGTCGATTATGCAGAAGTTAAGCTCGCGCTGGACCATTGACGGAATAGAGGTTTTGAGGTTGTCCCTCAAATAGTCGAAGCCCAGCTCGTTATTGGTTGCGTAAACTATGTCGCAGTTGTAGGCTTTTTTCTTTTCGTCGTCGTCCATGCCCGGCACGACCACGCCGACGGTAAGTCCCATGAATTTGTGAACCTTACCCATCCACTCCGCGTCGCGCTTTGCGAGGTAGTCGTTGACGGTGACGATATGCACGCCCTTTCCCGTAAGCGCGTTTAAATACGCGGGAAGGGTGGAAACAAGCGTTTTGCCTTCGCCCGTCTTCATTTCGGCAATTCTGCCCTGGTGCAGGCAGATACCGCCGACAATCTGCACGTGGAAATGCTTCATACCGAGCACGCGCGTGCTTGCTTCCCTCAAAGCGGCAAACGCGTCGAACAGGATATCGTCAAGCGTTTCGCCTGCGGCAAGCCTGTCCTTTAAAACCTTTGTCTGACTTTTAAGCTCCTCGTCCGACATTTCCGCGTATTTAGGCTCTAACTCCTCAACCTTCAACGCAAGTTTGTTAAGCTTTTTTATGCTTCTTCGGCTATCGGAGCCGAGTATATATTTTATCAATCCCATAAAAGACCTCTTAAATGTACAGTACCCTTAGAATACCGCTTTAATTGTACTATATTTTAATTGATATGTAAAATTGTTTTTTGAAAAAATTGCATTTTTTTGAAAAAAAGCCCTCCCCGTTTAAATTTTTGACTTTTATCACGCCGCGCAAAACAAATTTAATAAAAAAACCGCCCGCCCCGACGCGACGCGTCGGGGCGGGCTTTACTTATTGGTTTATCATTTGGGACGATGACGAATTACTCAAACAACGGATATCCGTTGTTTTTCCGCCCGGGATAAGCAAAAGTATAGTAACACGTTTGCGTGCCCGCGCAAACTTTGGGACGGTTTTCTTTGCCGCGGTTGAGACAGCTCCGCGTAGCGGTGATGAGGAAGTCATTCTGAGGCTTGCCGAAGAATCTTGATATTAGATTCTTCACTGCGTTCAGAATGACGAAAATTTCCACTCATGAATCGCTTCGCAACAGCCTCATTTACTCCGCGTTAATATCGGTGAACGAAAATTTCTCCACGTCGAAAAGACCCGTATCGAGAAGCTTTAATTTGGGTATTACGGCAAGCGACAAAAACGCAAGCGACATAAAGGCTTCAAGCTCTCTCTTTACGCCCATGGAATACGCTTTTTCTATTAAAGCTTTGCTGTCCCTTTGCAGACCTTCCGCATCGCGCGAGGACATAAGCCCGCCTATATCCAAAGTAACCGAGTCGACTTCGCCCGTGGCGGAATTGACCAAAACCATACCGCCGCCTATCTCTTTAAGCTTGTTGGCGGCTGTCGCAAGCGCCGCGTTGTCGTCGCCGAGTAAAATTATATTGTGCGAGTCGTGCGCTATGGTTATACCCATTGCGCCGCCCTTGAACCCGTAGCCCTTGAAAAGCCCTTTTCCGATATTGCCGGTCATTTTATGCCGCTCTACCACAGCCATTTTCAGAATATCGGTACCCTTTACATTGACGTCGCCGTTTTCGCTTTGCACTTCGACAATTTCACAGCCAGTAACGACGCCGCCCGGCTCTATCGTCATGGCCTTGGCTTTTTTGCCTTTAAGGGTTAACGTAAAATCTTCCGGCTTTAAAGTCTTTACGTGGACGGTGTTTAAAACGTTTTCGGGAAGATACCGTTTGGAAGTGTCGAAAAGCGGCTTGCCGTCTTTTGCGACAAGCTTTCCGTCCTTGAAAACGTACCTGGCGTTGAAGTTTTTAAGGTTGTCCACCACCACCAAATCCGCCGCCCAGAACGGCGCTATCGCGCCCTTGTATTTCAGTCCGTAACACTCCGCGCAGTTCAGCGTTGCGCAGGTCACCGCGGCTATAGGGTCTACGCCGTCCGCCACCAAACGGCGCAGGGCGTCGTCCAGATGTCCCTTTTCCTTTAAGTCGGCGGCGTGCCTGTCGTCGGTGCAAAGTATAAATCTGCGCATATTCGCACTTGTCATACATTTGGCATTGCCGAGATTTTGCGTTGAAGAACCGTGGCGTATATGCACATACATGCCCTTTGAAATTTTTTCGTCTATCTCCTCTTTATATACGCATTCGTGGTCGGTGGAAATACCGCCGCAAAGGTACGCATTAAGCGTTTCGCCGTAAACGGCAGGCGCGTGCCCGTCTATTATTTTGCCGTGCGCGTGGGCGGCCTCCAGCTTTTTTATAACGTCGGCGTCGCAGTTTATAACGCCGGGATAATTCATAAATTCGCCGAGTCCGTAGATATAACCTTCTTTGACGGTATCCTCCGTGTCCTTTCCGTTAAGGACCGCCCCGCTTGTTTCGAACGGAGTTGCGGGCACGCAGGACGGAAGCTGTATTTTTACGTCCAGAGGAACGTTTTCCGACGCCCTTGCAATATACTCGCACCCCGCTTTGCCGCAGACGTTGGTAATTTCGTGCGGGTCGGCAATTATCGTTGTCGTTCCGCGCGGAACAATAAGAGAAGCAAACTCCTCCGGTGAAAGCTGCGAGCTTTCGATATGTACGTGACCGTCGATATAGCCGGGCAAAACGGTAAGATGAGAAACGTCAAGCTCTTTCTCCCCCTCGTAGCTGCCTATGCCGACGATTTTACCGCCGACGACGGCTATGTCGCCCTTTCTTATCACCCCGCAGAACACGTCCAGATAAGCCGCGTTTTTTAAAACCAGCTCCGCCTTTTCGCGTCCCGCGGCGGCGGAAATATATTTTTCAAGCATAATTTATCCTCCGAAAAGCATTGTAACATAAAAACACCGCTTTTACAAGCGGTGTTTTGAAATTTGTTTTATATCAGTGAGTAAGCAGGAACGTTGCGAGGAAGAAAACAGCTATTATCCAGGTTACGACGGAAATGCTCTTTATCTTGCCGGTGCAAATTCTTACTATTACGCTGGAAATTATACCGATGCCGATACCGTAGGAAATTTCGTAACCGAACGCCATTACCGCAATGGTAAGGAATGCGGGAAGCGCGACTGCGGGGTCTTTCCAATCGATATTGGTAACCGAGCTCATCATAAGCACGCCCACCCATATAAGCGCGGTTGCCGTCGCCGCCGAGGGGATAAGCTTGGCAATGGGCGACAGGAACATCGCTACGATAAAGCAAAGTCCGGTAATAAGCGCCGTAAAGCCCGTTTTGCCGCCCGCCGCAACGCCTGCGGAGGATTCGACGAAGGTCGTAACCGTGGAAGTTCCGAATATAGCGCCCGTAGTGGTTGCAACCGCATCCGCAAGCATGCACCTGTTCATGTTGAGGGGATTGCCGTTTTTGTCCAAAAGTCCGCCCTTGGAGCATGCGCCGTACAGCGTGCCGAGGGTATCGAACATATCCAGCATGCACAGCGAAAGCGCCGAAGTGATAATAAGCAGAACCAGAGAACCGACCGAGTTGCCCGCGTCAAGGTAGTGCTTGAAGTCGAAACCGTTTACGAATACCTGACCTACGGATTCCTTACCCCACAGCTCGAACGCCTTGAAAGGGTTGTCCATGCTTATATTTTTGAAAATTTGCTTGCACGCCTCGCTTCCGTAGAATACGACAGAGCCGTCATCCGCAGTTACGGATTGTCCCCAGCCGATACAGCCGAAGCCCGCAAGTATGTAATACAGCGCGGTAGAACCGAGAACGCCCCAAAGGATATAACCTTTGACGTGCTTCTTTGCGAGTATCGCCATAATTATTACGCCGAGTATCGCAACGATTGCGGGAAGCATGCCGCCCACGGTACCGCTTGCGTACGTAGCGAAATACTTGGTATGCTCTATAGCGCTAATTATATTGAAGGAAGTAAGGTTTACAAGAGTGGAATCGTCGTTTACGATAACGCCCGCGTTCTGCAAGCCGATAAACGCGATAAACAGACCGAGACCTACGTTTATGGCTTTTCTTACCTCGTCGGGGATTGCCGTAAAGATATACTTTCTCAGTCCCGTAACGGTCAGAACTATGAAAATTATGCCGTCAAGAAGGGTAAACACCATAGCGTTTGCATAGGTAAGCCCGCCGTATTTGACAAGGTTAAACACGACGAACGCGTTTACGCCCATACCCGAGGCCTGCGCCAAAGGCATTTTTGCAAGGAAAGCCATTAACAGCGTACCGACTATAGCGCCGAGCGACGTGGCTATGTACATGCCGCCGAAGGAAACCGCGTCGAGGTTGTAACCGAACATGGAAGGGTTTACTATAAGTATATAAACCATTGCCATGAACGTCGTAAGACCCGCGACTATTTCCGTCTTGAACTTTGACCCGCTTTTGCTGATTCCGAAATAGTTGTCTATCTTACCCCAGAAGCCTTTATAAGGGCTTTGGGCTACTGCCGCCGCGCCGTCCGCAGAGGGAGTTTCCGCCGCTTCGGCGGGCCGTTCGGGCTGTTCGGGCGTAGAAACTACTTCTTCTTTGGTTTCTTCATCCATTAAAAAATATCCTCCGTTTTTTACTGTAAGCGTAATTTTGTTTGCCGTAAACGGCAAACAGCCGCCGCGGCGGCTTAAAAATTCACTTATTTTTCACATTGTAACATAAAAAAAACAAATCGGCAAACGTTTGAAAGCAATTTGCCGATTTTTGTCGTTATTTTATAAGCGCCGTCCTCATTGCGTTTAGCACCGCGACGAGCATTACTCCCACGTCGGCAATTACCGACACGAAAAGCGGCAGGGTAAAGTTCGGCACGGCTACGCTTAAAATCATAATTACCGCTTTAACGGCAAGCGATCCTATTATATTCTGCAAAACTATCGACCGCGTGCCCTTAGCTATTTTTCTGCCGAGGGGCAGAGAGGAAAGATTATCCGAAACAAGCACTATATCGCTGGCTTCGATTGCCGCGTCCGAACCGACCTTGCCCATTGAAACCGCGCAGTCCGCCGCCGTCATAACGGGCGCGTCGTTTATGCCGTCGCCGACGTAAATAAGCTTGCCCTTCTGTTTAAGCTTTTCCGCCTCAGCCAGCTTTTCGTCGGGTAGCAGTCCCGAAAAACAGCCGTCGAGTCCCGCCGCGTCCGCAACCGCTTCCGCCCTCTCCTTGCCGTCGCCGGTAAGCATTGCGGTATAGGTCACGCCCTGCGCTTTCAACCGCGCGACAGCCTGTTGCGCTCCGCTTTTTACGGCGTCGTCAATCTCTATAACCCCGATAAATTTGCCGCCCAAAGCGACGTAGACCAAAGTGGAAAAGCTTTGCTTTTTATCGAAGATTACTCCGTTTTCCTCCAAAAGCGCGGCGTTGCCGCACAGAAGAACTTCCCCTCCGCACAGGCATTTGACGCCTTTGCCCGCTATCTCCTCCGCTCCGCTTATTTCGAAGTCGGCTTTTACGTCCTTAAACGCCGCCGCGATAGGGTGCGAAGAAAATTTTTCCGCAGCCGCCGCAAGGGCAAGCGTCTTTTCGTCGGTATAGCTTACTACCGAAAACGCGCCCTCCGTAAGCGTGCCGGTTTTGTCGAACGCCGCTACGGTCGCGCCAGCCAGCGCGTCGAGGCAGGTAGAGCCTTTCACCAAAATGCCCGATTTTGCGCATCTGCCTATGCCGCCGAAGTACGACAGCGGCACGGAAATAACCAACGCGCAGGGACAGGAAATTACCAAAAAGCCCAAAGCCTTGTATATCCAGTCAGCATAAGTCGGCCACCCGAAGGACGAATTTACCGCGCAGATTATTGTAGGAACCGCGCCCGCAAGCAGCGCCGCGGCAAGGCACACAGCCGGCGTGTAATATTTTGCGAATTTCGTTATGAATTTTTCGGGTTTGGATTTTTTCGCCGTGGAGTTTTCCACAAGCTCCAAAATTTTCGCCACGGCGGAATTTTTATATTCGCGCACGACCTCGGCTTCAAGCACGCCCGAAAGATTTATGCTTCCCGACAGAATGCCGTCGCCCTCCTTTACGTCGCGCGGAACGGGCTCGCCGTTAAGACTTTTCATATCAAGCGAGCTTGCGCCGCTTAAAATTTTGCAGTCGACGGGCACTTTTTCACCCGCCTTTATTATAATTACGTCGCCTGTTTTAAGCTGTTCGGGCGGAACGGCGCGCGTGCCGTCTGCCGTTTTCAAAGTGGCGGTTTCGCTTTTCAAATCCATAAGTTCGGAAATAGAACCGCGAGATTTGCCCACCGCGACGGACTGCAACAGCTCGCCGATCTGATATAAAAACATTACGGCAACGCCCTCGGCAAAGCCGTCTCCCGCAAAAATGCCCAGCGCTATCGCCCCGAGCGACGCGACCGTCATAAGAAAATTTTCGTCGAAGATTCTGCCCTTGGAAACATTTTTCAAGGTGTTCCACAAAACCTTGTAACCGACGGAAATATAAGCTATGCCGAAAAAGCAGTAAATCAAAATTTTATATGCAAGCCCGTTTTCAGCCACGCCCGCCAGATCCATGGCAACGGCGGGAATAAAAAACAGCGCGGAAACGGCTATGGCGATAATTTCTTTAAGGTGCGTTCTGAACGCGCTTTTTTTCTGCGGTTTCGCGTCCGCGATTTTGACGTCCTCGAAGTGGGTTATCTTATAGACGGCTTGCTCGCGCGCAGATGCGGAATCCGCATCGAGAATTACGCACATGTTCATAAAATCCACCGTTGCGGTTACCCCGTCGGTTTTGTTTAAAATTTCTTCCAGCTCTCTTGCGCAGTTGGCACAGCAAAGACCGGTAATTTTAATGCGCTCCCCGTCGCTTGGCGGCATATCCTCAGGCATGTCTTCAACCACCTTGACGTCCTCGAAGTTGTTACAGCGGTTTTTAATCTCCGCAACGGCTTCTTCCGTACAGTCCGCATAAACCTTCTGCGCCATAAAATCTACGCTGACGGATTTGACTCCCGCGACGGCGGAAAGCTCCTCCTCCAGCTCTCTCGCGCAGTTGGCGCAATCGAGTCCCGTTATTTTAATTACGTTATTCATCGCAATCCAAATGCTCCTTGGCAACGTTTATCATGGTCAGAATGTGCCAGTCCGAAACCGAATAAAGTATATTCTTCCCACTGCGGCGGCATTTTACGATTTTGTTGTCTTTAAGCGTTTTAAGCTGGTGCGACACCGCGCTTTGTGCGGCGTCCACAACGGCTGTAATATGCTCCACGCACAGCTCGCCGCCCGAAAGCGCAAGTAAAATTTTAAGACGCGACGACTCCGATATAACTTTAAAACGCGCGCCCATTTGTGTTAACTGTTCGTCGGTGGGCATTTCCGCCTTGGCTTTTGCCGCCCGCTCTTTATGTTCTTCGTTTTCGCAATAATTCATAATTTACCTCTCTTGTAGTATATGTGTTTTTTATTATATTATGAATAAGTATTCATATGTTGATAATATAATAACACTCTACGCGACTTATGTCAAGCGTTTTTTAAAATTTTTTACTTACTGCCTGTCATTCTGAACGCAGTGAAGAATCTTTTTAAGATCCTTCGCGTTGCTCAGGATGACAGTCAGGCGCGAAAATAGCACGGGAGAATGATTGATAAAATCCGCCCGCGGCGTTGACTGACGCCGCGGGCGGATTACCGCTTTTTTCAATTATAAGCCCAGCATGCCTTTAAACTGTGCTTCGTCGATAATATCAACACCGAGCTTTTTGGCTTTGTCAAGCTTAGAACCCGCCGCCTCTCCGGCGATAACAAGCGTGGTTTTGGCAGTGACGGAGCTTTGACATTCTCCGCCGTTTTCCTCGATAAGCTTTTGCGCGTCGGAGCGTTTAAAGCCTTCGAGCGTGCCGGTAAGCACTACCGACTGACCGGAAAAAATTCCGCCGGTTGCGGCCTTTTTGGTTGCCGTGGGGCGCACCCCCGCGGCAAAAAGTCTTTCGACCTCCGCAAGATTTTCTTCGTCGGCAAACCAGTTTACTATCGTTTCCGCAGTGACGTCGCCTATGTTTTCAAGCTCCAAAAGCTGTTCTTTATCCGCGCGGGCAAGCTCGCCCAAATCGGAATAGCGCCTGCATAAATCCTTTGCGGCGACTTTTCCTACGCCGTCTATGCCGAGCGCAAACAAAAATCTTTCCTGCGGGACGGTTTTGCTTTTTTCAAGCGCCGTAAGCAGATTTTTTATTTTTTTGTCCTTGAAGCCGTCCAGCTTCGAAAGCTCCTCCGCGGTAAGCGAATAGAGACGAGAACAGTCCGTTATGCCCAAAACGTCGTAAAGCTGACCCGCGGTCATTTCCGACAGCCCCTCTATATCCATGGCGTCCTTTTGGGCAAAGTGCTCCATTTTGCCTATTATTCTCGGACGGCATTTTTTATTGGGACAGAAAATATTTGCGCCGACCTCTACGATTTTACTGCCGCAATAGGGGCAAGCGACCGGCTTTTCGACGGGAACGCTTCCGTCGGTATGCTCCACCGCGCCGAGAATTTCGGGTATAACCTCGTTTGAGCGGCGGATAAGCACCCTGCTTCCGATTTTAACGTCCTTGCGCAATACGTCGCCGTAGTTGTTGAGCGTGGCTTTTTTGACCGTCGCGCCGGCAAGCTCGACAGGCTCCACCAGCGCAAGCGGGGTAAGTTTACCCGTTCTTCCAACCTGCCAGATTACGTCGTTTACGCGGGTGGTGCTTTCCTCCGCCTCGAATTTGTAAGCCATTGCCCAGCGCGGAAATTTGTCCGTATAGCCCAGACCGTCGCGCACGGTGCAATCGTTCAGCTTAATTACCGCGCCGTCGGTCAGCACGTCCAGCGATTTTCTTTCAACCTCTATTTCCTCTATCGCGGATATCACCTCCGCGCGCGACCCGCAAAGGCGCAAAAAGGGAAATACTTTAAATCCGTTGTCCTTTAAAAAATCGAAATGCGATACCTGCGTGGGGAGAGAGCCCTCCGCCATGTAGTTTACGTTGTAGAACAGAATTTCGGGCTTGCGCTCCGCCGTGACTTTGGGGTCGAGATTTCTTATCGCGCCCGCGACGGCGTTGCGCGCGTTTTTAAGCTGTTCCTTTGCGGTTTTGTTATATTCTTCAAGGACGCTTAAACGGATCACGGCTTCACCCTGAACCTCCAAAAGGGATTTATATTTTATCGTCAGCGGGAAAGATTTTATCGTGAGGCACTGCGCGGTCACGTCCTCGCCCTCTACGCCGTTGCCGCGCGTTGTCGCGCGGACGAATTTCCCCCCGTCGTAAGTCAGGCACATGGTAAGCCCGTCGAACTTGTATTCCACCGTGTATTCGGGATTTACACAGGATTTGCCGACGCGCGTAAAAAACGCTTCCAACTGCTCATAAGACACAGACTTATCCAGACTGTACAGCCGCGCCACGTGCGCATGCCGCCCGAACGCCTTTACGGGTTCGCCGCCGACGCGCTTTGTGGGACTGTCGAACTCTACCTTGCCAGTGCTTTCCTCAATGGCTTTGAGTTCGTCGTAAAGCTTATCGTACTCCCTGTCGGAAACCGACGGATTATCCAAAACGTAATATTCGTACGCCCATTTGTTGAGCGTGTCTATAAGGTAACGTACTCTGTCCATAAGTTCTCCCTTATTTTATTATTTCAAGCGGGGCAAGCGACGCGGACAATTCCTTTATGCCCTGCCCGTCGAACGCGACGTTTACAACCGCGCCGCCGCTTTTTACAGCGACAACCATGCCTACGCCGAATTTGGGGTGGCGCACGCGCATGCCTACACCGTATTTTCCGCCGCCGCCGTTTTGCTTCGCCGCCGAAGCGAACGACGGCCTGAAAGCCGACTGCGCCGCGGGAATATCGCTTTGATAGCCGTCCGCGGACGAATAAACCGCTTTGCCCGCGGAGTGAGAATAGTCGTCCTTATACGCCGTAGCGTACTTTCTGCCGCCGCCGTCGTAATAGTACGGCGTACGGACGGATTGAACGCCCAGCTCGGACGCAAGCTCGGATATAAACCGCGACGGTCGCGTGATATCCCTGTGTCCGTACAGATAGCGCGACTTACTGCGCGTAAGAAAAAGCTTTTTCTCCGCACGCGTAATGGCTACGTACATCAGCCTGCGCTCCTCCTCCGTGCTTCTGCCGTCCTGGTCGGCGCGCGACGACGGCATTATTCCGTCCTCCAGTCCGCACACGAAAACGCAGGGGAATTCCAGCCCCTTTACGGCGTGAATCGTGGCTATGGTAACGTAGTCGGAGTCGTCCATATCGTCCAGATCGGATGAAAGCGTAACGGAATTGAGATACTCGTCCAAGGTCGCCGCGGGGTTCAGACGAGAATAGTCGTCGACGGAAGCGATAAATTCGTCCAGATTGGCAAGCTTTCCGTCGCCCTCGTCCGTTCCGTCGTCGTAAGCGGAACGCAAGTCCGCCGAAAGCATCACCTCGCGGACAAGCATGTTAACGGGCGTCTGCTGCGAGGAAATTATAAAATCCCTTATAAGCGCGGCAAAATCCTTTATTTTTTCCTTCGCTCCGCGCGGGATAGTCAAATTGTCGCAATCCACACACGCGTCGTATAGGGTCAGACCGTTACCCTGCGCGTAATTGTACATGGCAAGCAAAGTCTTGCCGCCTATTCCGCGGCGGGGAACGTTGATAATTCTTTCGCAAGCCTCGTTGTCATACGGGTTGGATATGAGCCGCAGATAAGCGAGGACGTCCTTAATTTCCTTTCTTTCGAAGAAGCGGAAGCCGCCGAAAACCTTGTAAGGAATTCCGTATTTGGTAAACTCCTGCTCGTAAGAGCGGGTCAGCGCGTTTATGCGCATTAAAACAGCGTAGTCGGAATAGTTGCCGCCGCGTAAAACCCCGTCGGAAATAATGCGCGCCGCGTACAAAGCTTCACCCGCTTCCTCCTCCGCCTGATAGTAGACGGGCTTGTCGCCCTCGTCCGCCTCGGTCCAAAGCGTTTTGCCGCGCCGCACCGCATTGTTTTTTATAATGGCGTTGGCAAGCGACAAAATGCTTTTGGTAGAACGGTAATTCCTTTCCAGCTTGTAAATCTTGGCGCCCGCAAAGTCTTTGTCGAAGCGCATTATATTTTCTATCTCCGCGCCGCGCCAGCCGTAAATGGACTGGTCGTCGTCGCCGACGGCAAAAATGTTTCCGTGTTTGGAAGCAAGCAGTTTTATTATATTGTACTGTACGGCGTTGGTGTCCTGAAACTCGTCCACAAGTATGTATTTGAATTTGTCGGAAAGATATTCCCTCGTCTGTTCGTCTCCGCGCAAAAGCCGCAGTGTCTCTATCAGAAGATCGTCGAAATCGAGCGCGTTGTTCTCCCTCAAATGCCTGTTATATCTGTCGTATATGAGAACGACGTTTTCAATACCGTATTCGTCGCGGTATTTCTTGCCGTATAAATCGGGGTCAAGCCCCAACATTTTTGCGTTGCCTATGTGGTACTTTGCGCTTTTAAGAAGCTTTTCGTCGTCGAAGTCAAGCTCCTGATAAGCTTTTTTTATTATATTCGCACGCTCAGTTTCGCTGTATATGGAAAAGTTGGGCTTCAAGCCCGCCCTGTCCGCAAAGTCGCGCAGAATTTTCACGCACATGGAGTGGATAGTGCAAATCCAGCGCGTGTCGCACTCCTCGCCGAGAAGCTTATAAAGCCGCTCCTTCATTTCACCCGCCGCCTTGTTGGTAAACGTTATGGCGAGAACGGACGAAAGATTTGCCTTGCCCTGCTGCAAAATATACGCTATACGGGAGGTGAGGACGCGCGTCTTTCCGCTTCCCGCACCCGCAAGCACAAGCACCGCGCCCTCGGTGTCCGTTACGGGTTTAATCTGTTCTTCGTTGAGGTTTTCCAATATCTTGTCCATACCTTAAGATTATACCACACCCCGCCGCAAAACACAACAAAACTAAGTTAAAGTGTTTCCATAAAAAATCGCCCCGGCTTAACAATAAGCCCGAGCGATTTTTTTGATAATTTTAAGATATATTTAAAGAAAAATGTCCGGACTGAGTCGACGGGTTATACGGACCTACAACCACAAAATACGTAACGCCGACAGTCAGATTTTTCTTAACTATTTTAGCCTGTAAATTACCGGCGCCGTCGTCATTAAAGACGCACGGTCTATTATAATCACTTGAAATACTATCGGTCGACCGCGGATCGATGAAGTACAAATAAGAATCGAAATCCGCATCGACTGTAAGCGTAATATTTCTTCTGTATTCCGTAGCAACAAACGTATAAACGTTTACACAGTCTTTATATGTAGAATATTGTTCGCCGTCATAGAAATAATTCAGATTACCGTACTCACACCCTATATCATAGTCCTCGCGCACGTTAACTATCGCGAGTTTGAACGTTCCGCCTATTCTATTGTTTTCCAACCTTACCCGAACTATAACGGTTTTGGGATTAATATCAAGGAAAATATATGCATTTGCACCGTATCCGGAATTATAGTCATAACTCATTAATCTACCGTCCGTATCATAAACAAAAATACATGTATCGGCAACACCGAAAGTCTGAATTATTTTTTGTTCGCCTGCTTCAAACGTTGTTCTATAATCAATAAATTGACCTGCAGATAAACTTATAATATCCTCATTATATCTATCTGTTTTTTTGATAGTCCAGCTTTTGTTAATTTGTGTCGGCTTGTAAATTTTTTCGCATCTGTCCGTATAATAACCGCCCGTTAAGACCGATTTTGTAGAATACGAAACTACCGACGCGGTAAAACATTGCGAGTTTGCAATCAAAACTTTATTCCATTCGTTCTGGGTAAGCGTGTAAGCAGTTGTGTTTATGTCGCCTGTGCGCAGTATTTCGCTTCCGCTGTCATCGTAAATTACAAGATTAAACCTGTCGTTGGGGAATCTGGCGCTTCCACCCTGCGCCACCCAGGAAAAGGTGGGCGCCGTTGATATGCTTATATCCTTAACGTTATTAATTTCCGGCAAAGTTGAAGCCATACTATAATATGTAAGATTTGCGCCTACGGCATTAACATATTCGGGATATAAGGAGTAAAATTGATTTATAAATTCGGAAAAAGTTTTGATACCGTTGCTTGTAGTGACGTTCCAAAATGCCTGATAGCCCAATTCGATGGTATCGTTTTTTTCTACTCCTCCGTCGAATAAATCCCATAAAACGGCGCAAATACAGCCTTCTCCCGCTTCGCCGTATATTCTTTGTGCTACATTTTCAATGTCATACCTTTTACTGAATTTATAAGAATCATAATATGTATCGTTTACATAGCGTATGTCTTTTAAATAATTGCCGTAATAATTCTGCGCTACCAGACCAAATACAGTAGCCCAAGCCTCCGACCAAGAAAGCTGAATGCCGTTTAACTTATTACCCAATACGTCGGCATCATTTTCATCAAAACAATGCGTTCCTCCAACACTTTCTATTATACCCAATTCATACTCGATATGATGTCCGTATTCATGCATTATCACATCCCATGACGCATAGGAGTTAGGTAAATTGCCGGTGCTTATAGCATTCATTTTTAGTATAGAAATTTCCCTTCTGCTTCTGCTATAATTGCAATTAGAGCCTAATCCGGGATAGCTTGCATATACGGAAGCGGGTTGACTGCCTGTCATTTCGGCAACAAAGTCACGCGCGGTTAAAAGCGCCTGCGAAATTTGCAACGCTTGTCCTTCCTCGCTATTCATATTTTCCGAAACAGTCAAATAAACATGTTCGCCCACCATTACATTTTCATGCACATCGGAATTTACAAAATATTCATCCTTGGTGGAGTTGCTTCGTTTTACAATAACGTTGTCATCGCCGGCATATACGCGCGCAACAATATTCAAAGGACCGCACGCATTGTCTATTTCAACCGAAAATTTTCCGTTATCATCAGCAATACACATAACAACAGGGTGATCTATATATACTGGTGAATTGTTGTAGGACTCTCTGTTATTAATAATCACTTTAACTCCCCTCAACGGGTGAGCTATGCCGTCGTCGTCTATCCAAGACAGCGCGCCGTGCACGAAAATACTGCCCACAGTCGAGGACTGAGACTCGGCTCCGGATAAATCCACGCAATCCGCCTTTGCGCTTTTTACGGAGGAAATCTTATCAGGGGCAACGGTTTGCACCGTTGCCCCTGCGTCCGTCTGCGCATAGCTTCTTGTTCCGTCTAAGCTCGTGACCGATATAATAATCCCTACACAACATAAAAAAAATATAATACCAGACAAAAACAACAAACTTCTTTTGATTTTCATAATACTTCCTTAATATTGAATTTTCATATCATCTTGAATTATTACTTTATCTTCTTCCAAACGGTAATTTATAATAACAGAGTTAAAAGTTTGAATATTATTCTCATCCAATAAATGCGGAGCCCTTATCTGAAAGCTTATAAATCCTTCACTTTCCGTAAACAATTCGGCAGGAATTTTTATAACTTCTTTAGTGTTAAATATTATTTCCGTTAGTTGCCAATGTGAATTGCAAACAAAAATCGCCTTATACTTATCGTAATGTTCGCTTATATATCTACCGTTATTGCGCTTTATAAAATGTTCGCCGGTTTGCTCGAATAATGTACCGACAGGTTTATATGCTTTACAATAAAGATCCAAAAACGGATAATCCCTAAAGGGAGACCTTTCAAGTTGCGTCTGCGCGTCGTCGTAGACAAAGTACGTACCGAAATAGAAGGAAAGCGTTACGTCGTTTTTGTCAAACTCGGTCTTACTGCTTCTGTATGCACATGCTTCGCCGGTACTGGTGTCACCGCATACCCTATCGGGTTCGTATTCTTCCACAGGAAGTTTAAACCTGTATTCCGCAGGTATATGGGCATAAGGGTCGTCTGCCGTTCCTCCGCCGGTACCGCCGTTCTGTCCGCATGCCATGCAGAAAACAAAGCCCAAAGACATTAACAACGTCAACATTATTCCTATTAACTTTTTCATATTATTCACACTTTTCAGCCATAATTTACCAGTTTTGTACTAGATATATTTTGCTTTTTATTATTATATACCCAATTATGGCAAATGTCAATACACTAAATGACAATTATAATATTATTATATGATAAAACAATTCAAAACGCCTTGCCGCCCGAAGAGGTAAGGCGTTTTAATTATCAGAAGCCCAGTTCTTTTTCCCTGCGGTATTTTTCAAGTGCCTGCACGTACCGCGACGATATGCGCAGAGTGTAGCGCTGTTTTTCCTCGTACGAGAGGGAATCGTAATACTCCCTGTCGGTCAGTCTGAAAATTGCGTCGGACACCTCGCCTTCGGTATCCAAAAGACTTTTTACTTTTAAATAAAACTCGTCTTCCTTTTCACCGTTAATGTGGTTTTTTACCTTGTCGCAAAGCGAAGATTTTACCTTTCTTTCGTTGAAACCGCGCTGAACGGCAAGCGTTGTGCCTGCCTCGACGCTTCTTTTACACTCGTCCCAGAAATTGGATTTAAGCCTTTGCTTCGCCGCGCGGGCGATAACTTTGATGTCTTCCATATAAAACCTTCATTTTTTTACATTATTCGACTTTTTGCGCATTGAAAAAGGTCTATCCGAAGTTTTTATTCGGACAGACCCTTTTGTTAATTTTTATTTCTTTTTCTTGCGGCTTCGGTCTTTTTGCGCCTTTTGACCGAAGGAGATTCGTAAAATTCCTTTTTACGCAAGTCGCCTATTATGCCGTCGCGCGAGCATTTTCTTTTAAAACGCCTGAGCGCGCTTTCAACGGACTCGTTATCACCGACTCTTATTGTGGACATCTCTTTCAACCCTCCTTCGCCTGACGCAGTTAGTAATTGCGAAACCCGCAACGCTTACAAATTATACCAAAAGCCGCGCCGCAAGTCAACTTCTTTTGACGGCTTTTAAAAATAAAAATTGTACGGCAGAACAAGCTCCAAACAATTTACGGCAAGCCCCGCCAACGCGGAAACGAGGTAAAGCGTAAGCACGAAAAGCAGGTTGCGCTTTATCTTTTTTGTGTTGCGGCAAAGCACCACAAGCCCGAGCCCCGCATTACAGCAAAGCCCCGCTATACAGCTGCCGAAGGTTATGCCGCGGCTGATATACGCGCCCGTTATGACCACGCTGGAAGCGCAATTGGGGATAAGCCCCACAAGAGCGGTTATGAACGGCTGCCAATACGCGCCGCCTATCATAGACGCCGCCGCAAGCTTATCCTCGCCCACGGCGTCTATTATAAAGCCGAAAACAAGATTTACAACCAGCAGATAAAAAGCTATTTTAAGCGAATGAAGCAGCGGGTCGATAAGGTACAGCCTTACCTGACTTTTACCCTCGTGCTCCCTTCCGCAGGAATATGCGTGGATTTCCTCCATACCCGCGTCCTCAAGCTTTTCATTGGAGAGTATACAGTTAATAAGATAGCCCGCGCCTATGCCTACAAGCAATTTGATAACCGCAAGCGGCATAACCGCGCCGGCGTTGGTTCCGCTGGACAGAAGAATTATGAAAGCCTCGTCCGAGGTTGCCAGAAACACCGCCATCAGCGTACCCGTGCGGATAAGCCCCTTGTCGTAAAGCTTTGCCGCCATAACCGAAAAACCGCACTGCGGAATAAGACCCGTAGCCGAGCCGATAAGGGGGGCAAGCTCGCCCTGTAAAATTTTATGGTTGCGCGTAAAGGTGGTTCTGTGCTCCAAAAACTCTATCAGAATATATATGACAAGCAGAAAAGGAAACACGACCAGCGTATCCAAAAACGCGTCTAAAACAACGTGCCACATCTTTTTGATTATTTACCGCTTTTTTTATTTTTAAACGTTTTTTTAAATTTGCGCCCCCGTCGGTAAACGGGGGCGGCGTCAAACGAATTATCTCTTTTTCTTTTCCTGTTTTTTGGGGGTGAACTTTTCCTTTATGCTCTCCTCCTCCGCAAAGCTTAAAGGCTTGTAGTCCGCTTCGGCAAAGTCCGTCTTTGCATATCCGCCGTCGCGCTCCAAAAGCGTAAGTCTTGTTTCGCCGTCGAAAAGATAAATCCTTTCCACGTCGACCGAAATTTTCGTAGCGTCGCCGCGGTTAAGCGTTCCGCCGCATTTCACCGTAAGCGCGTGACCGTCCGCCTCGCACTCGGCAAAGGCAACGCCGCTTTCACCCTCTGTTTTGACGCATACGGCTTCGAAGCCGTCATCACCCGTCGACGCGTCCTCGGGACGGATACCTATAACAACCTTTTTGCCCGTACCCGCGTATTCGTCTATGTTTGAAAATCTTTTTACGATACTGTCGGCAAGCTTGATTTTCAAAGCGCCCTCGCAGGCGTAAACGCCGTTTTCGTCGCGCACGATTTCAGCCTTGTTTATAAAGTTTATCGTGGGCGAGCCTATATAGAATGCAACATATGCGTTTGCGGGATAATCGTAAAGGTTGGCGGGCGTGTCTATCTGCTGGATGAAGCCGTTTTTAAGCACGATTATGCGCGTGCCTATGGTCAAAGCTTCGGAAACGTTCTTCGTCGCGTAGACGAAGGCGCCCTGCATCCTCGCCTGCAAATTTACTATAACGTTCAAAAGCTCTGCGGCGAGTTTATCGTCCAGCCCCGCCAAAGGCTCGTCGAACAAGTACAGCTTAGGTTCCCTCACTATCGCCCTGCCGACGGCGACGCGCTGTCTTTGCGCGGCGGTAAGCGTTTTGGGTTTGCGGTATAAAACGTCCGTAAGCCCCAAAATTTCCGCGGCGGCCTTTACGCGCTGTTCGGTAAGCGCGGCGGGAGCCTTGCGCAATTTAAGCCCGAAAGCCATATTGTCGAAAACGTTCAGCGCGGGGTAAAGCGTGTTGCTTCTGAAAACCATGGCGACGTTCCTGTCCTTGGGTTCCGCGTCGGTGACGTCCTTTCCGTCTATTTCAACCGTGCCGGAGGAAGCGTCCTCCAACCCCGCAATTACCTTTAAAAGCGTGGATTTACCGCTTCCGTCGCCGCCGAGAACGACTATAAACTCCCCTTCGTTCACCCCGAAGTTCATGTCGAAAAGCGACATGGTTCCCGAAGGATAAACTTTATTTACCGAGCCGAGCTTGAGTCCAGCCATTTAGCACCTCTCCTCCCCCGCGGGGGCGTAAGTTTTATTACCTTTATATAATAACACAGAATTGCGCTTTTAACAAACCTTAAAAGGCGGAAAATAAAAAAAATTTATTTTCTGTTGTAATTTGTTGCGGAAAGTGTTAAAATTTATTTATGAACGTTGATTACAACGCGCTTTTCCGAGAGCAGGCTGAAAAATTTAAGGGCGCCAAACTTCTTTTGCATTGCTGTTGCGCGCCGTGCGCGTCCTCCTGTCTGGAAAGGCTGAAAGATTATTTTAAAATAACCGTTCTTTTTTACAACCCCAACATAGACGGGGCGGAATACGAACGCAGGAAAGCGGAGCTTGTAAAGTTTATAAACGCCACGGGATGGGCGGAATTGCTTGACTGCGCGCACGGGGCGGAGGATTTTTATGCCGCCGCCGCGGGACTCGAAAGCGAAAAAGAGGGCGGCGCGCGCTGTGCGGAATGTTTTAAGCTGCGGCTGAACAAGACGGCGGAGCTTGCCGACAGCGGCGGTTACGACCTGTTTACCACAACGCTGACGTTGAGCCCGTTGAAAAACGCGCGGCTTATTAACGAAACAGGCGAAAGCGCGGCGCGTGGAAATGCAAAGTGGCTTTACTCCGACTTCAAAAAGCGCGACGGATATAAAAGAAGCATAGAGCTTTCCAAACAATACGGTTTATACCGCCAAAATTATTGCGGCTGCGAATTTTCGCGCAGATAACGGCTTGTAATTTGCGGCGCGTTCGGGTATAATCTATTTAACGGAATAAGGAAAAGATATGGATATTAACAGATACACCCCCTCTTACGGGATAAACAAAAAGCACATGACAAAGCTTGCGGACTTTTCCACGGAAGAAATTTTTGAAATTCTTTACGCGACAAAAGCCATGAAAGCGAAATTCGCCGCGCACGAAAGCACCGCCATTTTGCAGGGCACTACCGTTGCGCTGTTATTCGGCGACTCCTCCATAAGGACGCGCTCCGCGCTGGAAATAGGCGTCGGACAGCTTGGCGGCGTGTGCGTGAACCTGCCCTATATCGAAAACGATATGCGCGCAGGCGAAAACATAAAGGACATAGTAAACGTCATTTCGCGCTACGGCGTGGGAGCGATAGTTACGCGCGGAATAAAACAGAACGACTTGGACGAATTCTGCTCGGTCTCGTCCATTTCGATAATAAACTCCACCAACGAAGATTACGTTCCCATGCAGGGGCTGTGCGACATGTTCACCCTTTGGGAAAAGAAGAAAAAGCTTGAAGGGCTTAAAATAGCCTACGTCGGCAAAGGCGGCAGCACGGCGGTTTCCCTTATCATGGCGGCGGTAAAATGCGGGCTGGAAGTGGCGCTGGCAACCCCGCCGCAGTTTGCAATGAAGCCCGAGCATTTGCGCCACGCCGAGCAATACGGGAATATTTTCGTTACGGATAATCCGGTTGAAGCGGTTAAAGACGCCGACGTGGTCTACACGGACAGCTACGGATACCACTTCTCCCTGTCCGAAAGCGAACGTGAAATAATGAAGCCCTATCTTATAAACGCCGCGCTTTTAAGCTATGCTAAGCACAACGCTATATTTATGCACCCCCTACCCGCTTCCCGCGGGACGGAGGTTACGGAGGACGTAATCGACGGTAAAAACAGCGTCGTGCTGGACCAGGGTGAAAATAAGCTTCACACAATAAAAGCCGTACTTGCCCTGCTTGTTAAGTAATTTATTTATGCGTCAATCGCGTCAGCATCTGAAAGACCCTTCGCTTACGCTCAGGATGACAATTATATATTATTATATCACAAAATATTTGCACATAAAAAAACAGTCCTTTACGGACTGTTTTTTGTTTATTGAAATATTATGCTTTACCCGAAATGACGAATGACTCCGACGAATAAATGCCTACGTAATACGTACCCGACGTTGCGATTGTAAATTCGTTTGAGCCGCCGCTTTCAAACCCGATAATAACGTCGCCGTTAAAATCGACTTCCGGTTCCAAATTCTCCGTAACCAGGTCCGAACCTATAACGATATCATAAAGGTCGATATCGCCGCCTACAACGTAAGTCCCCGCTTCGAGATGAATTTTAAAAATCAGCTCGCGCGCGGCGGGCGTAACGGTCTCGCCTAAAGTTATCTCGCGCCAGCTTTCACCCTGCTCGGCTTCTTCAAGCGTAAGCACCACGTCCGTCAGGTCTGCGCTGCCCGAGTTCATAACGGCAACAACGGTGCCTTCGGTATATTCGAACTCAACAACGCCGTAACCGGACACTGCGGGGCCGATAACAAGCAAAACCTCCGCAGGATTTTGACCGATTGTCGCTTTAATTTTGTAATACCCGCCAACCGCAGCCTCAATGGGAACTTCCACATTACCGCCCGCTTCTATATTGACGGTAACGGATTCCGTAAGCGACAATTTTACGACGGGTTTTACCGAAACGGTGAAAGATTTATCGGAATACACGCTGACGTAATACGTACCCGCTGTCTGCACTTCGAACGCGCCGAACTTATCGATTGCGACGGCGTGTTCGCCGTTGGGGTCGACTTCGTTTCCGTTTATTTCGCCGCCGATTTCAATATCGTCTAAGCTTATCTCTCCGCTGACAGCGTAAAAGCCATTTTCAAGCTCTATTTTATAGGTGTAATAGAAGCCGTCAATAAGCTCCGTCCCTGTTACCTCGCTACCCAAAGTAATGGAATCGAATTCAAGATGTTCCGGTAACGCTTCGGCAAAAGTAACAATAACGCCGTTTATAGCCTGCGTTCCCATATTCTTTAAAGTAAGAGTTTCGCCCGCGAGAAATTCGAATTTTTCTATTGCGCCGTAACCCTGTACGCCCGCCTCGACAAACAGATGTATACTGTTCACGGCAACGTTGTCTACGGTTGCGGTAACGGTATACTTTTTGCCCGGCACGCCGTTAAGCGTGCACTCTATGCCGTTGCCGCCCGCGGGAACGTTCAGCTCCAAAGGAACGCCCGCAGAAATATCGGGACCCTTGACGGGTTTGTTATCAACTAACGAAACGGTAAACTTGCCCGAGATTTTATTGTCGGAATCCGAGGTAAAACCTAAATAGTTTACGCCCGTAACAAGCTGGACTGTAGCCCTGCCGCTTATAACGATGGTCGATTTTTTACCGTCGAGTCCGTTGCCGGCGGAATTGAGTTTGCCGTATGCAATAGAAATTGTATCGGCGCTGTCGCCCGTGAAAACCAGACGGTAATAGCCTTCCGTTTCAACGTTAAGGCTGTAATAATACGCCTCGCCGCCGAATGAATAGTCTGTTTCGGTATCGAGAACGAGCGCGGCGGGTTTGGTTATATCACCCGTCCCGACCTCTTTATTTTTATTATCGTCCTTGTCTTTACAAGCCGTAAAGCCGAGCGCGCACACCGCCGCACACGCTAACGCAGTAAGGCTTGTCATAAAAGATTTTTTCATCAATATCTCCTTTTCAAGCAAAAAACGCTTAAAATCTATATTGCGATTTTAATACATTTTTGCGGTTTATGTCAAGTAAAATTGAATAATACTCCGTTTTTATGCGGGTATATGTGAATATTTATAAATTTTACGTCGGTTTATGCGTTTATGTCCGCAACAACTATTTCGGGACGGTTAAAAAGACGCAAAGGAAACTCCGAATTGCCCAGCCCGCGCGAAACTATCATGACGCTTTTACCCGAAACGTGCGTTCCCGACGTGTATTTCGGGAATTTTCCCTGCCCCGGGGCAAAAAGCCCTATACCCGTAAAAGGTATGCGCCACTGACCGCCGTGTGCGTGACCGCACAGAATAAGGTCGTAACCGGCGGACGAATATTTACCGAAAAACTGCGGCTCGTGCGCGAGCAGAATTTTTGGCGACTTTTGCGGCGTTACAGTAAAAATTTTTTCGTTCCTAAGCGAAGCGCCGTTAAGCCCGACAACCGTAAGCCCTCCTTGCTCCGCCGCCATATCGTCCAGAACGCGCGCGCCCGCTTCCATAAGCTGACGGCGCAAAAACCTGTAACCCTTGTTGCGCATTTCGTGGTTGCCCGCGACAAAATATACCGGCGCTATCTGCGTAAGCGCCGCCACCGTCTTTTCCGCGGTTTCGCAGTTTTTAGGGGTATAGAGGTGAACTATATCGCCCGTAAACGCAATAAAATCGGGCTTTAACCGCGCGATTTTGTCAATAAGCTTGCGGTTGCCGCGTCCGAAATTTTTACCGTGCAAATCCGACAGGTGAACAATCCTCGTCCTATCCGCGCCGTCTATTTTAAGATTGTAACGCGTAATTTTAAGACAGCTGTTATTGAACCATACGAAAAGTACAATCAACCCTACGCCGACAGCGACGCCCGCGCAGATATAAAAATAAACCAATCAGACCTCCGCCACAATTCTGAAAATCTTCTTACCCATGCTTTTGAAAAGGCTTTCGTGTTCCGTTTCGGCATCGCCCGCGACGGGGTGCGCCGCCAAATCCTCGCATACTTCGGTAATTTTAAAGCCTGCCGCGGCATAGCTTTCAAGCGAAAACGCGTAAAACGCGGGGTCGTCGGTTTTCTGGATTATTCTCCCGCCCGACTTTAAAAGTCCGCGGTAAATTTCCAGAAAGCGCGTATGCGTCAACCGCTGTTTCTTGTAACCCTCTTTGGGCAGGGGGTTGGAAAAGTTGAGGTAAATTACTTCCGCCGTGTGCGGCTTTATATATTTGGGAAGCACCTCCGCCGCGCAGTTCAAAAAGTACACGTTTTTCAAACCGAAACTTTTAGCCCGCTCGCACGCGTCGATTATCACGTTGGAAATTTTTTCCACCGCTATAAAATTGACGCCACGTTCGGCGGCGGCAGTCTCGCAGACGAATTTTCCTTTACCGCAGCCTATTTCTATACGGACGGGATTTGCGCAGGGGAAAATTTTATCCAAATCGAGATATTCCTTATCGCGCGCCGCCGTAAGCATGTTTTTGTCCGTAAGGTCGGCTACCGTAACGATATCGCCGCACCCTGCAAGACGCTGTTCAAGGTTGTTTTTCTTTCTCATTCTCATAATTAAAGTTTAACACTTTTAACGGAAAAAGGCAAACGTTAATAACTTTATACGCTTATCCCGCGCAAATAAGTTCTAATGACAAAACTTCCGCCTGCGCGGAAGTTTTAACGTCAGTTATGGCTGATTATTTCAACGTCGTAATTTACCTTCATGCGGGTAAGCAAATCGCCGCGGAACGCATTCCAGTATTTATGATTGTACTTGTGAAGAAGCTCCTTGGCGCCCAAAATGTCGCAATCGTTTTCCACGCACATTTTTATCAAAGCGTCGAACCGTTCCTCCACCGCTTTCTCGGCGCCGCGCAAAACGTTTTTCTGAACAACGTCGTCGTACATTACTTCCTCCGGCTGCATAACCTTTTTGACGCCCTGAATCTGCGCGTTGGCTTTGAACTTTAAGGTAAGCTCAGGCACGCCGTTTTTAACTTTCAGCTTGACGCCGCCGGTAGTATTTTTAAGCCCCACGGTGTAATGAATACCTTCCGAGTCGCACGGAAGCACTGCAAGACGTATATTGTTTTTTAAAATATTGTAAGCGAAGGATTGCTGTTCGTCGAGAAGTCCGGCAAATTTTCCTCGCGCGAACACTGCGGTTTTGCGCGCCGTGAAATCCACGGGCTGCCCCTCGCCGCCGCTTTGCCCGCTCGACGACCCGCCGCTTTGCGCACTGCTTTGCCCGCCGCCTTGTCCGCCGCCTTGTCCGCCGCCTTGTCCGCCGCTTTGTCCGCCAGACGACCCGCCGCCCTGACCGCCGCCGGCGCTTTCTCCGCCGACGTTGTCGCCGTTGCCGCCGCTTTGCGACGTGCCCGGTTTGGAAGCCTGAATATACGGCATACAGCACGCTTCGCTTTCGGAATAATTAGACACCGCAACGTCTTTGAGATTTACCGAGGATACGTTTGCGGATTTCGCCAGTTCTTCCGACAGCACGCGCTGAACAGCGGTGTAGGTTTCGGGGTTTACCGTTGCGGGCATTGCCAGCATGTCCTGCGCCTTACCCTCGCACATAGCCACAAGCGCTGTCAGCTCGGAATAGTTTCTGCGGTAAAAACAGCCGAGGATACGGAAAAGCTCGTGCTGTTGACAGCCCTCGCCCAAAAGTATAAGCTTGCAAAATTGCAATCTGGGATAAAAACCCGTCTTGGAATTTATTTCGTTCAAAGCGTCCGCAACCGTAAGTCCGCTGCCCTGAACCTCTTTGTACTGTACGTTTTCCCCCGACTGCGAGGGTTGCGGAAGCGCAAGCTGGGCGGTGACCTGAACTTCTTCCCCCGCAGGGTCTATGCCGACCGCGACTATAATGGCGCTTTTGTGAATATCCACGACGCCGTAATCGTTAGTAAAAAACAGAGCTATAAGGGCTATCATTATCGCCCAGTAAATAAATACGGAAAAGCGTTTAATCATCTCTCTTTCCTCCTCAGCGTCCAGGCAAGGACGGGTATCGCGTTGGCGAATACGGCAAACGCTATCCACATCCACTTCGCGTAAAAGGTATGAAGATTGTTGAAGCCGTGGTCGAACACCAGCAGCAATATTATCAGCGCGGCGTTAACCGCAAGCGACAGCACGGCTCTGTTTTGGTAACCCGTACACTTCATGACGCAGTGAAGCGCAAGCTGTATATTAAGCACAAGCGCGAAAAGCATAACTATTTCCAAAATGTACAAAGCTATAAAATCTATTCTTCCTATGGTGTCTATCGCGGGGAAGAACAGCGAAATTTTGGATACCGCAAATTGCCGCGACTGGGCGATATCGCCGTATATTCCGTAAAACGTGAAAAGAAACAGCAATACTGTCAGCGCGCCGCCGATATAGGAAATGGTCATCTTCGCCGCGTCGCCCTTTTTATATTTGAAATGCCCCATAAACATTAACACGTAACACGGCTCCACAAAACGGAAAACCGTTCCCAACGCGCCGCCGAACAAATCCTTTACGGGCGTTTTGAGGACGGGCATGAAGGAACTCCACTTTATTTCCAGCACGGACATGGAAAATACGAAAATGAGAGAAAGCACGAATATGGGCATGCAAACGTCGGCGCTTCTGCCTATATTGGTGAATTTTTTGCCCGCCGCATATATAGAGAAGAAAAAGAAAGGCAGAAAAATCAAAAGCGACGGCACGGTATCGTAAAAAATAGTGTGCACGTAAAGCTTCTGCTCGCACAGCGGAACTATAGTCGCGGCGATGAAAAACAGGGCGAAAAGCCCGTAAATTATCCGCGCGAAAATATTGCCGAACGTACCTTCCAAAAGCTGAAAAAAGGTTTTGTCCGTACGCGAACAGAGAAAGCTTACCGCCCACACCACGACCGCCTGCACGCCGAAATCTATAAGCGCGGCGAAAAGCAAATCGCGTCCGCAATAGTGACTTAAAACCGTGGGATACAGCAGCATTTTGCTTACGGCGTTATAGCATAACAATATAAAACATATCTGTCTTACGCTTATTTTCATTTTGTCTTTAACCTCACTTTCTGCGCCGAGCGCAGTGCGGACGGACGGTTTTTCAAAGCGTACAAATTCGCCTTTACCATACTGTCGTACAAATCGTTTTTAATAACCGGCGCGAACGGCGCCATCAGCGGCACGCCGTACGACTGTTCGGTGACGAGATAGCAGATAAGGAAAGCCGTAAACAGCGCTATGCCGAAGGGACCTATACTGCCGGCGACAATCAGATATATCCACCTTAAAGTGGTGGTCGTTTCCACCAGGTCGGGCGTAATGTAAAGACATATCGCCGAAAAGGCTATTATAATTATCGCGGGGGTGGAAATTATTCCCGCTTTCACGGCGGTATCGCCGAGGACAAGCGCGCCCACTACCGACATTGCAAGCCCTACGTATTTGGGCATTCTTACAGAGGCTTCGTTTAAAACTTCCAGTACGAACAGCGTCAGAAACATCTCTATACTCGGCGATACGGGCAACCCAGAAACCGAGCTGGAAACCTTTAAAAGAAGCTGAAAAGGAATTATCTGTATCTTGAAAAGCTGCGCCGCCACGTAAATGGCAGGCAGAAATATGCCTATTATTAAGGCGAATATGCGTAAAAGCCGTGTTATTGTAGAGCGGTAAGACAGCGCGTAATAATCTTCCGCCGCCTGTATATCCTCAACCAGCATATAGGGCACCGTCAAAGCTATGGGCGAGCCGTCCACAATAAGCCCCACCCTGCCCTCGCTTATTTTGGCGCAGAAGATATCGGGCTTTTCGGACGTACCGTTGCGCTTGAATACCGAGCGCGGCTTTCCGGAAATAAACTGGGAAATATACGACGAGTCGGGCACAAGGTCTATCTCATGCGCGGCAATCTGCTTTTCTACCCGTTCGGGAAGTCCTTTGGCGCAAACGCCGTCCAGATAGACCAAAGCCACGGCCGTATCGGAGCGCTCTCCGCATTTCACCGTCTTTACTTTAAGCTTGTCGCTTTTAAGCCGCTTACGCACAAGTCCGAGATTTGTCTTTATATCCTCGGTAAAGCCCTCGCGCGGACCCTTTAACGTGACCTGTGTAGGCGGCTCCGCCACCGTCCTTCCGGGCGGATTTTTCAAACCGATTATATAAAAATCGCTTTCCCCGTCGATGAAAAGGGCGACGTTTCCGTCGGAAATTTCACTTATGGCGTCCTTTGCCTTTTTACAGTCCTTTACCTCGGGCGAGGCGAGCAGTTTTTTTACGTCCTCCGCATTGGCGTCGTTTTCCGCCGCCTTCAAAGGCTTGGCGACAAGCTCGCCGATAAGCTGTTTGTCCGCAAGCCCGTCGGCGTAAATTGCCGCAAACTTTTTCCCCTTTGAGGACTCGAACTCGAAAACGATTATGTCCTCGGAAGTCAAAACGTCCTTTACGCTTTTTATGTGCTTTTCAAGTGTAACCATAAAAATATTATCCGTAAAAAAAAATTAATTATTTACAAAAAAACACTTGACAAAACATACTATGTAATGTATAGTATTAGACAAAACGGGGTATACGTATGGATATTCAGCTTAAAAAGGGCGTTCTGGACGTGTGCGTTTTGCACGCGATAAGCAGAAGCGAAAGTTACGGATATAAAATTATAAGCGACTTGCAGGGTATAATAGACATATCCGAAAGTACGCTGTACCCTATTTTGAAAAGGCTTGAAGCGGGCGGGTACCTTACCACGCGCACCGCGGAGTACAGCGGCAGACTGCGACGGTACTATAAAATTACCGTATCGGGGCTTAAAAAACTTGCGTCCGGCAGGAACGACCTGCTTGAAATAAACGAAATTTACAAGAAAGTATTCGGAGGCAGAATATGACATATACCGAATGGCGCGACGAACTTAAAAGCAACCTTTTATGCGTAAGCGAAAGCGAAAGACGGCGCGTTTTGGACTACTATGCGGAAGCGTACGCCGACAGACGTGAGGCGGGATTTTCCGAGCGTGAAATTATAGAGGACTTCGGCGCGCCGTACGACGCCGCGCAAAGCATGCTTGCGGATAACACTGTACCGTATGCCGAAGCGCCCGCGGGAGCGGCCGCTCAGCCCAAGGCGCAGACGGCTCCGCCGGTTTACAACCCTCCTCCCCCTCCGCCTCCGAGACAGGCAACACCGCCTCCTCAACCTCAACCGCAACCTCAACCCGAAGCGGTCAAACCCGCAAAAGAGAGCAACGCCGGCTACGTAATTTTATGTATAGCGCTGGCTTTGCCCGTTGCAATGCTTATCCTTGTAACGGTCTTGACGACGGTAGCGCTGTGCGCGACGCCTATCCTGACGATAGCTTCCGGCGGGGCGATGATAGGCGCGTCGATCGGCACTTTCATTGCAGGCGAGGCGGCTTACGGCTTCTTTATCTTAGGCGTCGGAATTGCCGCCATGGGCGTAGGCATTGCGCTGTGTCCGCTGCTTTTTAAGCTGGCGGCGCTTATGTGGAAAGGCTTTTCCAAATTCTTCGCTTGGCTCAAAAGCAGTACGGCGGCGAAAAAGGCAGGTGTGTAATGAATTCTATAGTTAAAGGTCTTATCGTAGGCGGTGCGATAGCCGTTTTCGGCGCGATAATAGCAATAATAACGCTGGCAGTATGCGGCTGGACGGTTAAACCCAAATTCCAAATGAAAACTTTTACCTCCGCGGAAGAAGTTTCTTCCGTATACGTGCGGCAAGACGCGGGCAACGTAAAAATGTCCTATTACGACGGCGACGAAATAGTCGTCGAATACCCCGAAAACAAGCTGTTTAAAGCTACGGTGGAAAGCAAAGACGGCAAACTTACCGTAGAATGCAGTAAAAAGTGGTACGTTATAGGAAGCTTCAAACTGCCCGAAACGGTTATAAAGCTTCCTTCCCGTTTGGAAGGGAAACCCGACGTAAATTTAAAACTGAACGCGGGCAGCGCGAATATCGGCGACGGTGCATACGGCAACGTAAACGCAAATATCAACGCGGGACAATTTACCGCGGGTGAAATTACTTGCGCGACGCTGAAATGCAACATCAACGCGGGACAGATTAAGATAACGGGCGTGCGGTGTACCGTGCTGGATATTAACGTGGACGCAGGGAAAACGGAAATTATCTCCGCCGACGCCGTTAACACCGCGGTAGATGTGGACGCGGGAAGCGTACACATCGGATTTGCGGGCACGCAGAGCGAATATACTATTAACGTCAAAGTAGACGCGGGAAGCTGCAACGTAAGCAACGCTACGGGCACTACGGAAAAAACAATAACCGTAGACGTTGACGCGGGCGAAGCAAAGCTTGATTTCGCAGGTTGACAAAAAACGACTTAATATGATAAAATACAGCCGTAAAAACGGCTGTATTTTTAATTGCCGAAAAGATGCTTCGGCAAGCCTCAGCATGACAATACCGGACGAAAACCGTCGGGCGGGAATACACGTTTTTGTCATTTCCACACCAAGCTATAATTAGTACGCCTTATTGTCATTCTTCCACCTTATTGTCATTCTTCCACCTTATTGTCATTCTTCCACCTTATTGTCATTCTTGCACCTTATTGTCATTCTTGCACCTTATTGTCATTCT
>CAMRTO010000013.1 GCA_947053655.1 uncultured Clostridia bacterium
AAATAACTTGAAACGCCCGATTTCAGACAAGGAGTACCATTATTAAAACGAACAAAGCAACAACACCTAAGGCAGATATACTGTCTTACTACTACGAACAAGAGAACGGCTCGTTTGTAAGAAGCCGTGAAAAAGTTATCGGGAACACGGTCTATACCGTAATATCCCGTGAAAAGTCTGACACCGACGTTACGGCGTTCGACATTACAAAAAGACTAATCGAGCGGAATATCGACGAAGCATTGAAACCGTCTATTCGGTTATCTCATAAGCAATCGCTTGGAAGTTGCAATTCGGGAGGTAATAAACAATGAATTTGCAACCGACAATTAAATATAAGAAAGTAAAAAATACAGAAGAACAATGGACGGCTCTGTATTGCAGGCTGTCCTGCGACGACGATTTGGACGGTGATTCCAACAGTATCCGTAACCAAAAGATGCTGTTACAGAAGTATGCGGACGAAAACCGGTTGAGAAACATAAAGTTTTACGTGGACGACGGGTATTCGGGAAGCAATTTCGACCGTCCCGACTTCAAGCGTATGATGGACGACGTGGACAACGGGAAAATATCTACCGTTATCGTCAAGGATATGTCGAGATTCGGCAGGGATCACATCCTTGTGGGTTACTACACGAAATATTATCTTGCCGAAGCCGACGTAAGGTTTATAGCAATCTACGACCAAGTGGACAGCGAAACCAATCCCGACGACGATATTACACCGTTCAAAAACATACTCAATGAGATGTACGCCAAAGATTGCAGTAAGAAAATCAAGGCAGTTGTCCGTGCCAAAGGCAATTCGGGCAAGCACATTTCTTAGATACCGCCGCTCGGCTATATGAAAAGTCCCGAAGATAAAGAGAAATGGATTATAGACGAGAAAGGCGCGGAAATCGTAAGAGAGATTTTCAAACTCTGTATGCAAGGTTATGGTCCGACACAGATAGCGAGGATATTGACCGAGCGCGGCATAGATACACCCGTTGTGTATTGCCATAAGAACGGCTTGCCCACAGCGTTGAAGATTAACGATTGCTCAAATATATGGTCGCAAAATTCCATAGCGCACATTTTGGAAGATGTCAGTTATCTCGGACATACGGTAAACTTCAAGTCCTATAAGAAGTCCTACAAGTCGAAACGACGTATTGATGTTCCGAGAGAAGATTGGGTTATCTTCGAGAACACGCAGGAAGCAATCATAGACAAGCAGACTTTTGATACCGTTCAGAAAATACGCGAGAACAAGCGCCGCCCTACGGATATGGGCGAGATGAATCCGCTTTCGGGTATGCTGTACTGCGCGGACTGCGGAAAGAAAATGTATCTTTGCAGGTGTACCACTATGAAGCAAGCGGAATATTTCAACTGTTCGTCATACAGAAAAAACTTGAAAAGGGCTTGCACTTCGCACCAAATAACGGTTAAAGCGGTAACGGCAATCATACAGGACGATTTGAAGCGTACCATCCACTTTGCCAAGAACCACAACGAAGAATTTTTACAGACATTACGCAAGGACGCCGAAGCGAAAACGAAAAAGGAACTCAAAGAGAACCAGCGCGAAATGGAAACTTCGGAAGAACGCATAGACAAGCTCGACAAGATTATAGAGAGCTTATACGAAGATAAGGTTGCGGGTAAAATCTCGGAAGAACGGTATTTGAAAATGAGCGATACATACGAAACAGAGCAAGCCGCGCTGAAAGAGCGTGTCAAAACTCTGAAAGCGGAAATCGAGAAAGCCAAAGCGCAAGACGATAAAATACTCGATTTTATGATGCTCATCTACAAGTACAGCAATTTTGAAGAACTCACGCCCGAAATTCTGCGTTCGTTCATTGACAAGGTAATCGTCCACGAGAAAACGAAAGTAAACGGACATTACAGACAGACCGTTGAAATCATCTACAACTTCGTGGGTGCAATCGCGCCGCCGTTCTTCGATGACGACTACGACAATTAAAAGCAACTAAACCAAGACAAGAGAAAAGGCGTGGCTTCACGCCACGCCTTTTCTCGTTCGCCTGCGGCTTACCTAAAATTCCCTATTGGAATTACGGTAAACCGCAGGGTCATAATTTTTATATTAAGTTTTGATTTTCGGGATCGCCTCCCCACGGAGCTTTTCAAAAGCCGTCCGGTTATCGTAACCTTGCAATTTGTACCGCGCACGTACGCCTTGCGTAGAAATTTCCGTGATGCGGAATCAGATCCTCAGAGTAAACTTGTACATCGGAGTTTACCTTCCTTTTCCGTTAATCGTCCTGGCAAAGCAAATCATAACTTTACCTCCCGATATTTTACTTGTTGTTTGTTTTTCCCTTACCAAATAGAAGCGACTGCTTCGAATTAAACCTTGACCCGCTTTCGCGGCTAAGTTCCTTTCATATAGCTTACCTCATAGATTAATGTTGGTACCTAACATTTAATGTAAGTTATTTTCTTTTTGTAATCTCATTATATCATCGATTTTTAATTTGTCAATAGGTTTTTAAAAAATTTTTCAAAATAGAAAATTTTGACGAAAACGCTTAACTTTTCCCGAATTTAAGCTTATAATACATTGGTATTTAAAAAGGAGATATGAAAACATGTTCGAGGGTAATTCGGCGCTGGGCTTTTGTATGGTGCTGGCAATAATACTTTTTTCAACAAAGCTGTTGGGTCTGGTTTTCAGGAAGCTGGGCTTGCCGCAGGTTCTCGGTTACATAATAGCGGGCATTTTGATAGGTCCCGCGCTGTTCGGCGACACGCTGGGCGGTAACGGCGTAGCGCTTATCGGGTTCGAGGGTAAGGCTTACCATTCGTTTTTGGTGCTGCCGGAGGACAATGCGCTTTCCATATTCGCAAAGATAGGCGTTCTGCTTTTAATGTTTTCCACCGGTCTGGAAACAAACCTCAAAGAGCTTAAACAGACGGGTCTTGCCGCCGTGCTTATCGCGTGCGCGGGCGTTTTTGTTCCGCTTTTACTCGGTTTTTTAATTTCGCTTCCCTTCGGAAATATCGGTTTGGGCACTTCCAATATATACCGTTGTATTTTTATAGGCACTATACTTACGGCTACGTCGGTTGCGATAACCGTATCCGTTTTAAAGGAGCTTGGTAAAATAAACACCAAGCTGGGCACAACGATAGTTTCCGCCGCAATAATAGACGACGTTATCGGCATAGTACTTTTATCCGTTGTGACAAGTATGGCTAAGGCAGGCGGCGCCGGAGCTGAGAATTTAAGCGGTTTCGACTGGTTCAAGGCGCAGTGGTGGGGTACGATAATAATGATTATTGCGTTCTTCGCCGTAGCGATACTTGCGGGCTGGGGTTTTTCCAAACTGTTCAAGTGGCTGGATAAAAAGTGGCCCATAACCCACCGTATCCCCGTATTTTCACTTGCGCTCTGCTTTTTGTACAGTTGGGTTGCGGAAGAAGTTTTCGGCGTTGCGGACATTACGGGCGCATTCCTTGCTGGCGTTGTGCTTTCCACTACGCACAGGGCAAGCGAGTACACGGATAAAAAAGTCGAAGTAAACACGTACACCATTTTTGCGCCCGTGTTCTTTGCGAATATAGGTATTTCGAGTATATCCTTTGCGGAGCTTAAACCCGCTATCCTGCTGTTTGCCGTGGTCGCAGTGCTTGTTGGGCTTATCGGCAAAATCGTCGGATGCGGCGCAGTCTGCAAGGCGTTTAAGTATAACTGGCGCGAAAGCGCAATCGGCGGCGTGGGCATGATGGCGCGCGGCGAGGTCGCGCTGATAGTTACCGGCGCCGTTACAAGCACGGCAATAGGGGCGAACGCTCTGCCTCCCGAATTTATGCTTATGACGGTACTGCTGATACTCGTTTCTTCCATACTGACGCCCGTGCTCTTAAAGCTGCTTTACGGCAAAAACAAGCAGTTGCCTCCCGCAGGCGGCGGAGGAAGTACGGAAAACGAAATTTCCGAACCCTCCGAAATTGTCGGGGAGCAGACCTCGGTTCAATAAGAAAACAAAAAAACAACCGCCCGTCCGCAAATGCGGACGGGCGGTTAACGTTTTCGTATCAGTGTGAAAGCATCCAGTTTTTCACGTCTTCCCGCGCTATCGGGATGATACGCTCTGTCGGATACTTGGATTGAGTTCCGCCGTTGGTGTAAACAAAATATCTTCCGTCGTTCGTTATATACAAAGTCTCTTCATAGCCGCAGGGATCGCCGGGTACACCATAGGTAAACTTCTTGTCTATAGTAGAAGTTGCGGTGTCGTATAAGACGCCTTCAATTTCTCTGCACATAATTCCGTCTCCCTGTCAGTGTGCCGTAAATACACATTGCCTTGTTATTTTATCACAATGCGTTTTATATGTCAATTTATTACGTTTCGCGTCCGCCCCCGGGCGGCTTGTGTTAATTATTAAATAAATATGTTAAAACGCACACAAAAATTACATCGCTTGACAAGTAAAATTGCTTGACAATGTTGAAAGCAATGTATATTATATTGTATATACCGATATGGACAAATTTTCTTTCATAACCCTGTGGGACGCGTATAACGGACTTCTTACGCCAACGCAACAGGAAATAACGAATCTGTATTTCAACTTCGATTTGACACTTTCCGAAATAGCAGAGCAGAAAAATATCAGCCGTCAGGCTGTTTCCGACTGCATGAAAAACTGTAAAAAGCAGCTTGAAGAATATGAAGAAAAGCTTCGTTTCTGCGAAAGAATAAGTAAAATTTGTCTCGAAGTATCGTTGATGACCACGGACGCGGAAAAATGGGCGGAGCGGTTTGCCGCCGACCATAAGGAATATTCGGCGGAAATAAACGGGCTTACGGCGATAATCGGAAAAGACTATTCGGACGAGGCGGACGGGATATTATCTAAGCCCGACGCAGCCGCTTTCTTTAAAAACGACAATACCGGACTTAACGGACGAAAAAAGAACGTAGAAGATTAAAGGGGAGCTTATGGGTGCTTTTGCATCTCTTTCGGAGAGACTGAATCATATATTTTCCAAACTGACAAAGCGCGGCAGACTTACCGAGCTTGAAATAAAAACGGCTATGCGTGAAGTGCGCGTGGCGCTTTTGGAAGCGGACGTAAACGTAAAGGTTGCCAAACAGTTTTGTTCCGACGTGTCCGAAAAGGCAGTCGGACAGGAAATTTTAAAAAGTCTTAATCCCGCGCAGCAGGTCATAAAGATAGTCAACGAGGAGCTTATCGCATTGATGGGCTCGTCCAATCAGAAGCTTGCCGTTTCACCCAAGCCGCCTACGGTCATAATGATGTGCGGACTTCAGGGCGCGGGCAAGACCACGCTTTGCGGCAAGCTTGCGGTAAATTTGAAAAAAAGCGGCAAAAAGCCCCTTCTTGTCGCGGGCGACATTTACCGCCCCGCGGCGATAAACCAGCTTAAAGTGGTAGGTAAAAACGCGGGTGCGGAGGTCTTTGAAAAGGGAACTCAAAACCCCGTAAAAACCGCGCGGGAGGCGGTGGAATACGCCAGGTCCATGGGCTTCGACACCGTGATAATAGATACCGCGGGCAGACTGGAAATTGACGAAGCTTTGATGCAGGAGCTTGAAAATATAAAAAACAACGTCGACGTGTCGGAAATTCTTCTGACCGTGGACAGCATGATGGGACAGGTAGCCGTAAACGTCGCCAAGACCTTTAACGAGCGGCTTGAAATAACGGGAGTAATCCTGACCAAGCTGGACGGCGATACGCGCGGCGGCGCTTGCCTTTCCATAAAAGCGGTTACGGGCAAACCCGTCAAATTTATAGGCACGGGCGAAAAGCTTACCGATTTGGAACCGTTTTATCCCGACAGAATGGCAAGCCGCATACTCGGCATGGGCGACGTTCTCACCCTAATAGAAAAGGCGCAGGAAGCCGTTACCGAGGAGCAGGCAAAAGCCATGCAGAAGAAGATGCTGGAAAACACCTTCACCTTGGAGGACTATCTGACGCAGTTCGAAAGCATGAAGAAGATGGGCGGCGCGCAGGCGCTTCTCGCCATGATGCCGGGCATGGGCAACAAGGTCAAAGCGGACGACATAGACGAAAACAGGATAGAGCGCGTTAAGGCGATAATCCTGTCGATGACAAAGAAGGAACGCAACGAACCTGCAATTATTAACTCGTCCAGAAAAAAGAGAATAGCCGCAGGCTCGGGTACAAGCGTGCAGGAAATAAATCAGCTTTTAAAGCAGTTCGAGCAGACGAAACAGCTTATGAAGCAGTTGAAAAGCGGTAAAAAACGCCTGCCCTTTTAACTGAAAGACGGTTTTATCCGTCATGCTTATGCGGATATAAGCGTCATTCCGAACGCAGTGATGACAATACGGAGCGTAATGCTTTTGACCGAATAACAATAGCTTTCCGTAAATTATTTATTTTGAAAAAATTAAAATTTTATATATAGGAGAAAACCAAAATGGCAGTAAAAATGAGACTTACGAGAATGGGCGACAAAAAATCTCCCTTCTACCGTATCGTGGTAATCGATTCACGCAAGGCGCAGTCGGGAGAGTACATCGATAAAATCGGTTACGTCAACCCCCTTAAAAGCCCCGCGGAAATCAACATTGACGTGGAGAAGGCTAAGGACTGGCTTTCCAAGGGCGTTCAGCCTACCGAAACGGTAAAAAGCTATCTCGTAAAAGTGGGCGCTATGGAACAGAGCAAGAAGCTTTCCGCCCCCAAAACCAACAACAAAAAGAAGAAAGGTTAATGATAAATGGATAACGTTCAGCAACTTATTAAATACGTGGTGGAAACCTTTGCGGACAACAAAAGCGCGGTCGAATACAAGACGGAGGAGAATGAAAACGCCGTTGTCGTCACCGTTCTTCTCGACGCTTCGGACATGGGCAAGGTTATCGGCAAGCAGGGCAAAATAGCAAAGGCTTTAAGGACGCTCGTCCGCTCGCTTACCCCCCGCGACAGCAAAAAATACGTCGTCGACATAAAAGAAAAGGAATAATGGACGCCTCCTCGCTTACCGTGGCTGCGGTTTTGAAGCCGCAGGGTATCCGCGGCGAAATCAAGGTAAAAGCTTTGACGGATTCCGCCGACGATTTGAAAAATCTTAAAAAAATTTTTATTGACGGAGAGCAATACTCCGTTCTTTCCGTGCGCGCCGCGGGGGAGTTTGCATATCTCACTCTCCGCGGAATAGCGGACAGGAACGCCGCCGAGCTTTTGCGCGGCAAGGAAATAGAAGCGTTGCGTTCCGATTTGCCGCAACTGCCCGACGGCAGATATTATATCGCCGATTTAACGGGCTGTACTGTTGTCAACGAGCGCGGCGACTGTCTCGGCGAGGTAATTTACGTTACCCCCGCCAAAACCGACGTCTATACGCTTTTATATAACGGAAAGGAAATTAATTTCGCCGCCGCCGAGGGCGTAATAACAGAGGTGGACGTGGCTGCGAAAAAAATTACGGTAAACGGTAAACGGTTCAGGGAAGTTTCGCTTTGAAAATTACCATACTTACGCTTTTCCCCGAAATGTTCGCGCCGCTGTACGGCAGCGTGATAGGTCGGGCGGTCAAGGCAGGAAAACTGGATATAGACGTCGTGAACATACGCGACTTTTCCGAAAACAAACACGGCAAATGCGACGATTATCCCTTCGGCGGCGGTGCGGGCATGGTTATGATGCCCCAGCCCATAGGCTCGGCTTTTAACGCGGTCGACCCCGAAAGGCGCGCGCACCGCATATATCTTTCGCCCAAAGGCGAAACGTTCAGACAGGACAAGGCGTTCGGGCTTTTAAGCTACGGACACCTTATTTTACTTTGCGGACATTACGAGGGTGTAGACCAGCGCGTGATAGACCTGTTTATCGACGAGGAAATTTCGATAGGCGACTACGTTCTGACGGGCGGCGAGCTGCCCGCCATGGTGGTTTGCGACTGTATTGCACGCTACGTCGACGGGGTTATTTCCCCCGCATCCCTTACGGACGAAACCTTCGGGGAGAACGGGCTGGAATATCCGCAATACACTCGCCCCGCGGTATACGGGGGGCTGGAAGTGCCGGAGGTTTTGCTTTCCGGCAATCATTCGGAAATAGATAAATGGCGCAGGGAGCAGAGCAGAAGGCTTACCGCAAAACTGCGCCCCGACTTAACGGGAGGCGGCAAATGAAAAAGATACAGTGGTTCCCCGGTCACATGACAAAGGCGATGCGCATGATGGAGCAGAGCGTTCCGCTTACGGACGGAATAATTTACGTGCTGGACGCGCGCTGTCCCGTATCCTCGTTCAATCCCAAGCTTTTGAAAATTGCGCGCGGCAAGCCCGTTTTATACGTTTTCAACAAGGGAGACCTTGCCGACGAGCGTTGCGACGTGCTTTTAAAAGCATTTGCGGGGGAAAAGGGAAACGCCGTTAAAATAAACGCGGTAAACGCTTCCTCGCGCCGCGCGCTTGTTGCGGCGGTCAACGCGCTTGTGGAAGAAAAACGCGCAAAAAACCAGGCTAAGGGCTACGACAAGACCTTCCGCTTCATGGTCGTTGGGGTTCCCAATACGGGCAAAAGCACGGTTATAAACCTTCTGGCGGAGTCCAAACGGGCGGCGACGGGCGACAAGGCGGGCGTAACGCGCGGCAAACAGTGGATAAGGCTGGACGGCTTCGAGCTGTTGGATACCCCCGGCACCATGCCGCCGTCCTTTGAAAATCAGCGGCTGGCGCTTCACCTTGCGTACGTAGGAAGCATTAACGACGATATACTCGATCTGGACGACGTAAGCATTTCTCTTTTGGAGGAGCTTTTTGCGGTTTATCCCAAGCGTTTGGAGGAGCGGTACGGCATAAAGGGCGGCGCCGCGCTCGAAATGCTGGAGCAGGTCGCGGCGCGTCGCGGCTTCGTTCTGCGCGGGGGCGAGTTCGATTACGAACGCGCCGAACGCGCCGTAATAGACGATTTCCGCAAGGGCAGACTCGGCAGAATCACGCTCGATAATACGGACGATTTAAAGGGACTCGTATTTTAATGGACAAGCTTGAATACGAAAGACGGCTGAAAGAGGTCGGTTACAATTACATATGCGGCGTGGACGAGGTGGGCAGAGGTCCGCTTGCCGGTCCCGTAGTGTGCGCCGCCGTGATAATGCCGCTCGACGATATTATCGAAGGCGTCGACGACAGTAAAAAGCTTTCCGTAAAAAAGAGGGAAGCTTTGTCAAAGATTATCTCGGAAAAAGCCGTCGCGGTAAATATCTGCCGCGTGGAACCCGAAAAAATAGACGAAATAAACATTCTCGAAGCGACCAAACTGTGCATGAAAAACGCGGTCGAGGGTCTTAAAGTAAAGCCCGATTACGTTCTGACTGACGGCAACATGACGCTCGATATCGCCTTTCCGCAACAGAACATAGTAAAGGGCGATTATCTCAGTTACAGCATAGGCGCGGCTTCCATAGTCGCAAAGGTTTACAGGGACGCGCTTATGGACGGATATGCCGAAGAATATCCCGCTTACGGCTTCGAAAAGCACAAGGGTTACGGCACTTCCGCGCATATAAACGCAATAAAGCAATACGGCTTATGCCCCGTGCACCGCAGGAGCTTTACGACCAAATGGCAGAAGTAAAAAATTCCGCCCGCGACGCCGAAAATAAAAAACTCGGCAGGGAAGGGGAAAAGCAGGCGGTAAAATATTTAAAGAAAAACGGATATAAAATTCTGGAAAAAAATTACAGGACGCGCTTCGGCGAAGTGGACGTAATAGCCCGCAAGGGCGAAGTTGTCGCCTTTATAGAGGTCAAGACGAGGCTTACCGATATTTTCGGGTCTCCGTCGCAGGCGGTCACGCGGGAGCGGCAGTTCAAATACGTTCAGGCGGCGAAGTTTTACTTCGCGGGACGCGAAATAGACTGCGTTGTCCGCTTCGACGTTATAGAAATTTTCCGCGGCAACCTCAACCATATAGAAAGCGCTTTTGAAAATAACGGTATTTACAAACGCTGAATTACGTGTTACAATATGCGAAAAGGGGATTTTTATGGAAAAAAGAGCGTATGAAATTATTTCGCATTTAAACCGCGAAATAAAAATCAAAATTATAGACGGGCATTTTGCCACGAAGCATTCGCACGTAAGTCACTGCATAGACATGACTGAGGTGAAAAGTTCTTTAAACGCTTCCAAAGCGGCGGCAAAAATTTTTGCGGACGGCTTTATCGGTACGCCCGTCGATACGATAATAAGTCTGGAAAGAATGAAGATGGTGGGCGCGTTCCTTGCCGATTACCTTACCCACGCGGGCATCAACGCAAGGCAGGATATAGCGGTTATCTCTCCCGAAATAACGAATGACAAAATGATTTTGCGCGACAATTTTCTGCCTTACGTCAAGGGCAAAAACGTATTGCTTTTAACGGCTTCCGCCACGACCGGTCAAACGGTGAACAGCGGTATAGAGGGCATCGCGTATTACGGCGGAACGCCCGTCGGCGCGGCCACGGTTTTCGGCGGAGAATTTGCTTGTTCCGTTCCCGTCGTAAAGCTTTTCGGGACGGAAAACATTCACGACTACGTTTCCTTTTCCACACAGGACTGTCCGCTGTGCAGAAAGGGCATCAAAGTAGACGCGGTGGTCAATTCCTACGGATACAGTAAAATAGTATAAAAAAATCCCCAAGCTAATGCTTGGGGATTTTAAAATCCAGTATAATCATGGCGCGCCTTTCGGTGTGTGTCGTACCGCTTGCAAGAAGCCACGTCACGTGCTTTAAATTGAAACTGTTAAGACACTCCGGATTCATATACTGCGCATAAAAATCCATGCGGTGCTGATAAAGCTGCTTTTGCCCTTTCACAATCTCTAAGGTCTGCTTGTGCAGGCAAGGGTGCTTTGCCGCCGCTATTTTTGCATTAAGATATTTTTCCGCATCGCACAGTCTTTCGTAAATTTTTACTTCAACCATAAGCGATTTTAAAAATCTTAATATTATTTTCGTTTCTTTGCTAAGCTTTATCTTTGCCATAACGTTTTAAAAAAAATAAAGTGTGTTCCGAGGGAACACACTCGGAAAAGTACTCGTTTTATTCGCAAATCAAAACCGAATGATACCAAAAGTACATAGGTTTCAGAGTACAATTTCCTACGTATAGGAATTGCACTTTTGGAATAAAATTATTCAGTTTTGATTTGCGTGTTTTAAGTATAACACAGCGGTTTGCATTTTTCAAGCGTTTTGTGAAATTAATTGTGAAAATTGCGACACACCCCTTAAAATCAGTTGCGCTTTTAAAAAATATTTGGTAATATAAACTTCGACTTCGGACAGTCCTCTGCTTCATGCACGAATGTCTTGTTTTATAGGAGGTAGTCAATGAAAGGTTTGGTAGAAGCCATTGAAAAAGAGGGTATGAAGACGGAAGTCCCCGTATTCAACGTGGGCGACACCGTTAAGGTAGGCTTCAAGGTAATCGAGGGTACCAAGGAAAGAATACAGAACTTCGAAGGCGTTGTAATCGCCAAAAAGCACGGCGGCATAAGGGAAAGCTTTACCGTGCGCAGACTGTCTTTCGGCGTAGGCGTGGAAAGAACTTTCCCGCTTCACTCCCCCAAGATTGCGTCAATCACCGTTGTTAAGCGCGGTAAGGTAAGAAGGGCTAAACTTTATTACCTGCGCGGTCTTACCGGCAAAGCTGCGAAAATTGCGGAATTAAAGTAAAATTAAAAAAGCTCCCGCTTTATGCGGGAGCTTTTGAATTGCCTGCAATTTCGTTTTGCAACGCGCTTTCGGCGACGGCGAAAAATCCGAAAAAGCCTTCTCCTTCGGGAGAAGGTGTCGCGCAAGCGACGGATGAGGGGCGATTATAATTTAATCCCCTCATCAGTCCGCTGTCGCGGACGGCTTCCCCCAAGGGGGAAGCCAAAGAAACACATTACCCGTACACAAATCACAAAAGAGGTTTAATTTTTATGTTATCCGAGATAACCAGCTTCGCGCTTTGCGGACTGGAAGGCATACCCGTAGAGGTGGAAACGGACATCAATAAAGGTCTGGTCAGTTACGACCTTGTGGGGCTGCCCACCGCCGCCGTCAAGGAAAGCCGCGACAGGGTGGAATCCGCCATAAAAAACAGCGCGATGTATTTCCCCGTAAATAAAATTACAATAAATCTTGCGCCCGCGGACGTAAAAAAAGAGGGTTCGCATTACGATTTGCCGCTTGCCGTAAGCATTTTAAAGGCAAGCGACCAGCTTTCCGCCGATACGGACGGAATAGTTTTTCTGGGCGAGCTTGCGCTTGACGGCGCGCTCCGTCCCGTCACGGGGATAATGCCCGTACTTATTTCGGCAAAAACCAAGGGCTTCAAACGCTTTATAATTCCTTACGCCAACGCCAACGAGGCAAGCTATCTGGAAGGAACCGAGGTTTACGCGCTGAAAACGCTTCGCGAAGTAGTGGATTTTTTAAAGGGGGAAATAACAGTTTCTCCGGTGGCTCACCGCGATTTCGTCGCGGCGCGGCGCACGCAAAGCTATAACTACGACATGAGTCTTGTGCGCGGGCAGAAGGTTGCCAAGCGCGCCATAGAAATAGCCGTTGCGGGCGGACACAATATTTTGCTTGCGGGTCCTCCCGGCACGGGCAAAACCCTGCTTGCGCGCTGTATCCCGACAATTATGCCCGATATGACCTTCGAGGAGGCTTTGGAGGTAACCAAAATTCACTCCGTCGCGGGTGAATTGAGCGAGGAGGGAATTGTTTCCCTGCGCCCGTTCAGGACGCCTCATCACACGGCGACGACGGTATCTCTTTGCGGCGGCGGCAACAACAAAATACACGCGGGCGAAATTTCAAAGGCGCACAAGGGCGTGCTTTTTTTGGACGAACTTCCCGAATATTCGCGGCGCACGCTGGAATCTTTGCGCCAGCCTCTCGAAGACAGGATAATTACCGTTGCGCGCGCGGGCGGCGCGGTGACGTTCCCTGCGGACTTCATACTGTGCGCAAGCATGAATCCCTGCCCGTGCGGGAATTACGGCTCGTCTTATCTCACGTGTACATGCACTCCCGCGCAGATACATAATTACAGAAGTAAAATTTCCGGTCCGCTTTTGGACAGAATAGACTTGCAGGTGGAAGTGGACGGGGTCAAATACGAGGACCTTGCAGGGGATAGCAGGGAGGAGCCCAGCGCGCAGATAAAAGAACGCGTTGAAAGGGCGCGCGCCGTCCAGCGCGAGCGCTTCGCGGAAGAAAGCATGAAGATAAACGCGTCCATGGGAGAAAAGCAGATAAAAAAATATTGCCGCCTTTCCGCCGAGTGCGAGGAGGTTCTGCGCAACGCGTTCGAAACCCTTCATCTTTCGGCGCGCGCCCGTTCGAGGATAATAAAGGTTGCGCGGACGGTTGCCGACCTTGCGCTCAGCGCGGAAATCAGACCGGAGCATATTCTCGAAGCGGCTTCATACCGCAGTTACGAAAGCGGTAACAACTAAGCATGTATACGCAAGAGGAAATCAATTTAATAACTCTCTGCGGGATAGAAGAACTGACCTATAACGCGCGGTACAAGCTTCTTTCCGAGCTAAGCTCGCCCTGCCCCGATTTTGCGAAATGCGCAAATTTTTTGATTAAAACGCTGTCTGCCGGCGTATATAATAAAGTGAAGGAAAAATTTTACGACCCCGCTTTCCGCGAAAAACTTTTGCTTACTCTTGACAAAAAGGGCGTAAAATGCGTAACTTTTTTCTCGCCGGAGTATCCCGAAAGTCTGAAAAACACACCCGCCCCGCCGGTCGTGCTTTTCTGTAAGGGCGACACGCGCTTGCTCGGCGGCAGACTTTTCGCGGTCGTCGGGTCGCGCAGAACTTTGCCGAAGGTCATAGCGGAGTGTAAAAAAATTTCCGGCGAGCTGACGAAAAAATTTACCGTCGTGTCGGGACTTGCAGAGGGCGCGGACAGCGCCGCTTTGCAGGGAGCGCTGGACGCGGGCGGAAAGGTTGTTTCCGTACTTGCGTACGGCTTCGATTACGTCTATCCCGCGTTTAATTCCGCGCTTGTCGGCAGGGTGGAAAAATCAGGGCTTATCGTTTCGGAATACCTTCCTTCCACGGCGCCGAAAAATTTTCAGTTCCCCGTCCGCAACCGTATTATAGCCGGACTTGCTGAGGGCGCGCTGATAGTTTCGGCAGGCAGAAAAAGCGGCGCGCTTATCACTGCTGGGTACTGCTTCGACTACGGGCGCGACGTGTTCGCTTTCCCCTATAACGCTGGCACGCTTTCGGGCGAGGGCTGCAATTCGCTCATAAAAAAAGGCGCGTATCTCACCGAAAATATACTTGACATTTCAAATGTATATGGTTTAGACTTTAAAACATCCGAAACAAAGCCGCTTACCGCGGATGAAAAAGCGCTTTTCGACGCCGTGCGCGAGGAAGGGGAAGCGTTTATCCCCGCAATTGCGGACAAGCTGGGTAAACAGCCGTTCCAGCTTATTCCCCTTTTAACCTCTCTGGAAATAAAGGGACTTATCGTCCGTCTGGGCGGAAACAGATATTCGGCAGTGTAAAGGTAGAATTATGGATCTTATTATCGTTGAATCGCCTTCCAAGGCAAAGACAATTTCAAAATATTTAAAGGGGAAGTACAGGGTCGACGCGTCCGGCGGACACGTAAGGGATTTGCCCGAAAAGACGCTCGGCGTGAAAATAACTTCCAATTTCGAGCCGAAGTATGAAATCACGCCCAGCAAGAAAGAGGTTATAAAACGCCTTGCCGCGGAAGCGAAGAAGGCGGACAGGGTTTACCTTGCAACCGACCCCGACCGTGAGGGCGAGGCGATAAGCTGGCATTTACAGACGGTGCTTGGTCTGGACGAGTCGGGCGAAAACAGAATAGAGTTCAACGAAATTTCCCCCTCCGCCGTACAGAACGCCCTGAAAACCCCGCGTAAAATAAATTACAACCTTGTCGACGCGCAGCAGGCGCGCAGGGTTTTGGACAGACTTGTCGGCTACAAGCTTTCCCCGCTTTTGAACAAGCGCATACAGAACGGGCTTTCGGCGGGCAGGGTTCAGTCCGTCGCGCTCCGCCTTATCGTGGACAGAGAACGCGAAATTCAGGCGTTCAAACCCGAGGAATACTGGAATTTCAGCGCGCTTTTACAGGATACCGAAAGGAAATATTCGCCCTTCAAGGCGACTTACCAATATAAGAAAAACGGCGAAAGCATAGGAAAGGAGCTTGCCGACAAGCTTGAAGAAAAATTAAAGACTGCGGCATTCACCGTCGCGAAGGTGAAGTCGGGCGTGACCAAACAGCACGCGCCCGCGCCGTTTACGACCTCCTCGCTTCAACAGGACGCTTCCAATAAATTCGGAATGACCTCGCCCGAAACCATGCTTGTCGCACAGCATTTGTACGAGGGTATGGACGTCGGCGGCGACCATATAGCGCTTATAACTTATATAAGAACGGACTCCGTCCGTATTTCCAAGGAAGCGCAGGACAACGCTTTGCAATTTATCAAGGATACCTACGGCGAAAAATACGCGCCCGAAAAGCCTAACTACTACGCGACCAAAAAGGGCGCACAGGACGCGCACGAGGCTATCCGTCCTATCAATTTACAGGTGACGCCCGCAAGCGTAAAAGCTTCGCTGGACAGAAAGCACTACAATATTTACAAGCTGGTTTACGACAGATTCATCGCCTCGCAAATGGCGGAAGCGCAGTACAACTCCATGCAGATTGAAGCGGAAGCCGAGGGTTACATATTCAAAGCTAGCGGTAAGTCCCTGCTTTTTTCGGGATACACGGCGGCTTATCAGGATTCTTCCAAGGATAAGGACGACGAGGAGGAGAGCGCAAAGCTTTTACCCCCGCTTAAAGAGGGCGACAGCCTGCTTTTGAACGAATTTACAAAGGAACAGAAGTTTACCCGTCCTCCCCTCAGGTTTACGGACGCTTCGCTCGTCAAGGCGATGGAGGAAAAGGGTATCGGCAGACCTTCCACCTACGCTTCCATAATTTCCGTACTGACCAAGCGGCGTTACGTCACCAAGGACGGAAAATATATGGTTCCCACGGAAGTGGCTTATAAAATCACGGACATGCTGGTGCAGTACTTTACCGACATAATGGACGTCGGCTTTACCGCGCATATGGAGGACGACCTCGATAAAATAGAGGACGGCGGCTGCGACTGGCACAAGATAATAGCGGATTTTTACCCCGCCTTTGCCGAAAAATTGAAGACGGCTTCAACCGACGGCGACGAGCTTACGGATATAAAATGCGAGCATTGCGGCAACCCAATGATAAGGCGCATAGGCAAATACGGGAATTATCTTGCCTGCTCAAATTATCCCGCTTGCTCGAACATAGTCAGCGAAAGCGAGGTTGAGGTTTCCGAAATGCGCTGTCCCAAATGCGGCGCAAACATGATAGTAAAGAGCGGCAAATTCGGCAAATTCCTTGCCTGCCCCAATTATCCCGAGTGCTCCGCCATTCTTCCGATAGACGCGAAAATGACGGAGGAGAAATGCACGCAGTGCAATTCGTACATGATTGCGAAAAAGGGCAAGTTCGGTGTGTATCTGGAATGTGCGAACTGCGGCTCGCGCAGACCGTACAACTCGCCCGACGGCGCGGCGAAGGAGGGCGAAAAGATTGAGGGCAAGTGCCCCGACTGCGGCAAACCCATGCGCCGCATGCGTTCCCAGCGCGGTAAAATTTACTACGGTTGCACGGGCTATCCCGACTGCAAATTTCTAAGCTGGGACGTGCCCACCGGCGACAAATGTCCCAAGTGCGGTAAATTCCTCGTTAAAAAAGGAAACAAAATCAAATGCTCCGAAAAGACGTGCGACTACTCAATAGAGGCGCCCGAAGCCGAAAATGAAAATTAAAGTAATAGGCGCGGGGCTTGCCGGTTGCGAAGCGGCGGCATACCTTGCTTCGCACGGGGCGGAGGTTATACTTTACGACATAAAGCCGAATGCCTTCACGCCCGCGCACTCGGATAAAAACTTCGGCGAGCTGGTTTGTTCCAACTCGCTCAAAAGCGCGGACGTATACGGCAACGCCTGCGGACTGTTAAAGGAAGAAATGCGGCGTTTCGGCTCGCTTACGATGCGCGCCGCGGAAGAAACGCGCGTGCCCGCTGGCGGCGCGCTTGCCGTGGACAGAGCGGCTTTCGCACATTATATTACCGAAAAAGTAAACAGCGACAAAAACATAACCGTTGTCTGCGAGGAAGCGGAAAGCGTACCCGAGGGGTGGAGCATCGTCGCGACGGGACCGCTTACTACGGACGCGCTTTCCAAGGATATTGCGCGCGTCTGCGGCGGGCGGCTTCATTTTTTCGACGCGTCGGCGCCGATAGTTTCGCGCGAGAGTATAGATTTTTCCGCTTGCTTTTACGGCGACAGATACGGCAGGGGCGGCGACGATTACATAAACTGCCCCATGAATAAAGAGCAGTACGAAAGCTTTGTAAAAGAGCTTGTCGCCGCGGAAAAAGCCGTTTTGCACGACTTTGAAAAGAGAGAAATATTCGAGGGCTGCATGCCCGTGGAGGTAATGGCGGCGCGCGGCGCGGACAGCCTGCGCTTTGCAATGCTTAAACCCGTTGGGTTAAAGGACGCCGACGGAAACAAATTTTACGCCGTGCTTCAATTAAGAAAGGAAAACGCCGCGGGGGAAGCTTACAACCTTGTGGGCTTCCAGACAAATCTCAAACAGGGCGAGCAAAGGCGGGTTTTTTCAATGATTCCCGCGCTGAAAAACGCAGAGTTTTTGAGATACGGTGTAATGCACCGCAACACTTACATAAATTCGCCGGAGTGTTTAAACGCGGATTTTTCTTTAAAAAGCAACCCCGAAGTTTTCTTTGCGGGACAGATAACAGGAGTAGAGGGATACGTCGAGTCGGCTGCAAGCGGACTTTTGGCGGCAATTCACCTGTTGCGCAAAGCAGGCGGAGAACAGCCGGTCATTCCCGACAACACCACAATGCTCGGCGCGCTGTCGGCGCATATTTCTACGCCGAACAAGGATTTTCAGCCCATGAACGCAAACTTCGGTATTCTCAGACCGGCGGATAAAAAAATAAGGGACAAAAAGGAAAGGTACGCTTATCTTGCCGAACGCGCCCTTAAAACGGTTAACGAATACATTGAAAGCCTGCATATTGTTTGAATGTGTCCGGAAAAGTTTAGATTAAAAGTGTAAGACATTTTTTTATATTTGTTTTCTATATAAAAAGAAAACTGTTTTTGTGAGGATTTTATGACAGAATTTCATGCAACCACAATATGCGCCGTAAAAAAGAACGGCGCGACAGCCATCGCCGGCGACGGTCAGGTCACCATGGGCGAAAGCGTAATTTTTAAAAACTCGGCGCAGAAGGTCAGGAGAATTTACGGCGGCAAAGTCATTCTGGGTTTTGCGGGTTCGGTTTCCGACGCTTTTTCCCTCAGTGAAAAGTTCGAGGGAATGTTGAATAAATTTTCGGGCAATTTAATGCGTTCCGCGGTGGAGCTTGCAGAGCTGTGGCGTTCGGATAAAGCCGTAAGAAAATTGGAGGCGTTGATGATTGTCGCGGACAAAGAAACGCTTTTGATAGTTTCCGGCACGGGCGAGGTTATCGAGCCCGACGACGGCATTGCGGCGATTGGCAGCGGCGGCAACTACGCTTTGGCGGCGGCGCGCGCGCTGTATCAGAACACCGACTTTTCCGCCGAACAGATTGCGCAGAAGGCTTTGAAAATCGCAAGCGAAATATGTGTGTACACCAACGACAATATTAAGTGCGAGACGATATAAGGAGAGCGTTATGGATTTGACACCCAAACAGATTGTACATGAACTGAATAAATATATCATCGGTCAGGACGAGGCTAAAAAGGCGGTGGCTATCGCGCTCAGAAACCGTTACCGCAGAAGCTGTCTTTCCCCCGAGTTGCAGGACGACATAACACCTAAAAACATTATAATGAAGGGACCTACGGGCGTCGGCAAAACCGAAATAGCCCGCCGCCTTGCAAAGCTTGTAAAAGCGCCATTTTTAAAGGTCGAAGCCACAAAATATACCGAGGTCGGTTACGTCGGCAGGGACGTCGAAAGCATGGTGCGCGATTTGGCGGAGTGCGCCATACGTCTTGTAAAGGAGGAAAAGACCGCGGAGGTAAGCTATAAAGCGACCGCCGTTGCCGAAAGGCGTATTGCAAAGGTCCTTTCCGAAATGAAAAAGGACGAGCGCGGAGAGTTTTCCAAAGAGGTTTTCGAGCAGAACCTTGTCGACGGCATACATGCGGGCAAGTACGATAACACCGTTATAGAGATCGAGGTCGAGGACGTACCCAAACCGTTGGAGCTTTCCCCCGGCAGCGGCGCGGCGATAGATTTGGGCTCCGTGTTCGGCAGTCTCGGCATGAACAAGAAAAAGAAAAGAAAAATTTCCGTAAAGGAAGCGAAAAATCTTATAATCGCCGAGGAGGCGGATAAGCTTATCGACAACGACGCGGTAAACACCGAGGCAATACGCCGCGCGGAAAACGACGGAATTATTTTCATTGACGAAATAGATAAAATAGCGGGCAAAGGCAATCAGGGCGCCGACGTTTCGCGCGAGGGTGTGCAGAGGGATATTCTCCCCATAGTCGAAGGCTGTACCGTGCAGACCAAGTACGGACCCGTTAAGACGGATTATATCCTGTTTATAGCTGCGGGCGCTTTCCACGTTTCCAAGGTGGAGGATTTGATTCCCGAATTACAGGGCAGGTTCCCCATACAGGTAGAGCTTCAAAGCCTTACGAAGCAGGACTTCGTAAATATACTGACTCAGCCGCAGAACGCCATAACAACGCAGTATTCCGCGCTTTTGGCTGTGGATAACATAGACTTGCATTTCACAAAGGACGCGATTGAAAAAATCGCGGAGGTGTCTGAGGATATCAACACCACGTCCGAGGATATAGGCGCGCGCAGGCTTCACACCGTTATGGAAAGACTGTTGGAGGATATTTCCTATAACGCGGGCGGCAACGATTATCCCGTGATAAAGGTAGACGTTAACGCGAAGTACGTTGAGGAACACCTTGAAAACATAATAAAAAACAGAGACTTGAAAAAGTACGTGCTTTAAGGATTGAATATGGATATTAATACAGTCATGTTTATGATATTCGGCGCGATAGGTCTTTTTGTTGCGGCGGGCGTTATTGTGTTTATCGTAATTACCGTGGTCAAGACGTCTTCGGGTATAAATAAAAACGTGTCCTACGGCAACGTCGGCGCGGATAGTACGGATAAGTTTTACGAACAGCACGCGAAGAAGTATTTGAAAGCCGCCGAAGAGGGCGACGCGGACGCGCAGTTTGAGCTGGCGGAAATTTACGAGTTTCACGAAAGCGACAAATACCTGTATTGGCTTGAAAAGGCTTCTTTACAGGGTCATGAGGAAGCCACGCGCGAGCTTGCAGAAACATACGATTACGGCAACGACTCGGCAGAGCCTCCGATCGAGGAAGACAGACAAAAGGCTGTGGAGTTGTACACGCGCCTTGCGGACAAGGGCGATACCGACGCAATGAAGAAAATTTCTCTCATTTATGCCGTGAATTACGACGACAACGAAAAAGCGCGCGAGTGGGTTCAAAAGGCGGCGGAAGCGGGCGATATAGAGAGCATGGAGGAGCTTGGCAACGATTACAGGCTGATTGGCGACATAGCGGACTTCGACAAATCCGAATACTGGTATAAAAAAGCCTGCGACCTCGGCAGCGGCGCCGCAATGAAGGGCTTGGGCGATTTGTACTGTTACGACGAAAACCGCCACGACTATATACAAGCCGAAAACTGGTACAAAAAAGCGGTTGCGGCGGAAAATTATTTTGCTTACGTCCGTCTCGGCGATATGGTCAAGGACGGCAAAATCCCGCAAAGCGACGCTTCGGCGGCATACACGTACTATAAAAAAGCCGCAGAAAAAGGCGAAAACCTCGGCAAGGTGAAAGTTGCGGAGTGTCTGCTTGAAGGCTACGGCGTTGAACAAGACTGCAATAAAGCGATAGCGATACTTCAAGAGCCGGCAGAGGACGGACATCCCGCCGCGAATTACAGGTTGGGAATGTGCTACTTCGAGGGAACGGGAGTTGCGCAGGATTATAAAAAAGCAGTTGGGCATTTCACAAAGTGCAGTAAGTTCGAGGATGAAGCTTTAAACAAGCTGGGCGAGTGTTACTACTTCGGATACGGCGTAAAGGTAGATAAGGACAAGGCGCACGATTTGTGGCATGAAGCCGCGGAAAGGGAATGTAAGGACGCGGCGGAAAACCTTAAAATTTACTTTTACGAAACCGTAGAGTTTTGCGACAGTCATTGAAATCAGTGCAGTAAAAGAGGAATATAATGATTAATATACCCAAAGGGACAAAGGACGTATTGCCGTCGCAGTCCTATAAGTGGCAGTATGTGGAAAACACCGCGCGGGAGGTTGCAAGGGTTTTCAACTTAAAGGAGATACGCACCCCCGTTTTCGAACATACCGAGCTGTTTACCCGCGGCGTCGGCGATACGACCGACGTCGTTAACAAAGAGATGTACACGTTTGAGGACAAGGGCGGCAGAAGCGTCACATTAAAGCCGGAAGGCACTGCCGGCGCGGCAAGGCTGTTTATAGAAAACGGACTTGCAAGCTCGCCCATGCCCGTTAAAGCGTATTATATAACGCCCTGCTTCCGTTACGAACGCCCGCAGGCGGGTAGGCTGAGAGAGTTTCACCAGTTCGGTATGGAAATTTTCGGCGCGGAAAGCTTTACGCAGGACGCGGAAGTCATTTTTGCGGCCTCTTCGTTTTTGGAAAAGCTGGGGGTTAAAACGCGGCTTGAAATAAATTCCATAGGTTGTAAAACCTGCCGCACCCAATATAACGCGGCGCTGAGAAAATATTTTGCGCCTCATCTTGACGGAATGTGTCCGGCTTGCCGCGCCCGCTTCGATAAAAACCCTCTGCGTATGCTTGACTGCAAGGAGGAAGCGTGCAAAAAAATCTCCGCCGCCGCGCCTGCAATTACGGACTACCTCTGCGCGGACTGCGCGGACCACTTTGCGGGGCTTAAAAACCTGCTCACGGCGCAGGGCGTGGAATATACGGTAAATCCCCGTATAGTGCGCGGACTGGATTATTACACCAAGACCGTTTTCGAGTTTGTTTCCGACGCGATAGGCGCTCAGGGAACGGTCTGCGGCGGAGGCCGTTACGACGGACTTTTGGAGGAGCTTGGGGCGGCACCCTTGCCCGCAATAGGCTTCGCGGCGGGGATAGAGCGGCTTTTGCTTTTAATGGAAAATACCTCGGTTGCTTTTCCCGAAGACGGAAAACCTTTGATTTACGTTGCGGGGCTTGACGGCGCGTGCCGCGCGGAAGCTTTTAAAACGGTATGCTCTTTGAGAAGCAAGGGTATAGCCGCCGAAACCGACCATATGGGGCGTTCGGTCAAAGCTCAGTTCAAATATGCGGACAAGCTGGGCGTAAAGTTTGTTGCCGTAATAGGCGGCGACGAGCTTGCAAGCGGAGAAATAAAAATAAAAAATATGTCGTCCGGCGAACAGACGGCGGTTAAATGCGCGGATATTTACGCATACTTAACAAAGGAGTAAAAAATATGGAACAGATTAATACCGAAAAATTCGACGAGTTGTTAAAAGGCGATAAGCCCGTCGTGTGCGATTTTTTCGCAACCTGGTGCGGACCTTGCAAAATGCTTGCGCCCGTAATGGAAAAGGTTTCCGAAAAATTTTCGGACAGGGCTGTGTTCGTCAAAGTCGATATAGACGAAAACCTGCCGCTTGCCGCGCGCTACGGCATAATGTCCATACCGCTTGTCGCAGTATTCAAGGGCGGCGAACAGACGGCGAAAACGCTGGGTTACATGTCCGCTTCGGAAGCGGAAAAGTTTCTTGAAGAAAATCTTTGATAAAAACCGCGCCCGTAAAAACGGGCGCGGTTTTTTCGTTAATCCGCCGCATAGTATTGCAAAAAGCGCGTTTTTGTGATATAATAAATAAAAAACCCCACGGAGCTTTTTTATGATAGACATTTCCCTTATAGAACAAACCGACCCCGAAATTGCCGAGGCGTTAAAGCTTGAGCTTGACCGCCAGCAGAACAATATAGAGCTTATCGCCAGCGAAAACTTCGTTTCCCCCGCGGTAATGGCGGCGGCAGGCAGCCACCTTACCAACAAATATGCGGAGGGCTATCCCGCGCACCGCTATTACGGCGGTTGCCGCTTTGTGGATATTGCCGAAGACCTTGCGCGCGACAGACTCAAACAGCTTTTCGGTTGCGAGTACTGCAACGTGCAGGCGCACTCGGGCGCAAGCGCCAATCTTGCCGTGCTTTTCGCTACGTGTCAGCCCGGCGACACCGTGATGGGTATGAATCTCGCCCACGGCGGACACCTTTCGCACGGCTCGCCCGTAAATATTTCCGGCAAATACTTCAATATAGTCCCTTACGGCGTTAAAGAGGGTGAAGAAGTCATCGACTACGACGAAATGGAGCGCATTGCAAAAAGCTGCAAGCCGAAGCTTATTATCTGCGGCGCAAGCGCATATCCGCGCACTATAGACTTCAAGCGAATACGCGAAATCTGCGACGGCTGCGGCGCTTTGATGATGGCGGACATCGCGCATATCGCGGGATTGGTCGCGGCGGGGCTTCACCCCTCGCCCGTACCCTATGCGGACTTTGTCACCACAACGACGCATAAGACGTTGCGCGGACCCCGCGGCGGCGTAATAATGTGTAAGGAGGAATGGGGCAAAGCGATAGACAAGGCTATATTCCCCGGCGTGCAGGGCGGCCCACTCATGCATATCATAGCGGCAAAGGCAGTGGCTTTTAAGGAGGCGTTGCAGCCCGAATTCAAAGATTATCAAAAACAAATCGTAAAAAACGCGGCGGCAATGGCGGAGGAGTTTAAAGCGCGCGGCGTAAAAATGGTGTCGGGCGGAACAGACAACCACCTTATACTTTTAAATCTTACAGACAAAAACATGACCGGCAAGGAGCTTGAAAATCTTCTGGACGAGGTTCATATAACCGTCAATAAAAACGCCGTGCCGTTCGATATCCAAAAGCCTTTCGTAACCTCGGGCATACGCGTCGGCACGCCCGCAGTCACCTCGCGCGGAATGAAGGAGCCAGAGGCGAAAAAGATAGCTTCGCTTATTTCCGACGTGATAGAAAAAAGGGAAAGCGCCTTCGCGCAGGTCAAAGACGAAGTCGCAAAGCTTTGCAAAGCTTTCCCCCTGTATAAAAATTGCGTCAAATAATATGTCGCAAAAAGTTGATTTTCTAACTAAAATATGATATAATGAATAAGCAATTCAGAGGGGCGCCCCTCTGTTGCGTGCATTCGCACGCAACAGTCCCACATTATCCGCTCCCTGAGAAGGAGAAATTTCAATGCGTAAAAATTTAGTGGCGGCTTTGCTTGCGGGTGCGGTAGCGGCCGCGGGAATGGTCGGTTTGACGGCTTGCGACGACAGCGGTAAAAGCGGTCTGTCCAAGGGTGATGAAGTAACTGCGGAAAAATGGGCGGCGGCGTTTGCAAAAACGATAGCGGCTGAAAATTACACTGCCGAATCCACCGCGGAAGGCAAGGAAGTTATAACGGGCACTAAAGACGGTAAAGAAGTAAACGCCGTCGCAACTTTCAATACCACTGGCAAGCTCTATTACGATTTGACCGGCAAAAAAGTTTATTCCGAAACAAAGTATACCGAAAAATTTACCGGTGCCGAAGCGTTTGGCGGTGAGGACGGTGAAGAAACCTCGGAAGTAAAATCTTACGACGTTGCGGAAAGCAAGACAATATGGTCTGCAAGATACCGTAAATATAACAACGAATACAATTGGACTGCGGAGAAGTACGAAAGCTTAACCGAAGAAGATGCAAACCGGCGTATCGCCGACAGCGGCGCCGCCGTAATTCTCGCCGCGCAGTATACTACAAGCGAGACCGCGGAAAATTCCGAAGCTAAACCTCTCGCTCAGCTTTATTCCTCATTCAAGTATGACGGCGGATATTACAAGGCGGAGCTTTGGACGGAGTACGAGGGCAAGCAGACCGTAACCGTAACGGTAAAAGGCGAATACGTTACGGGCTTGCAGAAGGAAATGAATAATGTGGAAACGGAGGACGGACTTACCGACACGTCCACCTCGAAATCCGTTGTCACCTTCTCGAAATTCGGCAAAACTACGGTAAACGCTCCCGCGGACGCGACGAAGGCTATAAACGATTTGAAAGCCGAGCAAGAAAATCAGGACGAGGACGACGACGATAACGACCCGAATTCCTTATCCGGCAAAACGTATGTGTTCGACAGGTTAGAAGTTACTTTCGGACCCGACGTCGACCAAGATACGAAAGACATGACGGAGCAGCAAATCAAACAAATGGAAGCGGTGTTTGCGGATACCCGCATAGAGTTCGTTGCTAATAACGGTTTCACGATGTACACGAACGGAAACAGTGTTAACGGTACATACTCAAACGACGGCAGCAACGTGGTTTTGACCCCGACGGGAGTTGACGGCGAACCGCAGAGTATGGGTTTGTCGGGTGATATGCTTACTTCGGACATTTCTTCGACCGAAGGAATAAATATAACCATGATTTTCATGCTTTATACAGCTTAAATACGTAATAATTTTCCGTCCTCGGCTTAAAACCGCGGACGGTTTTTATTTTAAGTGAAAAGTGTATGAAAGTATTGTTTTCGGGCTTTAATAATGTTATAATCTGTATAACTGAATTAAAGGTGAGTAAATGAAAATTAAAATCACGTCAGACTCCACTTGCGATTTAAGTCCGGAGCTGGTTGAAAAGTTTAACATAGGAATAGTGCCTTTGCACGTGATAATGGGCGGTAAAACTTACAGCGACGGCGTTGACGTCGTGCCCGAAGATATTTTCCGTTACGTTAAGGAGACGCAAACGCTTCCCACCACGGCGGCGCCGTCAACGGAAGAGTATAAGGAGGTTTTTTCGTCTTATCTGAAAGATTACGACGCCGTTGTGCATATAAATATTTCCTCCGAGACTTCGTCTTCCTACGACAACGCGTGCGTTGCGGCGAAGGACTTTAAAGGGAAGGTTTTTCCCGTAGACTCTTACGCGCTTTCTACGGGACAGGGGCTTCTTGCGTTAAAGGCGTGCGATTTTGCCGCGGAGGGCAAAAGCCCGTGCGAGATTGCGGAAACGCTCGAAGCTATGCGCTCCCGCGTGAATACCTCCTTCGTGCCCGACGCACTGGATTATCTGCACAAGGGCGGCAGATGCTCGCTTGCGGCGCTTATGGGCGCGAAAATTCTTAAACTTCACCCTTTTATTGACATGAAGGACGGTCGGCTTTACGCAAAGAAGAAGTACATGGGCGGTATAGAACGCTGTCTTAAAGCTTACGTGGACGAGCTTGCGCAGCAGTACAAAAATTACGATAAAGCCCGCTGTTTCATAACGCACTCCTCATGCGGGGCGGAAACCGTCGCAAAGGTTCGCAGTCTGGTAGAGCAGCTTTTCGGCTTCGACGAAATTTACGAAACCGTCGCGGGCAACGTGGTAACTTCGCACTGCGGCAAGGGCACGTTGGGCGTTCTGTTTATCTACGACTGAAAACCGCAATCCTTATATTAAAACTGTCCTGAAAGTTTATAAAATTATTGCAGTTCAATCTTTTCAAACGCTTGACACAATACAAAAAGCTTAATATAATAAAATTACAATTTAAAGTTATTCTTTGGGGCGGGGTGCAATTCCCCACCGGCAGTAAAGTCTGCGAAGAAAGCTTAACGCTTTCCCGAACGGGTGCAATTCCCGTACCGACGGTATAGTCCGGATGATAAAAGAATTTTAAACGGTGATTTTCCGCTTGCGCCCCGATTTTTTTCGGGGCGTTTTTTTGCAAAGAATACTTTAAAAATAAAATACAAGAGGTGTTTTTATGCAAAAGAACGAACAAACCGTACCGCACAGCGACGAATTTGCCGCCGCGGAAGAAGCCGCCGCATTGCGCGCCGAGGAGCAACCCGTATCGGAGCCGCAGGCGACGGTTAAACCCAGAAGCAGCGCAAAAGCGTTTCTGGCGAACTATTTCACCGCTACGCGCATGGCGTATATGGCGGTGTTCACCGCGCTGTCGTTTATACTGCGTCTGCCCTGGTTCGAGTTTCCGCTTTTCCCCGCGGTTCCGTTTTTGAAGGTGGATTTTTCGGGCGTGTTCGCGCTGATTGCGGGCTTTTCTCTGGGACCCGTTGCGGGCGTCGTCGTAAGTTCGCTGAAAGAGTTTATTTACGCGCTTGCTTTCACCCAGACAATCGGCGTGGGCGAGCTTGCCAACATACTTATCATGCTTCCGTTTATACTCATTCCGTCCTTTATTTACAAAAAGTATAAGGGTATAAAGGCGGTTCTCGTATCCATTGCGATAGGTTGCGTCGCTCAGGTGATAATTTCAGTACCCGTAAATTACCTGCTGACCTTCCCGTTTTTCCTCAACCTTTATATGCACAAGCCCTGGGTCGAGGGAATGAGGTCCTATCTCGACGTTTGGTATTGGGCGCTTCTTTTCAACTTAGTCAAGACGCTGTTGCTTTCGGTTGCGGTACTGCTTTTGTACAAGCCGCTGTCAAGACTTATAAAGCTTACCAACGAAAAATTTTCAAAACGCGGCAAGGGACGCAAAGAAGCGACATAAAACAATTGCAAAACAGCGCCGTACGGTTTATAATAAAGCCGTACGGTATTATTTTTATTTACAAAAGAGGAGCATAAGTGAAGTACGATTTCGACGCGTTAAACGACAGGCGCAACACAAACAGTATTAAATACGATTTTTTCAGTGAAAACGGCGTGCCGTCGGACGCGCTTCCGCTCTGGATAGCGGATATGGATTTCCGCGTGCCCGACTGCCTTATCGAAAAATTGAAGCAAAGACTTGACCACGGTATTTTCGGATATACCGACCCCAAGCCCGAATATTTCAAGACGGTGTGCCGCTGGTTCGAAACGCGTCACAACTGGCGGACGAAGCCGGAAGGCTGGGTTACGACCTGCACGGTCGTCTTTGCAATCTGTTCGCTTCTACGCGCGGTGACAAAGCCGTCGGACGCGGTCATTATATGCCAGCCCGTATATTATCCCTTTGCCGACAGTATTTTAAACAACGGCAGAAGGCTTGTCGTAAGCGGGCTTAAAAACGATAACGGCAGATACACGGTGGATTATTCCGATTTCGAAAAAAAGATAGTGGAAAACAAGGTCAAGGCGTTTATACTTTGCAATCCTCATAACCCCGTCGGACGCGTATGGACTAAGGACGAGCTTGTGCGTCTCGGCGAAATTTGCCTTAAACACGGCGTATTCGTTATTTCGGACGAAATTCATTCAGACTTTGTTTTCGGTAAAAACAGGCATACCGGTTTTGCGGCGGCGGACGACAGGTTCAAAGATTTTTGCGCCGTCTGCACCGCGCCGACAAAGACGTTTAACATTGCGGGTCTGCATATTTCTAACATTTACGTCGAAAACGACGCCGTGCGGGAGAAATTCAAAAAAGAGCTTGCGGCTCAGGGCTTCATACAGCCCAATCTTACGGGGCTTCTCGCCTGCCAGACGGTTTACGGCTACGGCGCGGACTGGCTTGACGGTTTGCTCGAATATCTGGAAGAAAATATCGATTTTGCGGAAAAGTACGTAAAGGAAAATCTTCCGCGTCTCAAACTGGTAAGACCGGAGGGGACTTATCTTCTTTGGCTGGACTGCCGCGGACTGGGCTTTGACGACAAAAAGCTTTCCGCCTTTATGCGCGACGAAGCCAAGCTGTGGCTGGACGACGGTTACATTTTCGGCGAGGGCGGCGGCGGTTTCGAAAGAATAAACGTGGCCTGTCCGCGTTCGGTAGTGAAAAACGCCATGGAAAGGTTAAAGGCGGCAATCTTGCGCATATAATAATGCGGGGAAGTTGCGTTGATTTATAAAAATTCTTTAATGTTGACCGGCAATACGCCGCTTATCGAACTGAATAATTTTACGAAAGCAAATTCCGTTTCGGCTGTAATTTACGCCAAAGCGGAATTTTTCAATCCCACGGGCTCGGTAAAGGACAGGACGGCGCTTGCGCTTATAGAGGACGCGGAAAGGCGCGGCATACTTAAAAAAGGCGGCGCTGTCGTAGAGCCGACTTCGGGCAATACGGGCATAGCGCTTGCCGCGGTTGCGGCGGTCAAGGGCTACAAGGCCGTTTTGACCATGCCCGAAAACATGAGCGCCGAAAGGATAAATTTAATTAAAGCTTACGGCGCGCGCGTTGTGCTTACCCCCGCCGCCGCGGGCATGCGCGGCGCGATAGAGGAGGCGGAGCGCATAGTTTCGCAAAACCCCGACGCCGTGCTTGCGGGTCAGTTTACAAATCCCGCCAACACGGAAGTTCACGCGCGCACGACCGGACCCGAAATTTGGCGCGATACCGGCGGCGATATAGACATTTTCGTGTGCGGCGTAGGCACGGGCGGCACGCTTACCGGCGCGGGGAAATATCTGAAAAGAAAAAATCCCGCAATTAAAATTATTGCGGTGGAGCCCGCTTCTTCGCCGGTGCTTTCGGGCGGGGCGGCGGGCTTGCATAAAATACAGGGGATAGGCGCGGGCTTCGTTCCCGAAATTCTCGACACGGGAATCTACGACGGTGTTTTACCCGTGACCGACGGCGAGGCGTTTGCGGCGGCGAAAAGCTTCGGCGCGGAGGAGGGAATGCTTGTGGGGGTTTCTTCGGGCGCGGCGCTCGCCGCGGCGGTCCGCACGGGGCGGGCGGAGCAAAACGCGGGCAAGAAAATAGTCGTTCTGCTGCCCGATTCGGCTGACAGATATTATTCGACCGAGCTTTTCAATTGAATTTCACGGCGCGGACGGAAGCTTTCCGTCCGCGCCTTTTACGCGAATTATGTCGTCAAATGGTAAAATTTGGTAATTTATTTGACAATATTTGCGCATATTGGTAAAATAAAACCATTACCACATTACGGCGGACAGCATATGATAAAATTGACTTTTAACGAAGTCTTTACTTACGACGCGTTATACCGCGCGCATCTGAAAGGAAGGCTTTGTAAGCGTGACAAAAAACCGCTTGTCAGGTTCGAGATGAATATGATAAGCAACATTTACGAGCTGTACAGGAAACTGCGTACAGGCACGTACAAATTCGGCAAATACAATTCCTTTGTGGTTTACGAGCCGAAGCGCCGCGAAATACAGACGCTTCACTATTCGGGCAGAATAGTCCAGCGCGTGCTTTGCGACGAGGTGTTAATGCCCTATTTCTCCAAGCGCGCCATTTTGGACAACAGCGTTTGCCAGAAGGGTAAGGGGTCCAGCTTCGCGCTGATGCGCTTTGAAAAAATGCTGAGGGAGCATGTTAAAAAGCACGGCGCGAAGGGTTATTTTTTAAAGTGCGACATTCTTAAATATTTCCCCAGTATTCCGCACGACAGACTGAGAGAGCTTTTCGGCCACGAGTGCCGCGACGAAAGAATAAACGCGCTCGTATACGACGTGATAGACAGCTTTCACACCAGTGCGGAATATCTTAAAAACAGCGGGATAGAGCCGCTGGGCGAGGGGGCAAAAACCGAGCGCGGCATGCCGATAGGCAACCAGACAAGTCAGGTTTTCGGCATGTTTTACCTAAACGAAGTGGACCGCCTTGTAAAGGAAAAGCTGCGTATAAGGGTGTACTCGCGCTATATGGACGATTTTCTGCTCGTCCATCAGGACAAAGAATATGTCCAATACGCTTTGCAGTGTATTACCGAAACCGTCACAAGGCTCGGGTTGAAGCTTAATTCCAAAACGCAGATATTTCCGCTGAAAAACGGCGTTACTTATCTGGGCTTCAGGTATTTCGTCAAACCCAACGGCAAAATTGTAAAGACCGTCAAAAAGCGCACCAAGCGCCGCATGCGCTGGCGCGCGCGGCTTTTGAAAAAGGCATACCTTGACGGCGCCATAGACGGCGAACAGGTAAGAATGTCTTTCGCTTCCATGCACGGGCATTTAAAGTACGGTAGTTGTTATAAAATCCAGAAGGAGCTTTACGACAAACTGAAATTTATTCCCGAAATCGCGAATTGTGCAAATGCAAAGAGGTTTAAAAATGCAGGATAATAACGGGCGTCCCGCAGAGGATTTTTTAAAAGAAGCGATTGACGAAGAAATGGGGGGTACGGATTCCCCCGCATTTTCGGAAAAAGACGCTTTGCCGGCTTACGCCGTAAACAGAACTTCGCGCAAGAAATTCGTGATAAAGGATTTCGATACCCCGCGCGACAAAGAAATGGCGGTGTTTACACACGCCAAAAAACTGAGCGAGTATGTGTTTGTAATAACGGAGCGTTCTCCCAAAAAATTCCGTTGGAGCATAGTTTCCAGATTGCAGAATACTTCAATTGACGTAATAGAAAATTTGTACCGCGCCAATTACGAGCACGACGTCGCGCTTCGGCTTAAATACCAGACGGGCGCGGCGGTAAGCTTGAACCTTTTGGATTTTTACGCCGAAACCGCAAAGACCAAGCAGGCGATAAGCCTGCGGCAAATGGCTATTCTGGCGCGCGGCATTACGGAATGTAAAAAGCTTTTATCCGGCTGGATTAAAAGCACAAAACAAAGTAAAAACTGACTTGTCCGCTTTGCCGTTTAAACTTGCGGCGGGCAATCTCCGTGCAGTACCTACGGTAACGTTTTAAAAAATATTATGTTTTCCGCCGCCGCAAGCAAACGCTTGCGGCGGCGGAAATATTCCGTTTAAGAACTTGATAAAAATTTTCGCGTATGTTAAAATAAAAGCGTAATTAAAAACGCCGCTCGGGCGGAGGTGTTTATGGCAGAATTCGTATCCGCAAGCGCCGCGGACACTATGTGCTTTGCGGAGGATTATTCAAAAACTCTTTGTGCGGGTGACGTCGTTTTATTGGGCGGCGAAATGGGTGCGGGCAAGACGGTGTTCGCAAAAGGCGTCGCAAAGGGGCTGGGGATAGAGGAAGAAATTTTAAGCCCAACTTACGCCTATATGAACGATTACGGCGGCAAGCTTTACCATTACGACTGTTACCGCCTGAAAAGCGGCGCTCAGGCGGAGGAGCTGGGTCTGTGCGACTATTTTTACGCGGGCGGCGTGTGTCTGGTCGAATGGGCGGAAAACATAGCTTCCGTTCTTCCTTCAAAGGTCAGACGGGTGAATATAGTAAAGACGGGGGAGGACGCAAGACTGATAATTTATGAGTAATTTTCTGGCAATAGACACTTCGTCGCGATACCTTACCGTTTTAGCGGTGAAGGGTGAAAAAAAAGTTTTAAGGCACAGGGACGACTGCGCCATGCGCCACTCGGTAATTTTAATGGATGAAATACACGCGGTTTTAAAGGAAGCCGGACTTTCACCGTCGGAGTGCGGTTTTTTCGCGGCGGTCACGGGCCCGGGTTCTTTCACGGGCATACGCATAGGAATAGCCGCCGCAAAGGGCTTCGCGCTTGCCGCGGACAAGCCGCTTGTTTCCGTAACCTCGTTCGAGCTGATTGCATATAATGTTACATGCGACAGGTTTTACGCCGTAATAGACGCGGCGCACGGCTGTTATTACGTTTGCGGATTCGGCGCGGATAAACAAATAATTCTCCCGCCGTGCTATCTTAGCGGAGAGCAGGCGGAAAATCTCGGCGCGCCGCTGTACGGCTTCGAGGATATTCCTCTTAAAAATTATACGAAAACCGATATTTCCGACTCTCTTTTCAAAGCCGCTACGGCTAACGCGCGTGCCGCAAGCGGTAAAATGACCGCGCTTTACGTGCGCAAATCGCAGGCGGAGGAGGCGAGAAAATGCTGATCCGCCGTTGGAGATACGACGATATACTGAAAATTTCCGAACTGGAAAAAGAGTGCTTCCCGTCGGAGCCCTGGACCTTCAAGATGCTTGCGTCCAGCTTCGAGGCGGAAAATTTCCGCGGGGTGCTTGCCGAGGACGGCGGCGAAACGATAGGTTATGGCGGCATGACCGTCGCCGCGGACAGCGCGGATATAGACAATATAGCCGTTACCGAAGCTTACCGCCGTAGCGGGGTTGCCTGCGCGGTTATGGACGAATTGTTGAAAATTGCCAAGGATGAAGGCGTAAAAAAATTATTTCTCGAAGTGCGGGTTTCGAATTACGCCGCAATGAAGCTGTATTTGAAGTGCGGCTTCAAGGGCGCGTACGCACGTACGCGGTATTATCCCGACGGCGAGGACTGCCTTGTCATGATAAAAGAAATATAAGCGCCGGTAAAAAAATTTATTTCGGCGGTAATAATTATTTTAGTAAAAGGTAAATTTATTTCCACCCTGAGGGAGGGGGAAGGCAAAGACGTGTTGCTTTTGCACGGTTATTTGTCCTGTAAGGAAAGTTTTTACTATCAGATAAAATTTCTTTCGCGGTATTTTCGCGTCACCGCGCCCGACATAATAGGCTTCGGCGCGAGCGCACGTCTGGAGGAGCCGTATTCCCTCTCGGACTATTGTGATTGGCTTAAAGAGTTTATACGCGTTTCGGGTCTGGAAAAACCGCATATAATAGCCCATTCCTTCGGGGCGCGGCTCGCCTTTAAATATTTAAGCGGGCAAAAGGACGCCGCCGATAAGCTTGTCATAACGGGAGGCGCGGGCATAGTCAAACCGCGTTCCAAAAGTTATATCCGACGGGTAAAGGCTTACAGGCGGATGAAAAAATTTTTTCCGTCGTATGCCGAAAAGCACTTCGGCAGCGAGGAATACAGGACGCTTACGCCCGTCATGCGCGAAAGCTATAAAAAAATAGTCAACGAGGATTTGCGCTCCGCCGCAGCGGAAGTGGAAAACAAGACCCTTCTTATTTACGGCAGGGACGATAAAGTGACCCCGCCCGACTGCGAGGGGAAAATATTCAACGGACTTATAAAGGACAGTACTTTCGCGCTTGCGGACGGCGGACATTTCTGCTTTTCGGAAAATGCGGAAGCTTTCAATAAACTGGTATACGATTTTTTAACGGAGAATTAAATTGGGAATATTCGTATCCGTGCCTAAAACGGCGGAATGTATCGTCGCGGCGCTTGCGTTTGCCGCTTTGCTTTGTTTTACGGCATACAAACCTCTCGGCGTACTGCAATCGTCGGGCTATAAAAACGGTAAATTCGTAAAATGGCTCAAAAAAAAGGATAACGTGCTTTTAACAAGACTTACCTTTCTTTCTTTGATGTGTCTGTTTTTTTCGGCTGTCGTCGGGCTTTGCTTTTCTTTCGCGGGGGAGTGGGCGGCAGTCGTATCGCTTGCGCCGTTTATCGTGTTTTTTGCGGTCTATCTTTGGGCGGACAGAAAAATCGCTTTGCGCTCTACCTCCGTCTTTACCCCGCGTTTTAAAAGACTTTACGTAATTCTGTTTACAATTTCCGCGGTTTTCGCGTATATAATTATTACCCTTTTGAATTTTGCGGACGCGGTCTGGGGCAATGAAATATTTTCTTTTTTGAGATATTGCCCGCTCGCCTTGCTTCCGCTTGCGCTTATAGGGTTGATTTTGCTTTCCAATCTGGTTGCGGCGGTTTACGAGGTTCCTCATAACAGAAAGTTTGTCCGCAAGGCAACCGAAAAGCTTAAAAGGTGTCCGGTTAAGGTTATAGGAATTACGGGCAGCTACGGCAAAACCAGTACCAAGTTTATTCTTAACGCCGTACTTTCGTCAAAGTACCGCGTGCTTACCACGCCCCGCTCGCACAATACTCCGATAGGAATCGCGCTTGCGATAAACAATGCAAATCTTTCCGAATACGATATTTTCATTGCCGAAATGGGCGCGCGGCACGTAGGGGACATTGCCGAGCTGTGCGAAATATGTCCGCCCGACATATCCCTTATTACGGGAATATGCGGTCAGCATATGGAAACTTTCGGCACGTTCGCAAACGTGGTTAAGGCGAAGGGCGAGATACTGGCGTATACAAAAGAAAGCGCTATAACGGCGGCGGACTGTTACGAGCTGTTTGCCGAATATCCCGTCAAGATAAAAAAATGCTTATGCGCGTCGGATATAGCTTGCACGCAGGAAGGCACTTCCTTCACGCTTACCTTGGGCGGCGAAAGCAAACGGGCGCATACGCGGCTTTTGGGCGCGCATGCGGCGGAAAATATCGCTCTCGCGGCGGAGGCGGCGTTTGCGGTCGGCATGACGCTTGACGAAATAGTTTGCGCGATTGAAAGTATTGACTTTATCGAGCACCGCCTGCAACTTATAAAATCGGGCGACGTGAATATTCTGGACGACGGCTACAATTCCAACGTAAAGGGCGCGCGCGCCGCGCTTCAAGTGTTAAAGCTTTTCGACGGCAGAAAAATAGTAGTGACCCCCGGACTTGTGGAACTGGGCGTATTGGAAAAGCAGGAAAATTCGGCGCTCGGCAAGGAGCTTGCGGGCTTCGATATGGTTATCCTGGTAGGGGATACGCTTGTTCAGCCCGTGCGCGAGGGTTATTTGCAAAACGGCGGCGACGCGGAAAAAATAACCGTATGTCAGACGCTTGCCGCGGCGCAGGAGCAGCTTAAAAATTATCTTCACGCGGGGGATACCGTTTTATTCCTTAACGACCTGCCCGACGTGGTTTAAACATTAAGACAAAATATAAAATTCACCAAAGCCGGCAAGATATAAGCTGTAAGCGGAGGTGATTTTTTTTATGGGAAAAAGAAATATTGCCGTAATTTTCGGCGGCAAATCCAACGAAAACGAAATTTCGGTAATAACCGGCACCATGGCGGCAAACGTCCTTAAAAGCGGCGGCGACACCGTTATTCCCGTCTACATATCGCGCGAGGGTACCGTCTACACCGGCGATAATCTTGCGGATATAAATATATTCAAAAACCATAAGTGGGCGTCGTGTCCGCGCGCGGTCATCGCAATGGGCGGAATTTATTCTCTCAACAAGCGCGGTAAGCTTAAAAAATTCCGCAAGGTAGACGTTGCGCTCAACTGCTGTCACGGCGGCGCGGGTGAGGGCGGCGGCGTGTGCGGCTGGCTGGAATTGAACGGAATTCCGCTTGCGGGCGCGGGCATGTTCGAGTCCGCCGCGTTCATGGACAAATATTATACCAAGCTTATACTGCGCTCGCTGGGCGTACGCAAAGCGCCTTACGCATACCTTAAAAGCGCGGACGACATAGAAGAAGCGGAAAAGCTGGGATATCCTTTGATAGTTAAGCCCGCAAAGCTTGGTTCAAGCATAGGCATAGCGCGCGCCGACGACAGGGAAAGCCTTACAAACGCTTTACAGGCGGCGTTTTGCTACGACGACGGAGTGATTGTGGAAAAGTACCTGACGGGCAGAAGAGAAATAAACTGCGCCGCATATTTTTTAGACGGCAAAGTAATAACTTCCGAGTGCGAGGAAGTGTTCACCCGCGGCGATATTTTAAGCTATGACGACAAATACGCGGGCGGCGGCAAATCCGTCATGCCGGCGGTTTTGCACAAGCGCACCGCCGAAAGGATAAAGACGCTTACGGCAAAGGTCTATTCCCGCCTGAATATGCGCGGCATAGTGCGCTTCGACTATATAATAAGCGAGGGTAAGCTTTATTTAAGCGAGGTTAACACCGTCCCCGGGTCGCTGTCCTATTACCTTCTTTCAAACGGCTTCAAAGATTTTTATCCCGTATTGCAGGCGGTTATAATACAGGCGGAGGAGGACAAAAAACGGCGTGAAAATAAGCTTATTCTCGATACCGGTATTCTCGACAATCTGCCCTCAAACGCTTGTAAGCGCGGTACGAAATAATGTATACTTGATATATGAAAAAGATAGAAATGCGCGTCCCCGTCGTCGAAATGGACGGGGACGAAATGACAAGGGTTATTTGGCGGCTTATAAAAAGCCGCCTTATAGAACCGTTTGTGGATTTAAAGACGGACTACTACGATTTGGGTCTTGAAAACAGAGATACGACCGACGATAAAGTTACCGTGCAAAGCGCGCTTGCGGTAAAAAAATACGGCGTTGCGGTAAAGTGCGCCACCATAACGCCCAACGCGCAGAGGGTGGAGGAATACGGTCTTAAAAAAGCCTGGCCCAGCCCCAACGGCACAATCCGCCGCATTTTGGACGGAACGGTTTTCCGCGCGCCCATAACCGTAAAGGGGATAACGCCTTACGTCGGCGGCTGGACAAGCCCTATCGTGATTGCGCGCCACGCATACGGCGATATTTACAACGCGGTCGAGCTTAGCGCGTCGGCAGGCGAAAAGGCTTATCTTGTCATAACCGATAAAAACGGCGCGGAAACGGAAAGAAAGCTTATACACGATTTTTCGGGCGGGGACGGCGTGGTGCAGGGCATGCACAATATAGACGGCTCTATAACCTCTTTTGCGGAATGCTGCTTCGCCTACGCGCTTGAAAACAGGCTGTCCGTAATGTTCGGCGCAAAGGACACCGTTTCCAAAATTTACGACGGGCGGTTTAAGGAAATTTTCAATTCCGTCTACGAAAATAATTACAAGGCCGCGTTCGGTGCGGCGGGGATAAGCTTTTTATACACGCTGATAGACGACGCCGTCGCGCGCGTTATGCGCGGCAACGGCGGGCTTTTGTGGGTTTGCAAAAATTACGACGGCGACGTAATGAGCGATATGGTCGCCACGGCGTACGGCTCTCTCGGGCTTATGAGTTCCGTTCTCGTTTCGCCCGACGGCAAGTACGAGTTCGAGGCGGCGCACGGCACGGTTACGCGGCATTACTATAAGCATCTGAACGGCGAGGAAACCTCTACAAACCCTATCGCAACTATTTGGGCGTGGACGGGCGCGCTGAAAAAGCGCGGCGAGCTTGACGGAAACAGTGAGCTGGTGAATTTTGCCGCAGGGCTTGAAAAAGCTGCCTTGCGCACAATGGAAAGCGGCTTCCTTACGGGCGATTTGATTCCTCTTTTCAAAAACGGCGATATAGAACCCGTCAAACTGAACACGGAAGAATTTTTAAATAAAATAGCGGAAAATCTTGTTTAACGCCGCCGGCGGCAACCTCTTTTCGCAGTAAAAAATAAAGCGCCTTAAAGGGGCGCTTTGTTTTTTATTTCTATATTTTCGATTTGCTCGGGGGTTACGCCCGAATAATTTATTACGGCGTATTTTTCCAAACCGTCAATCGGTTCAAACATGTAATCGGACAGACATTTAACGTTTATACCGTTTGCCGTTGCCGTCTCTTTTATATAACCGTCCGAAGGAGCGTCGGGGAAGCGCGCAAGCATATGAAGTCCGCTGCCCGTGTCGCGCAAAATGCAGCTTACGCCAAGCTTTTCCGCCTTTTCGGTTAAGGCGCGCCTTACCGTGCGGTAGTAGTTTTTCATTCTGTTTATGTGCCGCTCGAAGTATCCGCCGTCAAGCATAGCCGCAAGCGTTTTCTGCTCGAAAAGCGGCACGACGCATGCGGAATTTGCAAAGTAAGTCAAATACTTTTTATACAGCTCGGGCGGAAGAACCATATACCCCATGCGCATGGACGGGGCAAGCGTCTTGGAAAAGGTGTTCATATAAATAACGCGGTCGGGGCACAGCCCGTAAGTACTTTGAAGGGGTTTGCCCGAAAGACGGAATTCGCTGTCGTAATCGTCCTCGACAATATATCTGCCGCCTGTTTCCGCCCAGGCTATAAGTCTTGCGCGCGACGAAACGGGCGTCACCGCGCCCGTCGGGAACTGGTGCGACGGAGAAATATGCAGTACGTCCGCATTGCTCTTTTCTGCGGCGTCGCAGTCCGTTCCTAAGTCAGTTACGGGTATATACGCGCATTGCGCGCCGTTAAGGCGGTAGGTAAAAGAAATTTTTCCGTACCCCGGGTTTTCCACGGCGAAAAGCTTGTCCCTGCCTATAAGCTGAACTATTATGCCGTAAAGATATTCCGCGCCCGCGCCTATTACCACGCGTTGAGGGGGAACGTCTATTCCGCGCGTTCTGTATAAATAGCCTGCAACCGCGCGTTTTAAGTCCGCGTCGCCGTCGCACGGCACGCGCTCCAAAAGATGCTCTCCGCAGTTCGCAAGCACGCCGCGCATAAGCTTAGCCCATACGGAAAAGGGGAAAAGGTGCGCCGGCGCGCTTCCCTTTACGAAATCGACGTCAAAGTCCTTGCCCCTTTCGGCTTGCACTGTCTCGGGCGGGCGGGGTTCGCGGTTCTCCACGTTTACCTCCGCAACGAAATAGCCGCTTCTCTGTCTGGAAAAAATGTATCCCTCCGCAAGAAGCTGCTCGTACGCCGTCTGCACGGTAATTACGCTTACGCACAAATTTTCCGCCAAAGCGCGCTTGGAAGGCAGTCTTTCGCCCCCCCTAAGCTTGCCCGAAAGTATATCCCCGCGTATGCCGGAGTAAAGCGACCAATATTTGTTTTTGTTTTCAAGCTGATAAGTCAACATAATCTGGTATTATAAAATTGTTTTAAATTGGATATTTTAATAATACCAAAATATGATAAAATAGTCAACGTTAAATAAAAAATTTAAAAGAGAAAACGGTTATGAAAAGAGAGAATATCGCAAAATATCTGCCTGCTTTGGCAATACTTTTCGCGCTGACGGCGCTGTTTATGATTTTCGCCCCCTCGATAGTTTTTGACGGCGGCGCGGGGAAAGTAAGCTTTTCCGGCATACATACGGCTTTCGGCTGTACAAGGGGAGGACTGCAATATCTGGGAAGCTCCGCCTGCGCGGCTACGTATCTGTTGCTGGCGGTGGGGATAGTCTGCGTAATTTTTCAGTCCTTCGGCAAGGGCGGGAAGTTTGCCGCGGTGCTTGCGGTAACAGCTTTCCTTACCGCTTCGGTGCTTTTTTTAAGCGCCGTCGTGCTGTGCAAGCCGCAGAACGCGCTCGCCGTTCTGTCGGAGTCCGCGGGGAAAAATTTTTCCAAAAAGCTTTTACATCTCGGCGCGGGGTCTGTGACGGGATTTGTATTTTCGCTCTGCTCCGCACTGACATGCGCCGCCGCTGTGCTTTACGATAAAGCGGAAAGAACTGTTTTTTCCACCAAATGGATAACGTATACGGCTATAATGACGGCGCTGGTCGTTGCTACGGGATTTTTACCCGCTATACCCACGCCCGCCGGCAACGTCTACTGGGTGGACGGCGTCGTGCTTATTGCGGCTTTCCTTTTAGACCCTTTGGCGGCGTTCATTTCGGGCGGCGTCGGGTCGTTGCTGTACGATATATTAAAGTCGCCTGCGATGATGCTTCCGTCGCTTATCATACACGGGTTGCAGGGTGCGGTGGTTTCCGCTATAGTGCATTACGTATTTCCCAAACGCTTTAAAAAATGGGAATGGGCAAAAGCCGCGGTCGCGTCGCTGGCGGGCGCCGTCATAGTGGTTTTGGGATATTTCTCTTACCGTTGCGTGACGCTGGGCGTGCCCGTCGCCGCAACTAACATTCCCAGAAATATTATACAGGAAGCTATCGGTATTTCCATTGCGATGATTTTATGCTATGCGACCACATTTAAAAAACAGCTTGCCAAAAACAATTTACTTCCGGACTTCAAGAACGAGGTTTTGATTAAACAGAAATCGGCAAAAGCCGACGGGGCGCCACCGACCGCGGACGGAGAGCAAACAAAGGAAGAAGGATAATGACAAAAGACTTGCGTAACTGCAAGTCTTTTATTATTGCCGAAATAAAGTTCATGCCGCCGAATTCGTCGTTTCGAACGTTTAAAGAATTACTTTCAGTCGTGTGTAAAAAACGCGGACGGCTGAAAGCCGTCCGCGTATGGGTTTTATATTTATCTTCCGCAATCGAGTATCACATAGGCGGTGGGGGATACGGCGTATCCTTTGTTATCGTCAAGCTCGTTAAGATTATCGTAAATATACATATCGTTCTCTCCTTGTTCTTTGTTTATCGTAATTTCCCGCTCCGTTATCTTGCGCAGTTTAAAACAACATACGCAATAGGGGAAATAGTAAGTTCCTCGTTTTCTTCATATTCCTTAAATTCGTAATTAAACATTTAAGTCGCCTCCTTAAACCGTTAAAGATTTATATAACCAAGTTCTCTCTCTTGATTACGTGTGTAGTATATCATTGAAAATTTTGTTAGTCAATAACATTTTAAAATTTTTTCCAAATTTAATTTTTGTTAGTTTATAACATTAATTTATGATAATACCGATAATATCTGTGAATTTACTGTGTTTAAAAAATCTTTTTGT
>CAMRTO010000014.1 GCA_947053655.1 uncultured Clostridia bacterium
GCATGTTCGAATCGTGTCTCCCCTGCCAAACTTGCTTTGTCATTTGATGAAGCAAGTTTTTTATTTGAACACGCAACCTCGGTTGCAGGTAACGCGATTGACTTCGTAACAATCGCTATTCCGTCGCTACGCTCCTTACGAATCGTGTCTCCCCTGCCAAACTTGCTTTGTCATTTGACGAAGCAAGTTTTTTATTTATTTTAATACAGTATCTGCCGGCGCCATAACCGCAAACGCTTTTATTAATTAAATTTTTACGTCGCCTTTTTGACCGAGAACGGCGGCGTTTTCCTTCAAAATCGGGTCGACTTCGTTTTTAATAAATTCCACGGTCTGTGCGGGCGCTCTGCCTATAAATTTGGACGCATCGAGAATTTTATCAAGCTTTCCGTGTACCGCCGCGAAAGTTTTATCGGCTTTTATAAGCTCTATAAGATTATTATCGAGTCCGTTTTCTTTAACGTTTTTACCCGCTTCCATCGATAAAACCCTGATTTTTTCATGCAGTTCCTGACGGTTTCCGCCCGCCTTAACGCATTCCATCATGATATTTTCGGTTGCCATAAATGGAAGCTCCGCCGCGATATGCTTAGCGATAACCTTATCATAGACCACAAGATTTTCTGAAACGTTCAAATAAATATTAAGAATACCGTCAAGAGCAAGAAAAGCCTGCGCTATGACTATACGCCTGTTTGCGGAATCGTCCAAAGTTCTTTCAAACCACTGCGTGCCCGCCGTTATCGCGCAATTTGCGGGTAAAGAAATAACGAAACGCGCAAGCGAACCTATTCTCTCACTCCTCATAGGATTGCGTTTGTATGCCATAGCCGACGAGCCTATCTGAGATTTTTCAAACGGTTCCTCTATTTCTTTCATATTTTGAAGCAAACGTATATCGTTGGAAAATTTATACGCGCTTTGAGCTATCTGCGAAAGAACGCAAAGCATATTGTAGTCGAACTTTCTGGGATACGTCTGCCCTGTAACCCCGTAAACTTTATCATATCCGAGTTTTTTAACAACAAGTTCTTCAAGCTTTTTAACTTTTTTCTCGTCGCCGTTAAACAGCTCCATAAAGCTTGCCTGCGTGCCTGTCGTGCCTTTTACACCCCTCAATTTAAAGCTTTCTTCAAGATTAACGAGATTATTGTAATCCATAGTCAAATCCTGCAACCAAAGCGCGGCGCGCTTTCCGACTGTCGTCAACTGGGCAGGCTGTAAATGAGTGAATCCCAGCGTAGGAAGATCTTTGTATCTGATTGCAAACGTTTTAAGCTTATCCATTACGTTTACAAGCTTTGCTTTAATTATTTGCAACGCGTCGAACGCAATAATCAATTCCGAATTGCAATCCACATAACAGCTTGTCGCGCCGAGATGAATTATCGGCATGGCTTCCTTTGCCTGCGCACCGAAGGCTTTGACGTGCGCCATAACGTCATGGCGGACCTCGCGTTCATACTGTTCCGCCAAGTCGAAGTTTATATCTTCGGCATATTTTTTCATTTCTTCGATCTGGGATTGGGTAATATTCAACCCCAGCTCTTTTTCCGATTCCGCCAACGCAATCCAAAGCTTCCGCCATAAGCAGAATCTTTTTTTATCGGAAAAATTTTCCGACATCGCCTTACTTGCGTATCTTGTAATTAAAGGGTTTTGATAAACAGAATTATCCGACATGCATTTTCTCTCCGATTAACATTTTACAGGTTCGGGATAATTTTCCCCGAAAGTTTCTACCGTAACAGTGCGCATAACCTGCGGCGTCAGCGGCTTATCGTTCCAATCGACTTCGGACGCGGCTATTTTATCCACAGTTTCCATTCCCTCGATAACTCTGCCGAACGCGGCATATTGACCGTCAAGATGAGCGGCGTTTTGGTGCATTATGAAAAACTGTGAACCGGCGCTGTCCGGACTGGACGCGCGCGCCATTGACAGCACTCCGCGGATATGTTTAATATTGTTAAGACGAAAGCCGTTTAAAACAAACTCGCCTTTAATACCGTACCCCGGTCCGCCCGTACCGTTGCCTGACGGGTCTCCGCCTTGAATCATAAAACCGGAAATTACCCTGTGAAAGATAAGACCGTCATAGAATCCGCTTTTTGCAAGCGATATAAAGTTATTAACGGTATTGGGCGCCTTTTCGGGATAAAGTTCGGCTTTGATAATGCCGCCGTTCTCCATTTCTATTGTTACAACAGGGTTTTGCATAGTATTCTCCTTATAATTCGCTGTATTTATCAAGCTTTACGCCGGCTTCGTTGAAAAGCTTTAATGAAAATTCGTCGGGATATCCCTCTTTGTAAACAACGCGCGATATTCCCGAATTTATTATGATTTTAGCGCAGATAACACAGGGCTGGTGAGTGCAATATAAAGTACAGCCCTCAACGCTGCACCCCACCCTTGCCGCCTGAATAATCGCATTCTGCTCGGCATGGACGGCATAACAAAATTCGTGTCTGGTACCGCTTTCTATATTCATTTTCTTTCTTAAACACTCTTTTTTGTCAACGCAGCTTTCAATGCCCTGAGGGGCGCCGTTATAACCGGTTGCGATAACGCGTTTGTTTTTAACGATAATAGCGCCGACGTGTCTGTTTTCCTGAAAGCAACTTGACCAACCGCCGATTTGCTCGGCCATATCCATAAATCTTTTATCCCACTTATCCATTTTTGTACCGTGAAAAATTTTTATAATATTATGGTAACATAAATTTTGCAAAATTGCAATTTTTTGAAATACTATGTTTGACTTTATTTACGCAAGTTTATAAAATATCTGTAACAAAAAAGAATTTGTTCGGAGGAGAAATAAAAATGACAATTAAACCGTTATTCGATAAAGTTGTTGTTGAAGGGCTTAAAGCCGAAGAAAAAACCAAAAGCGGTCTGTATCTTACTTCCGCTTCTCAGGAAAAACCGTCCACTTGCGTGGTAGTAGCAGTCGGTCCCGGCGGGGTTGTCGACGGAAAAGAAGTGAAAATGCAGGTTAAAGTCGGGGACAAGGTATTGCTTTCCAAATACAGCGGTACCGAAGTTAAAATAGATGAAAAAGAATATACGATAATCCGCCAAAGCGATATTTTGGCTATTGTCGAATAAAATTTGTAAATAAGGAGATTTATTTATGGCTAAACAGATTAAATATGGCGACGAAGCCAGAAAACTGCTTGAAAACGGCGTCAACGTTATTGCGGATACGGTAAAAATTACACTTGGGCCCAAAGGCAGAAACGTAGTTCTGGATAAAAAATTCGGTTCTCCGCTGATTACAAACGACGGCGTAACTATTGCCAAAGAAATAGAGCTGGAAGACCCGTTTGAAAATATGGGCGCGCAACTTGTCAAAGAAGTTTCCACAAAGACAAACGACGTTGCCGGCGACGGCACAACCACCGCCGTTGTTTTGGCGCAGGCTATCGTGCATGAAGGTCTTAAAAATCTTGCCGCAGGCGCAAACCCCGTCATACTTAAAAAGGGCATTGCAACCGCCGTTGATACGGCCGTCGCAAAGGTTAAATCCATTTCCAAACCCGTTGAAAACAAACTCGGTATTCAACAGGTAGCGTCGATTTCAGCCGGCGACGATAAAATCGGCGAGCTTATTGCAAACGCAATGGAAATTGTCGGCAAAGACGGCGTAATTACGGTTGAAGAAGGCAAAACCATGGCAACCGAACTTACTACCGTAGAGGGCATGCAGTTCGACAGAGGATATGCTTCCGCTTATATGGTCACGAATACAGATAAAATGGAAGCCGTACTCGATAACCCTTATATACTTATTACGGACAAAAAAGTCTCCTCCTTACAGGAAATTCTTCCCGTAATCGAACCTATCGCACAGCAAGGCGCCAGACTTCTTATAATTGCAGAAGACGTTGAAGGCGACGCACTTGCCGCCCTTATAGTCAATAAGCTTAAAGGCGTGCTCAACTGCGTAGCGGTAAAGGCACCCGGTTTCGGCGACAGAAGAAAGGCGATGCTCGAAGATATAGCAATTCTTACCGGCGGAACGGTTGTCTCGAGCGATTTGGGTTACGAATTTAAAGACGTTACCACCGATATGCTGGGCAGAGCCGCTCAGGTAAAAGTCGACAAGGACAACACGACAATTATTAACGGCGCAGGCGCGGCAAAAGATATTAAAGCGCGCGTATCTTCCATTAAGGCGCAAATTGCGGAAACCACATCTGATTACGATAAGGAAAAATTGCAGGAAAGGCTTGCAAAACTTGCCGGCGGAGTTGCGGTAATTAACGTCGGCGCGGCAACAGAAGTCGAAATGAAAGAGAAAAAACTGCGTATAGAAGACGCGCTTGCGGCAACCAGAGCGGCTGTCGAAGAAGGTATTGTTCCCGGCGGCGGAGTTGCGCTTCTTTCAACCATTCCCGAACTTTCTAAACTTATTGAAACGCTTGAAGGCGACGAAAAAACGGGCGCGACCATTGTTATGAAGGCTATCGAGGAACCTGTTCGTCAAATAGCTAAAAATGCCGGCTTCGACGGATCTGTGGTTGTAAACACAATCCTCACGGCAAAGAAACAGAATTACGGCTTCAATGCGCTTAAAAACGAATATACGGATATGGTTAAAAGCGGCATAATCGACCCCACGAAGGTCTCCCGTTCCGTCTTGCAGAACGCGGCTTCGGTTGCGGCTACGTTACTTACGACCGAAAGTATTGTAACCGATATACCCACCCCGCCCGCAGCACCTATGGGCGGCGCTCCCGATATGGGCGGAATGTACTAAACTATAAAAAACTTCGGAAACAAAGCAAAACCGCTACTGAACGGACTGTTCAGTAGCGGTTTTATTAATTTTATATTTGCATTGCAAATGATCTCTCTCGATTATTACGCCTCGTTTTCCGTATTATCAGATTTCTTTTTTTTGAAAAGGCAACTTATTATAAAAAAATAAACAATATATAATAACAGCAACAACATAAAGTACAATAGCCGAGTAAAAAACACCCATCAAAATAATTTCTGTACTAACTTCAACTTTAGTGCCATAGCACACTGCTCTGCTTAAAGGCTTCGCGCCGACTTTGCTCAAACCGCCAATGTAAATAGCAACTTTTTCGCCGATAAGTTTACGGTCGTCTTCTTCCGTTTCATAATTGCCGCTACCGCAAAACCCTTCATATATTATGCCGTCTTCGCCTGTATAATGATACATGATAAAATATATAGAGCCATGGCCATGGTTTCCTCCACTAGACTTATACTTTAAAGCAACTATTTCCGCCTCAACTATTATGTTTTTATCTATTGTTGCCTGAAGTTCTTTACAATATATATAGTCTATAGTAGCTTTAGCGCCTATAACCCCAAAAACAGCAAGTACTATAATAGATAGAATTACCCCTTTCCAGCTTAATGCGTGCAGTTTTTGACTTTTTCGCATAATAACTCCGATTTTAATTACCTTATTTTAGCGCAATTGAAGTTTATCTCAATTTATTAAGAATTCTTTCCAAAGCGTATTTGCAATGCTCGTACGTCAATCCACCCTGAAAATATACAATATAAGGCGGTTTGACAGGTCCGTCGGCGGAAAGCTCGATTGAAGCGCCCGAAACAAACGTCCCCGCCGCCATTATTATTTTTTCGTCGTATCCCGGCATATTCCACGGCTCGCACGTAACAAAACCGTCTATCGGTGAAGCGTATTGAACTTCCCTGATAAAATTTATCATTTTTTCTGCGCTGTCAAATTGAATTGCCCGTGTTATATCGTAAGGCGTTTTATCAATCGAAGGATAATTTTTATAGCCTAACTCAGACATTGCCTGTCCGATTAAAAGACTGCCTTTTACCGCCTGCGCAACGGTATGAGCCGCCATGAACAGTCCTTGATAAAAATATTGGTAGCCGCCCGCATACGACCCCACCTCCAGACCGATAGAAGGCGCGGTAAGTCTTTTGCCAATTAAATCTACATACTTCTGACTGCCGCAAATGTAACCACCGCTCGGCGCAAGTCCGCCGCCCGCATTTTTTATAAGAGAACCGACAATAATATCTGCTCCGCACTGAATCGGCTCGGTTTTTTCAACAAACTCACCGTAACAATTGTCTACGAATATACAGTCTTTAAACCCGCATTTTCTCACAAAAGAGCAAACCTCTTCGATCTCCGCGCACGAAAATGCATCTCTCAACTCATACCCGCGCGAACGTTGAATATAAACGACTTTGACTTTATTGTCAATTTTTTTACTTATCGAATCAAAATCAAACTTTCCGTCAATTAAATCGCAACACTCGAAATTGACTCCGAAATCTTTCAGAGACCCGTTATTCTCACCGTAAATCACCCCTCTGATTGTATCGTAAGGAATACCGCTGATACATAGCAATGTGTCGTTCGGCCGCAAAAGTCCGAAAAGCGCAACCGTCAAAGCATGCGTACCAGAAACTATATGCGGGGACACGATTCCGTCTTCAGCGCCGAAAATCTTCGCATAAAGCTTGCCTAAGCAATCTCTGCCCTCGTCATCGTAGCCGTAACCGGTCGTCCCGTTAAAATGACGTTGCGCGACGCGCAAATCGTTAAATGCATTAAGTATCTTAACTTGATTGAAATAAGCTATTTCGTCTACCGATTTAAATTTATCTTCAAGCTTCTTTTCACATTTTTCTATAAAATTGAAATTATCCATTATATAACTCCAAAACGGTTTTACAATCCGCTTCTTCGGGCTTTAACCAAATTATTCCGTCCAATTTTTTAAAAAAAGTAATCTGCCGTTTTGCATAGTGACGTGTATTTTGCTTAATTGTGTCACGCATAGTACTTTGATTGGCACCGTTTTTTAAACAAAACAGCACTTCTTTATAACCAATTGCCTGCATACACTGATTGTTTTCGGTTATACCGTCACTCAACAAATGTTTAACTTCATCTACAAGACCGTTATCAAACATTAGATCAACCCGCTTGTCTATCATGCTGTAAAGCTGTTCCCTCGGGTAGTCTATTGCAAACGCCGAATATTTCCGTTTAAGTTTAAGACCGTCATGTATATCGGATTTTCTTTTACCGCTTATCTCATATATCTCAAGCGCCCTGATTACGCGTTTTGTATCGTTAATGTGCAATTTGGCTGCGGTTTCGTTATCGCACTCTTTTAATAAATTATAAAGATACTCTTTCCCTTTTTCATTAAGAATTTGGGTATACTTCTGTCTGATACCTTCGTCGGCGGCAGCGTTACCGTAGCTTAAATCATAAATTAAGGATTTAATATAAAATCCTGTGCCGCCGCAGACAACCGGTATTTTGTTTTCTGAATCCATTTTGGCTATAACCGCTTCGCTTAATCTAACGTAATCTGAAACACTGAAATTTTTATCGGGCGGAACTATATCTATCATGTGGTGCTTAACGCCGCGCATTTCCGTAACAGTAGGCTTTGCCGTACCGATATTCAAATTTCTGTAAATTAACTGAGAATCAGCCGAAATGACATCCGTATTAAGTTTTAAAGCGCAATCTTTGGCAAGAGACGTTTTTCCCGTACACGTTGCGCCGCAGATTATTAAAAGTTTGTTCAAATTAAACTATCCTTTTAAACATCTTTTCTATATCGTTCTTATTTAAAGCAACACAAACCGGCCGTCCGTGAGGGCATTTAAGCCCCGTATCACCGTCCATCAAATTTAAAAGTGAATACACTTCCGCATCTGTAAGACGCATACCGCCCTTTACGGCATGCTTGCATGCTTTTGTTGCTATTTTATCTTTAAGCATACTTTCAAGCTTGATTTCCCTAAGATTTTTAAGATCGGATAATAAATCATTGAAAAAATCCTGTAAATTTATGTCCTGCAAATCGGCAGGAACCTCGTCTACCCTATACGAGCCAACCCCGAAAGGCTTCAAATCAAACCCCATATTGCGGATAATTTCAATATTGTTTTCGATAAATTCCGCTTCCTGCGGGTTTGCCCCAAACAAATAAGGAATAAGCATACTTTGTCTTTCAATTTTTCTGCTTTCCATTTTGGCAATAAGTCTGTCGTAAATTATTCTTTCATGCGCGGCATGCTGGTCAATAATGTATGCCGTTTCGCCGTATTCGTAAATTAAATACGTATTAAACAAGCTTCCTTTGTAAACACATTCCGCAACTTCTATTTTCTGCTGAACCGGAGCGCTTTTCAAAGGCACTTCCTTAGGCTTGACATAATTGTCGAAACCTTCGGAAACCGATTTGTTTGAAATGGTCATTTTTACGGGCTTATGGTCGTCAAAAATAACCATCTTTTTAAACGGGTCAAAAATTTTCTTACTTTCTTCGCTTTCGTTCTTAATATCTTCATTGACAGCCGTATCGGTTTTTTCTAAAATATCCGAACCGTAAACTTTATTGGATTGACTGTCCGAAGTTGACTTTATTTCGGGTATCCTAACGCTGTCGACGATAAACTTAGCGGCACCTGCCGTACCGTCAAGCACCGAAGAAATAACCGAATACACCGCACCGAAAATTAACCTGTTATCCAAAAATCTGACATCAAACTTATTGGGATGCACATTAACGTCCACCATTTCCGTAGGAACAGATATATTAAGAACATAAAACGGATACTGCCGCTTCATCGCATAACTTGCATAAGCATTCGAAACCGCAGTGCTTACCGTATTATTGACTATGTATCTGCCGTTTAAAAACAAACTTTGGTACGTTTTGTTTGATTTAAAGTAATTTTGATTGCCGATAAAACCGCTGATTACCACCCCGTCTTTTTCCGCGTTTATTTTGTAACATTCTGAAATCACCTTTGCGCCGTACACCTGCGCCAGCGCCTCGTCCGATCCTCCGCCAAACGATTGTAAAGTAAGCTTTCCGTCAACATAATAGCAAAAAGAAACATGCGGATTACCTAAAATATAGCGCGTAACAAAGTTGGTAATATCGCTTTCCTCTTTTTTGTCTGCTTTAAGAAATTTCGCTCTTACCGGTGTATTGTAAAAGAGATTTCTCACACAAATTGCCGTACCTCTTTCAAACGCCGCAGGAACGACTTGTCCGACTTTTCCGCCCTCGCACGTTACGGAATATGCGCAATTCCCCGCAGTAACGGAAGTAAGCTCGATTTTTGATACCGATGCTATACTGGCAAGCGCCTCCCCGCGAAAGCCCAGCGTCATAATGTTGTTTAAATCGTCCGCGCATGATATTTTACTTGTCGCATGCGGGAAAAAAGCCGCGCAAAGGTCGTCGCGCTCTATACCGCAACCGTTATCCACCACTTTTATCAGGTTCTTACCGCCGCCCTCGATATAAATATCTATCTGTGTAGCGCCCGCGTCAAGACTGTTTTCAATCAATTCTTTTACCGCGGAATAAGGTCGGTCAACGACTTCGCCCGCCGCAATCCGATTGTAAACGCTTTTTGTGAGAATGTTTATCTTTTTCATGATTTTACCTTTTCGACTAAATCGCCGAGAATCATAAATGCCTGCATGGGCGACAAATTATCCATATTAATTTCACTTAATATTTTTTCCGTTTCGGAAACAGGTTTTATTTCGTCGTCTGCGCCGCAGTCATTTGCGCAATTAAATTCCTTCTCGCCGCTTTCTATGCTTTTCAAAATCTCTTTTGCCCTGGCGGTGACTTCGGCGGGCACGCCCGCAAGAGAAGCAACCTCTATTCCGAAGCTTCTGTTTGCTCCGCCGCGCATAATTTTACGCAAGAAAACCACGCCTCCGTTAATTTCTTTTACGGAAATTTTATAATTTTTAACGCCTTGCATTTTATTTTCAAGCTCTGTAAGCTCATGATAGTGCGTGGCAAACATAGTTTTTGCGCCTATTTTATCAGTCAAATGCTCTATAACAGCCCATGCTATACTCAAACCGTCGTATGTGCTGGTACCCCTGCCGACCTCGTCTAAAATGAGCAAGCTGTTTTTCGTCGCGTTTTGCAAAATGCAGGCAACCTCAATCATTTCAACCATGAAAGTACTTTGGTCGGATATTAAATTATCGCTTGCACCCACTCTGGTAAATATTTTATCGATAAGCGGTATACGCGCCGCCTTTGCCGGAACAAAGCAACCCAGGTGCGCCATTATGGCTATTATTGCAGTCTGACGCATATACGTACTTTTGCCCGCCATGTTAGGGCCGGTGAGAATCATAGTCCTGTTTTCGTATTCGTCAAGCAAAGTGTCGTTGGCGATAAACCTTTCTTTGGAAATATTTTCGACTACGGGATGACGCCCTTCCTTAATTTCAAGAGGCTCAAAGTTTTCAAGCATTTCTGGACGGACATATTTATTGGTCTTTGATACCACGGCAAAGCTTAAAATTAAATCAAGCAACGCCACGGCAGACGATATAATTTTGAACTTGCCGATATTTTCTTCGAGTACGCTTTTAAGTTTTTCATAAAGACAGGCTTCAAGCTTTAAAGCCTTTTCTTCGCTGCCGAGAATTTTCTCCTCAAGTTCTTTAAGTTCGTCTGTGGTGTACCGTTCGCAATTGGCAAGCGTCTGCCTTCGCTGATAGTGCATCGGTACGTTATCTTTAAACGATTTTGTTACCTCTATGTAATAACCGAAAACCCTGTTGAAGCCTATTTTCAGATTTCTTATTCCGGTGCAATCACGCTCGCGCGCTTCCATTTCGAGAATAAGATTACCGCCGTTCTTCCTCATTAGACGGAGTTCGTCCAACTGCTCGTTAAAACCGTCTTTGATGTAATCGCCGTCCTTCATTTGCGCCGGCGGCATCTCGGTTATAGCGCTGTTTATTAAATCCGCAATATCGGTTAAATCGCAAAGATTTACGGAAATATCTTTTAAAATTTCAGATTTGAATCCGGAAAGCTGCATTTTTATATTCGGTACAACCGTCAGAGAACGGGCAAGCGCTATGCAGTCCCTGGGCATTATATTGTTGTTGCTAATTTTTCCGCTAAGTCTTTCTATGTCTTTAATTTCTTTCAGCAAATCGACAAGGCTTAATCTGACCACCGTGGAATCGAACAGTTCTTCCACTCCGTCAAGCCTGTAATTTATATCCTCTTTGCGCGCCAACGGATACAAAACGGAATTATTCAATAACCTTGCACCCATTGCCGTATTTGTCTTATCGAGCAACCACAGTAAAGAACCGTATCTCTTACCCTCTCCGAGAGTTTTAATCAGCTCTAAATTTTTAATAGCCGCATTGTCCAACTGAACATAGCTTTCATTCCGAACATAATTAATGCCGTCAATGTTTTTTAATGCGCGCATCTGCGTTTCTTTCAGATATTCCAATAACGCACCCGAAGCACATACGGCATTAGGTTTATCGCCCACGGCATAAGCCGAAAGAGTCTTTGCGTTGAATTGACTCAACAGACTTCTTTCCGCCGAAGCATAATCGAAAGCCCATGCGGGATAACTTGAAAAATGCGGAAGAATCCCCTTTGCGATTTCAGGCTCGTCCTTGGAAGCAAAGAGCATTTCGTCGTTACAAATGACTTCTTTTACGTTCAGTTTGCACATTTGCAAAATACATTGCCTGACACAGTCATTACCCGCATACTCCGCCGCAGTCAACTCGCCTGTGGTAATATCCGCCCAAACCAGAGAAGTAACGTTTCCGTTTTTGTAAGCGCAGGAAATGTAATTGCTTGACTTTTCGTCAAGATGTTCTTCGTCTGTTATAGTTCCCGCCGTCACGACGCGAACGACGTCGCGGGCAACCATACCTTTGGCGGTTGCCGGGTCTTCGATTTGCTCGCATATGGCAACCTTTTCACCCAAAGAAACAAGTTTGGCGATATAAGTGTCCGCCGCATGATAAGGCACGCCGCACATGGGCGCACGTTCTTCCAGACCGCAATCTCTGCCGGTCAGCGTCAAACCCAACATACCAGAAACCTTTACCGCATCGTCAAAAAACATTTCGTAAAAGTCGCCCAAGCGGTAAAAAATAAGGCAGTCCTTATATTTTTCCTTTACAGAAATATAATGTTGCATCATTTGTGAAAGAGCCATAACCGATATCCTTAAATTTTCTCCCCTATAAGCGAAATCCCGTTCGCCGACGTAACTTTAAGATTAACAAACTTCCCTATTGCGTTCTCCGCACTTTTGAAATAACCCATTCTGCCGTAAGTGTCCCTGCCGAGATACATTTCTTTTTTTTCGTCATATCCCTCGCAAAGAATTTCGACGGTTTTTCCCACATATGAACAGGAATGCTTTCTTGTCAGCTCGTTAACCAGCGATACTAACCGCATTATACGGCCTTTAGAAATTTCTTCGGGAATTTGCCCCGCCATTTTAGCGGCGACCGTGCCCTCTCGTCTGGAATAAACAAAAGTAAACGCAGAAGAATAATCCACTTTTTTAACCAATTCCAACGTGGATTGAAAATCCTCCTCCGTCTCACCGGGGAAACCGACTATCAAATCCGTTGTAACGGCGCAATCGGGAACATATTTATGAAGTATTTCGATTTTTTTAATGTAATCCGCGACGGTATACTTTCTGTTCATAGCCTTTAATATCCTGTCGGAACCGCTTTGAACGGGCAAATGCACACATTTGCAAATTTTATCGCAGGAAGCAATTACTTCGGCAAGCTCTTCGGAAAAATCCTTCGGATGACTTGTCATAAATCTCAATCGGAAATTACCTTCTATTGCGGAAATTTTTCTTAAAAGCTCCGCAAAAGAAATTTCGTCCGAGCCGTTGCCGTACGAATTCACATTTTGTCCGAGTAACGTTATCTCCTTATATCCCTCAGCAACAAGTTCCTTTACTTCGGATATAATATTTTCGGATTTCCGGCTGCGTTCACGACCGCGTACATACGGAACTATACAGTACGAACAGAAATTGTTGCAACCGTAAGTTATGTTTACCCAAGCGTTGGGGTAACTTGTTCTGCACGGTTTTTCGCCCTCGCAAATAATTCCGCTATCGTCTTCGATATGTATAACAGGCTTTTTCGTACTCGACTTGGAAATTATATATTCTTTAAGTTTATGCAAGTTATGAGTGCCGAAAATTATATCGACAAACGGAAATTTATCATGCAAATTTTCCGCTTTGCCCATTTGTTGCGGCAAACAGCCGCCCACGGCTATAATCATATCTTTTTTTTCGGACTTAAGCTTTTTCAACATACCTATATTGCCGAACGCGTGATTTTCCGCATTCTCCCTTATACAGCACGTATTGAAAACAACTATGTCGGCGCCACTGACGGAATCGCAACTTTCATAACCGAGATCGGCTAAAATACCCGCTATCTTTTCGGATTCGTGCACATTCATCTGGCAACCGTATGTAACTATGTGATAATACTTGTTCATGATCTTCCTATTAAAATCAATTATACAATTTTTTAAAACTTTTTTCAATAAATTTGCAACAATTATTTGATTTTATAAATACTAACTTTAATGACAAAGTTTTTAAAGATAGTCGGACTGATACTTTTAGGATACCTGATAATATTTTCCGCTTTGCTTCTTACGTTCTCGGTAATAACAAAAGACGCCTATTTGGATAGAAGCAAGCTTATCGGTTCGCATCAAAACGTAATAATCTGCGACGAAAACGGAAACGAAATTACAAGCGCATCACTTGAAGGAAAAAATAAAAGCGTCAGAATCGAAGATTTGCAGCCGCATATTATTAACGCGTTCATCGCGTCCGAAGACAGAAATTTTTATAAACATAACGGGCTTAATTATAAGCGCATGATCAAAGCGTTTTACAAAAATATTGTTTCCCGCTCCTTTAAAGAGGGTGCCTCCACTATAAGCCAGCAGCTTATAAAAAACACGCATTTGTCAAACGACAAAACTATTAAAAGAAAGCTGAACGAAATTAAACTGACAAGACAACTTGAAAAAAAATACAGTAAAAACGATATATTGGAAATGTATCTCAATACCATATATTTCGGGCATAGCTGTTACGGACTGCAAAGCGCCGCGCAATTTTACTTTGACAAAAAAGCCGAGAATCTCAATCTTACGGAAAGCGCAACGATTGTCGGACTTTTGGCTTCGCCCAACAATTTTTCACCTTTCAAAAATCCCGAAAAAAGCCTTAAAAGAAGAAATATGGTTCTCAAGGCAATGGCGGAATGTAAATACATTGACGAGAGCGCCTATAAAAGCAATGCGGAAAAACCGCTTGACCCTCTCGCTAAAGCAAAACAATCCAAATACGGAGATTATATTAACGCCTTGTTCGACGAGCTCGAAGAAATCGACTTCGATTTTTATAAATTATCCGAAGGATGTACGATAAAGACGTATCTGAACACAGATTTGCAACAATTCATAGAAAACACGCAGTATCCGTGCGACAATTCGGTTATTGTAACCGATAACGCGACCGGCGGAGTTAACGCATATAAATGCACAATCAACGGCGCAAAACGGCAACCCGGTTCTACCGTAAAACCTTTATTTGTTTATGGCCCCGCAATCGAAGAAAAACAACTTCATACCTTCACTAAAATAACGGATGAAAAAACAAATTTTAACGGATACGAACCTGAAAATTACGATAAAAGATACCACGGTACCGTAACGGTAACGCAAAGCCTTGCGCAAAGTCTGAACATTCCGGCCGTTAAAACCTTAAATGCGCTTACAGTAAAAAAAGCGGAAAAATATATTGCAAAAATGAACATTAAGCTGGAAGACGAAGAAAAAAACCTCAGCTTGGCGCTCGGCGGCATGAAATACGGCATGAGCCTTAAAGACATTGCGGATTGTTATTCCGTTTTCCCCAACAAGGGATTTTACTGTCCGTCACGCTTCATAAAGCAAATAATCGCAAAAGACGGAAAAACAATATATTCCCATGAAAAGTTTGCAAATAATGTTTACTCGGAAGGAACCTGCTCTTTAGTAAACGAAATGTTGATTGAAACCGTTCAAAACGGAACGGCTAAAAAACTCAAAAAAAATTACGATGTTGCCTCCAAGACAGGCACTTGCGGCAACGAAAACGGAAACACGGACGCATATGCGATGGCTTATACAAGCGAAAAATGCTTCGGGGTTTGGTTGGGTGACAGAGATAATAAAAGGTTATCCGTAACGGGCGGAAACCAATGCTGTTCCGTTTTATCGGAAGTTTTGGATAGCGTTTATAAAGACCACAACCCGCCCGCATTGGATGTCGAAAGCGGAACAACAACATTGGAAATAGACTGCGAAGAATATTACCAAGACGACAAAATTACAATTGCCGACCCACTGTGCCCTAAACTCAACAGGCTTAAAGTAAAGGTTTTAAACTCCAATATTCCCACTATGCAATCTGACAGATTTAATAATCCGATTATTCCGGATCCGCTTATTTCGGTCACAAAAGGCACAGTAAGCATCAAACTATGTCAGACAAAGTACTATTTATATAGAATAAATAGGGTAGAAAATGATACAAAGCGATGCATCTATGACGGTAAATGGATAGATACTGTTGTCGACAAACCGCAGGAAGGCACCTATACCTATACTGTTACTCCGTACTATGACGACGGAACCACAAAGCATTACGGGAAAGAAATTCTTCTTCCTTCCGTTAATTTGCAAAATGACACACAGTCACCTCAGGTAAAAATTCCGGATATTGCCGACAAGGATTGGTACAATCAATGAAGCGACGCCGAATTTCGGCGTCGCTTTTTTTAAACTTTAATAACTTCTATATTCGCCAAAGCTTCGTCTATCAGTAAAGAAACGTTCAGCTTGCTTTCCTCCGCTTCGACCTCCGCCAATTTCGGTCTGGTAACAGGATGCTCGGGAAGAAACACCGTACAACAATCTTCATAAGGTTCAATCGAGGTTGCATAAGTGCCTATCGCTCTGCTACGCTCGATAATTTCATCTTTATCAAAACCGCACAACGGTCTCAACACAGGCAATTTGCCGATTACGCTGTTTGACGACGTCATGCCTTCAATTGTCTGGCTCGCAACCTGGGCAAGACTTTCGCCTGTGATTATACATTGCGCATCGTTTTTTATAGCTATACGTTCCGAAAGCCTCATCATAAAGCGCCTTAACAAGGTCACCATATAATCGGCATTACAATTTTTGTGAATTTCTTCTTGAATATGAGTAACCGAAACGATATTTAATTTAATACCGCAGGTATAGGGTGATAAAATTTTCGCAAGCTCGATTACCTTTTCCTTAGCCATCATATTCGTATAGGGATAACTGTGAAAATGTATACACTCCAAACTCATACCGCGCTTGGCAATCATATAGCCCGCCACAGGACTGTCTATCCCGCCCGAAAGTAAAAGCATGCCTTTACCCGCAGTGCCCACGGGCATACCGCCCGCTCCCTTAAAAAATTTTCCGAATACCAAGGCAGTGCCGTTTTCACGTAAATCGATATAGACAGTGCTTTGCGGATTACGTACGTCAACTTTCAAATTTCTATTGTTTTCAAGCAATTTACCGCCGATTTCAGCGCTGATTTGCATAGAATTTAAGGGAAAAGCCTTATCCGCGCGATGCGTTTCTACCTTAAAAGTACCGTTTTCGGGGCAAACCGAAAGCGCCGCTTCGTAAATATTCTGTAAATCTGACGAAACTTTCAGGGCAATACTAAGAGAATGAATCCCGAAAACCTTCATTAAACGGTTTACAACGGTATAGGTATCCTCTTCATTAAAATTTTCAACCAGATATCTGCCGCTTAACCGTCTGAGTTCGTGTCTTATTCCTCTTAAATTTTTCTCTATATTTACCGCAAAAACTTTTTCGAACCAACCTCTGTTTTTGCCCTTTAAATGTATTTCGGCATATCTGATTATAATTACTTTTTCCATTTTACGCCATTATATCCTTTCTGTTCTTTACAACGGAATTCATTATTTCCGCCGCTTCTTCTATTTCCTGTACGGTGTTTTCAGCCGAAAAACTAATTCTAAGCGCACCGTCCGCCATATTTTCCTTTAATCCGCACGCCAATAATACCCTCGAATATCTTTTTTTCGAATTTGACGAGCAAGCCGATCCTGTTCCCACAATCAATCCCTTGTCGTTCAGTTCGTGCATAACGGTTTCACCGCGCAAGCCGTCCGCAATTACGGATACAATATAAGGCGAAGCTTTATCGGAAGATAATACTTTAAAAAGACTTTTATTAAGCTTTGATATTAAAATTTGATTCAAACGACAGACTTTCTCATAATCGGATTTTAAATTTCGGTATTTACTTGTCGCAGCATGTTCGAAGCATTTTATCGCAAAAACATTCTCCGTGCCGCTCCTGAGCCCTGCCTCCTGTCCGCCGCCGTAAATATACGGTTTAATGACTGTCTGTTTCCTTTTTATAAGCGCACCGCAGCCCTTAATTCCGCCTATTTTATGTGCGCTTACAGAATATAAATCTACAAATGAGGACAATTTGAACGGTATTTTTCCAAAAGCCTGAACACCGTCCGAGTGAAACAATGTCCGCTCGCTTTTTAATTTAACTTTCTCCGCAATAGAATTAACGTCGTTTATTGCACCCGTTTCGTTATTGACGTGAATTACCGAAACGAGCGAGGTGTTTTCGTCTACAAGACTCAAAAGTTTTTCTACGTTTACGCTTCCGTCCGCATTTAAATCCGCGAAACGTACTTCCGTACCCCTGAGTTTAAGTTCGCTCATTGCCGCAAAAACGGCAGCATGCTCGCCATAAGTGGTAACCACATTACCGCGTTTACCGCCACAAAATATCGCCTGATTGTCGGCTTCCGTTCCGCCGGAAGTAAAAATAAGGGAATATTTTTCTTCGTCGGCAATAAGCGAAATCAACTTACTTCTCGCTTTTTTAATTTCAAGATGCAAATTATAACCCTCCGCATACAGCGCGGAAGGATTATAATATTCCGATAAAATAAATTTTTCGGCAGCGCGGACGCTTTCGTCATTCGGCTTTGTCGTTGCCGCATTATCAAGATAAATCATTAAATTTCTATTTGACCCTTAAACGATTGTTTTACGGTACCGTCAAGCTCGATTTCTCCGTTGTCGCAATACTTCACAAACAGGTCGCCGCCCTTAAGCTTAACGGTTACAATTTCGTTTCTTCTGCACTCTCCGGTCATACTCATTACCACAGCCGCCGCTGCCGCTGCCGTTCCGCAAGACCAAGTTTCACCGTTGTTCTTTTCCCATACGCGCATTTTAAGCGTAACGCCGTTTACAACACGCACGCAACTTACATACTCACATTTATCGGATAATGCGGATTCCATTAGCGCCTGACCGAATGCGTCCAGGTCAAGTTCGTCTACATTATCGCATTTTGCTATGCAGTGGGATATGCCGACGTTGACGCGGTAAACTTCGTAAATTTTACCGTTAAACTCAAATTTTTCAGCCTCGCCGCCGTCGCCTGTCATTGTTTGACCGATAACCGGTTTTCCGAGGTTCACCGACACTGAGCTTGCTTTCCCGTTAAACGAATTGACGGTCAAATTTTTAACAACACCGCAAGATTCGACCGACAAATTTTCTCCGGAAACAAATCCGTTATCGAACAAATATTTTGCAACGCATCTTAACGGATTAGCCGCCATACCGCCGCTGCTGCCGTCGCTGTTGAAAACCCTCATTTTTGCATCGGCAATGTCGGATTTTTCAATCATTACGATACCGTCGGCGCCAATTGCATAATGTCTGTCCGAAAAATTAATTGCAAGCGATTCCGGACAGGTTATTCCGTTGTCCATGTTGTTAAAGAAAATATAATCGTTACCGCAACTGTGCATTTTTACGAATTCGAGCTTTAACTTTTCCTTTCTCAAATTATTAATATCCACAAGTTCGGTATTAAACTGGTTATATCTTCCCGCTATAACGTCCGCAAGCGCATTGGTTGTATCGAGCGAAGTCAAAACGGTTATTCCAAGCAAAATCGCATGGTGATGCAAACTCATATAGTTGGTAATAGATTCAACGTCGGTTTTGCCCGTATAGACAACATAATCGATTTTGCCTTCGTCCATAAGCTTGAATATTTCGTCGTTTGACGAAAGGCGCGCGACCTCGAAACAGTCAAGACCAAGACTGTTTATAACTTTACAGGTTCCCTTCGTCGCGTACAGGGTCAAACCCAAATCGGCAAATTTTTTGACGATATTGATTATTTCGGGCTTATCCTGGTCATTAATCGTGAAATAAATTCCCGAAGGCGTTTGCTTGGTGGGGTGCTTCATGTTAAAGCCGGCGGATACCAGCCCTTTATACAGCGCTTCTTCCACGGTTTTACCTATTCCCAAAACCTCGCCGGTAGATTTCATTTCGGGACCCAACTGCGAATTCACGTCGTTAAGCTTTTCAAACGAAAATACAGGTACTTTTACCGCGACATAAGGAGAATTGGGATACAATCCCGTTCCGTAGCCCAAATTTTTAAGCTTTGCTCCTACAAGTATGCGCGTGGCGAGATCAACCATCGGCACTCCCGTAACCTTGGAAATATAAGGAATTGTCCTCGACGCACGAGGATTTACTTCAATGACGTAAAGCTCGTTCTGATAAATAAGATACTGAATATTTATCAAACCTTTTGTTTTAAGCGAAACCGCCAGCTTTGTGGATATATCTACCACTTTGCTCAGCATTGCGTCGCTTAAATTGTACGGCGGATACACGGCAATAGAGTCGCCGCTATGCACGCCCGCTCTCTCTATGTGCTGCATGATCCCGGGAATCAAAACGTCGACGCCGTCCGAAATCGCGTCCACTTCCAATTCCGTACCCATAAGGTATTTATCGCACAAAACAGGGTTTTCTATATTCTGGGCGAGGATAACGTCCATATACCTTTCAATATCGTTTTGAGTAAAGGCTATTGTCATATTCTGACCGCCGATTACGTATGAAGGTCTAAGCAATACAGGGTAACCGAGGGTTTCCGCCGCGTTTACCGCTTCTTCCTTGCTCATAACGGTGAGCCCCTTGGGGCGCGCAATGCCGAACTGCTCCAAAAGCTCGTCAAAACGCTCCCTGTCTTCGGCAAGGTCAACACTGTCGGCAGGCGTTCCGAGAATTTTTATTCCCTTTTTATCTAAATAGCTGCATAACTTTATTGCAGTCTGCCCGCCGAAGGTAATTACCACACCGTAAGGCTTTTCAATGTCGATAACGTTCTGAACGTCTTCCGGCGTAAGCGATTCAAAATAAAGTCTGTCTGCGGTATCAAAATCCGTCGATACCGTTTCTGGATTATTATTTATTATGATCACTTCGTACCCGAGCCTTTTCAAAGCCCAGACACAGTGAACCGAAGAATAATCGAATTCTATTCCCTGCCCTATTCTTATAGGGCCCGAGCCGATTACGACAACGCGCTTTTTTGTGCTGTTTTTAACGTAAGGCTTAGCTTCGTCGTGTTCCTTTTCGTCGTACGTCGAATAAAAATACGGCGTCTGTGCGGAGAACTCCGCTCCGCAAGTATCAACCATTTTAAATACGGAGTTTTTGTGACACGGTAAGGGGTTGCCTGAAATTTTTTCGATTTCCTTATCCGGATAGCCAAGGCGTTTACCATGCAAGTACTGTTCTTTGGAAACGCAAACGCCTTTAATTTCTTTTTCGTAATCCGCAAGATTTTTTAATTTGTTTAAAAACCATTCATCGATTTTTGTTATGGAATAAATTTTGTCTATCGAAATACCGCGTTTAATTGCCTGATACACGACAAACAGTCTTTCGTCAGTCAAATCGGATAATCTGTCAAATATTTCTCCGTCCGAAAGCGCCTCTAACTTGGGCAAATTCAAAGTAGCAACAGAAATTTCCGCGCCCCTTACAGCCTTCATTATAGCCATTTCGAAGCTTGAACCGATTGCCATTACCTCGCCGGTTGCTTTCATTCTCGTACCCAAATTGCGTTTTGCGTACAGAAATTTGTCAAACGGCCATTTGGGAAGCTTGACTACGACGTAATCCAAAGTCGGCTCGAAACAGGCAAACGTTTTACCCGTAACGTCGTTTTTAATCTCGTCCAACGTATAGCCGAGCGCAATTTTCGTGGCAACCTTGGCAATCGGGTAACCCGTCGCCTTGGAGGCGAGCGCCGACGAACGGGACACCCTTGGATTTACTTCTATAACCGAATATTCGAACGAGTCTGGATCGAGCGCGAACTGACAGTTGCACCCTCCCTCGATACCAAGTTCGGAAATAATATCCAAAGAAGCCGTTCTCAGCATCTGGTATTCCTTATCGGAAAGCGTGACCGCAGGCGCAATTACTATCGAGTCGCCTGTATGAACACCCACCGGATCGAAATTTTCCATAGAACAAACGGTAAGCACATTGCCCTTTCCGTCACGCAGAACTTCGAATTCAATCTCCTTCCAGCCGCCAATATATTTCTCTATGAGAACCTGTGTTATAGGCGACAACATAAGTCCGTTATGCGAAATCAAGCGAAGCTCTTTTTCGTCCTTTGCAACGCCGCCGCCCGCGCCGCCGAGTGTGTATGCCGGACGTACGATTACGGGATAACCGATCTTTTCCGCAATAGACACGCACTCATCAACGGTATAAGCAATATCCGACGGAACAATGGGCTGATTTATCTTCTGCATTGTCGCTTTGAAAAGCTCTCTGTCCTCTGCTCTGTCTATCGAATCGAGATTGACGCCGATAAGCTTTACGCCGTGCTCGTCGAGAAACCCGCTTTTTGCCAACTGGCAACCCAAAGTCAGACCCGTCTGTCCGCCAAGCGAAGCGAGCAAACTGTCGGGACGTTCCTTTATGATAATTCTTTTTAAGGTGTCAACCGTCAACGGTTCAAGATAAATTTCGTCGGCAAGCGCCTTATCCGTCATTATGGTTGCCGGATTGGAATTACACAAAACAACGTTTATTCCCGCGTCTTTCAGTACCCTGCAAGCCTGCGCACCCGCGTAATCGAATTCCGCAGCCTGCCCTATCACGATAGGACCGGAACCTATTACAAGTACCTTTTTAATATCTTCTCTTTTAGGCATTGTATTTACCTTCCTTAACGTTTGCTATAAACTTATCGAACAAAAACGAAGCGTCATGCGGTCCGCCGCAGGCTTCAGGATGAAACTGTACCGTAAAAGCGTTTAAGTCGGGATAATCGAACCCCTCGCAAGTGTTGTCGTTTGCATTTACATAACTTAAAACGCCTACGTCCTTCAAGGCTGACGAAACGACTTCGTATCCGTGATTTTGACTGGAAATATAGACCCTGCCCGTTTTCAGATTTTTCACGGGCTGGTTTGCGCCGCGGTGTCCGTATTTCATTTTTTTAGTCTTGCCACCCATTGCCAAAGCAAACAATTGATGACCCAGACATATACCGAATATAGGAAGTTTACCGATAAGTTTTTTCAGGTTTTCGATTATTCCGCGGTTTTCGGCAGGGTCCCCCGGTCCGTTTGTAAGCATTAAACCCCGAGGATTAAGCTTCAAAATCTGTTCCGCAGTATAAAACGACGGCACTTTAATGCAGTAGCAACCGCGCTTTACCAATTCTCTTACTATGTTGTCTTTAGCCCCGAAATCCCATACGACGATTTTATAACCGTCGGGATTTCCGAAATATTCCACGTCTGCGCACGTCACGCTTTCGACTGCATTTTTGATTTTATATGCGCTCAATTCCGAAAAATCCTTAAACGGTTTGGACGTTATCGCCGCATTCATTACGCCCGCCTCGCGGACGATTTTAGTCAGCTCTCGCGTGTCTATTCCGTAAAGACCCGATATATTGTTTTCTTCCAAATAGCTGTCAAGAGTTTTTTCACAACGGAAATTTGAAGGAAAATCGCATTTCTCCCTGACTACATAAGCCGAAACCCAAGGTTTCTTACTTTCACAGTCTTGGGGAATAACACCGTAATTACCTATAAGGGGGAAAGTCTGTATTACTATCTGCCCGTAATAGCTCGGATCTGTTAAAGTTTCTATATAGCCGGTCATGCCGGTAGTAAAAACCAACTCACCGAATATTTCGCCGTCCGCGCCGAATCGCCTGCCGACGAACTGTTTACCGTTTTGCAAAGTTAAATAGGCTTTGTCGTTTTTCATAGTGTTTGACCTTTGAGTTTAAATTATTTTAAAAGTTTTACCATAACGGCTTTTTGTGCATGAAGTCTGTTTTCCGCTTCGTCGAATATTTCTTTCGCGTGCGCTTCGAAAACCTCCTCGGTTATTTCTTCGCCCCTGTGTGCGGGCAGGCAATGCAGGACCATTACGTCCTCCTTTGCCTTTTTAAGCGCTTCGGAATTAATCTGATAATCTTTAAATACTTTTTCACGTTCCTTCTTTTCGTTTTCCATTCCCATAGAAGCCCATACGTCCGTATAAACAACGTCTGCGCCCTTGACCGCTTCTTCAACTTTGTCCGTCAGAAGAAATTCACCGTTACTTTCCGCCCAAGCCGTTATTCCCGGGTCCGGCTCGTAGCCCTTAGGGCAGGCAACGGCACAAGCGATACCGAGTTTTACGGCTCCGACGATAAGGCTGTTTGCCATGTTGTTTCCGTCGCCGATATAAGCCATTTTCAAACCCTTGAAGCTGCCTTTATACTCTCTTATAGTCATAAGGTCGGCAAGAACCTGACAGGGATGGGCATAATCAGTTAAACCGTTAATTACGGGGATAGTGCCGTATTTCGCCAAATCTTCGACTTCTTGCTGCGCGAACGTACGTATCATAATTCCGTCAAGATATCTCGATAATACGCGCGCGGTATCCTGAACGGGTTCTCCCCTGCCTATCTGTAAATCGGAGCTCGATAAAAACATACCGTAACCGCCCAACTCGTAAATACCTGTTTCGAAGGATACGCGGGTGCGCGTGGAAGCCTTTTGGAAAATCATCCCCAATTTTTTCCCTTTAAGATAGTCCTTATGTATGCCGTTATTGCGTTCGAATTTCAGTTGATCAGCCAGATTTAAGACGGAAAGTATTTCTTCACGCGTTAAATCCTGCAATTTGAGAAGATGTTTCATTGTGATATTACCTCGTTTAAAATTTTAAGAGCAGCGTCTATTTCGTTCTTTCGTATATTCAACGGCGGAAGTAAACGTATTTTATCATGAGCCGTCAAAACGATAAGTCCTTTTTTAAGGCAGCTTTCCGCAACCGATCGTGCAGGCTTATCCGTCTTTATGCCCAACATTAGCCCCATGCCGTCCACTCTCTCGACGTTTCTGATTTTAGACGCGTTTTCCTTGAAATATGCGCCTTTACCCTGTACTTCCAAAAGCAGGGATTTATCAAGTCTCTCTATTATGCTTAATGCGCCAGCGCACGCAACCGGATTACCGCCGAAAGTAGAGCCGTGGTCTCCCGCAGACAAAGTCTTTTCGCATTTATCGAACATCATACACGCGCCTATGGGCAAGCCGCCGCCCAACCCCTTTGCTGTCGTTACAATGTCGGGATGTAGACCGAACGCCTGATAGGAATACATATAACCCGTTCTTCCGTTTCCTGTCTGAACCTCGTCAATTATTAAAAGAATATCTCTTTCCTTACAAAATTTTTCAAGCCGCGTCAAAAAATCCCCGTCAAGTACGTTGACGCCGCTTTCCCCTTGAATTACCTCAATCATCACCGCGCATGTTTTGTCTGTATAACACTCCGATATTCCGCGCATTGACGGGGCGGCATACCTGAAATCCTGCACGAAAGGCGCAAAGAATTTATGAAACTGCTCTTGACCCGTTGCTGACAAGGTAGCCAAAGTTCTGCCGTGAAAAGAATTTTTCAAGGTTATAATTTCGCTTCGTCCGTCGCCGTACTTGGAAAAAGAATATTTTCGCGCCGTCTTTATCGCACATTCGTTAGCTTCGGCTCCGCTGTTGCCGAAAAATATCTTTTTAGCGCCGGTTTTTTCACACAAAAGCCTTGCTAAACGGACCTGAGGCTCCGCATAATACAGGTTGCTTATATGCTGAACTTTTTCGATTTGTCCGATAACTGCGTTTTTCCAAATTTCATCGTTAACACCGAAAACGTTTACGCCGATACCCGATGCGCAGTCGATATACTCTTTCCCTTGCAAGTCGTATAAAAGCGCGCCGTCGCCGCGCTCGATGACAATATCGGATCTTGCATAAGTATTGGCTAAATATAAATTGTCATCACTGATTATTTCCTCTGCGTTCACACTCTGCTCCTTATTAAAATAAAGACTGATTTAATAGATAAATCAGTCAACTATAAAAACATTGTTCCGCTGCCTTCTTCGGACAAAATTTCTATTAAAATCGAATGAGGAACCCTGCCGTCGGTTATGAAAACTTTCTTAACACCGCGGCGTATCGCTTCTTTACAGCACTCTATTTTAGGAATCATTCCACCGGAAATTATACCTTGCTTTACATAAGCGGGAATATCCGAAACATAAACTTTCTTGATAAGACTGTCCGGATCGTCCTTATTTTCAAGCAAACCTTTTATATCCGACATAAGTATCAAACCTTCTGCGTCTAACGCACCTGATAAGGCTGCGGCCGCAGTATCTGCATTGATATTGTAAACGTTTCCTTCATCATCGTAACCGATCGTAGAAACTACGGGTATATAACCGAGTTCGAGAAGATCCGTAAGTATAGTGGTATCCGTCCCGACAATTTTACCGACAAAACCGAGCTTGGCATCCAGCTTTTCACATTTAAGCAAGTGACCGTCATGACCGCAAAGCCCAACCGCCTTGCCGCCGCCGCGCTCAAGAAGCTCCACAAGAGATTTATTAACTTTTCCGGCAAGAACCATTCTTACGATTTCCGCCGTTTCAGCGTCCGTATAGCGTAAGCCGTCTATAAAAACACTCTGTTTGCCGAATTTTTCTATGGTCTGTGAAATTTCGGGACCGCCGCCGTGAACCAGAACGACTTTGATTCCCAAAGAATTGAGAACAACAATGTCGCGCATAACAGAAGATTTCAAACTTTCTTCCGTCATCGCATTACCGCCGTATTTTACGACAAGTATTTTATTGAAATATTTTTTAATATAAGGCAGCGCCTCTATTAAAAACTCCGATTGCTCGACTTTGTTCATAAAATCAGGTTCTGTAATCTCCGTTTATTTTAACGTAATCGTAAGTAAGGTCACAACCCCACGCAGTTGCTTTATGCTGTCCGATTTTCAAATTTATATCTATTATTATTTCGTCTTCGGACAAAACTTTTTTCGCAAATTCTTCCGAAAAATCCACACCGAAACCGTCTCTGCAAACAGTCAACTTGCCGGCGGCGGAAACAAAGTCAACGTCTACAGTGTTTGTATCGACTTTCTCCCCGGAGTAGCCTACGGCGCACAGCACCCTGCCCCAGTTTGCGTCTGAACCGAACATAGCCGCCTTTACCAAAGACGATTTTATGACCGTCTTTGCAACGTTTCTTGCCATTTTGGGGCTTTTTGCTCCACTGACAACACATTCGACAAGCTTTGTAGCGCCTTCGCCGTCTTTCGCTATCATTTTAGACAGCTTAACCGTACAATATCTCAAAGCTTCGGTAAACACATTGTAATCTGCGTTAGCGGATTTTATCATTTTATTGCCGGCAAGACCGTTTGCCAAAATGCAACACGTATCGTTTGTAGACTGGTCGCCGTCAACGCTTATCATATTGAAAGAATTTACGACGTCTGCGGAAAGCGCCTTCTTCAACATCTTGGAAGTTATGGCGACGTCGCTGGTCAAAAAGATGAGATTTGTCGCCATATTCGGACAAACCATTCCTATCCCTTTGGCAATAGCGCCTATACGGCATATTTTTCCGCCTATCGTAAACTCGACCGCAACGGATTTTTTTACCGTATCCGTCGTCATAATCGCTTCGTTTGCGTCCCCGCTTTTATTCCCCAAAGCTTCATACAGCTTACTTATATTGTCCGCCATCGGAGACAAATCAAGCTTTTGACCGATAACGCCCGTAGAAGCAACTATAACGTTTTTTGCGCTTATACCGCTTACGCTTTCAACAAGCGCGCACATTTTTTCGGCTATTTCTATACCGTCGGCATTGCATGTATTGGCATTGCCGCTGTTACAAACAACGGCTTGCGCTTTACCGTCCTTCAAATTGCTTTTAGTTACTATAACGGGAGCGCCTTTTACAAGATTACTTGTATAAACCCCTGCCGCCGAAGCAAGAGTTTCACTGACAATAAGCGCAAAATCTTTTTTTAATTTGTTTTTTCTTATTCCGCAGTGTATGCCGGCTGCCTTATAACCTTTAGGCGCACATACGCCGTTATCTATTTCTTTTATAACCATTTTGTTCAAATATTTTATTTTAGCGATAATGTTTCGTCGAAGCCGAACATTATATTCATATTTTGCACAGCCGCGCCCGAAGCGCCCTTACCCAAATTATCGAATACGGCTGCGATAAGAATTTGCTCGTCATTACCGTTTATATAAATTTTTAAATCATTCGTTCCGGACAATTCATTTGCCGCCAAAAATTGCGGTACTTCACTTATTTTCGCTACTTTTATAAAATTCTGCTTGGCATAGTACTCTGCATAAAACTCGATTAGTGCGTTTACGGTGTACTTTTTGCTCATTAATCTTGTAAATACCGGTACCGAAACACACATACCGCTGTAAAAATCGCTTATAATCGGATTGAAAACAGGATTATTATTTAATCCGCATTCTCTTACTATTTCCGGCAAGTGTTTATGATTAAGTCCCAACGCATACTGCCGCGGCGAATCCAAAGCCTTATCTCTATTGTCGGATTCATAAACGGCAATTGTTTTTTTGCCTGCCCCAGAATATCCTGTAACGGAATGAACGGTAAAAGGATAATCGGGCGACAAAATTCCGCTTTTGACCAAAGGAGCAACAATACTTATCACTCCCGTAGCGTGACATCCGGGATTCGCAACCCGACGGCTATTATGTATTTCTTCTCTCCTGACGTCCGATATCTCCGGCAAACCGTATACCCAATCGGGATTGGTTCTGTGGGCGGTAGACGCGTCGACTACTTTAACATTTGGATTTGTAATCAATGAAACCGCTTCTCTTGCCGCGTCGTCGGGAAGGCACAAAAAGCACAAGTCGGCTTCATTAAGATATTTTGCTCTTTCTTTTATATCCTTTCGCTTTTCTTCGGGCAAAATCATAACGTTGACCCTGTTATGAACTTTCAAACGGTCGAATATCTGAAGCCCCGTCGTGCCCTCTTTTCCGTCGATAAATACGTTATACATTATTTAAGCTTTTCAGCGTCGAGCAACGCTTTAACCTTTATCGGCAAACCGAAAAGATTGATAAACCCCGCCGAGTCGGTCTGGTCGTAACAATCGTCCTCGCCGAAAGTCGCGATGTCTTCGCTATACAACGAGTAGGGCGAAGTTATGCCTGCATTCATTATATTGCCCTTATAGATTTTCAGTTTTACGTCGCCGGTAACGGTTTCCTGCGTTTTTTCCACAAAAGCATCCAACGCTTCACGCAAAGGCGTAAACCATTGTCCGTCGTAAACCATTTCGCCGTACTTGATACCTATCAACTGCTTATAATGCTGGGTAGCTTTATCCAGGCATAAGGATTCCAATAGCTCGTGTGCAAAATATAAAATAGTGCCGCCGGGGGTTTCGTAGACCCCTCTGCTTTTCATACCGACAAGTCTGTTTTCGACCACGTCGACCAATCCGACACCGTTTTTGCCGCCTATCTCATTAAGCTTGTCCATCAAAGATATGCTGTCAAGTTTTTTACCGTCTATTGCGGTAGGCACGCCTTTTTCAAAACGGATTGTAAGATAAGTGGATTTATCGGGAGCTTTCCAAGGCGATACGCCTAATTCGCAAATTTTATCATAATCCGGCTCGTTTGCGGGATCTTCCAAATCCAACCCCTCGTGCGAAAGATGCCAAAGGTTTTTATCTTTTGAATAGTTGGTTTCCCTGCTTATCTTTAAGGGAATATTATGGGCCTCTGCGTAATCGATTTCTTCGTCGCGGCTCTTTATATCCCATATTCTCCACGGCGCGATAATTTTCATTTCAGGCGCAAAAGCTTTAATAGACAGCTCAAATCTTACCTGGTCGTTTCCTTTGCCGGTGCAACCGTGACAAATAGCGTCGGCGCCCTCCTTCTTTGCAATTTCGACTATCCGCTTTGCAATTACCGGACGGGCGAAAGAGGTTCCCAAAAGATATTTGTTTTCATATACGGCGCCCGCCTTCATTGTCGGGAATATGTAATCTTCTATAAATTCCTTTCTAAGGTCAAGAACGTACAGTTTTGAAGCGCCTGTTTTCTTTGCTTTTTCTTCCAGCCCTTCAAGCTCGGTTGTTTGTCCCACGTCGCCGGAAACGGCTATTACTTCGCAGTTGTCGTAGTTCTCTTTTAACCAAGGAATAATTATCGACGTATCGAGTCCGCCGGAATAAGCAAGAACTACTTTTTCAATTTTTTTATCCGAAATTTTACTCACTTTATACAGTCTCTCAATTAAATTATATAATCTTATAGATTATACAATAACGGTATTAAACAAGTCAAGTAAATTAACTGCGCAGTCAATCTTTAATAAAGTTTTGTTAAAAAGTCGTATTTTTTGAGTTGTTTCCTGCAATCGGGATAATCCGGTATAAATTCGGACACCAAAAACCAAAATTTTTTTGAATGATTAAGATAAACAGAATGACACAGCTCGTGCACAATAACGTATTCCTGCAAATGTTCGGGTAGCATAAACAGTAAATAGTTAAAGCTCACCCTTTTTTTTGCGTCGCAGCAGCCCCATCTTGACTTATAAGCCCTTACGGAAAAATCCGATGCGGTAAGCCCGGTTTTTTTCGAAATACCGACAGCTTTTTCAAAAAATTTAGGCGCAAAATGTTTTATAAAGGTCCGTTTTACGCAACTGTGATTTCTGACATAAACAGCCGAATCGCAAATTTTATTTTTATCTGAAATTATTAACGGAACTTTTTTTCCGAAAACATATATTTTTTCGTAATTAAGTACGTCGGAATTCTCATTGATAACAGCGGCATGCGCCTTTATTACTTTGTCAATCCAATCTTTTTTTTCATTAAGAAAATCATAACACCGCCGCTCGGAAAAGCCCAACGGGCACCTGACGGTTATTTTATTGTCTTGCGATACGGAAATTGCAACAGACCGCCTTCTGCTACGCTTTATTTCCACATCAAGTTTCATTGAATTTAAGCCTCATCTGAATACGCGCCTCGCTACCCGAAACCCCTTCGACAATGAAATATCCGTCTTTCTCGCTACGAATAAAATCGATTATGTCATTCTCCTTGCATTGCCTCAAATAATTAATCTGCACCGACGCAATGCTTTTTTGCGCCAACTCGTCAACGGAAAAAGCGTCCATAAGAAAATCGGCGTAACGCGTGTTATGCACATGCAAATAATGGTCGTAATCGGAATTGCGTATAATTTTTGAATATATTAACTCACCGTCCAAAACAGGGCGTATTTTCCAATCGGAAAAATCAACGCTTCTTTCGGTATTGTAGTTATCGAAATCTCCGTCCTTGAAATATTCCGACGAAGAAACTACGGAGTAATTATTTAATTTAAAAAGACACCAACGCGACGACGCCACGCCTATTTTTTCGTTACCGACAAATATTTCAAAATCTCTCGGAAAAACAAAAAATCGCGGTTTAAGAGGCCAGGTATTTACTGTTACGCTTTCGCCGTATTTAATGGGGCGACTTAATCGAATATACCAATTGGACAATATAAACCCCAGCTCCTTAGCTTTGAGCGTCTCATACCCGAAGCCCAATTCGTCTGCGGATGCGCAGGCGGCTTCCTCCAAAAAGCTTAAAAGAGACGATAATTTTAAATTATCGTAGGTGTCAACGTCGATAAAACGAATATCAAAATGCTTAATAAACTTGTACATAATATTTTTCCTGCAACTTTTATTATTTAAAATTTTATCATTTTTAATGAATTTTGTCCAATAATTACGTGCTTTTTGTTAATTATGTGTGGCATAGTACCATTTATTTCCTTTCAAAGATTGACACGGTAGACAATAAATGATATAATTATTAATGACATTACGGAGGATAAAGCTTATGAATGATGAGTTTGAAAAAACAAACGATTCTCATATCGAAAACGATGAAAATAAAAACGCTATAAGCGCAGACCTTATACGCGGGCATATTAATACTATTATCCTGCGCACACTTTACGAACGCGACAAATACGGATACGAAATTATCGACGAAATCGAAAAACGCAGCCACGGGCAATATTCTCTCAAACAGCCCACACTGTACAGCGCATTAAAGCGTCTTGAAAACCAAGGCTATATTAACGCTTACTGGAAGACCGACGAAGTTTCACTCGGTGGCAGGAGAAAATACTACACCCTTACAGACAGCGGGCGTGAAATTTCAGAAAAGAACCAGTCCGAATGGGAATACTCAAGAACGGTTATCGACAGTCTTATTTCCGATAAATCGTTTGATTTTTCTCAACCCGCACCGTCGTATGTCAATTTCAAAATATTGAAAAAATCGACCTCACGCGTACCTTTAAACAAAAACGGAGATGACAGCGACGACGACGAGGCTGACGAATACGAAGCATTCGAAGATACGCGGCGCGTTCAGGTTAATCCGCAAACGATAACGTTTACCGAGCAGGAAACAAGCTATGAACAACCGCAACAAATTATCCCCGTTCGTGAGGAACAAATCGAGCAACATGCGCCTTTAACGACCGAGTCAAAGCAGGTTACACCCCCTCAAATTTCAGACGTTGCACAGTCGGACGACACTCAATCCGATTTTCAGGAAAATAAGCTTGTAAGGATGTATGAAGATCCCGCCGAGGACGACCCTACACCCATGAACGAGGAGCAACGCAGAATCGTCCATGAAAACTATTTAAAGCTTATTTCCCAGCCTATAAAGGAGCCGGAAGTTCACGAGGTTGACGTTGTTCCCGTTGCAGAGGAAATAGATACCGAAAAGCTTATTTATAATAATAAACCGGAAACAGAAAGAGATTACCGTAATTTAATAAATAACCTCTTTGTCAAAACCATTAAGCACAGTATGCCGGTAGAAGAACAACCGATTGAGAGAGCCACCCCCGCCGCTACAGTTAAATTGGAGGATGTACATTCCAAAGCCGACAATGACGGACTAAGGGTAAACTCTTCCGATTATGTTGTTACGGGAACAAGAAAAAAGGGCTATAACCGAGGAAATTCGCTGTTTAAAAGCTCGCTTATAATTTCTATCGTTCTTTTGCTTGAATTCACCTTATGCTTAATGTTTAAAAACGAATTACATGTCGACTACGCTTATCCTTTCATAATACTTGCACTGGCTGTCGCACAGTTAGCCGTATTCGGCGTATTGTATTACACGGATTTCGGAAAAAGCTCACGCAAGCCGTCGTCAAATTTGTATATATCGGCTTGCATAGTTATTACGGTAATTTTAATTTTTATTATCTTTATTGTTTCCATTCTTTTAAAAGTAAATTTCGGCAGCGTCGGCGACGTAATGGCTAAGATAATCATACCCTGTCTTATAGCTTTGAATATACCCGCTTTTGCAGTTTGCTTCTACGCTTTCAGTAAATAAGCATGAAAATTCTTTTAATCGTTAAGTCAAAACACAACGACAACACCTTAAAAATTGCCGAAGCAATGTCGGAAGTTGCGCCCGTAACCGTTACGGAACTGGAAAATGCGCAATTTTACAAGTTGAACGAATATGACATTATCGGTTTCGGTAGCGGAATTTATTACGGAAAACACGACGTACAGCTTTTGAAATTTGTTGAAAGTCTCGATAATAAAGCAATATACACATTTGTTTTTTCAACAAGCGGCTCTGCGAGGTTCGATAAAAACAATAAAAAGCTTATAAAACTGCTGGAAAGCAGAAACAAAGTTGTTTTAGGGTCGTTCGGATGTTTGGGCTTCGATAAATTTTTTCTGTTTGCCATATGCGGCGGTATAAATAAAGGGCATCCTACCATTGACGATTTCGATGCCGCACAAAATTTTATACTCGACATTGTTGAAAAGTATAATTCGCTTAAAGCTTAAATAATAATCCACCCGCATAGCGGGTGGTATTTCATTTTCGGGCATAGCCCTAA
>CAMRTO010000015.1 GCA_947053655.1 uncultured Clostridia bacterium
TCATCGGTAAACCTATTTAGAACCACGCGACTATCGCGTGGTTTTAGTTATACAAAAAGACGCGATTGAATATCGCGTCTTTTTTTATTTGTATTTATTTAATTCCATATAGGAACTGCGGACAAGCCGCACCCCCTTTTCGGAAATTCATTTACTCTATGGCTTTCAAGCTTTCGTTCATGTTAATTTTTATTATTTTACGTATAAGCGTCAACGTCACGAAAAATGTAAACAAAAGTACGAATAAAGGAGCTATCAACCAGACAAACCAGCTTATTCCAGCCAAAGTCCCCTGCCCTATTACGCTGAAAACAAACCAGATAAAAAGCAGTGAAACGGGATAACCGAAAATAATCCCTATACCAGAATTTATATAAATTTCACGGTAGATATAGCCCGTCACTTCCCTGTTGTGGTAACCTAAAACCATCAAAGTGGCTATCTCGCGGTTTCTTTCGCTTATGTTTATATTTGTAAGCGTATAAATTACCGTACCCGTCAGAAGCCCCGCAAAGACAACTACAAGTATTGCTATGCCCATAATTTCAGGAGAACCGAAGCTGGAAAACAGGCATAAATCCAGCAAGGCAAGCCCCGTAAGCACAAGCGCCGTGGAAAACGCGACGGCGAAAACCGTCATGATAAACCTGCTTTTGTACCTGAAAACGTTTCGCATTGTGGACTTATATTTGAAGGAAAGCCTGTTCCACAGCAGAGGAATTCTTTCGAGGAAGACTTTTTTACCCGCGCGCGGCGGCTTGGGCCGAAGCAGATTTGCGGGATGCTCGCCGGTAAGCTTTAAACCCGATATTACCGTTGCCGCGACCGTTGCGACGACTATAAGTGAAAAAACTATTATATAAAACACAATAGCTATATTGCCCGAAACAGGCGGCATGTTAAAGCTGTAACCGAATATCGAATATATAAAGTAGGCTATACCGAGCCCTACGAAGTACCCTCCTCCTCCGCCGACGCCCGTCGCAACCAGCGCGAAAAGAACGTATTTCGAAATTATTCCGAAGGACGAATAACCTAACGTTTTAAGACAGGCTATCTGTGAACGTTCCTCCTCCAAAAGTCTTGTCATCGTGGAAAGCGTGACAAGCGCGGTCACAAACAGGAAGGCTATCATTAAAACGTAGCCTATGCCCGCAACCTTTTCGCCGTAGGCGCTTAAAGATTTGAAGCTGTAATTTTTGTCGAGCGTTATAACCGACGCGTCCGCAACTTCTTCTATGCGTTTTACGTCCGTTTCTGTCATGCGGGCGTATGCGCCCGAAAAAGCTTTAAAAACGTTTCTGTTTTCAACTGCGACGTAAATATCGCCGACGGCGGGCAACAGATTTTCAGAGACATACAGGATATTTTCAAGACAGTTCATATCCCGGGTTCCCGACGTCGTTTCGGGGACCGACGTCATCTCGTTATTATAACTCGGTTCGCCGTTTTTTGAAAACGTAAGCGGACTTTGTACTATTCCGCTTACCGTCACGTTGAATTTTACAGGCAAACCTGCGGCGGACAAATCTATTTCCGCCGTGTCGCCGACGGAATACCCCTTTATAACGTCGTCGGCGCGCTCAGCGTATGCATGCGCCGCGGACGACGGTTTTTCGCCCTTTATTATTTCCGGTACGTTCACTGTCCAGTTTTCAAAGTCCAGAAAATACACGCGGAGAGAACGTTTTTCACCAAGCGGAATATCTACGGACATGCCCGTGTTTATTTCCGCGGCGGGGAAAAGCTGACTTACGGCGGAAATTTCGTCCTGCGTAAACGCGCCCTTATTGCTTTTTATAATGTAGTCGCTGACGTTGCGGGATTTGTAATAACCCGTAAGCGAATAATCTATTTTATCCTGCGCGGAGCCTATCCCCGCGACGAAGCCGACGGAAATAAGCACCATAACAATAAGCGAAAGCAGGCGGGCGATATGCTTTCCGAATGTTTTGAAAAGCATTTTGAAATAGTTTTTTATCACCACTCTATCTCCTCAATAGGCAACGGAGCGGGATTAACTTCGGTCTTTTCAATTTTGCCGCTTTTAATGTAAACAACCTTATCCGCCATATCTTTAAGCGCGGAGTTGTGCGTAACTATAATAACAAGCCTGTTGCGCTGTTTGCAAACGTCGTGCAAAAGCTTTAAAATCTTTTTGCCGGTGACGTAATCCAGCGCGCCGGTCGGCTCGTCGCATAAAAGAAGCTTGGGGTTTTTGGCTATGGCGCGGGCTATGGATACGCGCTGCTGCTCTCCGCCGGAAAGCTGCGCGGGAAAGTTGTTCATTCTTTCTTCAAGCCCTACCTCGGCAAGAATATCCTCCGGCTTTAAATGGTCTTTGCATATTTCGACGGCAATTTCGACGTTTTCGAGCGCGGTCAGGTTAGGCATTAAATTATAGAACTGGAAAATAAACCCCACGTCGTTGCGCCTGTACTCGGTAAGACCGCGTCTGTCAAGAGAAGTTACCTTTTTACCGTCAAGCACTATTTCACCGCTGGTTGCGCAGTCCATTCCGCCCAACAAATTCAAAAGCGTGGTCTTGCCCGCGCCCGAGGAACCGAGAATGACGACAAATTCACCGTCGTTAAACTCGGCGGAAACACCGCTCAGCGCGTCTACCGTAACGCTGCCGGTTTTGTATTGTTTGCCTACGTCGGATAATTTAAGAAAACTCATACCGCTTTACTTAAATTCGTCGAACGGGTCAGTCGGCTTTACTTCCGCCGCGCCGCCCGCCGATATATCCTGTGCAAGATTCAGCGTCTCCCCCGAAGCGGAGAGATTGAAGTTGGCTTTTATAGTATTAAGTTCCGCAACGTTAAGCTGCGATTTATCGACGGGGTAGACTGCCGTCGCGTTTATGAAAAGAAACAGATAGTTTTCCGTTTCCTTTCTTTTGACAATTTGCGTATTGTAGATTTTTGCCGAAGCGACAGGTTCTTTATTTAAAGTTTCCGTCACGGTAAAATAGCTTTTGAAAAATTCGTAATACACGCTTTTATCTATTCCGCGCACCGCTTTCAGGTTTTTAATCAAAAGTATTTTAAGACCTATTCCGCCGCCTAAAAGCGCCGCGAAAATTATAAGAAGCATCAAAAACCAGAAGTCGTCGACCGCGGGAAAGACATATTCCGCAATTACGTATAAAACAAGGAATGCCGCCGTACCTATCGAGCCGAAAATTAAAAGCAGCAGCGCATAAATATTCAAGCCCCCGCTGAGTTCCTTCTGCATTTTTTCATCGAGCTTGGCGCCCGCTTTTATCGAACCGTATTCCGTTACCATTTTAAGCCTCCTTAACATTTTTTGGTGCGGACAGTGAGACTTGAACTCACACGGTTGCCCACAGGATTCTAAGTCCTGCGCGTCTGCCATTCCGCCATGTCCGCATTTTTATCGAATTATTTACGGCGCAAACCGTCTTACGCCACGTCCGTATATATATTTCAGATCCTTCGCTTCGCTCAGGATGACGGTAAATACGGTTATCTTCCGCTCGGGTAGTAAATTTATTTATCTCCCGCCCGAGTCTACGGCTTACCGTCCGCTCGGATTGACGAAGATTACGTCATTCAAAACGCGTCTGTCATTTTGAGCCTCGGCGAAAAATCTTATTCTATAATAATTACACGCTTAAAAATAAAGTTTTTTCTTTCCGCCGCTAAACAGCGGCGGAAAAAATTTTTATTCGTTTGCAAACTGAGAATTGTAAAGTCCCGCGTAAAAACCGTTCTTTGCAATAAGCTCGTCATGGTTGCCCTGCTCCACAATGTTGCCGTCGCGCATGACAAGTATCATGTCGGCGTTTTTAATTGTGGAAAGTCTGTGCGCTATTACAAAGCTGGTTCTTCCCTCGGTAAGTTTATCCATAGCGTTCTGGATAATTTCTTCCGTACGCGTGTCCACGTTTGAAGTAGCTTCGTCAAGGATCAGAAGCGGCGAATTTTCCGCCATGGCGCGCGCAATGGTTATAAGCTGCTTCTGTCCGCCGGATATGTTGGACTCGTTTTCCATAAAATAATCCAGTCCGCCGGGCAGAGTATGCACGTAATGCGATATGCCCGCTTCCTTCATGATATCCTCAAGCTGTGCGTCGTCTACGCCGTCCTTGGAAAAGAGTATATTTTCCCTTACGGTGCCTTCGAACATCCAGGTATCCTGCAAGACCATGCCGAAAATGTCATGTACTTCGCTGCGCGGCATATCTTTGACCGAAACGCCGTCGATAGTTATGTCGCCACCGTCTATTTCGTAAAACCGCATGAGAAGGTTTACAAGCGTCGTCTTTCCCGCGCCGGTAGGCCCTACTATGGCGACCTTCATACCCGCTTTAACCGAAGCGGAAAAGTCGGGAATTATAATTTTATCGGGAGAATAGCCGAAACGCACGTTTTTAAACTCTACGTTGCCTTTAACGGTGTTACCGTCGACAAGAAGCTTATAGGGTTTGCCGGTCTCGTCGGAAAGCTCCTCCCGACCGAGGAAATCGTACACGCGCGAAGCCGCCGCCGACGCCGTCTGTATGCTGTTTACCGACTGGGCAAGCTGGGACATGGGGCTTTGGAAAAGATTTATATACACCAAAAACGCAGAAATAGTACCGAATGTAACCGCAGTGTCGCCGCCGTTCATCAACAGTCCGCCGACCACGCAAACAGCCGCGTAAGCAAAGTACGAAACAAATGTCATGGCAGGTTGCATAAGCCCCGCTATGGACTGCGCCTTGAATACGCCGCGCTTCATGCGCTTATTGCTTTGCTCGAAGTCCGCCGCCATTCTTTCGCCCGCGTTGAACGCCTGTATTACCGAATGACCTGAGTAATTTTCCTCCACCTTACCGTTCATTTCGCCGAGGCAGTCCTGATTTTTCTGGAACTGCGGCATGGCTATTTTTGCGATAATCATAATTATCACAAGCATCAAAGGAACCATCAAAAGCACGGTGAGAGCCATTTTCCAGGAAGTTACGAACATTGCTATCAATACGCCGATAAGCATACACAGCGACGAGAACAGCATGGATATTGCCTGGTCTACCGACTGGCTGATTGTGTCGACGTCGTTGGTTATAACCGAAAGAGTGTCGCCGTACTGGTGGGCATCGAAGTATCCAAGCGGAACGCGGTTGATTTTTTCGGTTATTGCACTGCGTAGCGCGCGTGCATACTTCTGCGTAACGCTTGTCATGATGAAGTTGGCAAAATAGTTGCACAGCGCGTTAGTGCCGTAGAAAACTATCAAAACAACCGCAAAATTCATTATTTTATCCATATCGATTGTGCGCGTCGCGGCGTTCGCCGTTATTTCGTCCGTCAGTTTGGAAAGCCATTGCGGCGCATAAACCGAAAGCACGGTTGAAACGATTATAAACAAAAACGACAGTACGATTTTAAAGGAATAAGGCTTTAAAGCTTTTACCAATTTTATGAGACTGCCTTTACGGGCTTTTTCTGCCGGCGCAGTCATTCTTTTACCGTGTTGCATCATAAACCCAGCTCCTCCTTGGAAAGTTGTGAAAGCGCTATTTCGCGGTATACGGGGCAGGATTTTAAAAGTTGCTTATGGGTACCGACGCCTACGGCGTTGCCGTTGTCAAGCACGATTATTTTATCCGCGTCCATGATTGTGCCTATTCTCTGCGCGACGATTAGCTTTGTCGCGCCGTCCGCCGCGGCTTTAAGATTTTCCCGCACCTTTCTGTCCGTCTTGTAATCCAAAGCTGAAAACGAATCGTCGAAAATGAATATCTGCGGGTCGACCGCCACCGCCCTCGCTATGGAAAGACGCTGTTTCTGCCCGCCCGATACGTTTTTGCCGCCTTGGGAAATTTCGGATTCATACCCGTTTTCCATATTGCGGATAAATTCGTCCGCTTCGGCAATTTTAGCCGCCGATATAATTTTTTCGTCGTCCAGACTTTCGTCGCCGAAAGCTATGTTGCTTTTTACCGTGCCGGAGAAAAGCACGCCCTTTTGCGGAACGTAACCTATTACCGAGCGCAATGTTTTCTGTTTTATGTTTCTTACATCCACGCCGTCTACAAGCACCTGACCGTCCGTTACATCGAAAAACCGAGGTACAAGATTTATAAGCGTAGACTTACCGCTGCCCGTCGAACCGATAAAGGCGACAGTCTCACCCTTTTCGGCGCGGAAACTGATATTGCGGATAACCATCTCGTCGGAGTCGGGATAACCGAAGGAAACGTCTTTGAACTCAACCGTTCCTTCCTCCTTCAAAGGCTCCTCCGTTTCGGGGTCGGTTACCGAGAGCGGAGTTTCCAGCACCTCGTTTATACGCTTTGCGGAAACCTGCGCGCGCGGCAGAAGCACGAACATCATCATAAGCATCATGAACGCCATGATAATTTGCGAAGCAAGCTGCATGAAAGCCGCAACCGTCGCGTAGTCGGTAGAGCCGGCGTTTATCAGCCACGAACCCAACCAATATATTGCGAGTGCGACGCCGTTCATAATAAGCATCATGACGGGTGACATAAGCGACATCATTCTGCCTGCGAAAAGCTGGGTTTTGGTTATCGCTTCATTGGATTTTTCAAATTTATCCTTCTGGTATTCTTCCGCATTGTAAGCGCGTATAACGCGGATACCCGTAAGATTTTCGCGCGAAACGCCGTTAAGCTTATCCAGAAGCTTTTGCATTATTTTGAATTTCGGCAACACGAAAACCATCAAAAGCGCCAAAAACAGTACCAGCGCAATCACCGCGACAACTGTCGCAAGCGTGAGATATGTGCTTGTGCCTTGAATTTTGCATATAGCCCATACAGCCGTAACGGGCGCGGCAAACGCCATACGCAGCATGAGTATGTTTGCCATCTGAACCTGTTGCACGTCGTTTGTGGTACGCGTAATAAGCGACGGGGTGGAAAACCTGTCGCGCTCCGCAACGGAGAAAGAATCCACTTTGGAATAAACCGCACTGCGCAGTCTTGCGGAAAGTCCTGCCGATACGTAGGACGCTATAAGCCCGACAAGCCCCTGCGCGACGGCGCTTGAAGCCGCGACAAGCAGCATCATGCCTCCGTTATACAAAATATCGCCTGTCTTGGCATTTGCGGCTTTTAAAAGCAGGGACGAAAGCTCGTCGGGGAAACCGCCTTCGCCGATTATTCCGACGATATAATCCCAACCGTTTTCGGATACCGCCGCGCCGATTTCGGGACTTATGGCGGCGGGATTATTGTGGTAATTCAAATAAGTTATAGAGGAAATAATATCCTTGATGTAGTCCACAAGCAACATGGTACAGTAAACCTGCAATACGGTAAGTCCCACCAATACCGCAAGCAACACCCAGTCAACGGGACGCAGTTTTTTGTATAGCTTAAACATATTTCACCGATTAATAATCTTTTACCTTATATTACCATATTTCAGCCTGTTCTGTAAAACCATAACAAGCGCGGAATTGAAAATAACACATAACTTTCATTTTGAAAAATTTTCCGGAATAAATATCTTAATTCTTCCCAAAATAATTTCAACGGAGGATGTTATGCAGTTTGACGAAACTAAGACTTACAAAAATCTTGCAAGAAGCTTTGCCGGCGAAAGCCAGGCGGGCATGAGATACCAGCTTATCGCGCAAGCCGCTACTAAGCAGGGTTATATGACGCTTGCCGACACGGTGAAAATTCTTGCAAAAAACGAAACGGAGCACGCGAGAAGGTTCTTTGAAGAACTTAACAAACGCGGTGAAAAGCTTGACAATATAAATATCGACGCAGGTTACCCCTATCACAGCGGCGACCTTGGCAAGAGCCTTGCCCTTGCCGCCGATGACGAACATCAGGAACACACCGTAATTTATCCCGCTTTTGCAAAAGACGCCGAAGAAGAAGGTTTTAAAGACGTAGCCGCACTTTACAAACTTGTGGCGCAAGTTGAAGTCAGGCATGAAATGATTTTCAAATATCTTCACGAAGCGTTTACAAAGGGCTTGCTTTTCAGCAATGAAACGCCTATTTTGTATGTCTGCAGCGAATGCGGATATATGCACACCTCGACAAAAGCATGGGACGTTTGCCCCTTATGTAAATCCGGTCAGGGTTACGTTGAGTTGCACGTTCCGTTTCAGAAGGAGAAAATATGAAAAAAACTAACGAAAACAAGACTCAAAACACGAAGAATTGCAGCGGCAGCGCTAAGAAATGCGGGACCAAGAACTGTGGCAAAAACACGAAAAACTGCAAATAAGTTTAAGGACAGTTATGACCCCAACGGAAGTTACACCGGTACGCCCGTAGACGGCGGAAAGCCGATACAAGACGTAGACGATTTGTAACTTAAATGCGGACGCGGGACGAAAATTTTTTTCGTCCCGCGTTCTTTTGTGTTTAAAATTTTCGGAACTGATTGGTTCCGTTTAATACATTTTAAATTTAAATTGATATAATACAAACAAGTAATACATTATGCAAAAAATAACCGTTAATCAGACAAGCCCAGTAAATAGTCTGCACTTACATCGAAAAATTTTGCAATTACAACTATTGCTTCCGCGTTTGGCGTGCGCGTTTCACTTTCCCATTGTTTTATTGCCGAGTAACTTAAATTTAAAAGTTGTGCCAACCCGCGTTGACTTAAATCTTTTTCAATCCTTAACTCTTTTAAACGTTCCGCAAATATTTTCATTATAGTTGAATTATATCAAAACCTATTGAAAAATACTTGACTGAGTTCATTTGAAATCGTACAATAATATTGAGTTCAAATGAAGCGAGCATTAATACACCATTCTGAGCAGTGGCAAAAAATTCATTTTTTCCGTTTGGGATTCTTCACTGCGTTCAAAATGACGAAAAGTAATTGAAATAAAATTTACAAGTATTTCAAGCAACAATAAAAATCAATATTAAAAATTTTAATGAGGTAATTATATTTATGCAAGAATCTTTTATTTGCGATTTGATTGAAATGGCGCATTTGGGTGAGTTGCGTGAGAAATTAAGAAACGACGAAAGCTATAACTGCGTTAAGGACGATAATGCCGCCCTTGACAAACTTAAAAACACACTCAATCCCGAGCAGTTTAAACTTGTCAAAGATTACATATTCCAAAATCAACTCAAAGAAGAATTTATCTACTATCAATCCGACATAAAACTATTGAATTACGGTATTAAAATAGGTATGCAAATTCAAAAATCTTTCGACGACGATGAAGCTTAACCCAGCCGCTTAATAATTTTTGCGGGATTGCCCGCAATTACCACGTTTGACGGAAACGATTTTGTGACCACCGCTCCGCTTCCAACTATCACATTATCGCCGAGAGTTACGCCCGGATTTATTATCGCGCCGCCGCCTATCCAGCAATCGTTGCCGATTGTTACGGGTTTGCCGTATTCAAGCAGCTTTATGCGCGGTTCTCTTTCAAGCGGATGGCATGCGGTATAAATGCCGACCTGCGGACCGATAAGACAGTTGTCGCCTATCCGCACTTTGCACACGTCGAGAATACATACCCCGTAGTTACAGTAGAAATTTTCGCCGACTTCGATATTCGAGCCGTAATCGCAATAAAAGCCCTGTGTCAGGTCAATATTAGTTCCCGTTTTGCCGAAAAGCTGTTTTGCTACTTCCGCGCGCACGTCGTCGGAAAGTCCGCCGTTCAGCTTACAGCAAAGCGCAACAGCGCGTTGGTGAGCCGATTTAAGTTCTTCGTCGTTTGCCGTGTACAGTTCGCCGTCAAGCATTTTCTGCTTTTCCGTTTTCATTACAAAATCGCCTCGATAAATTCTTCGGCATTAAAAGCTTCCAAATCATCAAGCTTTTCGCCTGTGCCTACGAACGCGACGGGTATTTGCAATTCACTGCAAAGCGAAATAACAAAGCCGCCCTTTGCAGAGCTGTCAAGCTTTGTAAGGACAATGCCGTCAAGCTCAACCGCTTCGTCGAACACCTCCGCCTGGTTCACTGCGTTACCGCCGGTTGTCGCGTCGAGAATAAGAAGCTTATAAAAGTTTGACCCGGGGCACTCCCTTTCTACCACGCGCGACATTTTTTTAAGCTCCTCCATAAGGTTGGCTTTTACGTGAAGTCTGCCCGCGGTGTCGATAATTACGACGTCCGTGCCCTTTGCCTTTGCGGATGTCAACGCGTCGAATACGACGGCGGAAGGGTCGCTCCCCTCCTCGTGCTTGACTATGCGCACCTTAGCCCTGTCCGCCCAAACCGTAAGCTGGTCTGCGGCGGCGGCGCGGAACGTATCCGCGGCGGCAACGGTAACGCTCTTTTTTTGGCTTAAAAAATAATTTGCAAGCTTGCCGACCGTAGTCGTCTTACCCACGCCGTTAACGCCGACAAGCATTATCACTGCGGGATATTTTATTTCGAGAGGCTCCGCCTCGTTAAGCTTTTCTTCCAGAACGTCTTTCAAAAGGTCGGTGACAAATTCCTTATCTTTAAGCTTTTCTTTTTTAGCCTCCGCCCTAAGCTCCTCCACGACGTCGTCCGCCGTGGTAACGGAAATATCCGCGCCGATTAAAATTTCTTCCAGCTCCTCGTAAAAATCGTCGCCGATTTTATTTTTTGAAAACAGCTTGGAAAGCGCGCCGGAAAGCCCTTCACGCGTCTTTTTAAGCGCGTTTTTTATTTTGGAAAATAAACCCATAAATTAACTACTCCTTTTACGGAAATTCGCTTACACGGCTCGATTACATAACCGTATCGCCGCCGAGCTTGCTTTCCACCTCGGAAAGCTTGACGGAAACTATTTTGGAAACGCCCTTTTCCTCCATGGTGACGCCGAAAAGAATATCCGCGTTTTCCATGGTGGGCTTTCTGTGCGTGATTACGATAAACTGGGTTTCGGAAGCGAACTTTTTAAGATACTTGGCGTAGCGCGCAACGTTTGCTTCGTCAAGCGCCGCTTCTATCTCGTCCAGTACGCAGAAGGGCATGGGGCGCATGCCGATAATTGCGAAAAGTATCGCTATTGCGGTAAGCGCGCGCTCTCCGCCGGACAGAAGCGAAATTTTTGTAAGCTTTTTGCCGGGAGGGCAGGCGATAATTTCCACGCCCGCGCTTAAAGGGTCGTCGCAGTCGGTATAATCGAGTTGAAGCTCCGCCCTGCCGCCGCCGAAAAGCTCCCTGAAAGTCTTTTTGAAATTTTCGTTTATAATTTTGAAGCCTTCGTCGAAAATTTTAAGCATTTCCGCACGAATATCGTCCAAAGCGGAGGTCAAATCGGAAATGGCTTTTTCCAGATCTTCCTTTTCCGTCGTCATCTTTTCAAAGCGGACGGAAAGTTCCTCGTATTCCTCCACGGCGTTATGGTTGACGGGTCCCAGCATGGTTATCTGCCGCTTTAAATTGGCTATTGTCTGCGCGGAGGTCGTCGTATCGTAATTTTCTTCCCTGTATTTTAGACAACCTTCGTAATCCTCCCCGTATTCTTCGGAAATGCGGGTTTGAAGATATTCCAAATCGCTGTCTATTTTCTGCAAAGCAAGGGCAAGAGTGCTTTGCTTGTGCGTCAGTTCTTCCTTTTCCTTATAGGCATTAAGCCTGTCGCTGTCATACTTCATGACGCGCTTATTAAGCTCGTCCTTGCGTGCCTGTATCTCGCCCACCTGTCTGTTGAGGTCGGCTACGACTTCCTGCTCCTCTTTTGAAAGCGCCGCCTGCTGCGCCTGATTGGTGAAGGACTGCATTTCCGCCTCTATCTGGGGTATGCTGGCTTTCGTCTGCTCTAACCTTGCGGAAAGCTGTTCCCTTTCGCCGTTGAGTCTTGCAATGTTGTCGGAACCCGATTTAAGCGCGCTTTCCAAAGAAGCGACTTCGACAAGTATACCGTTCAAACGCTCGGTTTTTTCTGTGCGCTCTGCGGTGAGCTTGTCGTATTCCGCGCTCATGTCGTCGATTGCGGAGGAAGCCTTGTCCGACTGCTCGGACAAATCGCTTGCGCCTTTGCTGACACCGCTGTACTCGCTGTCCAGACCCGACAATCTGTCCTCCAAAGCCTTTAAGGACTGACCGTAAGCGGCGTATTCGCTCTCGGCGCCGGTTACGCTTTTTAACAGAGACGACTGCTTTTCCGTCACGGCGGCAAGCTCGAGTCTGGCGTCCTGTAAACGCTTTATGAGAAGCTGAAGCTCGTTATTGGCTTCATCCTTTGCCGACTGCAAATCCGCTTTTTTGGTTTCCGAACGGGACAGGAAAAGTTTTTTGCCGTCAATGCTTTCTTCTATTTCCTTAATTCTGCGTTCGTTGGCAAGCAGATTACCGGCAATTTCACGCTTGGAACCGCCCGTCATGGAGCCCGACGTGGAAATTACGTCGCCGTCCAAAGTAACTATTTTGAAGGCGCGGGGATAGCGGCGGGCTATCTGCGTAGCATTCTGTATATTGTCGCAAATGAGCGTGTTGCCCAGTAAATTATGAATTACGTTTTCAAACTTTTTATCGAATTTTACTAAATCGATCGCAAACCCTACGGCGCCCCTGTCGCGCACGGCGGATTTTATTTCGTTGTTTTCCACCCTCGGGCGGAGCGCGTCTACGGGCAGAAACGTAACCTGTCCCGAACGGGTGCGTTTAAGATACTCTATCAAAAACCTTGCGTCCTCGCGCGTGGGCGTGATAACGTTCTGCATAGCTCCGCCGAAAGCCGTTTCTATCGCCACCTCGTATTCGCCGTCGCACGAAACCACGTCCGCGATAAGACCGGAAATTTTAGACGTAAGCTCCAAATCGCCGCGCGCGTCGCTTAAAAGCTTCTTGACGGAATAAATATAACCCTCGAACCTGTCGCGGAGAGCGCGGTATGTAGTCAGACTGTCGTTCAGACCGGAAATCTGCGCCTGAGTGTCGTAAATCTGTTTAATAAGCTGTTGAAGCTTCTCCTCGCAGTCGCGCGTCTTTGCTTCCGCCTGCTCCAAAAGTCCGTTTTCGTTGCCGAGCAAATCGTTTAAAGCCTTGCCCCTTTCTATACAGCCGTCGTACTCTCCGCGCAGGGAATCGCGGCGCTCGCGTATCCTCTGCATGTCGCCGCGTATTTCGTTCAGACGCTCCTTCAAAAGCTCTTTCTGCGCGGAAAGCGAACCCATATTCTGGCGCATGTCGGAAAGGTCTTTGAAGGTGTCCATTACCTTTTTGCGGTGTTCGCCGGTCATGTACTCGTAGTCGGCTATCTTGGTTGAAAGCTCCTCTATCTCCGTGCGGAAAGCGCCTGCGGAAGAATTTAAAGACTCCAACCTGTTGGTGTTTCTCTCCGCATAGGCTTCGTTGCGGCGGATTTCCCTTTCTATTTCTTCTATGCGCTTTGCGGAATAAGCTACGTCCTCCTGTGCGGCGGCAAGCTTAGCCTTTACCGAGCGCGCCTTTTCCGTAAACAGCTTGGATTCGCCCGTTCTGTGCTCTATGCCGACTTCGTAGCGGCGCAAACGCTCGTTCAAATCCTGTAACTCCGCGTCCGCGGCGTTGATTTCGTCGCGGCGGTTATGATATTCTTCCAGAAGCTTTTCCGAAAGCGCGGTTACTTCCTCTATGCGCTTTTGCACTTCCTCCGCCTTATTGTTAAGCGCCTGCTTTTCCCCTGCGGCGCTGTCGTGGCGGCATATGTACAAATTCATTTCGTGACGGCGCAAATCGCCGTACAAATCCCTGTATTTAAGCGCGTTTTCGGAAGCTTTTTTCAAAGGTCCTATCTGCCTTTCCACTTCCTGCATGCGCTGTGAAAACACGTACAGATTATCCTTGGAAGCGTTAAGCTTTCTTTCCGCGTCCGCCTTCCTGTCCTTGAAAACGACTATACCGGTGGCTTCCTCGAAGATAGAACGCCTGTCCTCGGGCTTGGCGTTCATAATCTGTTCTATCCTGCCCTGACCTATAATGGAATAGCCTTCCTTCGCCGCGCCCGCTCCGTGCAGAAGTCCGGTTAAAACCTTCATACGCGAGGGCTGTTTGTTCAAAAGATATTCGCTGGTGCCGTCGCGGTAAAGACGTCTGGTCATTTCCACTTCGTCGCAGTCTATTTCGAAAATTCTGTTAGTGTTGTCGAAGGTAAGCGTGACCTCGCAAAAAGACATCTGGCGGCGCGCTTCCGTTCCGCCGAAAATGACGTCCATCATCTGCGAGCCGCGCATCATTTTTGCCGACTGTTCGCCGAGAACCCAGCGTATGGCATCGGCGACGTTAGATTTGCCGCAGCCGTTGGGACCGACGATACAAGTTACGCCGTCGCCGAGCGGAACGGTGGTTTTATCTGCAAACGATTTAAAGCCTATAAGTTGTATTTGTTTGAATGCGTTCATAGTTGTCCTTCTTCGTAAAATTCAAGCGCGGCGCGCGCCGCAAGCTGTTCTGCGGATTTCTTAGTGTCCGCCTCGCCTGTAAACGTACGTCCGAAAACGTTCAGACTTACGAAATATCTGTGTTTCTGACGCGTGCCTATATCATTGCACGTATATTCGGGGTCGGGTTGTCCTTCAGACTGCAAAAGCTCTAAAATCCTGCCCTTGAAATTGACCGCCCGTCCCGAAGAAAAATCAAGCGTGCGTAAAACAAAGCTTTTAGCCGCGTCCATACCTCCGTCGAGATAGATTGCCGCGGTTACGGCTTCATATGCAGAGGGAACCGCTTTTTTATTGTGGTCGTCGCGCTTGCCGCGTATTAAATATTTGTCAAGGCCGAGTTTTTCGGAAACAGGCTTCAACGCCTTATCCGAAACTATGCCGGCGCGGCGCTCTGTAAGTCCGCCCTCCGTTCCGCCGCCCGTATACAGCTTTTCCGAAACTATAAATTCCAAAAGCGCGTCGCCGAAAAATTCGAGAAGCTGGTTGTTTTCCTTCTGGTCTGCGGAGGCGAGAGTCAGCGCCTTTGTAAGCAGCCGTTTATTCTTGAAAACGTAGCCGACGGCGCGTTCCGCTTCCTCAATGTTCATCCGTTTCCCCCGTAATTGCGTCGAGATCCGCTTCCGCAAGCAGTTTTTCGACGGAGCCGACAAGTCCGTTGCGGTATATGGAAGCCGCGTTATGTACGGAGTTTGCTATGCTTTCGGGCTTGGACGAGCCGTGACTTTTAACAACTGGCTTTTTAAGCCCCAATAACAGCGCGCCGCCCGCCTTGTCGAAATCAAGCTGAGCGCGCATACGCTTTAACGCTTTACGCATAAACAGATAACCTATTTTCGAGGAAAGCGAGGACGAAAGTTCTTTTTTCATAACGCCGAGCACCAGCTTTGCGCTGCCCTCCATGGACTTCAAAGCCACGTTGCCCGAAAATCCGTCGGCAACAACCACGTCGCACTCGCCGAGCATTATATCCCGCCCTTCTACGTTTCCGCAAAAGTTTATGCCATTTATTTGATTGAGAAGCCTGTACGCTTCCTGATGCAGAGGGTCGCCCTTGTGGGATTCCGTTCCGTTATTTAAAAGCCCGACTTTGGGATTTTCCACGCCGAAGCCCGCCTTGGCGTAAGCCGAACCGAGCAGGGCAAACTGTCCGAGCATTACGCTTTTACATTCGGCATTGGCGCCGCAGTCCGCAAAAAGAGTGAAAGACCCGCGGGAATTCGGAATAGGCGAACACAGCGCGGGGCGCTTTATTCCCCTTATTCTGCCGAGAATAAGTTGACCGCCCGCAATCAACGCCCCGGTGGAGCCCGCCGAAACAAGAGCGCAAACGTCGTCCTGCTTTTTAAGCATCCAATACGCCTGAATCAGAGAAGATTCCTTGCGCTTCACCGCCTCCGTAGGGCTGTCGTTCATGCCTATGACGTCGGGACAGTCGACTATTTCGAGACGCTTTCCGTCGAATTTGTATTTTTTAAGCTCCGCCTCTATTTCGTTGCGTCTTCCCGTAAGTATTATATAAAGCTGTTTGTCGCTTTCCAGCGCCGAAACCGCACCCGCCACCGTGGAACGGGGCGCGTTGTCTCCGCCCATAGCATCGACTATTATTTTTATCATATATTCTCCTGTAAGGCGAAAAAATTACCGAATAGCATTATAACATATTAAGTTTGAAAACACAATTAATAAAAGGTTAAAATTGAAAATTCTGCGGCGGTCAAAAACGGGCTAAGGCTGTTCCGCTTCCTCTTCTTCGGGCGGCAACTCCTGCGTGACGACGCGCGTCAACGGCAAATATTTGTCCTTGCGAAAAAGCACGGTCTTTTTTATGCCCCCGCGCGTAACCGTAAGGTACCCCTCGCTGAGTATTCCGTCCCTGCCGTCCTTCACGCGGGAAGGGTCGTCGGTGACCTCCTCCGGCGCGGGAATGTTACCGGTCACCCGCGACGCGTAAGAGTACTGCGCTCCGTCGCCTTTGCCGTAAAAATAAAAAGTGATATATCCTTTGCCGGCGGTAGCGCGAATATACAATTTTTCGGAGAGAGAGTTTTCGAATTTCAAGTCGTAATAAGTTCCGCTTACCATCGCGTCGCACGAAGGCGGCACGTAGCTTACTGCAAGCGAGTGCGGATGAAACTCGGTTATCCGACAGCCCGCCAAAAGCGCCGCGTTATACAGCGTAGTGCTGACTTGACATACCCCGCCGCCCACTCCGTCGACAAATTCGCCTTTTTCTATTATCTTTGCGCTTTTGAAGCCGCGGGCGGTCGTTCTTTCCCCGACGACACCGTTAAACGAAAACACTCCCCCGGGGGTGAGAACCGTTCCGTTGACCGTAGCGGCGGCAAGGCTTATGTTGTGCGCCCTGTCGGCGTTGGACGAATCGAAATAAGTAGTAAAAGCGCTTATAAGACGCGTCTTGCTTTTTACTGCGGATAAAGTTTCCGTCCGCTTCAAAGTTTTATATTCGACCTTCACGTCGCAAAAGCCGCCCGCAAGCGAAGCGCGCACATCGGCAACAAGCTTGTTTCTGTCAGCTTTCAGTCCGTCGGAACCGGCGCCGTATGTGAACGGCGCGCCCGTTTCGTTGAATATTGCGTAAGGCTCTGTGACCGGTCTGCTCTGCTCGTCGCAGATGCAATGCGAAATTTCCGAAAGTCCGTTAAGATAAAAGCCGACCTCCGCCGTATAGCTGTTGCCTTTTTTAACTGCTTTTACAAGCTTTTGCAAATTGTCCTTATATCCTATTTCGGGATAGGAAAACACGTATTTTTTATCCGCGCCTATTATCGTAAGCGACTTGGTTTTTAAATTTTCCTCTATCGAACCGCGGACAAGACGGACGGCTTCCGCCGCGCTTTTTCCGCCGACCTCTATGCCGTCTATCGTCACGTTTTTGGGCAACTTTTCACAAAAAGCGCACGCAAAAAAAATTAAGCCCGCAGAAAATGCGAGCATAAAAATAAGAGAATAAATTTTTAAAATAACAGTCTTTTTCAATTGTTCAGCCGTTTGGCAACAGCTTCGTCCAAATAGAACGCAGGCGAACCGATTTTATGTCTTCCGTCGGCAAAATGCGTATCGGAACCGCCCGTAATTTCCAGCCCGAAAGCCGCTGCCGTCTCCTTATAGTATGCCGTCTCTGTTACAGTATGCGTAGTATAAACGGCTTCTATCCCGTAAAGACCGCGGTCTTTAAGTTTACCTATTAATTCCAGCAGACGGCTTTTACTCATTGCGATTCTGCCCGGGTGCGCAAGCGAACACACTCCGCCGCCCGCCGCAACCGCTTCCACCGCGCGCGAAGGCGAGGGTCTGCCTATATCCGAAAAGGCGCATCTTCCCGACGCAAGATATTTTTCGTAAAAGGCGAAAGCGTTGCCGCAGTAGCCCTTTTCCGCGCAGGCGCGCGAAATGTGCATTGTATGCACGGGAGCGCGGTCGTGCTTTCGGTATTTAAGTATATCGTCCAAAGAAATTTCAATTCCGTTACGGCGCAGTTTGGCTATTATGTCCTCCGCCCGTGCGAAGGAGCTTAAATACAGCTCGTCCAAAAACTTTTTGAAATCCGGTTTATCCGCGTCGGCTCCGTAACCGAGAATGTGGATTTTCACGCCGTTCTCGTAAGCGGAAACTTCTATTCCGTTTACCGTGCGCAAGCCCGTACCTGCGCAAAGGGACTCCGTTTCTTTACACGCAAGCATACAGTCGTGGTCGGTGACGGAAATAAGGCGGACGCCGTTTGCCTTTGCCTCGGCAACGACCTCCGCGGGGGACATAAGTCCGTCGGAATAGTATGTGTGAATGTGCAAGTCAGCCCTTATCAACGCTTTACCGCCCCGCCTTCTATTTTTATTTTGTTTACTTCCCTGCCGCACAGGACGCGCTCCGCATGGGTACAGGTGAGTATAGTCTGCAAACCGTGCGTGCGCCCGACAAGCTTTTTACGGCGCGGCAAGTCAAGCTCGCTCATTACGTCGTCCAAAATAAGCACGGGATATTCGCCCGAAATTTTTTTGAAAATTTCCACCTCGGCAAGCTTTACGGAAAGCGCCGCGGTGCGCGTCTGCCCCTGCGACGCGAAATTTTTTGCGTCCGCGCCGTCGATTTTTATATCCAGATCGTCGCGGTGCGGACCCGACGCGGTAAAGCCCAGTCTTATATCCCTCTCGTAATTTGCGGAAAGCTCGTCGAAAAGCCGCTTTGTAAGCTCCTCCTCGCCGCCTTTATATTTCTTTTCGGGGGAAATTTCCAGCTTCTCCGCGCCTTCCGTAAGATAAGAATGTATTTCGCTTGCCACGGGAGAGAGCATGGCGCAGAACTCGGCGCGCTTGAAGGCTATCGCCGCGGCGTACCTGCACAGTTGCTCGTCCCAGACCGGTAAAGTTTCGTACACGAGAGACAAATCCCTGTTTTTAAGAAGATTGTTGCGCTGTTCCAAAATTTTATTGTACCGCATCAAAGCGATATAGTACGGCTTGTTGAGCTGGGAGATGGAAACGTTCAAAAACCTTCGTCTTTCGTCAGGTCCGTCCTGAATAAGTCTTAACTCCTGCGGGGAGAAAAATACGCTGAAAATATTACCCAGAATGTCTGCATTGCGCGTTATTTTATTGCCGTTTATGCGTACCTCGCGGCTGTTTTCGTAAATGCAGGCGGAAATTTCTATTTCACCGTAAGCGCCTTCCGCAAGCGCGGAAATTTCGGCGCAGCTTGCGCCGTGCATGATAAGCTGCTTATCGCGGCGGCTTCTCGGCGAGGCGCCCGTGCAAAGGTAAAATACAGCCTCCGCACAGTTGGTTTTACCCTGCGCGTTCCGCCCGAACAGAACGTTTAGACCTTCGGAAAAGTCTATGCTTTCGTTCACGTAATTTCTGAAATTTTTCAATTTTAAATTTTTTATACGCATTTATCTTAAAAACACTTTATTTTGGACAAGATTTGTTGTATAATGATTTTCGCTTACTGCATCATTATAACAAATTATTCGGAAAAACTCAAAGGATTATCGGCTGAATTATGGCAGAAAAGGGGAATTTGGATTTTATATACAATCCTATAAAGGAAAAGATGCGCGAGCTTGTCTCGCTTATCAATTATACCACTTATATAGAAAAGTTGGAGCCCGTCGAAATAGACGGCAGATTTATCGTACTGCAAACCCCTAACGAGACCTTTGCAAAATATATCACGGGTACGCTTGCCGATAAAATGCGCGAAGCGATTATAAAAGCCGACGTGGGACTTACCGACTTCCGCTTAAAGGTCGAAGGCGGCGAGGGTTACGCATACAACGCGCCGGAGGAAGCCGACAGCTATGCTCCGCCCGCCAATCTCGACCCTAAGTTCACATTCGACAGTTTTGTCGTCGGCAAGAATAACGAATTCGTCCACGCCGCCGCGCTTTCGGTCGCAAACGACCCCGCCGGCACCTATAACCCTTTATTCATCTACGGCGGAACGGGACTGGGCAAGACCCACCTTATACAGGCTATTGCCAATAAAGTAGTAAACGAAAAGCCCAACCTCAAAGTAATTTACGTCACCTGCGAGCAGTTTGTCAACGAGATAATAGACACAATGTTCACCAGCCGCGGACCCGACGCGCGCGACAGAGGAAACAAATTAAGACAGTATTACCGCAACGCGGACGTACTTATTATAGACGATATTCAATTTATAGAAAACAAAAAAGCCGTTCAGGAGGAGTTTTTCCATACCTTTAACGAGCTTGTTTCCAAAGGCAAGCAGATAGTAATTTCTTCCGACCACCCCCCCAAGGAGCTGACCGCACTGGAAGAAAGACTGAGAACGCGCTTTTCGGGCGGACTTCTTTTCGATATCCTCCCCCCCAACTTCGAAACGAAAATAGCTATTTTAAAGCGTAAATCCTTTGAAAAGAAATGTCTTGTGCCGGACGACGTTTTAACCTTCCTTGCGCAGGACTCGGGCGACGATGTAAGGACGCTTGAAGGCAGACTGACGAAGGTGATTTTCGCCTCCAAGCTGCATGAGGAGCCGATTACGATAGCCCTTGCGAGAAGCGCGCTTAGCGAAGCCGTGTCAGAACCGGGCAAGGAAGAAATTACGCCCGAAAACGTTTTGACCGCCGTCGCGGGATATTACAGAATTTCAAAACAGGACATACTTGGTAAAAGCAAAAAGAAAGAGCTGGTTATTCCCAGACAGATTTGCTGCTATCTCATGTGCGAGCTGCTTTCGCTGCCTCTTATTTCCATAGGCAAAGTGCTTGGCGGACGCGACCACACCACCATACTTTATTCAAGGGATAAGGTCGACGAGATGTGCCGCGTAAACGACAAAATAGCGAAAGACGTAGACGATATCAAAAACATTATACTTAAAAAATAACTTAAAGTATTTATCGCGCCGTTGCGCGCGACATTTGCGCAAACAGGGGGCGCGGGCAAAAACGCCCGCGCCGTTAATTATATGAAAACTTTCGTTGAAGGACGTTACGACGTCGCCGTAATCGGCGCGGGACACGCGGGCTGCGAAGCCGCGCTTGCCTGCGCGAGACTTGGACTTAAAACGGTTATGCTGACCCTTAACCTGGACAGCATAGCCTTTCTGGCGTGCAACCCGTCCATAGGCGGCACGGGCAAGGGTCACATCGTGCGCGAAATAGACGCGCTGGGCGGCGAAATGGGCGTTAACGCGGACAAGACCGCTATTCAGATGCGCATGCTTAACGAGGGAAAGGGCGAAGCCGTGCAATCCCTGCGCTGTCAGTGCGATAAAAACGCATACCACCGCGAAATGAAGCGCACGCTGGAAAATACCGAAAACTTAAAAATAGTCCAGTGCGAAGCCGCCGATATTCTTACCGAGGCGGGACGCGTCGCGGGCGTTGTGACGACCTACGGCGGAATTTTCAATTCCCGCGCGGTCATAATAGCGACGGGAGTTTACCTCAACGCCGAAACGGTCACGGGGGAACTGCGCAAAAAAAGCGGACCGAACGGTTTTGCGCCCGCCACCGCGCTGACGGAAAGTCTTATAAAGCTGGGCTTCAATGTAAGAAGATTCAAAACAGGCACCCCCGCCCGTCTCGACGCTAAAACGGTCGACTTCGGTAAATGCCAAATTCAAGAAGGCGAAAACGGACTTCCCTCCTTCTCTTTCCTGAACGGAAAAGCCGACAAGAATTCAAGCGTATGCCACCTCACTTATACCAACGGTGAAACGCACGCAATTATTTTAAACAATTTAGACCGTTCGCCGCTGTACAACGGCGACATTACTTCCACCGGTCCGAGATACTGCCCCTCGATAGAAACCAAGGTTGTCAGGTTTAAAGACAAGGACAGACATCAGATTTTTCTCGAACCCGAGGGCTTGGACACAAACGAAATTTACGTGCAGGGAATGTCCTCTTCCATGCCGCACGAAACGCAAAAGCAAATGTACCGCTCTGTTGCGGGGCTTGAAAACTGCGACATCATGCGCTACGCTTACGCGATAGAATACGACTGTATAGATACGCTTGACGTGTATCCCACTTTGGAATACAAAAAAATAAGCGGACTTTACACCGCGGGGCAGATAAACGGAACCTCGGGTTACGAGGAAGCCGCCGCGCAGGGACTTATGGCGGGAATAAATGCGGCTTATAAGATACTTGGCAGACCTCCATTCGTTTTGGGTCGCGACGAAGCGTATATCGGGGTTATGATAGACGACCTTGTGACCAAGGGCACGGAGGAGCCGTACAGAATTATGACCTCGCGCGCGGAATACAGACTTGCTTTGAGGCACGATATTTCCGATTTGCGCCTAACGGAAAAAATTGCAGATACCGCGCTTTACACCGAGCAAAGAAGAAATATTTACGAACGGAGAAAAAAGCTGTACGCGCAGGCGCTTGCTGAGATTGACGGCAAACCGGAGAGGAAAGACGCCGCAAAGACTGTAAACGGGATTCCCGTGGCGGGCTTGTCTTACGCGGACCTTATCAGGCGCGGCTGTTCCTTAAAAGATGTATGCGAAGCGTTCGGAATTTTGAAAGACTTCCCCGACGAAATAATAAAATCCGCCGAAACGACGGTAAAATACGACGGCTATCTTAAAAAGACGGCTCAACAGATAGAAAAAGCGAAAAAGCTTGAAAGCAAAGCCATACCCGCCGACTTGGATTACGACAAAATAAAGGGTTTGAGACTGGAAGCGCGAGAACAGCTTAAACGCGTACGCCCTCTTACTCTGGGGCAGGCGGGAAGAATTTACGGCGTAAACCCAGCCGATGTGACCGTGCTTATCGTCTGGCTTGCAACGCAAAAATAAAAATTTACGGCTCGGAATAATTCCGGGCCGTCTTTTTAATTTTTGCCGTCGAGATTTGCGAAAACGTCCGTCGCGGAAGCTTCGTGCGATTTCACTATATCGAAGTACGGATCGCCCGAAAAATCTCTCGTTTTTGTATATTCGCCGCCGAGAGCCTCTATGGCATATTTCAGTTCCCTGTACTCGATAAAATTTATACCTTCCTCGTCTATTTTAGCCAAAAGATATTTCAATGCGCGCTCGTCGCCGTAAGCGGCAAGATAGCTTGCGTGCATGGGCACGTTGTCGGGGTCGGTGCGGAATTCTTTTAAAAGAATATCGAATATTTTATCCGACTTTACGACCGAACGCGACATAATTTCCAACATATATTCCCGCTCGATACCGTTTATGTAGTTTTCTACGGTCTCCGCGGCAACCGCGTCCGCCTTTTCCTTTAAAAAATCCGCACAGCGGTCTTTCAAATCCTCGCTGCTGTCTTTATCGGTAAGCAGGCTCATGTACTTTTTAAGCGCTTTGGCTTCCGCGCCGAGAATACTTATCGCATAGTCGCGCTCGTCCCCGCTTCCGTCCAAAAGCGGAAGTAAAAGGTCTACCGCGCCGCGGCTTTCTATTGCCGAGCAAAGAAATTCGCTTACGGGAACGCCCTGTTTTAGGTGCGTGCGCAGCGCTTTGACAAGCTCCCCGTCGCTCATCTTCGCATAGAAGCCGTTGGGTGTGTCGCCGACCGACTTTATAAACGTGTCGCCGAACTGCTTATACAGCTTGGGAATCAAATCCTCCCATTCGCTCTCCTTATGCTTGCCGTTGTCGTTTAAAATGTAGTCGCTAAGTTTTTTATCGAACATTCCGTCGAAATCGTACAGCTTCATAATTCCCCCAAAATACGCGAAATACCGCTTTCGGACGCACCGAAAAATTCGCTCAAATTTTTGCGCGTAATCTGCGCCTCGCACACGCCCGAGCGCAGATACGCCGCGGCGGTAAGCGCGTCCGCGTCCGTCGAATACGACAGTGCACCGCGTTCCTGCATTTCCGCATAAAGACCTTCGCACGCCTTTGCGAAAGCTTCGCCGTAAGACGAGTCTATTACCGCAAAATGGGCGCAGAGTCTGGCGTAAGCGGTTATGAAATTTTTACGCTTCGCCCTGCCGAGGCTGAGCGCGCGGAAATCCACACGTTTGTAAATATGGCATATGACTACGCCGAAAGAGTTATCCTCGTTACGGCCGCCCAAAAGCGTTAAAATATGCACTTTGATGCCGTCCGACAAAAATGCGTTTAAAAGCATATCGCACACGACCGAGTCCAGCTCCGCCTTAACCGCGCAGGTCGCCGCAAGATATTGAAGCTCGCTGTCGTCGGTGCCTTCCGTTTCGTCGAAGCACCACTTTATGCAATCCGAAATATCCAAAATCCCGAAAAGCTTTTTCGACTCCGCCTGGGAAAGTCCCGAAACAGCCGCAAGCGTTTTAAGCGAATTTTCGCGCATTTCCTGCGGCAGGCGGTAAAAGTAACTGAACTCTCTTTGTTCGCCGTTTTCGACAGCTTTACGCGCGGCATCGTAGTAGTAACGCGCGCAAAGCGCGTCTGGATAAACGGTAATAAGCTTGTCGAAGGTATCGAAACACTCGGGATATTTTCCGCTGTTGAAGGCGGAAACCGCCTTGAAATACAACACGGAGCAGTCGTAACCCAGCTCGTCCTCCAATCTGGTAAAAAGCGCGTAAGCCTCCGCATGCATCTTATTTTCGCAACAGACGGTCGCTATTTTATAAATATCGTCGGTGGAGGTCACGTCCAGCGAAAGCAGCTTTTCCGCCAGCGCGCGACTTTCGTCGTTCTTTTTCTGTTCTGTTTTAACCGCCGCAAGGGTCGTCAACGCCTGCACGTTGTCAGGAAATTTTTCCAGAATAGACAGACACTCCGCCTCCGCCTCCTCGCACTTGTCGCAGATGATATTGCACATGGCGATGTAATTGCGTGAAGAACGGTATGCGGCGTTACCCTCGTCGACCTTATCGAACTCGTCAACCGCCTTTTCGTACTCGCCGCGCTTCATAAGTTCTATCCCGTCGGAAATTACGTCCGAGTAATCCGCTATTGCCGGCGGCCAGACAAATTTCAAGGGGTTGTTCTCCGCGCTGAGGAACGAGTTTATTATATCCCTGCGTTCTTCGGTATCCAGCACGTCCGTGTCCTGTAAAAGCTTGTTGTAGTAAAATGCGGAAAAATGTTCGTTGCCGAGATTCATATAAGCAACGGCAAGTCCTTCATATGCTTCCGTGCAGTCGAAGCCGTTTTCGCTGTCGATAAATTTGAACCAGTAATTGACGCACTTTTCGTAAAGCCCTATATCGTCGTAAATTTCGGCGTACAGCATAAAAGAGTCGCCGTCGTTACAGTGAAGCTCGGCGTTTTTATTAAGCATTTTAAGCGCGCTTATATAGTTGTGGTCGTCGACCATATCCGCGGCGACGCCTATAAGTCTGTCGCTGCTGAAGTCGATGTCTATCGTCTTAGTCATACTTTGAAAAGTTCGTCTATATCGGTTTTTGTAAACACGTGGTCGGTGTTGCAGTAATGGCAATGCACTTTTACGCAACCTTCTTCGTCTATAATTTTATATAATTCCGCCGCGCCGAGAGGTTTTATTACGTCCTCTATTTTACTGCGCGAGCAGTTGCATTTATATTCGGGAAAGGTTGTATACAGCGCGCCGCTTTGCGAAAGCTCGCCGAAGAAGGTAGTAATTATTCCGTCCGCGCCGTATTTCTCCACTACGTCCGCCGCATCCACGAAAGCCTGCATGCGCTCCTCGGCTTTGTCGGTGTTTTCCTCCGAGACGCCGGGCATAAGCTGCATTATCACGCCGCCCGCCGCGACGCATTTTCCGCCCTGCATTTTAACGCCTACGGAAACGGCGGTAGGAATCTGCTCGCTCTTGTCGTAATATTGCATTAAATTGCGGGAAACGTCGTTGCCGCGCAGCTCGCACGTGCCGACGAACGGACGGGAAAATCCGTCGTCCTTTATTACAGTAAGCGTTCCGCCGTTAAGCTTGCCGTCGCAAGAGCCGTCTATATAGCCGCGGATATGTCCGTCCTTGTCGCCGGACACGCTTACCGTGCCCGCCTCGCCTCCGGCTTTCACCGTAACGGAAACGGCGCCCCTTTCGCTTTTAAGACAGCCCGCCATGTACGCCGCGCAGGTCAGAATCCCGCCCAGCGTTACCGCTGATTTTTCGTCGAGATTGTGCGTTTTAATCGCTTCGTTCACCATATCCGTCGTTTCGAGGACGGACAGCGAAACCTGCATGTCGTAAATTAAAGCCTTATGAAGTTTGTTCATATTTTTTTACAGACGAAATTTATCCTGTCGCTTTTGTCCGCGCCCAGATGACCTTCCGTCCTGACCGCGAATCCCGCTTCTTTAAGCGCGGATACGATTTCTTCCTCCCCGTAAATATATTGCACATGACGCTCGTCAAAGCGCTTGAACAAATCCCCGCGCCTTTCAAACAGCGTAATGTCCATTGTCACCCTGTCGCCTTCGAGCGAGTTAAACCAGATATAAGTTATATCCTCCCTGTCCTCCGCAAAGGTGTTGTTTGCGACGACGGAACGCAACTTTTGCGCCGAGCTGATATCGAATATAAACAAACCGCCTTTTTTAAGACATGCGTTTACCCTGCAAAACGCCGTTTTAAGCTTATCCTTGCTTACGTAATTAATGCAGTCGTTTACGGCGACGGCAAAATCCGTTTTACCGTTTAATTTTAGTTTGGTGATATCGCCCAAGAAAAATTCCGCGCGGACGCCCTGTTTTAAAGAAATCTCCTGCGCCTTATCCAACATTTCGGAAGAAATATCCACGCCGAACGCGTTATATCCCGCTTTTATCAAGGCGCGCGTAAAATAACCGTTGCCGCAGCCTATATCGACTCCGTTTTTACCCGCATTTTCTTTTTGAAGCGTATCAATTAAATACTGCGACCATTGTTCATAGCCGCAGTCGTCGTTTAAATATTCGAACCATCTGCCCAAAGCAGAGTAAGAATTTGCCATTTTGTTTTTACCTTATTTAAGAAGGTTGTCCGCGCTGACCTTCTTCTTTTTGCCTTTTTTGCCGTTGGACTGCAAAGCTTTTTCACGCTCGGCAAAAAGTTTATTGTATTCGACGTATACGGCGTCGTTCTTATGCTCGTCCTCGTAAGCCGATACGGCTGTTTTCAATTTTTCCCTGTCGGTCGAAGCGCCCGCTATGTCTCCGCGCGTAAAAACCGCGCTTAAAGGCTTTACGGCACATTCGCCGTCTATGGGAAGTATCGGTCTGCCGATAAGCTCGCTTCTGCCTGCCGCAAGCAATTCCCTTGCGGTCTGTTTGTCGCTTTCTTCCTTTTCGGCGGCAAGCTCCTTAGGGGTCTTTTTGGCTTTTGCTTCTTCCTCCGCGGCTTTTATGTTGGGGGTTACGTACATGTCGAAAACCCACTGCGTAAAGCTTGTCCAGACAAGCAGAATAAGCGAAAAACCGAGGAATATGAAAACTATATACGAAATTATCTTTACTATGCTGACCGCAGTTCCTATGACGAAAAGCCAAACGGGAATAAGCGCAAGCCCCGCGAAAAACAACGTGTGTACGGGACTGCCTATCATCAGAACGAACGCATTTTTGAAAAGCTGGGTAAATTTTACCCTATAGCTTACGCCTACCGCAAACAGCCATCCGCAATATACGCCGACAAGCACATTTGCTATTATCATGAAAACGTAAGCGGTTACAGGTCCCGCCGCAGACGCGCCGCGCGCGATTACAAGGTCCTTCCAATCGCCTAAAATAAAAGAAGCGAAAAGGAAAATCATAAATACCGTAACGGGCATTACCGTACCGAAATAGCCGACCTTAACCCCGTGGAAAAATCCCTTGACGGAAAACTGCCCCTGGGTATTGAGAAGCTTGCGTATAGAGTACGCCGCCCCCGATATTCCTATCGACGCTATTAGTCCCGCAACGATTAAAAGCGAGAAAAACAGCAAATCCGCCGACAGATAAATCTGTTCTTCCAGACCGTTTATATTGGTATAAGCGGGATAATTAAGTCCCGCAAGATTGAACGGATACTGCAAACCCATGCCGTTTATATACATGGAGCGGTATATCATAATGCCTATGCCGGGCAGGAAGGTTATAAGGACAAAAATGTTTATAAGAACCAATTTTCCGAAGTTGGCCTTCAATACGTCCCAAGTCTCCCCCCATCTGCCGCGCGTAGGGGCTTTTCTTACATAATCGTCGGCAATTTCGTTGCCTTCCAGATTGCTTACGCTTAATGCCATAAAGAAACCTTTAAAACTTTTTAACTGGTTTTATAATACCATATATATTGAAATATTTCAACTGTTTTACCGTTTCAAAATAAAATTAAACAAAGGCGCGCTTGCGTTTTGAAAAATTATCTACTGCCGCCGATAAAAAAACTACGCAATATGTCTTTTTCTCTGTACAAAAACGACGTTATATTACGGTCAATTCGCGCGTTGCGGAATTGAAGCCTCCGCTGTTGTTATTAAGCAATAAATTATCGACCCCTATTTCAAACTTTTGCACGCCGTTAAATTTATTTATACTTAAAATAAACAGCATGGCATTAAAGTCCGTATCGACGCTTTCCGGACTTTCGATATCGAATTTAAGCTTCAAAATATCGTCTTCCAGATACGCCGATTTAAAAACTATATTGCGCTCACTTGACGAATGATAGAAATTAACCAAAAAATATGAGCGGCTCTCGAAAAAATTTTCGCTAAGATTTTGACCGAAATATTCCGAAAGCGACGGATAGTCGGAAAAAAACCTCGTCAAAGCTTCCGCCGAGTTAATAACAGCGTTGTCGGGAATAATTTTTTCCACCGAAGCGATTTTATTTATCTCGACTGCGGATAAATCCGTCCTGACGGTTTTATTCTGTTTACAGGCGCAAAAAACGCATAACAAGCTTTCAAGCAGGCTTAGAACAAATAAAGTCCTTTTCAAACAATGCCCCCTTTAAATTTTTCTTAAATTATAACACAAATCCTCAATTTGTCAACTTTGACTTTTGTCGGAAAATGCAGTGAAAATTCCTTTACAAACACGCTACCGTGTGATATTATAAACAGGCAAATTAGAGGAGCGGACGGGCATAATTAACCGCACGGCGAGAGGCTGAAAAGGCAGCTTCGCGATAAGCCGCGGCGAAAGGGCGCCTCCGCCGAGGTGCGGTTTGCCTTTAAACCGCGTCGGGCGCACGGGTTAATACCTTTGCGACTGTCACATTAAGTGTTGCGCTAATTGCCTTTTGCATTTTTTCGGCGCTGTTACGGCGCCGCTTTTTATTTATTGTTTCGGGAGATTTTATTATGAAAAGATACAACGTCGGTATTATAGGCGCAACGGGAATGGTCGGTCAAAGATTTTTGCTTCTTTTGAAAAACCACCCCCGCTTCAACGTCGTCTGTCTTGCGGCGTCGCCCTCCTCCGCCGGTAAAAGATACGAGGACGCGGTAAAAAAATGGCATTTGGCAGAACCGATGCCCGAAAAATTTGCCGACTTTACCGTGCTTGACGCTTCCGCCGACAAAAAGAAAATTGCGGCGCAGACAGACTTCTGCTTCTGCGCGGTAAATATGAAAAAGGAAGAAATTAAAAAGCTGGAGTACGAATACGCAAAGCTGGAGTGCCCCGTAGTTTCCAACAATTCGGCGCACCGCGGAACGGACGACGTACCCATGATTATACCGGAAATCAACCCAGAGCATCTTGAAGTTATTTCCGCACAGCGCAAAAGACTGGGCACAAAGCGCGGTTTTATAGCGGTTAAAAGCAACTGCTCGCTGCAATCGTACGTTCCCCTTTTGCACCCTTTGAAAAAATTCGGCATAAAGCAGGTTGCGGTGACTACGTACCAGGCTATATCCGGCGCCGGCAAAACCTTTGAAACAATGCCCGAAATTACCGACAACATTATCCCCTATATCGGCGGAGAGGAAGAAAAAAGCGAAACCGAGCCGCTTAAAATTTGGGGTAATGTTTCGGACGGAAAAATTATCCCCGCCGCCTCCCCCCTTATTACGGCGCAATGCCTTAGGGTACCGGTAAGCGACGGTCACACGGCGGCGTGCTTCGTAAGCTTTGAAAAAAAGCCGTCCAAGGAAGAAATTATAAAGGCCTGGGCGGAATTTTCGGGCGAGCCGCAGAAGCTTTCCCTTCCCAGTGCGCCGAAAAAATTTATACATTATTTCCCCGAAGACGACAGACCGCAACCCAGACTTGACAGAAATTGCGAGCGGGGCATGGCCGTCTGCGCGGGCAGACTGCGCGAGGACTGCGTTTTCGACTATAAATTTATAGGCTTTTCGCACAATACACTGCGCGGCGCGGCGGGCGGAGCGGTTCTGCTTGCAGAGCTGCTTGCGGCAAAAGGTTATTTCGACAGAACTTGAACATTTATAAATTAGCAAGCTTAAAATAATAAAAGAGGTTTTAAAAGTGACAGGTTTTTTCAGCGGTATTGCCACCGCAATGATTACTCCGTTTAATAAAAACGGCGTCAATTTAGACGAATTCGGCAAAATGATAGAGTATCAGATAGACGGCGGTACCGACGCTTTGGTAGTCCTCGGCACCACGGGCGAGCCTGCGACCATGACGGAAGACGAAAAGACGGAAGTTATAAAGTACTCCGTTAAAAAAGCCGCGGGACGCATTAAAATTATAGTGGGTACGGGAAGCAACGACACCGCAAAGGCAGTTGCCGCTTCCGTCCGTGCGGAACAGCTTGGCGCCGACGGCATTTTGGCCGTAACTCCGTACTACAATAAATGCACGCAGAAAGGAATTTACGAATACTACAAAGCAATTTGCGACGCGGTTAAAATTCCCGTAATAGCTTACAACGTGCCCTCGCGTACGGCGGTAAACATTTTACCCGAAACCGCCGAAAAGCTTGCCGGACTCGACAATATGGCGGGCATTAAGGAAGCGAGCGGAAACATGGCGCAGGTATGCGAAACCATGCGCCGCATACGCGGAAAAATGGACTTGTATTCCGGCGAGGATTTTTTAAATCTTCCCATGCTGGCGATAGGCGGCGCGGGGCTTATTTCGGTCACGTCAAACATTGCGCCCAAGCTTATGAAAAAGCTTTATAACCTTGTTTCCCAAAACAAACTCGACGAAGCGAACTCCGTACAGGACTTTTTACTTCCCTTGGAGGACGCGTGCTTTCTGGAAGTAAATCCCATTCCCGTCAAAGCCGCTTACAATATGATAGGCTTCGAAGCAGGCGTGCCGCGCTCCCCCCTTACAGAGCTGGAAGACGCAAACAAAGCTAAGCTTTTGCAGGCGATTAAAAATTCGGGGTTGATTAAATGATTAAAGTTCTTATATGCGGCATAGGCGGAAAAATGGGCGGCAATATTTTAAGTCTGCTTGACGGCGACAGCGACGCGCGCGCCGTTTGCGGAGTGGACCTGCACGCGCCCGAAAACACGAAAATTCCCGTATACCCCTCCTTTGGGGAAGTTAAGGAAATACCCGACGTAATTATCGACTTTTCTTCTCCCGCCGCCCTGCAAGACGAAATGGACTGGGCTGTCAAGCACGGTGTGCCCGTCGTTGTGGCGGCGACAGGCTATGACGAAAACCAACTTAAATTTATAGACGGTTGTTCTAAGAAAACCGCTGTTTTCAAGACGGCGAATTTCTCCCTCGGCGTGAATCTGCTTGTTAAGCTTGTGCGCGAGGCTGCCGAAGTTTTGGGTGAAAAATTCGATATAGAGATTATAGAAAAACACCACAACCTGAAAGCCGACGCACCCTCCGGCACGGCGCTTATGCTTGCCGACAGCGCAAACAAAGCATTCGGCGGCGGTAAAAAATACGTTTACGGAAGATGCGGCAACACGGGCAAACGCGGCGCGGAAATAGGCTTGCACGCCGTCCGCGGCGGAAATATTGTCGGCGAACACGACGTTATGTTTGCGGGCGAAGACGAAATAATTACCCTGTCGCACGAAGCAAGCTCCAAAAAGGTGTTTGCGGCGGGTGCGATAAAAGCGGCTAAATGGATTGTCGGAAAGCCGCACGGCAAATACGACATGACCGACCTTTTGAAAAATTTATAAACCGGTACGAAAACGCCGCCCGCGGATTTAAAATCCGCGGGCGGCGTTT
>CAMRTO010000016.1 GCA_947053655.1 uncultured Clostridia bacterium
AGCGTATGCGTCTTGAAAGCCAGCGCGAGATAGAGAAGATGCGTGCAGAAGCCGAAGCGGCGAAAGCCAAAGCGGAAGCGGAGGCAGAGATAGCGAAGATGCGCGCGCAGGCACAGGCGCAGATGGCACAGCAACAGGCAATGCCTCAGCAAATGCCCCAGCAGATGCCTATGCAACAGCAGTATGCGCAGCAGCCTCAGATGCAGCAGTATCCTCAGCAGCAGGCAATGCCCCAGCAGATGCCTCAACCCGCACCCCAGCCTCAATATGTTCAACAGCAACAGCCTGTAAACAATAACGAGCTTGAAGAAATAAAGAAGCAGTTAAAGAGAATCCGCGCAGAACAGCGCGCGCAGCGTTACGGTCAGCCTATGGCAATGCCTATGCAAGCGCCTGCGGCACAGCAGATGCCTATGCAGTACGCCCAGCCTCAGCCTCAATACGGCGCGGCAATGTCGCCTTCGTCGCTTGATGCAAACGCGTTGGCAATGGCAAAGCTTGAAGCAAAGCTTGACAACATGCACACGGAGCAGAGCGCGGTAAACGCGGCAAGAATGGAAGCAGAGTTTGCGAAGATGCGTGCAGACATGTACGGCAATGTATCGCACGGCCAGCAGCCGATGTATATGCCTATGCCTCAGATGCAGCAGGCGCCCGCGCAGCCTCAGTACTTGCCTCAGCCTGTAATCCAGCAAGCGCCGGTGCAAGCGGCGATACAGCCTCAGACCCCGGCTGCAGACGCAAACAACCCTACAATGTTGGGCGAAGTTCTGGCGTCGATGGTAAGAAGCCTTGCGGCAGGTCAGGCAATGCAGGAAGTAGCGGTGACGAGCGAGCCTCAGCCTGTGAAAGAGGTAAAGACAGTGTCGGAGCAGCCTGCGGTAAACGCAGTGCCTTCGCAGAGCATCTACCCGCCCGATGCGGTAATAACGACGACGACGACGGTAGATACGACGAAAGCAGCGGCAAAGAGCGTAGCGGAAGCAGAGCGCGACAGCAGGGAAACGTTCTTTGACATAGACGGCTTCTATGACAAATTCGAGGGCTGAAAACGCCAGAAAATACAGTAACAATTCCGAAAAACCGAGCCTTAGGCTCGGTTTTTTGGTCTTTTAGTAAAAAGTATACTATTCTTATGATAAGGTCTGTCGCGGTAATCTGTTGCAAATAAGTGAAGTTAACGGACGTGATATTTATCAATATAAGCAGGAACTGTTACGGATTTGTGGATAACTTACGATATTTTACCTTTCAATTCGGCAAAACCCTGTTTTTATCCACTGAAAGTTGTCCACAATTTTATTGTGGAAAGTACGCGGTAATACAAGTTTAAAAAAATTATCCACAATTTATTAACATTTTGAATTAAAAACGACTAATACGACGGTTTTAAACATTTATAAACTTAATTCCGTATACGGTTATCCACAATATAAAAAACGGTAAACATATATTTATATTTTCCTTTCGCGTTTTTAATACCCGTTTCGCACAATTTTTATTTGCTAATTACAATCTTATATGGTAAAATATAACATATTATGAACGAAATTATAAAAAGCATAACCGACGCCGAGCATAGGGCGGCTGAAATAAAGCAAGACGCATTGCAGCGCGCGGCTGAAATTTCCGCGCAGGCGGAGGAACGCGCGGTCGAAATAGACAAGCTTTCCGCGGCGGAATGCAAAGAATTGCGTGAAAAAATTCTCAAAGATGCCGTCGTTCGCGCTCAGAACGAGTACGACGCCGAAATTTCCGCAAAACGCGCGGAGTCGGCAAAGTATGCGGAGCAATGTCTGAAAAACGCCGACAGACCGGTTCACGAAATAGTACGGAGGTTGACGGTTGGCAATCGCTGAAATGAGCAAGCTTAATCTTGCGGCCATGAATTACGACAGAGACTGCATTCTTAACGCCCTGCAACGTACGCGCGCCGCGGAGATTAAACTTCATTACGACGCCGAAAACACGGACGCTATGGCGGCCGACACTGAAAACTTGCGCGGCTATCTGGATAAAACGGAGGGCGCGCTGTCTTTGCTTGTGTCGGAAGCAGACGCCTATAATAAGGAAAACAAGGTCAAATCCGACGATTTGAAGGACGGATTTGACGTTTCTTATACCCAATTTACGGCGGCTAAGGATATGCGCGCCGAAATGGATTCGCTTGTAAATACTATAAACGGACTGAATTTGCGTAAAAAAGAGCTTCTTTCAGAGTTAAACAAAACGGTCAAATTAAAGGAAGAAGCGCTGATTTACAGCGCGGTGGACAGTCCGCTTGAAGATTTTACCGATACCCGCCGCGTAAAAATAAAGCTTGGTACGGTGCCGTTGCCGCTTGCGGATAACTTTTCCGACGCCTGCGCCGCCGCGCCGCTTATTCAGTGCGAAATGCTTGGCTCCGACGCCGAAAACGCGCTTTTTATATTCGTTGCGCATAAAAGCGTGTCGGATACGGCGGAAGGTATCTTGCAGGAGTCGGGCTTCGTTCCCTGTCCGTTTTCGGGCAGTAGGTCGGGTAAAGAAGTGTACGACGACGTTCTTTGCTCGGAAGAAAAAATAAGGGCGGAGCTTAAAGATAATGCCGAGAAAATGTATTCGCTCGCTCCGCGCGTGCGCGACATGAAAATATATTGCGATTATCTGGGTTTCGAGCTTGAAAAAGCAAATCTTTCCGATAAGCTTCGCTGTACGCAGAAAACCTTTCTTTTGGAGGCATACGTTCCCAAGGAGGCGCAGGACAGCGTGCGAGAGGAGCTGTCCGCCGCAACCAACGCCGTTTACTTCGAGTTTTCCGAGCCTGCGGAGGACGAAATTCCGCCTACGCTTTTAAAGAACAACGCGGCAGTAAAAAACTTCGAAGCTATTACAAATATGTATTCGCCTGTAAGCTATCGCGAGTTCGACCCCAACACGGTAATGGCGCTGTTTTACAGCGTATTTCTCGGCTTTATAATGGCGGACGTCGGCTACGGGCTGTTAATGTTCGTCATAGGCGGGTTCATATATTTAAGAAGCAAACGCGACACCGGTCTTAAAAGACTTTCCGGAGTTTTCGCCATAGGCGGAATTTTCGCAATAGTTTGGGGATTGCTTTTCAATTCGTTTTTCGGCATGCAGCCGCCTTTTATGCCTACGCTTTTGCCCGATCCGCAAAAAGAGATGTGGACGGTAATGGGGATAAAGATACCGGCTGTGCTTATAATCAGTTTGCTTTTGGGAATGGTCCAGCTCTGCGCGGGATACATGTGTAAAGCAGTGCAGTGCTGGCGCAGGAAGCATATTGCGGACGGCATTTTCGACGGTCTTGTCTGGTCGGTTTTCACCGTGGGCGTTGCTCTTGCGGTGGTAGGGCTTGTAGACCAGTTCAAAGCGCCCAAGCTTATAACGTACGTGGGCGGTATTACGGCTGGGGTTTCACTGCTTTGCGCCATGCTTACCGCCGGCAGGAAGGAAAAGCTTCTCGGTAAATTCACCAAGGGCTTCGGCGCGGCGTACGGGGTAATAAACTTTGCTTCGGACATTTTAAGCTACGCAAGACTTTACGGCCTTATGCTGTCGGGCGCGGTAATAGCGCAGATAGTTTCGCGCTATGCGGTCGATTTTATCACGGGCGGCAACGCCATGCTGATAATTCTCGGCGCGGTGTTAATGATAGTCGGTCACGGCTTCAATCTTGCGATAGGACTTTTAGGCGCGTACATTCACGACGCAAGACTTCAATACGTTGAATTTTACGGCAGATTTTTCGAGGGGGAGGGAGAACTGTTTTCTCCGCTCGGCTCGGATTTCAAGTACGTAAATTTAAATATCAAATAAAAACTTCGGAGGTTTTTTAAACAATGAATACTGGTAACGTTATCGGTATAATCGGAATCGCCCTGTGCGTTCTGCTTTGCGGAATAGGTTCGAGTATCGGTCTTTACAAGACGGGTACCGCGGCGGCGGGCGTTTTGGGTGAAAATCCCAAAAAGTTCGGCAAGGTGCTCGTTCTCGTGCTTCTGCCGGCTACGCAGGGTATTTACGGCTTCATTATCGGCATAATCGCTTCTTCCTCGCTCGGTGACATTACGACCGTGGCGCAGGGTTGGACGCTTTTCGGCGCGGTAATGCCTATGGCGGTTTCGGGCTTGATTACGGGCTTCTTCCAGGGCAAGTCCGCCGTCAACTGTATCTATGCAGTAGGCAAGCAGGACTCTCTCGGCGGTAAGCTTATAATTTACCCTGCCATGATAGAGTTCTACGCTATTTTGGGACTTATCATTTCCATAATGTTGGTAGCGGTCTGATTTATGAGCGAACAGTCAATCGTCGAAAGAATACTGTACGACGCCGACATGGAGGCGCGTACGGTAATTTCGGAAGCGGAAAAGAAAGCCGCCGAAACGGTTGCTCTCGCTTCCGAGCGCGCGAAGCGCAATAAAGAGGGCGCCTTGGCGGAAGCAAAGGAAAAGGCGACAGCGATACTTGACGGAAAAGCGGCTTCGGCGCGGCTTGAATGCTCTAAAATACTTCTCGGCGAAAAACGCGGCGTTATAGACGCAGTGTATTTGCGCGCCTTAAAACAGCTTAACGCGCTAAATAAAACCGAAAGTCTGCGCCTTGCGGAGGGTTTGCTTACGCAGTACGCGGAAGCGGGCGACGAAATAGTTTTCGCGGAAAATTATTCGTTTGCGCCCGACGTTTCAAAGCTTTCCGTCGTAAGGGAAAGGAAATTGAAAGTTTCTTCAAAGACCGCGAATTTGGACGGCGGCTTTATACTGCGCGGCAAGGACTGCGACAAAAACATTTCCTACGGCGCGCTTCTTGCTGAGGACAGGGAAAAGCACCAGTCCGAAATAGCGGCAAAATTATTCATAACGGGTTAAATTAATGGCGACAGACGTACTGTATACGGACGGCGTAATTGCCGCGCGGGAAAAATATCTTCTCAAAGACAAGCTGGTCAAGCTTTGCGAAAGCGGACCGGAGGACGCGTTGCGCGCCGTTATTGAAAGCGGCTTCGGCAAAGGGACGGAAATTGCTTCGGTATACGATTACGAAAAACTGGTCGCCGCGGACGAGGCGGCTATCGACGCGTTCATACTTGAATATTCTCCTTCCGAGGCGGAAAAGACGTACCTGCTCGCTCCGCGCGATTTTCATAATTTAAAAGCGCTTTTAAAAGCGGAATATACGGGTGCGGACGTCGGAAAGATGCTTGCGCCCCAAGGAATTATTCCCTTGCGGGTTTTGGAGCAATGCGTGAAAAATAACGATTTTTCACAGCTTGCGGACGAGCTTAAAGAAGCGGCGCAACAAGCCGCCGCGCTTTTCGCCGGTGCCGACGGCGCATTTGTATCCGGCGCGGAAATAGGCGCGCTGTTTGAAAGTGCGCAGTATAAATATCTCGCGCGTGTGTGTAAAAGAAAACCGCTTTTGAAAAAGCTTTTGTCCGCGCGGGCGGATATGACGAATATCCTGACCGCGTTGCGCTCGCCCGACAGAGAAACGGCTGAAAAGTTTTATCTTGACGGCGGCAAGCTGCCGCATAGACTTCTGGGTGAAATTTTTTCCGAAGACGGCGGACGTGCGGAAAGCTGTCTTGACGGAACGGCTTACGCGGACTTCTATAAAAAATGTCTTGACGACAGGCGTGAGGGGCTACCCCATACCGCGGCAGAGCGCGAGACCGAAAACTACGAAGTCAGATTTTTCGCCGCAAAAAAGTACGAGCTTGTGAGAAACCAGCCCTTTTTATATTACGTATTCAGACGCCGCGCGGAAAACGCGGACGTGAGAATACTTTTCGTCTGTCTTTTGGCGGGCATGAAGGATTACGAAATAAAAGCGCGGCTCAGGTCGGTTTAAGGAGCGGATATGACCGGAAAAATTGCAATTATAGGCGACGGCGACAGCATAACCGTGTTCAAGGCCGCGGGTGTCGCGGCGTTCGCCGCCGAGGACGAAGCAAAAGCCAGGGACGCTTTGAGAAAAGCCGCAAAGGAATATCAGATAATTTTTCTCACTGAGGAGCTTTACAGACCTTTGGAGCAGTTTTTAAAGCGGTTTGACGAACAGCCCTATCCGGTTGTTTTAAGTATTCCGTCCAAAAACGGAAGCACGGGTCACGGCGCAGAGCTTTTGAAAAGCGCTATGGAGCGGGCGCTCGGCGTGGATATATTATTCAATAACTGAAAAGGATAGATTATGGCAGGTAAAACGGTAAAAATTTCGGGACCTCTGATAATTGCGGAAGGCATGGCGGACTGCAAAATGTACGACGTCGTGCACGTTTCCGACAGCGGTCTTATAGGCGAGATAATAGAACTGAGGGGGGATAAAGCTTCCGTTCAGGTATATGAAGAAACTTCGGGGCTGGGACCGGGGGAGGAAGTGGTCTCCACGGGAGAGCCGCTCTCCGTCGAGCTTGCGCCCGGACTTCTCGCCGGAATATTCGACGGAATTCAGCGTCCCTTGACGACGCTGTTCTTCAAATACGGCTCGCGCATATCGCGCGGCGTTTCGGTAAATAACCTTGACAGAGAAAAGAAGTGGCATTTTTCGCCGCGCGTCAAGTCGGGCGATACCGTCGGCGAGGGGGACGTTCTCGGCGTGGTACAGGAAACCGAAGTAATAGAGCACAGAATTATGGTGCCCAACGGCATGAGCGGCAAAGTCGTTTCCGTGCAGGAGGGCGATTTTACGATAGAAGACACCGTGGCGGTTATTCAGACGGGCAAGGGCAAAAAGTCCGTAAGTATGCTCAGGAAATGGCCCGTGCGCAGGGGCAGACCTTATAGGGAAAAACTTACGCCCGATACTCCCATGGTTACGGGACAGAGAGTTATAGATACTCTGTTTCCTGTTGCCCGCGGCGGCGTTGCCGCCGTTCCGGGACCTTTCGGAAGCGGCAAAACGGTAGTTCAGCACCAGCTTGCCAAGTGGGCGGACGCGGATATAATCGTCTACATCGGCTGCGGTGAACGCGGAAACGAAATGACGGACGTTCTGCACGAATTCCCCGCGCTTACCGACCCGAAAACGGGCGAGCCTTTGATGAAGCGCACGGTTCTTATAGCAAATACGTCGGACATGCCCGTCGCCGCGCGCGAGGCGTCCATTTATACAGGCATAACCATTGCGGAATACTTCCGCGACATGGGCTATAACGTGGCGATTATGGCGGACTCCACTTCGCGTTGGGCGGAAGCTCTGCGCGAAATGAGCGGCAGACTCGAAGAAATGCCGGGCGACGAGGGATATCCCGCTTACCTTTCCAGCCGCCTTGCGGAGTTTTACGAGCGCGCGGGCGTCGTAAAAATACTGGGCGCGGGCGACAGGTGCGGTTCGGTTACCGCGATAGGCGCGGTTTCTCCTCCCGGAGGCGATTTGTCGGAGCCGGTAGCGCAAGCTACGCTCAGGATAGTAAAGGTATTCTGGGGACTTTCGGCGTCTTTGGCTTACAAACGCCATTTCCCGGCAATCGACTGGCTTATAAGCTATTCGCTTTACGCGGACAAGCTTAAAGACTGGTTTGACGGAAACGTCGGTCAGGACTTTTTCCGTTACCGTCAGTTTGTTATGACGGTGTTGCAGGAGGAAGCCGCGCTTGACGAAATAGTAAGACTTGTCGGCATGGACGCGCTTTCTTCAAAGGACAGGCTGACGATGGAAACTGCTAAAATAATCCGCGAGGATTACCTTCACCAGAACGCTTTCGACGACGTTGACACATACACGTCCATGAATAAGCAGTATTTAATGTTAAAACTTATTTACGAATTTTATTCGCGCGCCAAGGAAGCGGTTGAAGCTTTCGCGCCGCTGAACGAAATACTCGCCCTTTCCTGTAAAGAAAAGATAGGGCGCGCAAAGTATATAAAAGAAGATAATCTCAAAGAGTTCGACGAAATTTTGAAGCTTACCGGCAGCGATATGAAGTCGGTTTGCAGCGGAGGCGGCGAATATGTTTAAAGAGTATAAAACCATAAAGGAAGTTGTCGGACCTCTGATGCTTGTCGAAGGCGTTGCGGGCGTTAAGTATAACGAGCTTGTGGATATAGTCTGCTCCAACGGAGAATTGCGCCGCGGCAAGGTGCTTGAAATAAACCGCGACAAAGCCGTCGTACAGCTGTTTGAAAATTCTCAGGGTTTACAAATTTCCGACGCAAAGGCGCGTTTTTTGGGGCATAGCCAACAGCTTGCCGTATCGAGGGATATGCTCGGCAGGGTGTTCGACGGTATGGGCAACCCGCGCGACGGCGGCGCCCCCGTTATTCCGGATAAGGTTATGGACATAAACGGAGAGCCGATAAATCCCGCCGCGCGCGATTATCCGGACGAATTTATCCAGACGGGTATTTCGGCGATAGACGGACTTAACACGCTTGTAAGGGGGCAAAAGCTTCCCGTGTTTTCCATGAGCGGACTTCCCCATGCCGAGCTTGCCGCACAGATAGCGCGTCAGGCTAAGGTAAAGGGTACGGACAGCAAATTCGCCGTCGTGTTTGCGGCGATAGGCATCACTTTCGAGGAAGCGCAGTATTTCGTAGACGACTTCAAAAAGACTGGCGCGATAGAAAGGACCGTGCTTTTTACAAACCTTGCAAACGACCCCGCGGTGGAACGTATAGCGACGCCGCGTATGGCGCTTACCTGCGCCGAATATTTGGCTTTCAACTGCGGCATGCACGTGCTTGTCATTATGACGGATATCACAAACTATGCCGAGGCGCTGAGAGAGGTCTCGGCGGCGCGCCGCGAGGTTCCCGGCAGACGCGGTTATCCCGGTTATCTTTATACCGACCTTGCAACGATATACGAAAGGGCGGGCAGAATACGCGGCAGTGAAGGCTCCATAACGCAGATACCCATTCTGACCATGCCTGAGGACGACAAAACCCACCCCATACCCGACTTGACGGGGTATATAACCGAGGGGCAAATCATTCTCTCGCGCGATTTGTACAAAAAGGGTATAAATCCGCCGATAGACGTTCTTCCGTCGCTTTCACGACTTAAAGACAAGGGTATAGGCAGGGACAAGACGAGGGAGGACCACGCCGACACTATGAACCAGCTTTTCTCCGCTTATGCAAGCGGAAAAGAGAGTAAGGAATTGTCCGCTATTCTGGGCGAAGCCGCTCTTTCCGACACGGATAAACTGTACGCGAAATTTGCGGAGCAGTTTGAAAGCGTCTACGTTAATCAGGGCTTCGGTGCGGACCGCCCCATAGAGGAAACGTTGGATTTGGGCTGGCAACTTCTTAAAATACTGCCCGTGACAGAGCTGAAACGTATCCGCAAGGCTTATATAGACAAATATCTTAAATAATATGGCAAGACTTAACGTAAATCCCACGCGGATGGAGCTTAAAAAGCTTAAAGCAAGGCTTTCGACGGCAGTCCGCGGACATAAACTTTTAAAGGATAAATCCGACGAAATGGTGCGCCGTTTTTCCGCTATAATAAAGGAAAACAAGCGCCTGCGCGACGAGGTGGAAAAGCAGCTTTCGGAAACTTTGAAGCAGTTTTCCGTGGCGCGTTCCGTCACGCCTTCGTATCGTGCGGAAGCGGCGTTCTCCATGCCGTCGTCCGCAGTCAGGGCAGAGTGCGGCACAGCGGGCGTCATGGGCGTTGAGGTTCCGGAAATTTCTCTCGTAAACGAAAAAAGCGCGGGCGGACTTCCGTATGCCTATTCCGAAATGACGGGAGAGGCGGATTTTTCCGTCGGTAAAGCGGCGGCGCTTCTGCCTGAAATGGTACGCCTGGCGCAGGTTGAAAAGACGGTCAGAATGTTGGCAAACGAGATAGAGCGTAATAAACGCCGCGTAAACGCGTTGGAATACGTAATGATACCGCAACTGGAAGAAACTATTAAATATATAAAAAGCAAGCTCGATGAAAACGAGCGCGCCGCCGTGATTCGGCTTATGAAGGTAAAATCCAAAACGTAAACGGCATGCTATCAATGCCGGGAGGTATAGATGGACTGTTCAATATATTTGAAGTTAATCCTGAGACATTGAAGTATGATGAAGCGGCAAAACAGGCAGATATTGACCAGTACGGATTGTTCACATATATTGAGTTTAATGAAATATTACCTGTATCCGAGTTAGTATTCAAAGCATTTAACGGGCAGTATTTAAAAATTGCTGTTGGTAAAGGTTTAATTGATATTCATACTTTGGAAAGATTGGTTGATATGTATTCGGAGTTTTTGATTAATTGTTAATAAAAAATGGGATAACGTTATTGTTATCCCATTTTTTTAAATCAATAAATTAAACCACCAATCATTTACTTCAATTTCACCAGTCCAGTATTCAAACGGAATGCCTGTCTGTATGCCATACAGTTCCGCATCGTTGCGCAAATATTTAATTGTAGCAGTTATTGCTTCTTCAGTTGTAAGTGGATGCAAATTGTTTTGATACCCTTCATAATCATGAAAATTATCTAATTCCAGTTCTTCCGCCTGTTCTATGGTATGGGTAAATTCATGCAAATAACTATCAATAATTTGAAGCCAATTAAAAGAATTATCATTTTCAAATGGTTTTGAAAAAGTTAAACCATAATATAGACCTTCTAACGGTTTAAATGCATATTTGGTTGTAGCCGAACCTGAGTCTGTGTGAATTAAATTTTTAGGGTCATTGAAACCAGATGTGGTGATAACGCTTCTGTAATTTTTTAACAATGGTCTGATTTCTTGAATGAAAGCCGGCATAATAGTGTGTTCCGTGAATCCGTAAGATGTGGTTCCTGCTTTAAATGCTTTGGTATTTACAGTTTCATTTGTATAATAGACGTCAAACTCAAAATAAACAAGTCCGTTAAAACCATCATTTAAACAATCTGATATTTTTTGTGGTATCTGTTCGCAAATTTTTAATTCCGGTAGAGACATTTTATAGTTTATAGGAACTTTTAATTTATCTATTGTTTCAAGAATAGCATCTATCTTGTCGACAAAAATCATAAGTACGGGGTATACAATTCCTTCGTGCTTTTCCCATCTGGCATATAGGGTGTCTGCTTCTGAATAAAAAATACTTTTGCCTAAATAGTAACTGCCGTCTTTGTCGGTAACTCTTTTTGTAAACTCTTTATCCAAATACCAACCTTGAAACTCAAAGTTTGCCTTTGCAGGAATTACAAATTTAGTAGAAGTAATACTATCGTAATTTATTGTAACGGAATAAGCGGAGTTGTTAGCGGTTGCGCCGTTATAATCGTATTTAAGCGTTTTCAGCTTGCTTACAAACGAAGCATTAACTTCGATATTTTGAGTAAAATGAGTGTCGTGCCTTGTCGGTAAATAAACGCCGTCCGACCAGCCTGAAAAAAGATAACCGTCGTTTGGAACGGCGGTTATTTCCGTTCCGTCAAGCCATTGCCTGATGCTTTGTTTTGCTTCGCCTTGAATTGTGCCGTTTTCGTCGGCGGTGTAAATGGCAGTATATGTATCGTACATGCTTTTGCCATGCTTTCGTTTAGTGCCCAAAGAAACGCCTACGGCGATCCCTACGACCAAAATTATAAACACCGCAAGCAGTATTATTTTTGATTTTAAAGATTGAAGTTTCATACTATCATAATATAACAAAAAAAGAAAATTGTCAAGGTCGGCCGACCTATCCATAAGTCTTATATAATTTAAAATATTTTAATTAACTCGACAGCGGTTCAGTGGAAACGCTGTCGAATTTTTGTAAATAAATAAGTTGGTTGAAAATTAATACTGCATATGATATATAATCAATGGATAGAGAATTGTGTATAAAAAGACACTAATTTAGGGTGTACAAAGCTTCATACGTGTGCTATAATAAAAATATGGAAAAGCTTAGAAATTTTTTAATAATTATTGTTGTCGGCTCGATATTTAGTTCTATAGCCTTGTTGTGTGGTTGTAGTATTAAAAATCAGCCGATATATTACGATTTAATCTATATAGCAGGCGAAGGCGGTTATATAGACGGTCAAGCGGAACAGCAGGTAGAAAGCGGCAAAGACGGATTAACAGTAGTTGCCGTGCCTTATGACGGTTATGAATTCGTTCAATGGTCAGACGGAGGAACAGAAGCTACACGGCAGGATAAAAACGTAACTGAAGACATTTCGGTTACCGCCGAATTTAAATTAAAGATTAATCCGGCAAAAAGTTATACGGTTATTTATCAGGCAAACGAGGGCGGAACAATTTACGGCGCCGTTGAACAATCCGTACAAGAGGGCGAAAACGGAACAGAGGTTGTTGCCGTACCCAACGAGGGCTACAAATTCGTTAAATGGAGCGACAATATAACCGAAGCGACAAGGCAGGATAGAAACGTAACGAAAGATATCGTTGTAAAGGCAATATTCGAGAAGCAAACTTACAAGTTAACGTACGTTGCGGGCAACGGCGGCTATCTGCTTGGCAATGCAAATCAAACAGTTTATTACGGCAAAAGCGGAACAAAAGTTACGGCAATACCGAGCGACGGTTATAGATTTGTAAAGTGGAGCGATGGCGAAACTAAAGATAACCGCCAAGATACCGAAATTAATACAGCTATTTCCGTTACGGCTGAATTTGAGTTTTTGTTTGCGGGTGGAGCAGGTACGCAATTAAATCCTTACAAAATAGAAAATTACACGCAGCTTTTGAATATGCGCTATTATCCCGACAAAGCCTATAAGCTGACCTGTGATTTGGATATGAGCGGGATAAATCATGAGCCGATTTTCGACGCCAACGAATACTTTGAGGGAATGTTCTTCGGTAATAGCAAAACTGTCAAAAATTTAACCGTTGCAACCGATAAAAACTTTCCTTCACTGTTCGGCGTTGTTATGGGCGGGCTTGTTGAGGATTTGAAGTTTGAAAACGTTAATATTGTAATGACCGACTTCAATACGCAAACGGCAAAGACGAAATATTGCGTTGGTACAGTTGCGGGCAAGTTTGCAGGGCTTATTGAAAACGTTAATGTTGAAGGAAAAATAACTGCTGACGGGTTAAGCTATGACGGCGTAACCGTGGGCGGACTTTGCGGTATGGCAACGGGTACGGTAAGAGATTGTAACGTTGACGTTCGGATAAATGTCAAAAATGTTTTCAGGGAACATAATACGGGTATGAATTTACCGTTTGTATTCGGCGGTATGCTCGGTATTGGTGATTCGGTTAAAATAAGTAACTGTCACTCTCAAGGCGAGATAAACGTAAATAATTGTTACTATTTTGAAGACGATAAATACAATACGCCCACCGAAATATATATCGGCGGACTGATTGGATATTGTTTTACATATTCAAATGGTGATGCAGAAATTGCGGACAGTATTACAAACATAACTATAAAGGGTGATAATCACTACAATGCAGGCGGATTTGTCGGCTATTTAGAAATTAATCAGAATACTTCAATGCTAATATCAAATTGTTCGGTTCTCGGGGATATTACAACGGGCGTAGTCGGCGGATTCATCTGCAACGGTTATGCACACGGCGAATTGCTTATAGAAAGCTGTTATACAGACTGCAATATTACAGGATACAGTCGGGCGGCGGGATTTATAAAAAATTATAGCGGGTCGACGGATAAGTGTATTTTAAGCAATTGCTATTCTTTAAGCAATATAAAAACACATAATGTGTTTGATGCTGAGATAATTGTCGGTGAGGCGTGGGGTTTCGGTTATCAACTTTTTAATATGGAAATTACTAATTGTTATGCTTTGGGCAATATAAACTGCTCCCGCGGAGCGGGCTTTGCATGGTTTTTAAGCCGTTGTAGGTTAGAATATTGTTATTCAAATTGCGATATTACGGTAGTTAAAAAAGAGAAATCCAATTATTGTGTATTTATTTATGCTTTGAGTTATACGGAAGTTAAAAACTGTTATTCAAAAGATATTATAAATCATGGTTCTGAAATAGACTTACATACTTTTGTAGTGATAAAAAGATTGGCAGATAGTCAAATAACAAATTTCTATTATTCGGGTAATGCCATTGGCGCTTTTATCGACATAGTTATTAATTCAGTTGTTTCTAACTGTCATATGTTAAGGAACTCCGAACAAGCAACGGATTTAGTCGGTAAAGTAGATAATTATTCATCAATCGATATTACTGAATATAAAGTGCCTGAAGAAATGTACTTTTTAGCGGATAAGTTAAACGAGGGGCAAGATGAAGAAGTTTGGATAAATCGAGATAAAGATTTTCCTGTTTTAAAAAGCATAGTTGTAACTGAATAAAAAATATATGGTTTTCTTTATACTTTATACGTTAAAAGGGCTTCTGCATTTTACAGAAGCCCTTGCTTTAACGCTATATTGTATATTTTTACTTCGTCATACCTTCCTGCACGGCAACCGCAACTGCAACCGTTGCGCCGACCATAGGGTTGTTGCCCATACCGATAAGTCCCATCATTTCAACGTGAGCGGGAACGGAGGAGGAGCCTGCAAACTGCGCGTCGGAGTGCATTCTTCCCATAGTGTCGGTCATACCGTAAGAGGAAGGACCTGCCGCCATATTGTCGGGGTGAAGCGTTCTGCCCGTGCCGCCGCCTGACGCAACGGAGAAGTACCGGACGCCGTTCTCGACGCACCACTTTTTATAGGTTCCTGCAACGGGATGCTGGAAGCGGGTGGGGTTGGTAGAGTTACCCGTAATGGAAACCGAAACGTGTTCCAGCTTCATAATTGCAACGCCTTCGGGAACGTTATCCGCGCCGTAGCATTTAACTTTTGCCCTCGCCCCGTCGGAGAACGCTACGCTGTCCGTAACCTTTACCGTTTCGGTGTAAGGGTCGAATTCGGTTTTGCAATACGTGAAGCCGTTAATTCTCGAAATTATATAAGCCGCGTCCTTGCCCAAGCCGTTCAAAATAACTCTTAAAGGCTTAACGCGTACCTTGTTTGCGTTTTCGGCAATTTTAATAGCGCCTTCAGCCGCGGCAAATGACTCGTGTCCGGCAAGGAAGCAGAAGCAGTCCGTTTCCTCCGACAAAAGCATCGCGCCGAGGTTACCGTGCCCGAGACCTACTTTCCTGTTTTCTGCAACGGAGCCGGGGATGCAGAAGCTCTGTAATCCCACGCCGATAGCCGCCGCCGCGTCCGCTGCTTTTTTGCAGCCTTTTTTAATTGCGATTGCCGCGCCGACCGTGTACGCCCAAACCGCATTTTCAAAGCAGATAGGCTGGGTTCCACGCACTATTTTATCAACGTCTATTCCCTTTTTAAGAGTAATGTCCTTACATTCTTCGATAGACTTAATACCGTATTCCTTCAAAACGCCCAAAATTTTGCTTTCGCGTCTTTCATAGCTTTCGAAAAGCGCCATAATCAGTCAACCTCCTTATCGGTTCTGGGATCGATGTGTTTGACGGCTCCCTGTTCTTTTTCGTATCTTCCGTAGGTTCCGACGGATTTTTCGTACGCTTCGTTAGGGGTAAGACCTTTCTTTATAAAGTCGGTCATTTTGCCGAGCGAAACAAACTTATAACCGCAAATTTCGTTGTTTTTGTCGAGTGCGAGGGAGAGAACGTAGCCTTCCGCCATTTCAAGATATCTCGCGCCCTTTAAAGCCGTGCCGTACATTGTGCCGACCTGCGAGCGAAGTCCCTTGCCCAAATCTTCGAGTCCTGCGCCGACGGGAAGACCGTCCTCGGAAAAGGCGGACTGAGTTCTGCCGTAAACTATCTGTAAAAACAGCTCGCGCATGGCGGTGTTTATAGCGTCGCACACAAGGTCGGTGTTAAGCGCTTCCAATATTGTTTTATGCGGTAAAATTTCCGACGCCATAGCCGCCGAATGGGTCATGCCGGAGCAACCTATCGTCTCCACAAGGCATTCCTGAATTATGCCGTCCTTTACGTTAAGCGTAAGCTTGCAGGCGCCCTGCTGCGGCGCACACCAGCCGATACCGTGAGTGAGACCTTTGATATCTTTGATTTCCTTTGCCTTGACCCACAGCCCTTCTTCGGGAATGGGGGCGGGGCCGTGTTCGAATCTGCCCGAAACGCCCTTGGCAACGCAAATCATATTTTCAATGTCTTTAGAATAATGCATTACGTTTTCCTCCGATTTTTTTAAAGCGGCATTGCCGCGTCATTTACCAGTACAGTATATCACAGCGAAAAAATTAATTCAATCACAATCGATAAAAAAATATAAATTTTTTTGCGCGGCGGCGGGTAAAAAATGTTTACTCGCCGCGAAAAAGTATTATAATATAAGAGAAAACACAAAAGGTAATAAATTTATGCTCTGTCAACGCTGTAACAAAAACACCGCAACGGTAAACTACGTGCAGGTAACCAACGGAAAAAAGTTCGAGTGCAATCTCTGCGCCGCATGCTACGCCGACTTATACGACGGGTTTACCGCCAAGGCGGATTCCGGTCTGGTAGCGGGATTTTTCGGTCCAAAAAAAGTGCGTGCAAAAGCATGTCCCGTTTGCGGCACTACTTACGCGGATTACGAACGTACCGGTCTTTTGGGCTGCACAAGCTGTTACGACGTTTTCAAAGAGGAGCTTATTCCGTCTATACGTCAAATTCAGGGTAAAGTACAGCACGTCGGCAAGGTCGGCAAAAACAACGACGAGCTTGGGCTTTACCGTCAGCTTAAAGCTTTGCAGGAACAGCTTGAAGCGGCTTTAAGCGGAAAAAGATTTATAGAGGCGGGCAGGCTTAATAAACGCATTGACGAAATAAAGAAAATTCTCAAAGGGGGAGAAAGTAATGGATAGAGTAGCCGAAGGCACGGTCGTCTCCACGCGCGTGCGCCTTGCGAGAAATCTCGAAGGCTATCCTTTTCCTTTTCACCTCAAAGGCGAGAAACAGGCAAAGGAAATTATAAGGCTTATCTCCTCGGGCGTTTCCGGCATGGACGAATTCACCTTGCACTACATGGACGTTATTCCCGACGAGCAGGCGGTTTGCCTTATGGAAAATCACCTTATAAGCCCGAAGCTTATAAAAAACAAACGCTATGCCGCCGCGCTTATTAACGGCGAGGAAAGCGTTTCCATTATGATAAACGAGGAAGACCACATCCGCGAGCAGTGTTTTGTAAAGGGGCTTGATTTGCGCCTTGCTTACGAAACCATGTCTGAGATAGACAACCGCATAAGCGGCAGTATGAAGTTCGCTTTCGACGAACAGCTCGGTTTCCTCACCGCTTGTCCCACAAATCTCGGCACGGGGCTCCGCGCTTCGGTAATGCTTTTCCTTCCTGCGATGACCGTCAACGGACTTATGCAAAACGTTATAAGAAGTATTTCCCGTCTCGGGCTTACCGTGCGCGGTGTGTACGGCGAGGGGAGCGAGGCAGAGGGCTACATGTACCAGATAAGCAACGAAGTGACTTTGGGCGTCACGGAGGACGAAATTCTGACGCAGGTGGAGGGCGTTGTAAGAAAGGTGTGCCAGCTTGAGGAAGCGGAACGCCGCAATCTTATGAGCGGTTCCTCCGCGCTTGATATCCGCGACGAGTGTATGCGCGCGTACGGCATACTTACCAATTGCGCAAAGCTTTCCACGCGCGAATTTGTCAAACTGACGGCGAAAGCCAAGCTCGGCGCGTGTTTGGGTTATATCAATATACCCGACGTAACGAAAATGGACGACCTTGTCGTAAAGCTCAGACCTTCTAACATTACCGCCGCGGCGGGCAAACCGCTTACCCCTTTGGAGCGCGACGTTTACCGCGCGAAATTCTGCGCTAAAGAATTAAAGAAATTGACCGAATAACGGAGGTGACAATATTATGGAATATATGAATAAATTTACCGACAATCTTCAACGTGTGATAGAGCTTGCCGAAGAAGCCGCCCGCGCTTACGGCAGCAGTTATATCGGCAGCGAACATATAATTTTTGCAATGCTTAACTGCCCCGAAAGTACGGCGTGCCGAGTGTTGAACGCTTGCGACGTAAGTGAGTCTATGTACCGCGAATATTTTGCGCGTTCGATAGACAAACGCTCTAACATAAACGGATACACGCCGCGCACGAAGCACATGATTGAACGCGCGTTGGAGCTTTCTATCGATATTAACGGCGAAGATTCCCTTGCGGGTACGGAGCATATGCTGCTTGCCGTAATGTCTTCCAGCGAGTGTTTGGCAATGCGCATTTTCCGCGCCATAGGCGTAAACATTCCTAAGCTTGCAAGCAAATTGGAGCTTGCCATAAACAACGGCTCTTTGGAGGACGACGACGCTTTCGGCGACGACGACCCTTTTTCCCAGTTAAACAAAACGATTTTCGGCGCACCGCAGTCCAAGGGTACGGAAAAGCAGAAATCCGCAGAGCATAAATCCGAAAAAGGGCTTGACAGAAATATCCTGCAATACGGAACGGATTTGACGCAGAAAGCGCGCGAGGGTAAGATTGACCCCGTAATCGGCAGAAAAAAGGAAATAGACAAAATTATACAGGTTTTGTCGCGCCGCACGAAAAACAACCCCGTGTTGATAGGCGAGCCGGGCGTCGGCAAAAGCGCCGTGGTAGAGGGGCTTGCACAGGCGATAATAAAAAACGAAGTTCCCGACCTGCTTAAAAACAAGATAGTTTTCTCCCTCGACCTTGCGGGAATGGTTGCGGGCGCCAAGTATCGCGGCGACTTCGAGGAAAGGCTTAAAAACGCAATCAATTCCATTAAAAACAGCGGCAACGTAATACTTTTTATAGACGAAATTCACAACATAGTCGGCGCGGGTTCCACCTCTGACGGAAATCTGGACGCGGCTAACATTTTAAAACCTATGCTTGCCCGCGGCGAGTTGCAGACCATCGGCGCGACCACGTTGGAGGAATACAGAAAGTATATAGAAAAGGATGCCGCACTGGAACGCCGTTTTACGCCCGTTCAGGTAGACGAGCCCACCGTAGAGGACACAATAGCAATTTTACGCGGCTTGCGCGACAAGTACGAAGCGCACCATAAAGTGGTAATCACCGACGAGGCGATAATCGCGGCGGCTACCCTTTCAGACAGGTATATAACCGACAGGTATCTTCCCGATAAGGCGATTGACCTCATAGACGAGGCGGCTTCGCGCGCACGTTTAAACAGTCTTAACAGCCCCGAAGAAGTAAGAGAGCTGGAAGAAAAATTAAAACGTCTTACCCTTGAAAAAAACAAGGCGGCAAAGGGCGAAAATTATTCTCAGGCGCAAAAGCTTGTTGAAGAAATGAACAGCATTCAGGAGCAGATTAACAAACTCAACTCCGACTGGAAAGGTGAAAAGCAGACCACCGCGCCGAAAATCGGCAGCGACGAAATTGCGGATATCGTAAGCGGCTGGACTGGCGTTCCCGTAATAAAACTTACCGAACAGGAAAGCGAAAAGCTTCTTCATCTGGAAGAAAACCTCCATAAACGCATAATAGGTCAGGACGAGGCGGTGTCCGCCGTTTCAAAGGCAATACGCCGCGCCCGCGCGGGACTTGCCGAGCCGAACAAACCTATAGGTTCGTTCATATTCGTCGGTCCTACGGGCGTAGGTAAAACCGACCTTGCCAAGGCGCTTGCGGAAAGCATGTTCGGCGACGACAGGCTTATGATAAGACTCGACATGTCGGAGTTTATGGAAAAGCACTCCGTTTCCAAGCTGATAGGCGCGCCCCCGGGATATATCGGCTACGACGACAACAACGGCGGTCAGCTTACCGAAAAGGTGAGAAGGAAGCCTTACAGCGTAGTACTTTTCGACGAGGTTGAAAAAGCCCACCCCGACGTGTTCAACATTCTTTTGCAGATTTTGGACGACGGCAGACTTACCGACAGTAAGGGCAGGGTGATAAATTTCAAAAATACGATAATAATCATGACCTCGAACGTCGGCGCCAGCCAGATAAAGAAGATGTCCAATTTCGGCTTCGCGTCGCCCGACAGCGACGGCTACGACAACATGAAGGACAATATAAACGAAGCTCTGCGCGAGCAGTTCAAGCCCGAATTTTTAAACAGACTTGACGATATTATAATTTTCCGTAAGCTGACAAAGGAAGAAGCCGGTCGGATCTGTAAAAAAATTATAGAGGAGCTTACCGTGCGCCTGCGTGACAGAAATGTTTCGCTTATAGTGACCGACAGCGCGCTTTCGAAGCTTGTGGACGAGGGCTATAACGACATGTACGGCGCGCGTCCGTTGAAAAGAACAATACAAAGACGTATAGAAGACAGACTTTCCGACGAAATTCTTGCAGGAAAAGTTCTGTCGGGCGAAACCGTAACGGTTGACGTAAAGGACGGCGATTTAACATTCCGTTCGGACAAAAATTAATTATAAAGCCGCGCTTTTTAAAGCGCGGTTTTGTTAATTAATTGCAAAAACATTTTTACGGTGTTATAATAATTTATAGGTCGGCAAGCCTAATGTTTTTTATTGGCTGCGTTCGGGTTACTATAAGGATTCGTATGTTTCGCAATACCTTACGGCGTCGTCTTTGCAGTACTCTGCTTTCCCTGCGTGTCGGTTAGCTGTGCGGCCTGCGCTTCACTGTCCTGCTTGGCTGCGTTCCGGCAGTAATGGAACTGCGGACCAATCTCGTTACCTGACTTCATCAGGTTACAGGTACTATACGTACTCTGCCCGACTGTTAGCTGTGCGGCCTGCGCTTCACTAAACTGTTTTGGCTGCGTTCCGGTAATGATAGTGCCAACTCTGCGCAATACCAGTCAGCGTCCGGCGCTTATTACGGTATGTACTCTGCCCGACTGTTAGCTGTGCGGCCTGCGCTTCACTAACTTGCTTGGCTGCGTTCCGGCCGTGATAGGGATGATTACAGTTCTCAATACCTGACTGCTTCGGGGGCGTTTTTCAATACTTACGGTGCACATAGGTTAGCTGTGCGGCCTGCGCTTCACTAAACTGTTTTGGCTGCGTTCCGGCGCCGGTAAAAATGAGTACCAGTCTCATTACCTGACTGCGTCGGGTGTGGGTGCCGGTGCGTACGTTGCCCGACTTTTATCTGTGCGGCCTGCGCTTCACTAAACTGTTTGGCTGCGTTCCGGTAACAATCATCGTGCGTCCGAGTCGCCATACCTTACGGCGTCGGGACTGCGATCCAATGCTTACCCCACGTGTCGGTTATCTGTGCGGCCTGCGCTTCGCTCTGCCGTATAAGAAAAAAAATACGGATTCCCGATTCCGCCGCGTGCATTGACCGGCGGACTGAAACGAAAATAGGAGTAGTGAAGGGGCTGCCGTCCTGCCTTTTTAAAAAGGCGAAACTTACTCAACCTTGCCTTAACGTCGGCAATTGCGCCTGTCTTTAAGACATTAGCTTTTTCGTAAAGCGGTTGGGTTTTTTTTATGCCCTTAATGTACGTGTAAATTTCCGCCTGCATATAATGGTATAACCTTGAAAGGAGCGGAATATGACTTTAAGCGTTTGTCTTATTGTTAAAGACGAGCAGGACGTAATAGCGCGCTGTCTTAACTGCGCGTCCAAATTTGCCGACGAAATTATCGTCGTCGATACGGGTTCGACAGACGAAACCGTCGCGGAAGCCAAAAAATTTACAGACGCGGTTTACTTTTTTGCCTGGCGGGACGATTTTTCCGCCGCGCGTAATTACGCTTTCGGAAAAGCTGACTGCGACCTTGTTATGTGGCTTGACGCTGACGACGTTATAACAGACGAAAATTGCGAAAAAATTTTACGGCTGAAAGAAAATTTCGACTGTTACGATATGGCTTTTCTGCCTTACGCCGCGTCTTTCGACGGAGAAGTTCCTACCTTCGTATACAATCGGGAGCGCATTTTCAGAAACGGCATGGGCTTTAAATTCGAAGGAGCGGTTCACGAGTCCGTGACGCCGCGCGGGCGAATATTGTATTCCGACGCCGTAGTTTACCATAAAAAAGTAAAGGAAAACGAGCCTATGCGCAATTTGCGCATATTACAGAAGCAGATAGCCGCTGGGGCGGTTTTCGAGCCGCGCCAAAAATTTTACTACGGCAGGGAGTTGCTTTTCAACAACATGCCGCGGGAAGCAGCCGCCGTATTGGAGGACTTTTTAAACGGCGACGGCTGGCATGTAAACAAAACGGAAGCATGCCTCAATCTTTACCGCGCTTATATTTTGACGGGGGACGAGTCGCGCGCCGTGGCGGCGCTGTTGCGAAGTTTTACATTTGCTCCTCCGAGGCCCGAGGCTTGCTGTATTCTCGGCGGGTATTTCATGCAAAAGGGTGAAAACCTTACCGCAGTCTATTGGTACGAAGCCGCGCTTAAAGCGCCTTCGGACGCGCGCGACGGCGCTTTTGACAATTTGGATTACAGCGGTTTTATTCCGTACATGCAGCTTTGCGTACTTTACGACAGAATGGGAGATATCGAAAAAGCTAACGCCTGCAACGAGGCGGCGGGGGCGATAAAGCCGTTAAATGAAAATTATCTCGGTAATAAAAAATATTTTTCGGGTCTCGGGGCGTCGGGTAAAGATAAATAAATCGAGCGACGGGTATTGCCCGCCGCTCAGTCTGTTGTCGGTCTGAAAGGTACAAGTGTTGAAAGGTTAAGCTTTTCGCCGTCGGTTGTAAAAACCAAAGCGCCGCAGTCGTAAATTCCGTATCGGGCGCTTCTGTCGTTATAAAACGCCTTGTATTCCGCGCGGCAGTCGGCATTGTTTTCCCGCGCGACAATCAAATCGCATTGCCCGACATTTACCGTGTCGCCCGCGCATATGCCCACCGTTATATTGCCGCACTTTGCGGTCAAGCTGTATCCGTCCGTAAAAGCAAACTGCGTTCCTCCGGCAGTGAATTCGCTTTCATAGAGAACTGTCGTATCCTTAAAGGGCTGTATCGGTATATAATTTTTATACACCACGACGGTATCGCAGTTTAAGCCGTAGGATTGAAATTCTGTCGCACAGTTTTCGCCGCCGAGAATTATGAGTGTATTTATATTTGCCGAGTAATTTTCACTGAGCATAGCCTGTAATCCCGAGGGGGAAAGCCCTTGGGTCACGATAAGAATATTTTCGTTCCCGTGCTTTATAAGCACACTTCCGCCGCCGTAGTTTGCGGAAACCGAAATTTTGTAAACGCCCCGCGGAGGAAAAGCCTTTACGCAGACGTAAGAGACAAGCGCCGTCATGGCACAGAATACAGCCGTCAGCCTGTGCGCCGTTTTAAGATTGAACTTGTCCGACAGCGCAAATACGCAAATGTAGTACAGCGGAATGAAAGCCCCCGCGCCGAAGCCGCTTAAAAGCGCGCCCTCGAAGCTTTCCGACATAAGTACCGAAATTATAAGCTTCAACGGCAAAGCGGCAACGGGCATCACGTATGCCGCGGCGAAGCCGAATACGCTTGAAAATATTGTGCAGACGAACAGCAGGACGAACACTGCGGAAATCAACGGGACGACCAAGATATTCAAAACAAGTCCCGCTGCGCTGAGATAACCGAACCGGCTAAGCATAACGGGCAAGGTTCCCGCCTGCGCCGCAAGCGACGCGCCCGCCGCGGAAGAAATTTTTTCGGGAAGGGCGGTAAAGCGGCTTTTCAAGCTGTTTGATAGTATGATAATTCCGCCTACCGCACCGACCGAAAGCTGAAATCCGACGGCAAACAGGCTTAGCGGCGTGACGGCAAGTATAACCGCCGCAGACACGGACAGAGAATTTAGCGCGTCGTATTTTTTGTGTAAAAGCTTTCCTAAGGCGGACACGGCGCACATTATAGCCGCCCTGACGGAGGATATCGTGAAGCCGCATACGGCGGCATAAAAAAAGATAAACAAAATGCAAACCGCCGCCGCGGCGTATCTGTTTACCCGCAGCTTCTTCGTCAAAAAATCGATAAGCAGAAACACCACGCCTATATGCAGACCCGAAACGGCGAAAACGTGCGCTATTCCTCCGTAACGGAAATTTTGCATGGAACCCTCGTCTACCGCGTAGGTGTTGCCGGTAAGTAAAGCGAAAGCTATAGACGCCGTGTCTTTGTCAAGGTTTGAATAAAGCGTTTTCCGTATTGCGGCGCGTATGCTTGCAAGCGGCGAAAATTTGCGTTCTGACGTGAGGTTGTCGTATACGGTACATTCGTACTTTACGTTTTCTTCCGCAAAGAAATTCAGTTTGCCGTAAGGGAAGGGGTCGTTGCGCCCTATTTCCGCCGTAAATTTTACGTCGTAGCCCACGTCGCAAAAATCCCCGTAGGTTTCTGAAAGATATGCGCGCATTTTACCGTTTATTTTTTGTCCGTCGGCGCGCAGGTTTTTAAGCATTATATATTCGCCGCGTTTGTTTTCGCCTTTTTCGTATACGCAGGCGGTTATTTCGTAAGTCTGCCCGTCGATAAGCGGACTGTCGGAATAATTGTCAAGCCTGAAAAAGCAGTTAAGCGCGCCCGCGGTAAACAGCAGGCCGACCAAGACTATGGTTACCAAAATCGTTTTGCGCTTTACAAACAGGGTGCAGACAATAAAAATTGCCGCAAAAAACGCAATTGCGGCGATAATAAATCTTACGTCTACGGAATAGAATACAAACAGATACCCTAACGCGACGCCCGCCGCGACGGCAAAGGCAAGTATTACGGGCAGTCTTACGTTAAGTATCTTTTTCATAGTCAAAATATACAATATTGTGCCGGATTTGTAAATTATTTTGACGAAAAAAGTCGAATTATGTCGTTGTTTTACCCTTGCCGGCGGCGGTAAACGGCAATGTAAGCTTCAAAACAGTAAAAATGCTTTACAAAAACAAATTGCCGTGGTATAATGCGAAATATGGAAGAACAGAACGAATTAGGTCAAAAAATAAGTAAAACCCAAAACGAGATGTCGGAAGAAGAAAAGCGTATCTGGTACGATCTTTTGAAATATCTTCCTCCCGATTATCCTTTCGTGCGCAATAAAACGGTGGAAGGCTATACGGTCGATTTCTATTGCGGCAAAACCAAAACCGCTGTTTACCTTGTCGAAGCTTCGCGCAGAAAGCCCGAAGAAGTTCAGCGCGACAACAAATTGAAGGCTTGCGGCGTAACGGTACTCAGATATACTTTGGCGGATATCAACGAAAACTTCAAAGCCGTCAGCGACGATTTGTTAAAGCGCATAGGTTTAAGAAAGTAATAAGTAAAAAATAAATTTTTAAAGGACGCGGCGCGGCTTATTGCCCCGTTGCGCCCTTTTTGCGTTAATTATAAAAGGGTAGCCGTAAAGCTACCCTTTAATGGTTGAGGCGACGGGATTTGAACCCACGACCTTATGGTCCCGAACCATACGCGCTACCAACTGCGCTACGCCTCAGTAATGTATATTATATATTCAAATTGCGTTTCAGTCAAACGTTTTTAACGTATATAAATTTGTATAATTGCGTTTTTAATGCTATAATAAATACAGGCGCGCTTTTGCGCATGCTCATTATCGGAGGGAATAATATGACTATCCATCATGACAAGCTTGCTTACGGAAAGCTGGAATCAAGCTCGGAAGAAATTTCGGAAGAAAAAATTGCCGAAATGCTTAAACAGCTTCAAGACGAGGAGGAGGAAGAGAATTGCGAAAAGAAAAACGGTTGCGATAAATAATTTTATTATACGCCGTTTATATAGCTTACCGCAATATGTCCTATACCGAACAATACGGAAAACACGATAAGCGGTACGGAGGCTAAGACTATGCCGCTGAAAAGAAATATCACAGTCGGCGTGACAGACAGCCAAAGCATAAAAATTTTACGGTTGTTTCTCTTTAAAATCCATCCGAGGCAATATATCGCAAGCAATATACCGTTTACGACCAAATAGACTAAAAGCGCATGACCGAACCAAAAACCGAAATAGGTGTAAGGGATATTGAATATCATAAACGCGAAACAGCCGTATCGGCCTATTTGCTCTGTAATTTCAAACTGTTTTGCGCTTACTCTGTTTTCGTATGCTGTTATTGACGTCAAAGCGCTTATGATGTTCGGTATCATTATAATAGCCATAATTATAAGTCCGTAGTAATTGAACCTACCCATAAACCACACTTCTTTCGTAAAATTAAAAGGCGGATAAGCGTAAAACGTTTATCCGCCGCTTTTTTATATTATAGCACCGTCACAGTGCAATTGCAATGCCTATTTCAAAAGTTTTTTGACTATGTTTTTAAGCGTCTTTCGGGGCGTTTTCTTTTCGAAATCGGAAAGCTTGTCGAAGTTGCTGAATGTGCCGCCCATATTGCCCGACCAGCCTATAAGCCACTCGCCTGCCAAGTCTTCTATATTTTCGCTGTCGGACTTGTATTTGAAAATATGGTAAAGCTCTTTTTTAACCTTAGCAGTACCCAAAAGCTCTATCTCGTCCGGCTCCTTGTTAAGCTCTGTGGGGTAAATAAGCCAGTGGACCATATCGCTTTTGGCAAGATATTCGGGCGTGGCGTATTCCTTAGGGAAAAGCTCGCTTTTGCCGTATTCAACCAAAACAGAATAGGTAAGGGCGGCGTAGGATAAATTTTCCGCCAACTCGGAAACGGCTTTTGAAGGGACTTCTTTTTTGTTGTTAAGCAACGTTTCCAAAGCGTAAAAACGTATGCTGTCTATTTTTAATGTTAAAATTTTACCGAGTATTTCTGAAATTTTGTCGTTAATAAAATATTTGCATACATCCGCCGCAAGCTCCAAGCTGTTCGCTGCTTCCGCGTTGCTTCCGGCTTTTTTAAAAAGTTTTTCCATATCCTCGGCAATGTAAGCGGAAAAAGCGTTTTTCGCTTCGTGTGTAAAAATTTTTATATTTTCTTTGTACTCGTTCAAGATTTGGTAAAGCTTGCCGCGCAGATATTCGTCCTTTATCTTTTTTGCCTTTGCGATTACGGCGTCGGCGTCGGCTTTTTCTACCTTGTCGGATTTAAGCATGCTTTCAACTGCGTTTTCAAACTCGCGCTCGCCGTTTATAAGTTTAACCAATTCTTCTATGGTTTTTAAATGCCCGTCGCTAACGTTGTCCATGTCTTTCCCCGCAAGGGTGTAAACCATAAGAAGGGAGTTTTCATAATAAAACATAGCGTCTTTTTCTCTGTGCGTTCCGGCTTTGGGGATTGCGTCCAAAAGCCTTTTCATTTCTGCCGCGGCGAATTCTCTTATCGCGTGCGTTTCTTCGGGAGGAAGGGGATTTTTAGGGTTTTGGGCTATGTTTTTGAGTACGTTTCCGAGATATTCCATAACTTGAGCGTTCTGCACGAAATCGTTGCTGTTTTTTGTGTTTTCGAAAAAAGTTTCAAACTGAGACATTGTAATTTCCTTTTAAAATATGTATTTGCCGCCGCGCGTGGACGCGTTTGACGAACTCGGTTTTTATTATAGCATACGGCAAAAATTTTTTCAAGCGCAATAAAAATAACGGCGGAATTTTAATTCCGCCGTAAGTTTAAACATAATTAACGTTCATTGTCGCAAAGCATTATAATTCCCGAAACCAAGCTTACGAAAAGCAAAGAGCAAACCTTGAAAGCCGTGCCTACGGGTCTGTTTTCTTTGAGTGCGCGGCAGTAGTATATTGTCATGGGAATAGTCCAGCAGAGAGGTATCAGGAAATAGAAAGCGCTTAAAACGCAACCGATAATCATAAAAATTTTGGATACGGTTTTCAGCGTTGAGGACTCGGTATCCGACTTGATTTCTCCGACGGCGCAGCCGCACTTTGTGCATAATACGGCTTTGTCATCTATCTCTGCGCCGCAGTGAGTGCAATATTTCATATAAATGCTCCTATTTTTTTTATAACTATATTATACTATTTTGTCATTGTCAAGAAAATTACGCTTTGACCGTTTAAAATTTTATGATAATTTCCGACAAACCGTTGTAGGGTTAGGCGGTAAGCCGCCGACGTAAGCGCAATAAAAATCCTATAACAGATCGGAAGTTTCGATAATGCAACCGTTGCGTTGATAATAGTCCAACATTTCCGGAATTTTCTTTTTGTCGTAACTTGTAATGCAATCGGACAGTACGTGAACGGTATAACCGTTCTTTGCCATATTGTAGCAAGTTGACTTAACGCAAGCTACGGCGTCGGCGCCCGTTATATAAAACTCGTTAATACCGTTTAAACTTATAAAGTCGGCAAAATCTTCGCTTGTCAACGCGTTGCCCTTGCTTTTTACAAAAATATTCTGCGACGCGATTTTTAAATCGGCTACCAATTCGGCTCCGCGGGTATCGGGCTTAAACGTTCTTGTGCCGGCGGACAAATTATTGTGTTTGATATAAACAACATGTATTTCGTTACGGACAGCCCAATCAATGGCGGCGTTTATGTTGTGTATTATTTCTTTGTAGTTTTTTGTAATGTCGTTTTGAATGTCTATTACGACCAGCACTTTATTTTGCATTTTTATTTCCCCCGTAAATTATTTTTTTTGTTTAAAAGCGGTTAAGCGTCCGTTACAGGTTGCTTTCTGTTTTTAATATAAAATATCAGTTTTTTAATTGCGTAACATATCAAATTGTAAATTATTGCAATAGCTATCGATGCCGCAAATACTATCAGGTATTTAGCCCAATTTTCAACGCCTGCATAAGCATAATCAAGCAAAGAGATTATAACAGGATGGAACAGATACATTGCCAAAGATAAGCCGCCGAGATAACCGAACGCCGCATTTACTTTTTCGTTCGTTATTGTTACGCCTTTCCCTGCAAAGGTAATGGAAATTGATGCAAACACGCCGATTACCGCCACAACCATACCAACAGGCTGCAAATTTGCGCTCATGGGTACAATGCCTAAAATTATTGGTGCTGAGTAGCCTGAAATTTCAATTATTTTTAAAGTTACGGACGCGGGTTTTCTCAATTCCTTTTTTGCTATTAACGTTGAAAGATGATAGGCGAACATACCGACGCACAATTCGCCCCATGCCCTTAAATCGTAAACAAAAGTAGTTGTAAACGCCCAATCGGTGCAAAGGCCGTAAATAACGGCAATTACGCCCAAAATGCCAAGCAAAACGGGAACGACAAAAACTCCTTTAAGCTTTTTCCTTAACAGTAACGCAACAGGAATCATAATAAGCATGCATAAAAGCATTGCGGACAAATACCATTCGGGTACTATCAATGCGTTTGCATAGCCTTCGCTCCAAACAATAGCTTCCTGTACTAAAAAAATGCTCGGTAAACCTTTTAAAATTAAGGAGCCTGCGTTGCTTAAATCGAATACGAGTATCACAATAACCATTAAAGCTATTGCCGTTAAATGAACGGGTAAAATGCCTTTGATTTTATTGCCCATAAAGCGGCAACTGTCAAGCGCAACATTGCCTTTTTCTTTTGCGTTTAATTTTTCTATCGAGCGCGCGAAAAAATATCCCGAAATCAAAAAGAAAAATTCAACGGCGAGCGCGCCGTTTTCAAACAGGTCGATGCCGTCGCCCGAAAAGCTCATTTGCACATGATAGCCTATTACTAAAACGCTAAACAAAAACCGCGCAAATTCAACTAAGTTATTTCTCTTAATCATTTTATCCTCATTGGTGGAGCGGTAGAAATCCAAAACAAATATCTACGCCAAATTGAAATTTATTTGCTTTTAGAATATTTTTCCTTACTGCTTTTGTATACAATCATTTTATCAAATTGTTTTGACAATGGCAAGCGGTCCTAAATATTTTGTAAATAAAAAGGTAACTGTGGGCTTGCGGGTGCTTGATAAAACATAAACAAAGGGAAGTGGATAGAAATAAAATAACGGTCCCACCGAAAGTTCTTCGGTGGGACGTTATTGGTGTAGGGGCAGTAACCAAAAACAAATTTTCTTAGTTATTATCGTTTTTCTTTCGAGCACCTTCTTTTAATTTATAACCGGCTAAAACTGCAAATGCCACGCATTGTATTGTGAATAACGAACCGCCTACGGCTGTCAATATTATTCCCAATGTTCTGAAATTTTGAAGTTCGTTAAGAATAATAATTCCTGCCGCAAAACAGCCGATTGAAGATATCAGTAACAACACACTGAAAATCATGCATAGTGTTTCTTGCCATTTTTTTAATTGGTAATGCGGGCATATTAATTTGAAAATACCGGCAAAAAAACCGAATATAATGTCGAATAACAAATCCATAAATATATTATAACATAGCCGTAAAACTTTTTCAATAAATAAAATAAGCAAACGGAAGTGGATTAAATAAAAAACGACCTAACCGAAAACCGGTTCGGTTTAAGTCGTTGTTGTTGGAGAGGTAGTATCCCGAAACGAATAAATTATACCGATTTTTGTTTTTTCCACTCTTTGTATCGTACGCAATAACCGAACAACATACAACCTGCGGCTATGAAAAATACAATTCCGATTGAAAATGCGATAATTAATCCGAGCTTATTATTAGGCGTAATAAAAATGCAATCGTTAGGATTTTCCGGATTATAGGCAATTTGCACCGTGTCGCCGATATTCTTTACGCCGCTCGTCGAGCTTATGCTATTTGTAACCGTATAAATCGTTCCGTTAATTTCAAACTCGGCAATTTCAGCATAGGCTTCTTGGGATGCGCCTGCACCGTGACCGCTATTTGTCCAGGAAGTTGTAACTTTGTAGTCAATTACAGTTCCCGTAGTAATTATAAAATTTTTAAGTTTTGCCGAGATTGTTGCGCTGTATATAGAAATGCCGATAACCAAACCTAAACCCAAGCAAAGAAACGCTGTTATAAATGCCAGTTATCCTATTGACGGTTTATTATTTAATTGCGGTGTTTTAATAAAGTCGTTCATTTTACCTTAACTCAACAAAAGTCGTAAAGCTTTATATTTTTAAGCAAATAGCGCAAGCAAAACAAAATACATTTTGGCGCTTATTTTTAATAAAAGAAAAAGCAACCTAAACTTTACTACTATATAGTGGTTCGTTTTAGGTTGCTGTTGGTGGGAGGAGGTGGATTCGAACCACCGAAGTCGGAGACGTCAGATTTACAGTCTGATGCATTTGGCCACTCTGCAATCCGCCCGTATTTAGTTTTTTACCCCGTCTTTGCGGGGTAAACGTTGGAGCTGGTGATTGGAATCGAACCCACAACCTGCTGATTACAAATCAGCTGCTCTGCCAATTGAGCTACACCAGCATCTCCCGTAAAGGGTGGTGCCTTGGGGTGGAATCGAACCGCCGACATACGGATTTTCAGTCCGGCGCTCTACCAACTGAGCTACCAAGGCGTTTACGCCTTTCGGCGTTTAAAATAATGGCGACCCGAAACGGGCTCGAACCGTCGACCTCCAGCGTGACAGGCTGGCGCTCTAACCAACTGAGCTATCGGGCCAAA
>CAMRTO010000017.1 GCA_947053655.1 uncultured Clostridia bacterium
CCACGCGTCGTACCGCTGCGTAGCAGACTATCGCGTGGTTTTCGTTTACACAAAAAAAGGACTTACCCCGTTAAAAGGGTAAGTCCTTATAAAAATTTGAAATTACTGCTCCGTAAAAGGCGACTCTACCTGCTCGGTAGGCTGCACGTCCTGCGCATGCGACGAGAGTTTCGCTTTTTTAGCCGGTCTTTTTGCAAGACAATAACCGACGATATACGAGACTATGAAAGACACTATAATTCCGAGCGCCAGACTGAGTATTACTATCATTGTAAGGCTCATGCCGCCTGACGTACTTATCACATTTGCGCTTGTAAATATGACGGAGGAACTTTTCGAATATACCGTGCCCGTAACCTGCTTAAATTCTTCCGTATAAGCCGACACGGTTTTGTGGGCTTCGTCGAGAGACGTTAAAAAGCTTTGGGGTATCGCCGCGCCCGTAATGCCGCTGTCGATATAGCTTTGATAAAGCGTCTTTTCGCGTTTTAAATCTTCCACAAGGTCGGACTGCTCTTTGATAACAAGCGCGTTCGACGCACTGCCGGAGGTATCGTCGGAGTGCAAAAGATTTTGCAACGTGTTTTCCGCTTTGGTCAAATCGAACCCCAACTGCGATAAATCGAAGCGGTATTTTTCTTTGAGGCTTTCGCTCTTTAAATACAGCCCCTCCTCCGCAACGGTCTGAAGATTTGACAAAACATTTCTGTCTTCCACATAAGAAACAATTTTCTGTTTGTAAGAGGTTAAAGTTTTACCTTCGCTTATAGTAACGTCGCCGTAGGTTTGGATAAGCTTGTCGTACTGTTCGGAAAGATACTTTGCCTGTTTTAACAGGTCGCCAATTTCCGTCCTGTAATCGATTGCGTTTTGCGCAGTGGTCAGATATACGTTGTAATCTATATCCATGGAAGCCAGATATCTGTCGGGCATAGCCGCAAGCGCGGTAAGGAAGTTGCGCGCGACGACGCCGTCGGGAAATTTATCCGCCTTTGCGGATATAGTGTAAACGGTTTCATAGCTGCTTTCCGTAAGCTGCGTTATGTTTCTGGTTATAGAGATACCACTATTTTCCACCAGCCCGTTTATATTCACGCCGGCAAAAGACTGGTCGCTGTTTTTCACGTTTTGCATATTATCGTAAGAAATTATATTACGGTAATTGAACGTGTTGCCGTCGGGATATTTATGATTTTGCTGTTCAGAGCTTTCCAAGCCGGCAAGCTCCAGCTCGAACGAAACCGAATAGTATTTTTTACTTTTGTTATATCCGAAATAAAGACCTACGACGCATACCGCAGTAAGAACCGCGACAAGTATAAGCGCAAGCCATTTTTGCGAAAATATTACGCGAAAGATATCACCCAACGTAGTACCTTCACCGCGCACCGTTTTTTCTTCCATTAAAGCCTCCGATGACTGCTAATCAACATAATATTACAAAATTTTACAGCCAATGTCAATTAAATTGAAGTTAAGATTTATTTACCGTATATACATTATTATTGTCCCGAATTGCGCGGGTTATTTACAAAAACGGTTATTATCGCGTATAAACAGACAAATTTATCAGTCGGCCTGACTGTACAATGGGGCTATGCCCCTTAAAATAAACACAAAAAATATTTTAATATACGTAGTTTACGCAGCCGCGCTGATATTTATGAATAAAGCGGTCGACGGCGTGCCCCTTTCGCTCGGGCTGTACTACGCCATGCTTCTTTGCGGTACGAATATTGTCGCAACGCCTTTACTTTACGTACTGGCTTCCGCCGTACACCTCAACTGGACGTTAAGCCTTTTAAGCCTTTTCGAAGCGGCGTTTTTATGCGCCATAACGCTTATATACCGCCGTACGAAGCGCAAAATCCGCTACGAAGCGGCAGTTTATATAGCAATTGCCGCCGCGCCTTACATAGCATTCGCGCCCTGGCGCGGAATCGGAGAGCTTTTCACCGCAAACGAGTATTTATTAAAGAGCATTGCCGCCGTAACGATACTTGCTTTCGCTTTCTTCTGCTTCAAGACCGTCTACGCGCTTTTATACAGGGTAATGCGGTGCAGACTGCGCGAGGACGAGCTTGTCTGTTGCACGGTCGTTTACATAGCTTTGGGCGCGGGCGTCTTTAACCTGACCGGATTTTTCGTCTACACCGCCCTTTCCGCCGCGGCGCTTGTTATAAGCGTAAGAATTTCGCGCTCGCCCGCGGTAATAATATGCGCGTTGGCGCTGGCGGCGCCGCCGTCCATTATATCGCTTACCCTTCTGCCGCTTACGGCGTATATAATTTTGTCGGTAATTTCACTTATCTTCTGCGCGGCGGGGAGAATTTTTACCTCCGTAATAACATTCGGCGTCACTTCGGTTTACTGCTGGCTTTTCGGCGGGTTCGAGTGTCCCGTGCCGTTAATAGTTTTCCGCGCGATTTTCCTTGTCCTTTTAGCCGCCGCGGTCTGCGTGCCGTCCGACAGATATATGCGGAACCTTAAAAACAGACTGCTTGTGAAAGAGGTGCTTCCCGATACCGCAGTGGAACGCAGTAAAATGAGAACGGGCGAAAAGCTGTACCGCATTTCGGAAGTATTCAGAGAAATAGAGTGCGCCTTCAACGCGCTTGACGACGAAGTAAACGACGCCGCCGCGCGTGGGCGCATGCTTGCCGAGCTAAAAGAAAAGTGCTGTAAAAGCTGTGACAGGGCGAAAAAATGCGCGCACAGCAACGTTTATAACGGATTCGTAAAACTGATAGACGCGGGCTGTGTGAAAGGCAAAGTTAATTTGATAGATTTGCCCGCCGACGTTACGGTCAACTGCTCTAAGCCGGCGGAAGTACTTAACGCTTTAAACGCCTTGCTTGCGGAATACAGAAGATTTATGACCGAAGCCGAAAACGCCAAAAGCGGGCGCATACTGCTTGCCGACCAGGCGCGCGGCGTTGCCGAAGTAATGAAAAACTGCGCGGTAGAGTTGAGCAAAACCCACAGCGAATACGGCGAACTGGAACAGGCGTTGAAAATAAAACTTGCGGCGCGCGGAATTTCCTGTCCCGAGCTTTACGTAAGCGGCGAGGATATGGAAATAAGCGCGGTTATATGCGGCAGAATAAACCTTAAAGCCGTCACGGCGATACTTTCCGAAGTTACCAAAAGAAAGTACCAGCTTAAAGACAAATTGAGCTACGACGGCGAAAAGAACTGTTTTATATTCTGCTCCCCTCCGCGTTACGACGCGGCTTTCGGCGTAGCTTTCGCCATAAAGAACGGAGAAAAAGTTTCCGGCGATACCCATTCCGTCATTAAAATAAACGAGCACAGCTTTCTTATGGCGCTATCCGACGGTATGGGAAGCGGCGAATACGCTAAAAAGGTATCTTCCACAGCCATATCGCTTATCGAAGCCTTTTACCGCGCGGAAATGCCCGAAGGTACCGTGCTGAAAACGATAAACAAACTGCTTTCTTTCAACCGCGACGAACGCTTTACCTGCATAGACATAGCCGCCGTAAACCTGAACACGGGCGCGGCGGACTTCGTTAAAATAGGTTCGCCCGCGGGCATTATAATACGCGAGGGGGAAATTAAAATTCTGGAAAGCCAGAGTCTGCCGCTCGGTATACTGGACAGCCTGCGCCCCACCGTTTGTAGCGAACAGCTTAAAAACGGAGATATAATAGTTTTTATGAGCGACGGAATTACCTCCGCCTTCCCGTCCGCAACGGATATGTACGAATTTTTGCGGGAGTTCAAGCCGCTCAATCCGCAAAACCTTGCCGATAAAATTCTTGCGGGCGCGCTTGCCGCGACGGGCAGTAAAGTAAACGACGATATGACCGTCGTCTGCACGAGAATATTCGAAAAATAAATTGAATTTTAAAGAGCCGCGTATTTTTACGCGGCTCTTTTACCTGTCTTTATGTAATTATCTGCCGTATTCGTCCACGGCCTTACGCATTATTGCGGCGTGCAACCTGTCGGGAATTTTTTCAAGCCTGAACCGCCAGTTGCCTTCCGAAGTGGACGGAATGTTCATTCTCGCCCGAGTGTCGAGGGTAAGCAAATCCTGCACGGGAATTATAGCAAGGCGCGCCTTTGAAGCAAGCGCACACATATTGACGCCCATTGCCGCCTCCTCGCGCGTGGCAATCGGATAGACTACGTTTTCCGTCTCCAACGCGGCGCGAAGGTATCTTTTAAACGATTTGAATTCTTCCTCCGACATGGCGTTGATAAAGCCCAGCGTCGTATCGTTGTCGTGCGTGCCGGTATACGCCACGGAATTTTCCGTCATGTTCTGCGGCAGATAGGAGTTTGTATCGCTTCCGTCGAAAGCAAACTGAAGAATGCACATGCCGGGGAAACCCGTCCTCATCCTCAGTTTTACCACGCCGTTATCCAAAAAGCCCAAATCCTCCGCTATAATGTCAACTTCGCCTATTCTGCGCTTGATTTCGTTGAACAGCCTTATGCCGGGACCGGGCAACCACTCGCCTATTTCCGCGGTTTCGTTGCCTGCGGGTATCGCGTAATATCTGTCCAGTCCGCGGAAGTGGTCTATCCTTATAACGTCGTACATTTCCGCTGCGTGCGCTATGCGGTCAATCCACCACTCGTAATTTTCCGAAGAAAGCGCGTCCCAATCGTAAAGCGGATTGCCCCAAAGCTGACCTTTTTGCGAAAAATAGTCGGGAGGTACGCCCGCAACCGCAGTGGGCTTCAAATTTTCGTCGAGTTTGAAAAGCGACGGATGCCCCCAGACGTCAGACGAGTCGTACGCGACGTAAAGGGGAATATCGCCTATTATCTTTATGCCGAGCGAATTTACGTAAGCTTTCAGCTTTTTCCACTGTTTGAAAAATACGTACTGTAAAAACTGCCAGAAGCAGTATTCGCTTTTATACACCGACTGGCGGAATTCTTCAATGGCGAGATGCTCCTTGAATTTATACGCGTCGGGGAAGGTGTCAAAGGTGCCGCCGTACCTGCTTTTAAGCGACATGAACACGGCGTAATCCTCAAACCTGCCCTCCTGCATAAACCGCACGAAATCCGGCGTCTTTATGTTGAAGCGCGCATAAGCCAGACGAAGCACGTTGAAGCGCGTTTCGTACAGGGCGCCGTAATCCGTATAGCCGTCGGAAATTTGCGCGGATTCGAGTTCTTCGTCGTCCAATAGCCCCTCGTCCTTCAACGCTTCGAGGTCGATGAAATACGGATTGCCCGAATTACAGCAAACAGACTGATAAGGGCTGTCACCGAAGCCCGTCTGCACGAGCGGCAGAATCTGCCAGTATTTTACGTGTGACTTTTTGAGGAAATCGGCAAATGCGTATGCTTCTTTGCCGAGAGAACCTATACCGTACTTGTTGGGCAGGGAAGAAATATGACAGAGTATCCCCGCGCCTCTTTGATAATTTTCGTTCATAGCGCACCGATTTTTAAATATTTATTCCGATAAAAATTTTTCAAATCTTTCGACCGCCTCTTTCGTGACCTGCTCGCTGCCGAACGCCGTAAGGCGGAAAAAGCCCTCTCCGTTTTTGCCGAAGCCAGCGCCCGGCGTGCCGACTACCTGAATATTTTCAAGCAGCATGTCGAAAAAGTCCCAGCTTTTAAGTCCGTCGGGACATTTCAGCCAGATGTAAGGCGAATTTTTACCGCCCGTATACCATATGCCCAGCCTATCCATACATTCCGCGATAAGCTTAGCATTGCGGCGGTAATAATTCAAATTTTCGTTTATTTCTTTACGCCCCTGCGCGGTAAACACAGCCGCCGCGCCCTTTTGCACTATGTAAGGCACTCCGTTGAACTTCGTCGCCTGACGGCGGAGCCACATGGCATTGGCGGAAAGTCCGTCCGCCTTAATGCTTTTGGGTACGACAGTATAGCCGCAGCGCGTGCCTGTAAAACCCGCCGTTTTGGAAAACGAGCAGAACTCTATCGCGCAGTTTTCGGCGCCCTCTATCTGATAGACGGAGCGGGCAAGATTTTCGTCGGTAATAAAGCACTCGTAAGCGGCGTCGTACAAAATGACCGCGCCGGTCGCATTGGCGTAGTCCACCCACTCTTTAAGCTGAGCTTTGGTATAAGCCGCGCCCGTGGGGTTGTTGGGCGAACAGATATAAATTACGTCTGCTTTTATGCTTTTATCGGGCACGGGAAGGAACCCGTTGCCTTCGTTCGCGGCGGCGTAAATAACTTTTCTGCCCGCCATAGCGTTGGTGTCGACGTATACGGGATACACGGGGTCGGGAACGAGAACCGTGTTGTCAACCGAAAAAATATCGAGAATGTTTCCCAAATCCGACTTTGCGCCGTCGGATACGAATATTTCGTCAAGGGAAAGTTTAACGCCGTGCGACGCGTAGTATGCCTGTATGCTTTCCCTTAAAAAGTCATAGCCCTCGTAAGGACCGTAACCTTTAAAGCTTTCCTGCTTCGACATATCGTCCACGGCAGAGTGAAGCGCCGATATTACCGCGGGCGCAAGCGGCAGAGTGACGTCGCCTATGCCCAGCTTTAAAACCCGCTTTTCGGGATGAGCCGAGGAATAAGCCGCCGCCCTTTTTGCGACCTCCGCAAAAAGATAATTTTCTTCTATGTTTTTAAAGTTGTTATTTAACTTCATTTATTCAAGCCTTTTTGGAATATTTTACCGCCGCTTTGATAAACTCGCGGAAGACGGGGTGCGCGCTCTGCGGACGGGATTTGAATTCGGGATGGAACTGAACGCCGATAAAGAAATCGTTTGCGGGGATTTCCACCGCCTCGACAAGCGAACCGTCGGGCGACGTGCCTGCGATTTTCATGCCTTTTTTCTCCGTTTCTTCCCTGAAATCGTTATTGAACTCGTATCTGTGGCGGTGACGCTCGGACACTTCCGCTTCGGCGTAGGAGCGCTTCATTATATCCCCCAAAACCTTGCAGGGATACGCGCCGAGGCGCATCGTGCCGCCCATTTTTACGCCGTGCTGGTCGGGCATAAGGTCTATGACGCAGTGTTTGGAATTGGGGTCGAACTCTGACGAGTTTGCGTCTGCGTAGCCGAGGACGTTTCTCGCGTACTCTATAACCGCCGTCTGCATTCCGAGGCAGATTCCGAAGTAAGGAATATTATTCTCGCGGGCGTATTTGGCGCACAAAATCATGCCTTCTATGCCGCGGTTTCCGAAGCCGCCGGGGACGATTATGCCGTCGACGCCGTGCAAAATTTTATTTGCGTTGGCAGAAGTAAGCTCCTCTGTGTCCACCCACTTTATTTCGACCTTTGCCGCGTTTTCGTAACCCGCGTGCGCAAGCGCTTCCGCGACGGACAGATAAGCGTCGTGTAACTGAACGTATTTGCCGCAAAGCGCTATCTTTACGGTCTTGTCGCGCGCGGCTATTCTTTCAAGCATTTTATTCCACTCGGTTAAATCTATCACGCGCGGGTCAAGCTTTAAGCGCTTGCAGACGATCTCCGAAAAATTGCTCTCCTCCAACATAATGGGGCAACTGTAAAGCACGGGCAGGGTTAAATTTTCCATACAGCACTCGGGCTCCACATTGCAGAACATAGCTATTTTCGCCCTTACGTCTTTGGGCATGGGCGCGTCGACGCGCGCCATTATTATATCGGGATTTATACCCATGCCCTGTAATTCCTTAACGGAATGCTGCGTGGGCTTGGATTTGAATTCTTCCGAGCCGGAAATATAGGGAACGAGCGTTACGTGAATGAAACAGCAGTTATCCCTGCCCACTTCGCGCGCAACCTGACGGATAGCCTCTATGAAGGGCTGGCTCTCTATATCGCCTATCGTTCCGCCTATTTCCGTAATTACAACGTCGGCGTTCGACGTTTTGCCGACGTTGTAAATAAACGATTTTATTTCGTTGGTGACGTGAGGTATTACCTGCACGGTCTGACCGAGGTATTCGCCGTTACGCTCTTTATTTAAAACGTTCCAATAGACTTTACCCGTGGTGAGGTTGGAGTATTTGTTAAGATTTTCGTCTATGAACCTTTCGTAATGACCGAGATCGAGGTCGGTTTCCGCGCCGTCCTCCGTCACGTAAACTTCGCCGTGCTGAAAAGGGCTCATAGTGCCGGGGTCTATGTTAATATAGGGGTCGAGTTTCTGGGACGCGACCTTGTATCCCCTGCACTTCAAAAGTCTGCCGAGCGACGCCGCCGTGATACCCTTGCCAAGACCGGAAACTACTCCTCCGGTTACGAAAATGTATTTTGTCATAATATAACTTCATCCTCTCCGTTAAATCTCTGTTATTATAACATATAGGCAAAGCAATTGCAAGAATATGTCGCCATTTTAATTGTAAATTTGTGACTTTCAGGCATAAGATAACTGCGATTTTTATCCCTCTGCACGTAGTACCGCAATATATATAAACCGCCTGACGGCATATTAAGCGGCGCGCGGAGTTTTCTCCGCGCGCCGCGCCGTTTAAGTTGTTTTTTACCGCTGTATAAGTTTGAAGCCTTTAAACTGCGTTTATATAAAATTCAAAGCTTTATTTCGCCCGTAAAGACCAGCGTCGCGGGACCCGTCATAAAGACGGTTTCGTCCGTATAAAGAATTTCCAAATCACCTCCGCGGAGATGAACGGTTATCCCGCGGTTTTTTTCGCACAAGCCGTTTAAAACCGCCGCAACCGCCGCCGCGCATGCGCCTGTTCCGCAGGCGAACGTCTCGCCGCTTCCGCGCTCCCAGACGCGCATGGAAAGCTCGTTTTTGCCGACGACTTTCACAAATTCCGTATTTATTCTGTCGGGAAATGCGGCATGGTTTTCAAATTTGACGCCTATTTTTTCAACGTCGGTTTTATCGGGGTCGGCGAACACGACGCAGTGCGGATTACCCATGGAAACCAAAGTTACGCCGTACGTTTTTCCGCCGACTTCGAGCGGAGCGTTTATAACGCTTTCGCCCGAAAACGCAGACGGTATTTTTTTACCGTCCAGCTCGGGCTTGCCCATATCCACCCTGACGCCGGAAACAAGTCCGTCGTCGCCCAAAGCGAATTCGAGCTTCTTAATGCCCGAAAGCGTTTCCGCCGTGCATTTGTCTGTTTTAACGTACCCCAGGTCATGCGCAAGCTTGCCCACGCATCTTATGCCGTTTCCGCACATTTTTCCCTCGGAACCGTCCGCGTTGAACATGCGCATTTTAAAGTCCGCGCTTTGCGACGGACAGAGAAGTATTACCCCGTCGCCGCCGATGCCGAACCGCCTGTCCGAAAGCTTTACGGCAAGATTTTGCGGGTTTTCGACGCTCTCTTTAAAGCAGTCTATATAAACGTAGTCGTTGCCCAGCCCGTGCATTTTATAAAATTTCATATCAATACATCTTTATGCAGGCTTCTCGTTCCGCTCCCACGGAAACGTACCTGATTTTACAGCCGCACAGCTTTTCAAGCAGATAAATATAATCCAACGCCTCAACGGGCAAATCCTCCTTGCGGCGGCAACCCGTAATATCGCAGTTCCAGCCCTTGACCTTTTCGAATACGGGTTTGCAGTAGTCGAGAACGTCGGTAAAAGGGAATTCGTCTATTATTTTGCCGTTCAGCTCGTAATGGGTGCAAATTTCTATCGTCTCGTATCCGTCCAGAACGTCAAGCTTGGTAAGCGCTATTTCGTCCGCGCCCTGGCAGCGTATTCCGTAGCGCGAAGCGACCACGTCGAAGGGTCCCACCCTCCTCGGTCTGCCGGTAGCCGCGCCGTATTCGCCGCCGAGCTCGCGCAGTTTTTCCGCGTCAGCGTCGAAATATTCGCACGTGAACGGACCCGCGCCGACGCAGCTCGAATAAGCCTTCATAATGCCTATCGAGTTGGTAAGTTTGAGATTCGGCACGCCCGCGCCTATGGGCGCGTATGCCGCTATTGTAGACGACGAGGACGTATAGGGAACGATACCGTAATCTATGTCGCGCAGGGCGCCGAGCTGCGCCTCGAACATAATATTTTTACCCTCCGCATGCGCCTTGTCAAGATAGCTTCCCGTATCGGTCACGTATTTTGCAAGGGGTTTTCCGTATGTTTCGAAATACTCCTTCATTTCCTCTACGGAGACCGGCTCGAAGCCGTAAGCTTTAATCGTCATATTTTTCCAATCGATTATATCGGGCAACCGTCTGTATAAAAGCTCGCAATTCAGAAGCTCGCCCATGCGGAAAGCCTTTTTCATGTATTTGTCCGCGTAGACGGGCGCAATGCCGCGGCGGGTAGAGCCGTAAGGCTTGCCCGTGGCTTTGGTAAGGCGGTCTTCTTCCATAATATCCTGCAAAACGTTGTAGGGCATGGTGATTATGGCTTTATCGCTTATTTTAAGGTTTTCGGGAGAAACGGCTATTCCCCCCTCCCTCAGCTTTGCGATTTCGTTGCACAGATGCTTTAAATCGATTACCATGCCGGGGCCCATTACGTTTACGACGTCCTCGCGCAGGATACCGGAAGGAAGCAGATTCAGAATGAATTTACCCTTTTCGTTTATTACCGTGTGCCCCGCGTTGTTGCCGCCCTGATAGCGGCATACCACGTCGAAATCGCGCGAAAGCAGGTCGACCATTCTTCCCTTGCCTTCGTCGCCCCAGTTGATTCCACAGATACTTGTAAGCATATTCCTTACCTCTCGTTAAAATTTGCCGCTTAGCGGACTTTGACAAACATTTATATTATAATTTACAACCGTAAATTAGTCAAGCGTAATTTTAATTTACCCGCGCTTTCGGCAAAACGTCAACCTTCTTTTTCGGGCTTGCCGACAATTCCGTAAAGATAATCCAACAGCTCCTCCCGCGAGTCCGTTTCACATTCGAACGTAAGCTTATCGCCCGCACGGATAACCGTTTCGCCGTCGGGAACGATTATCGTATCTTCCCTTTCTATCTTCACGACAAGACCGTTGGTCGGCCAGATTATCTGCCTTATTTGCGCGCCTTCCGCCTTGGAATAGCTCATGACGGCGACGGTTACGCTCTCTTTGACGGACTTTTCGTAAAGCTTTTCTTCCTTGATAAATCCGTCCAGACTCTTTTCGTAAATGGGCTCCGTCCTGAACACCATGCTCACGAGATAGCCGACCGCAATACCCAAAAGCGCGGGGAGGAAATTTTCAAACTGACCCGTCAGCTCGAAAACCATCACTATACCCGTGACGGGGGCTTTTACCACCGTAACGAAGAACACTGACATGCAGATAATAACCAGATAATCGCCGTAGGCGGCTGGCATGCCCGCCTTGCGGAAAAGGATTGAAAGCACAGCGCCCAGCCCCGCGCCGATTGCAAGCATCGGTATAAACACGCCGCAAGGAACGCCGCAGCCCATAGCCATTACGCTTGCCGCAAATTTGAATATCACGATTAATATAAGGCTTGCGATAACAGAAATACCCATAATTTTTTCAATTGAAATTTCGCCCGTGCCGTTCGTGCCAAGTTTTTCTATAAAAGCGTGACCGCCGCCCATTGCGTATACGGTTACTATACCGAAAACGCCCGCAAGCATGAAAGGAATCATATACTTGCCCGCGCCCTTGAAAAAAGTTATGCGTTTGAAAACTTTTTTGACCGCAAATACCGAATAGTAAAAGCCGACGCCCGCCAGCGAAACTATTAAAGCCGCAAGCACCGTCCATAGGCAGAATAAAAAGCCCTGTCCGTCAAACGAAAAAGAAAAAACGAAAGTATCGAACGTAAAGCCCACGCCGTAACCGAGCGGCAAGCGGATTGCGTTGCGCGTGAAAAGCGCGACCACCACGCTTATTGCCGCGCTTATGAAAACCTGCGGCGAAAAGGAGCGGAAAGCCTCCTCCATAGCGAACACGAGCCCCGTAACGGGCGCGTTAAACGCCACGGCAAGTCCCGCGCTGGAGCCTGCGGCAATTTGCAGCCTGCGCGTCATTTTGTTCCGCTTTAACGCCGCGCCGACGGCGTCGCCCGCACAGCCGCCCATTTGCAAAGACGGTCCCTCCGCACCTGCGGAAAGCCCCAAAAATATACAAGCCAGAGAAGCGGCGAACATAGAGCACATCGTAACGTACCACTTGAAGCGCACCACACCGCGCGCCGCGCCCTCTATCTGCGGAATACCGCTGCCGCGTATCATGGGCACAAATCTGACAAGCGTGCCTATTACCATTCCTCCGCTTGCAAGACCTAAAAGAAGCAACGGGAAAAACGCGGGATTTTCACGGATAAGCTGATAAAGCTTTGCGGAAGTATCTTCGCCTATATTTGCGAGAATATTGTAAAAAGTTATCACAACGCCGGCAAACAGTCCGGTAAGCACGCTCAAAAGTACGAGATTTATTCCGTTGTCCAAAAATGCGCGGACGTATTTTCTGTGTTTCCAATTTTTAATCATACAGCACCGTTTACTTTACCGTAAAATTGTATCACTTTTATAATATTTTGTAAACCGCGTTTGGGTGTGTTTCGACAAAAAATAAAAACCTCTTTAAAAGAGGTTTTCATAATTTCTATTTTACGCTGTAAAGCAAATCGAAATAGGTCGGGTACGGCCAGAAATCCGAAGACGTAAGCGTTTCCATACTGTCTACCAGGGCGCGCACGCGCTCCATATCCGGAATTATAACGTGCGCCATGGACTGCGACGCGGGTTTTACGTCGTCCTTATCGATAGCTTTAAGGTGACTTTCAAGCTGCTGCGCCGCCTTGTAGGTCTTATCGTTCAGCTCCGCAAGTCTGTTAATAATATCCTTTTCGCTGTCGCAGGGGATACTTCCGCTTACCGCTTGTTTTGAAGCGACGTTCTGACACAGCTCCGCAACGTAATCCGAAACCGCCGGAATTATATCCTGTTTAACCATTTCAAGCATGGTCAGCGCTTCGATGTTAATAATTTTGATATAATTTTCAAGTCTTATGTCCGCGCGCGCTATCGCCTCCGACCGCGTAAATACGCCTTGGTTCACGAATACTTCGACGTTCTTATCTTCATAGAAAAGCGGAACCGCGTCGGCAGTATTTTTATTGTTAAGCAATCCGCGGCGCGCCGCCTCGGGCTCCCATTCGGGACCGTAACCGTCGTGATTGAAAATTATGCGGCTGTGCGCTTTAAGCTCGCGCGAGATAACTTTATTTGCCGCCTTTTCGATATCCGCCGCGCCTTCCAGCTCGTTTGCAAACTGCTCGAAAGCGTCCGCAACTATCGTATTCAGACAGATATTCGCGTCGGCGACGTTGGCTTGCGAGCCCAACATTCTGAACTCGAATTTATTACCGGTAAACGCGAAGGGCGAGGTTCTGTTTCTGTCGGTGGCGTCCTTGGGGAATATGGGCGACTCCGGTACGCCGATAGACGCCTGCACCACCTTCCCCGCCGTGTAATTTTTATCCTTGACTATACTGTCCACAAGCGCGCCGAGCTGGTCGCCGAGATAGACGGAAATTATTGCGGGGGGCGCTTCGTTGGCGCCCAGTCTGTGGTCGTTGCCCGCGGAGGCGACGGAAGCCCTTAAAATACCCTGATAGTCGTCCACCGCTTTTATGACCGCCGCCAGAACAAGCTTGAAAAGCGTATTGCTTTCGGGATTGGCGCCGGGGTTTAAAAGATTTAATCCCTTATCGGTAGACATGGACCAGTTATTGTGCTTGCCGCTGCCGTTGATACCCTCGAAAGGCTTTTCGTGCAAAAGGCAGACAAGCCCGTGCTTTTTGGCAACGTTGCGCATTATTTCCATTGTGAGCATATTAGTGTCCACCGCGACGTTGGCGGTAGTAAACACAGGCGCCATTTCGTGCTGGGCGGGCGCAACCTCGTTATGTTTGGTTTTGGAGAGAATTCCGTAACTCCAAAGCTGTTCGTCCAAATCGCGCATGAAGTCCGCCACCTTCGGTTTGATAGCGCCGAAGTAATGGTCTTCGAGCTCCTGTCCGCGCGACGCGGGCGCGCCGAAAAGCGTCCTTCCCGTCAGCCGCAAATCCTTGCGTTTAAAATACTCCTCCTCGGAAATAAGGAAGTACTCCTGCTCGGGTCCGACGGTTGTCGATACTTTTTTACACTCTATCCCGAAAAGCTTCAAAATTCTTTTCGCCTGCTTGTCGACCGCCGTCATCGAACGCAACAGCGGCGATTTTTTATCCAGCGTGTCGCCCGTATAGGAAACGAACACCGTAGGTATATACAGGGTGCCCCCCCTTACGAAAGCCGGAGACGTGGGGTCCCACGCCGTGTAACCGCGCGCCATGTAAGTCGCGCGCGAACCGCCCGAAGGAAAGCTGGACGCGTCCGACTCGCCCACGATAAGGCTTTTGCCCGTAAGGCGCATTATTACCTTGTCGCCCTCCGGCTCTATAAAGCTGTCGTGCTTTTCCGCCGTAAGTCCGGTAAGGGGCTGGAACCAGTGGGTGTAGTGCGTTGCGCCCTTGGACACCGCCCACTTTTTCATTGCCGACGCTACCGCGCCCGCAATGGATACGTCAAGCCGGTTGCCCGCCTCTATCGTTGCGCGCAGCGCCTTGTAAACCTCGCTGGGCAGCGTCTCTTTCTGAACGGAATCGTTGAAAACGTTTTCACCGAACTTTTCGGGAAGATTCATAAAAATTTTTTTCTCCTGAAATTTTTCTCCCGCGGCTTAGATTAAAGCCGCCGATGTAACAATAAGATTATAAAAAATTATAAGCGTGCTGTCAAATTAATTGACGCAAATTAACTTAACAAGTATTTATGCCGCGTATAAGCGCTGGTTAATCTTCGGGATAATCTATTTTTGCGGGCTTTATAAGATGAGTGCTTTTTATATCGTTGCACATTTCGTCCTTGTCCTCGGCAACTATTCCGCGCTGCAGCTTGGCATAGCCGTGTTTTTTGCGGATTTGGTCGACGCACTTTTCCACCGCGTAGCGCTTGTTATAGTTCCCGCTCGCCTCGTCGAAAGTCAGCTGCGACTGCCCGTTGTCGAAGCCCGACACGGTAACGCCGAGAGAGCGCACACTGAAAGGCGGTCTGAAATTAGCCGTAAAAAGCGAAAAGGCATGCTCTGCAATCTCGCCGCAAAGCGCGGTATGACGCACCTTTTTCTGAAAAGAAAAATTGTTAAGCGCGCTGTCGCGCACCCATAAATGAACGGTGTCCGCAAAGCCCTGTCCCGACTCTCTCAGCCGCGCCGCAACGCTTTCCGCAAGGACGTATAAAAGCCGCTTTATGCCGCGCATATCGGTCACGTCCTTTGGATACGTGCAGGAATTGCCTATGGACTTCATTTCGCGCTTTTCGTCCATATGCTTAACGGGGTCAATGTCCTCGCCGCGGGCGTTTTTCAAAAGCGTGCGCCCGAATTTGCCGAAGGTATCCGTAATAATCTTATCGTCCGCGGCGGCTAACTTGCCTATCGTATTAAGCCCCATTTGTTTCAGCTTTTCCTTAGTGGCGCCGCCGACGAAAAGCAAATCTTCCACGGGCAAGCCGTAAATAATGTCGCTGAAACGCGCCTTGGAAATAACCGTCGTTCCGTCGGGCTTTTTTATGTCGGAGCCGAGCTTCGCAAAAACTTTATTGAACGAAACTCCGCAGGAAACGGTTACGCCCAGCTCGCTTTTTACGGCGTTCCTTATTACGTCGCCGAGGTGTAAAAGAAAACCTTCGGAATAATATTCGGTTCCGTTTTCCGTCAAGTACTTTTCACCGCCGTATTCGGGGAAAAGCAATGTGCTTCGGGTTATGTCCAGCCAGCACTCGTCTATACCGTAATTTTCGATAAGGTCGGTGTAGCGCGCGTATACGGCGCGTACCCTTTTGGAATACTCGATATATTCTTCGAAGTGCGGCGGAACAATTACTATATCCCTGCACTTGCGTTGCGCCTGCCAGACGGTGTCGCCCGTCTTTACGCCGAATTTTTTCGCCTCCTCGCTTTTGGCAAGGACAACTCCGTGGCGCGCCTCCCTGTCGCCGCAGACGGCGACGGGCTTACCTGCAAGAGACGGGTCGAAAAGCCTTTCCACAGACGCATAAAAATTATTCAGATCGGAATGAATTATTATCCTTTCCATACTCACATTTTAACATATGAACAATTTAAACGCAAAATAAAAGACGGCGTTATGCCGTCTTAATTTTTTATTTCTTCTTCGTCGGAAGGCTGCGTTTCTTCCGCGGGCGCAGAATTTTCCGTCGCTTCCTCCGAAGCGCCGTCCGACTGCGCTTCCGCGCCGCCTTTACGTCCGGCCTTCATTTCCAGAATTTTGTTTTTCAAAATGCCGTAAATTTCAACCGTTTTTTTGTAGAGCTTTATGCAATCTTCCTTGAAATGCTTATGCTCCCAATACATGCACATTAAAAGACAGATTAAGCTTCCGCCTATCAGCATGGGGAAGAATTGCCACAAAATAGGCACGTACGGGTCTTTCCATGCCTTGGGCGTAAGCCAAAGTATAAGCTTTGCCACGCCTTCCGCACCCGCCGGCAAGCCGACGGCATAACCCATATCGCGGTCGCTGGGGTCGAAAAACTCCTCCAAAGAGCCGGTCTCTACCCAGTCGAGACGTATAAGGATAAGTTCGTTGACCATTATAAGCGCAAGCACGCCGAAATAGACGAATACAACTTTCCATATTCTGCGGTAGTCCAGTTTGTGGAAACCGAAAATTACCATCAAAAGGGGCACTATCCATATGCCCGCATGGCATACGTAACAGCGTATAACCTCCGGGTGGTAAAACGGAAGCCCTATCGTCGGCAGGGGAGCTATACAGCCCGCTATACCGCTGACGCAACCCATGTAGAACATGTAGTCCTTCATGACCTTTGCTTTCTTGTTTATGAAAATGAACGGGAAAATCATCGTGCTTACGGCACAGATGTTTTCAAACGTGCTTTTTCTTATTACCGCGGGGAAACCCTTGTCCGAATAGTACGGCAACGCAAGTTTTAAAAAGTGAAGAACGAAATTTAATGCGAGAAAGCCGAACAGCACCCAGTACTGCACTTTTTTACTCTTTTTCCTAAGACCGAAATACAGTCCGAGAAACAGCCCGATACACAGTAAAAGATATATGTACCAGAACAGCGACGTGCCCAATTTGATTTTTACAAGTTCCACCGTTCACCTGACAATGTAATAAATTATTATGACACTATTGTGACATATGCGTGAAAAAAAGTAAAGCGAATTTTAACATGTTTTTACAATCTTTTTACATAATTCGTCCAAAACGTCAAAATACCCCGCAAACGTTTTGGAGCAGACCTGCGCGTCTTCTATAACTATTCCTTCCGAGCGGAGTCCCGTAAGCGCAAAACTCATGGCGACACGGTGGTCGCCGAACGTATTGATTTTTGCGGCACGGGGCGCGGAGGGATAAATTGTAACGCCGTCGCAAAATTCGTCGCATCTTACCCCCATTGCCGCAAGATTGTCGCATATGGCGCGTATCCTGTCGCATTCCTGCCTGCGGATATGCGCAACGCCGCATATTTTTGTGGGCTTTTCCAAATAAGGAGCAATAGCCGCAAGGGTCAAAGTCTGGTCTGAAAACTCGGACATGTCAACCTCTCCGCCGTTGAAATTTTCGAGAAGCTTTATAAACTTCGCGTCGCCCTGCATACTGTGCCGCATTAAGCCCTTGACGGAAATATCCGTGCCGAGAATTTTATTCATCGCGTAAAAATAGCACGCCGCGGAGACGTCCGGTTCTATATCGTATTTTTTTGCGCAATAGCTTCCGTAAACCGTGTAACCGCCGTCGCAGCTTTCGGCGTTTACGCCGAAAGACCACATCATGTCAAGCGTCATATCGACGTAGCCACGACCGTGCGCGCCGACGGGTTTTATTTTAAACGGCTTCAGCGCGCAAACGGCGGAAATAAGCATTGCGGATAAAAACTGACTGCTTTGCGTGACGTCTACTTCAACCCCGTCCGACGGGCTTTTCGTACCCTTTATTATAAACGGAAAAGAGTTTTCGTTTTCAATAAAAGTAAACCGCGCGCCGAGACTTTTAAGCGTTTGTATCAGCGGTGCGACGGGGCGGGATTTCATCTGGTTTGAACAGGTTACTTTGTACTCGCCGTCCTGAAAAGCCAGAAAAGCCGGCAAAAACCGCGCGGCTGTGCCTGCGGAACCGACGTCTATTTCGGCATATTTTTTATTCAGTACGCCGCCGCATCCGACTATTTTCACGACGTCGCCGTCAACACGGCACCCGATACCGAGGTTTTCAAGACACTTCAAAAATACGGCGCAGTCGTCCGAAAACTGCGCGCCGTACAGCACGCTTTCGCCTTGCGCGAGCGCCGCCAGTAAAAGCGCGCGCGCCGTTATGCTTTTGGAGCCTGGCACGGCGACGCTTATTTTAACGTTATCTGTTTTACCGTAAATGCAGGGGACCGAATAATTCATTTTCTTCTTCTTAAAATGTCGCCCGCGCAAAGCGCGTACGGACAGTTTATTTTATATTTCTCTTGCACGAGTTTGCAGTCGTTCACTTGTTCACCCGTGCTTGCGTAAGCGTATTCCACGGTAAAGCCTTTACCGAAATTTCCGGAAGGGGACAATACTTCCAGTCTGTCGCCGACGGCAAACCTGCCGCGCATTTCCACCGTGGCTACGCCGTCGTTACAGCTTAAAACGTTGGCGATATAATCGCAGTCACCCTTGGTCTGACTGTCGCAATAGTTTACGGTGTCGCGGTTTTCTCCGAGGGCATAGGCGGTAGTATAGTCGCGGTGGGCGGCGGTCAAAAGCTCTCTTTCGACCTGTGCGGAAAAACCGTCGTCCATACAGCGGCGGTAAGCGTTTATGACCGTGGCGAGGTAATACTCCGACTTCATTCTGCCCTCTATCTTAAAGGAACAGACGCCCGCCTTTTCAAGCTTTGCAAGGTGGGCGGACATGTTAAGGTCCTTGCTGTTCAGAATATACGTGCCGCGCCCGTCCTCCTGTATTTCAAGCTTGCCGCCGTCGGGGGAAGGGTCGGTCTTTAGAATACTGTAATTCCAGCGGCACGCCTGAACGCACTCGCCGCGGTTGGAGGGGCGGTGCGCAAGATAGTCGCTTAAAAGACACCTGCCCGAATAGGAAATGCACATTGCGCCGTGCACGAATGTTTCAAGCTCTGTTTCGGGAACGAAAGAATGAATTTCCGCAATTTCGTCCAGCGAAAGCTCGCGCGCGAGAATTACGCGCGAGGCGCCCTGTTCGCTCCAGAATTTGACCGCATATTTATTGGTCAGGTTCGCCTGTGTCGATATGTGCAAATGTAAAGACGGCGCGCTTTTTTTTGCGGCGTACAATACGCCCGCGTCGGAGACGATAGCCGCGTCCGCTTTTATATATTGCAGATAGGAGAAGTAATCATCCAAAAGCGGCATGTCGGCGTTTTTCGCAAAAATGTTTGCCGTTACGTAAACTTTTTTACCCGAAGCGTGCGCGTATTTAACCGCCGCTTCAAGCTCGTCGCGGGTAAAATTATCCGCAAAGGAGCGCAAAGAAAAATCTTTACCGCCGATATACGCCGCGTCCGCGCCGAAGTAAAACGCCGTTTTAAGTTTTGAAAAGCTGCCCGCAGGCGCCAAAAGTTCTACTTTCATTTGTTTGACTTTATTAAAATTTTTTATAGCTTGACGCTTAAAGCGAGACCGTCGCCCGCGTTGATAATTGTTGTGGAAAGCTGTCCGTCATGTGTTACGGCTTGCACGTATTCGTTTACGTGTTGCGCCAGCATTTTACGCTTTTTCGGAATTTCCGTCTCGCCCGTAATCCAGCCGTACAAAAGCACGTCGTCCGCAAGCAGACAGCCGCCGTCGTTGAGAAGCTGCTTCAAACGGGGGAGGTACTTTACGTATTGCGCTTTTGCGCAGTCGAGAAAGATAAAATCGAAACCGCCGTCAAGCTTTTGTATTTGTTCGGCGGCGTCTCCGAAGACAGGTGTAATCCGCCCGCCGAGACCGAGCTTTGCGAAATTTTGCAAAGCTTCGTTATAAAATGCTTCGTCGCGTTCTATAGTAGTCATTTGAGCTTGCTTACATATGTTTAACATGAAGGCGGCGGATATGCCGACTGCCGAACCAAGCTCTAAAATTTTCCGCGGCTTGAACGCGCTTAAAAACGTTTGCAAAAAACACAGCGTTTCGTCGTCAGCGGTAGGTATGCCGCGGGCAAACGCATTTTCCCTCAACGCCTGTATTTCCGCACATATGTGCGGACGGTTAAACTTCGCCGTGGGGGTTACCCGCTCGCCTTGCGACGTGTCGTTGTGCGCATATGAAAATTGCGTCATATCTCCACTACCACCGGCACAACCATGGGCGATTGTTTGGTCTTTCTCATAAGATAATTTCTCAGATTGCGCTTTATCGTACGTTTAAGCTCGTCCACCGTTCCGCGCGACAAGTCGTAACCATCAATGGCGCGCAGAATAACGTCGCGTATTTCCTTGTTGTAATCGCGGTGGAAATCGAACACGAAACCGCGCGAATTTATCGCGGGCTCTCCCACCACTTCTCCGTTGGACACAGCTATGGAAACAATGAAAAGCCCTTCCTCGGAAAGCTGCCTTCTGTCCTCTATGACCATGCTCGCCTTTTCGTCCTCTATTCCCTCTCCGTCTATAAGGCGGGAACCTGCGGTGACGTTTTCGACGCGTTTTATGCCGTTCGGCGTTATCTCAACGCAGTTGCCTATTTCGGGTATGAACATGCGGCTTTCTGATAGACCGAGCTGTTCTGCAAGCTGCACGTGCTTTTTAAGGTGCCTGTATTCGCCGTGAACGGGAATGAAATACTTCGGCTTCAAAAGCGTGTGCATTATTTTATGCTCCTCGCGGCAGGCGTGTCCGGAAACGTGAATATTTTCAAGACTTTCGTAAACGACGTTTGCGCCGCGGCGGTAAAGGTTGTTTATTACCCTGTAAACAAGCTTTTCGTTGCCGGGTATGGGCGACGCGGAAATTATAATCGTATCGTTTTTACCTACGCTTACGGCGGGAAGCTCGCCGTTTGCCATGCGTGTGAGCGCACTCATCGGCTCTCCCTGACTGCCCGTGGAAACAATTACGATTTCATCGTCGCGCATGTTTTTTATATGCGATATATCGACAAGTGCGTTTTCGGGCACTTTAATCTCGCCTATTTTTTCCGCCGCCTCTACGACGTTAAGCATGCTTCTGCCCGAAAGCGCGACTTTGCGCTTATGCTTGACCGCAAGGTCGAATATCTGTTGCAGACGGTGCACGTTGGAAGCGAACGTGGCTATTATAAGACGGTTGCCGCCGTTTTCCTCGAAAAGCCTGTCCAGCGTCGCACCGACGACCGTTTCGCTCATTGTAAAGCCTGCGCGCTCTATATTTGTGCTTTCGCCCATATATAAAAGTACGCCCGCGGAACCCGTGTCCGAAATGGTTTTCAAGTCGATAGGCTCGCCAGCGACGGGCGTTAAATCAATCTTGAAATCTCCGCTGTGGAAAATTACGCCCTGCGGAGTTTCTATCGCAAGCGCCAGGGAACCGGCTATGGAATGGTTTACGTTTACGGGACGGATTTTGAAACAACCCAACTGAAAAGGCTGTCCCGCCGTTATGGTTATGAGTTTTGCGTCGTTAATCCTGTGCTCGCGCAGTTTGTTGTCCACAAGCGCAAGCGTAAGCTTTGTGCCCGCAACGGGAATTTTAAGCTCCTTCAAAAGATAGGGTATGCCGCCGATATGGTCTTCGTGTCCGTGCGTTAATACAACGCCGCGGACCTTGCGTTTGTTTTCCACAAGGTAAGTTATATCGGGCACCACCAAATCGAAGCCCGGCGTTTCCTCCGTGGGGAAGATAGCGCCCGCGTCTATAATTATTATGTCGTCGCCGCACTCTACGGCGGTCATGTTTTTGCCTATTTCTCCTACGCCGCCGAGGAACACAATCCTGACGGGCTTTGCGCCGCGCTTAGCCTTTTTGACGTTTTTGACGTCGTTACCCTTAACTTTCTGCGATTTTTGCGATTTTTGAAGCTTTTCACGCAGTTTATTTTCCTGTTTTTCCTGCTTTTTTAATTTTTCCTGTTTTTCCGGTCTCTGCTTTTGCTGAGGCTTACGCACGTTTCTGCGGGCGCGGTATCCGCGCTCCATGTTTTCCTGATTTTCCAAAATTTAATCTCCGTTCAAGTATTATAATATGTATGCTTTCACATTAAACGGGGGATTGATGAAAAATCAACCCCCCTGAAGTCTGTTTTCTTCCGTTATTTTTTGTGCTTTTTGCTTACGTCCTTTATAAGTCCGTCTTCGATAAGTTCGTCTATTGTCTCGTAAGGATACATTGCCGCGTAGTCGCGCTCGGGTATCTCCCTCTTGACGCCCTCGCGCTTGGCAAGCATCTCGTCTATAAGCCTTATAGCCTTCCTCACGCCGAGCCCGCTCTTTATCTTGACCATCATAGGCGTGCCGTTCATAGACTTGTTGTCGGACACGTCCGCATGGTGATAAACAGAGGTCTTGTATTCGTTCGGGTCGAGCGCAAGATACAGGCACAACGTCTTGCCGCGGATTTTCAGTCTTGCAATTGTTTCCCTGCCCTTATTGAAGCGCTCCGCGCCCCAGGCAATGTTGGAATTGACCTTTTTGTAAGAGAGAAGCGCATGCTTTATGTCGCCGTAGTACTGCTTCTGTTCCGACGTGCCTTGAATAATCCTCGCAATGAAGCTGCGGTTGTAGCGCATCATGTTGGAGAAATCGACGCCCTCGCCCACTTCTCCGGGCATAAGCTCGTCCTCGGCAAGGTCCTCGGGGTCGAATTCGTCATCGTCGTCGTAATCCGGCTCCTCGTCTTCCTCGGGTTCAACTGCTTTTTTCTTGGACTTGGCTTTGGGTTTTTCCTCGATAAGATCTTCCGGCTGAACCAAATCGCTTACCTTAATAAGCTCCTCCACGGCGGAATCGTCGTAAGCGGCGGCGGAAGTCGCTATTTCCGTAGAGCCCGCGACAACGACGCCGTTGGAAAGCATATCCTTTATTTCGGCAATGTCGCCGTCGACCTTATCGAACCTGGCGGCGGTTTCCTTTTCGATTTCCTCGGTAACAAGCTCCGTTATCTTGGAAATTCCTTCTTCGTCTATTACTATTGCATAATCGTTATCCGCCTGCGACTCAATAAGCCTTTCGGATATGGTATTGCAGATAGTTTCGTTATCCACAACGGCCTGGACAGTCTGCGACTGCGCGTTTACAACGTCTATTACCGCATTTGTTACCTTGTCGGCGATATCGTCGGTATCGAATTCCGGCAGATAGTTGGAAAGAACAGCGGCGGCTTTTTCCGCAATCGCGTCCTCGTTGACGCCGGCAACCGTAATTTTTTCACTGATGCGCTGAGCCATTTCTTCGTAATCGGGCTCGTTGGCGGAAGCGATATCGAGCGCGACGCGTATCTTTTCGGCAACGATGGACGAAATTGTCTCGTAGTCGAGTTTATCCGCGATTTCTTTGGAAATGGATTCGCAACCCTCGTCGTCAACAATAATTTCAAAGTCTTCCGCTTTGAGACTTCCTACTTTAAGCGCTATTCTGTCTGCAAGCTCCTCTTCGTCTATATCCAGAGAAACCTGCTGCACGGCGGGAATTTCCACAGGCGCGGACGCAACGGGCGACGGCTCCTGACGGACAACCGTTTCGCGGATTACGTCTATGCCGTTGAGTTTTACCAAATCGGCAACCTGACGGGCAATCTTTTCCTCGTCCACGGTAAGATGAACGTTGGTGCCCTCTATACCGGGGATTACAACCTGCTCCGCAACCTTGGAAGCGATGTAATCGGGGGAAATAACCTCGCGCGTGGCGATAATATCGGCGATTTTTTCCGCAAGCCTGTTATAGTCTATTTCTTCCCTTACGACCGTCTGAGAAGGCATTGCGGGCGCCGAAGAAAGAGGTACTGCGCGCGCGGCGCTCTCCTCTCCGTATCTTTCCACCTTTGAAGACAGAACCTCGAGCTTGTCGGTCAGCACGGAATAGAAGCTGTCGTTTCTGCGAACCTGCTCGTAAATCTCCTCCGTATTTCCGCCCTTTTCGACGCGTTCGGATATAGCATCGATTTTTTCCGACAGCTCGGAATAAACGGCGTCGTTTCTTTTAAGCTGTTCGGAAAGCTCCTCTATTCTGTCCGCAAGCCGCTCGTACACGGCGGTATCCTGAACCGTTACCTGCTCTACCGTAGGGGTTATGACAGGCTCGTCCACAATCTCCGTTATACGCTCCGTTCCCGTAATCTGACGGTCGGAAATAACGGCAAGCCTCTCGCAAATTTCGCCGTAAAGGTTTTCGTTGCGCGAGGTCTGCGCGGAAATCATATCAATCTTATCCGCAAGGTCGGCATACGCGCTTTCGCTGCGCTTGGTCTGCTCGGTCAAATCCGCGACCTTTTCCGACAGCTCGGCATAAACGTTTTCGCCGCGCTTGGTCTGCTCTGACAGCTCGGTTATCCTGTCGGAAATATCACCGTAAGCGTTTTCCGTAATTCTCGTCTGTTCCGAAACGTCGTTTATTTTATCCGCAAGTCCGCCGTAAGCGTTTTCCCTGTTCTTGGCCTGCTCGGCAAGCTCGGAAATTTTATCCGACAGACCGGAGTAAATATTTTCCCCCTGTTTTGCAAGATATAAAAGCTCCTGCTTCAAAGAAGAATTTTCCGCTTTGAGCTGAGAAAAAATTTCGCTGCTCTGCTTGGCGAGATAAGCTGTGTCCTGAATGTTTTTGGAAAACAACTCCAAAGCGGCGTCTATGCGCGAAACGGACAGCTTTGACTGCCGTATAATTTCATCCTGCTTATAGGATATTTCCTGTGTGCCTCTTAATAAGACGTCGGCTTTCTTCGGAGCCGATTCTTCTTCGGCGCCTTGATTATTTTTTCCGAATGCCATGTTGTACCTCGAGTGTGGTAATTTTTCAAAAATGCCCGTAGGGCATGTTAAAACAGTATGTATATTTAGTTTACACCAAAATTAAGTAAAAGTAAATACAATTAGCAAAATATTTTGATGTTTTTTGTATATATTTTGCGTTAAACGCGGCATATTATGGGGGCAATTACAAATTTACCCATTTCCGCACGACAATTTGCGCATGGCGCGCAAACGGAATAAAACTGAGTTTTAAGTACATAATATTTAAAAAACGGAGGGTTTTCCGCATGGCAAAAAAGAAAAAAATCGTAAAACTGACCGACGAGCAATACGTTAAATATATAATGAGCCTGAAAGACGACGCGGCTTTATACGGCGCCGACGGTGAAATTTTTACGCCGGAAAGCGTTACAAGCTATGAAAAAGACGAAACGGGCGAGTGATTTACCCGTCCGTTTCTGTTTTGCCGGAATTGTTTTTCAGTTCGCTCTTGGCACGGCGGTTCATCTCCTCCGTGGCGTACATAATTTTTAAAATTACGCACCGTTTTGTGCCCGAATGAAGCCAGAAGCTGTCCTTGTCGGTGGAAATGACCATGCTGTCGCCGAAGCGTTTGCGCCTCATTAAATCGTGATAGCTGAACTCTATATGCAGGCTTTCAAGCTCCGTCGGCGCGAGGTGCAGGCTGTAAGGCTCTCCGTATGCCGTGCAAGTAAGATAAGTGCCCGTAACGTCCTGCCTGAATTTGCCGAAGCCCTGTTTATAGAACTTGTTATTGGGCAAAGTATGGACTTCCACGTCGTCCTCGATACAGTAAGTACCTTCTTCTATCTCGCGTTTTACACATTCCCTCTCCCATTTGCACCAGTCGGGAATATGCGCAAACTTAGTTTCACCGCTTAGCGCTTCCAGACGTCCGTATTCCGTCATGTTCCACTTTTTGCCGCAGCTTCGGCACTCCAAAGTGATTCCCGAAGAATACATTTCGCCCTCGGTACCGCAGTCGCAACATTTGTAAAGTATGTTGTGCAGACCGTCGGCGCGCTTGCGGTATTTTATTTTTATTTTGTTGTCGTACTGATATTTTAAATCGTCGTGAACGAAAACCTTTGCTATTCTCTCGTTCAGCTCCTCCGCGGACAGCCGCCGTACTTCGTCCGCGTCCGCAACGCAAATAAGCTTGCCCTTTAAAGGCACGCGGTGGAAGTTGAATTTCGACTTGTTCCAATACGGGCGGGCGATAAAGCTTCCGCAAGAAATAAGCACCGCTACGGGCACCTTCAAAAGCTTGCATATTTTGCCGACCGCGGGAGAAAGGCTGTTCGTCGTTCCGTCGGGGCTGAAATAAGCCTCCGGATACATAACAAGCGGATTTTCATGGTTTTTCACGCAGTAGCGCATGTGTGAAATAAGCTCGTAATTGCGCGTAAACCTGCGCTTGAAAATTCCGCCCGCAAGGCGCATAAGCGTCTTGGTGTAGTCGTGCATCGCCTCTATCGTGACAACGAAATTCATGTTGTACGGTTTAATAGAACCGAAAAGTATGCGGAAATCCATATTGCTTGCGTGCGTGGCAAGCAAAAGATAGGGCGGTTTAATATTATCCATTCCCGTTTTTTCGCACTTGAAATTTCTGTGTCTTAATAAGGGGTCGGATAAAATAGCCTTTACCCACCACATAACGAACTTATTCGGTTTTACGGGTTTTGTCTTGAAATTATAGCGTTTGGGTTGATTCATATTCCGTCTCTTTGGTTATACCGGCTAATATTATAACACTATGAAAATATTTCGTCAACATATAATTATTTGTAAAATCAGTGTTTTGCCGCGGGTTTTAAAGGAAAACACAGCAAAAAAAGGCAATAAAACATAAAAATGCGGCTTCCGCTGACGGAAGCCGCCGTGTCATTAAATTTAAAGTATAATGCAGATAACTCCGCCCCTACCCTCGTTTATTATTCTGGTAATAGCGCGGCGCATCTTTGCCTTCGTCTCGTCATGCATACCCGAAACCTTAGTCGAAAGCCCTTCTTTCACCATTCCGCGCAAAGATTTGCCGAAAACGTTGGTCTCCCACATTCCTTCGGGATTGCTTTCGAAGCCGTTCATCATGCCCTGAACTATACTTTCGCTCTGCGAGGCGCTGCCCATAATGGGGCTGACTTCGCCGGAAACGTCTATTTTTACAATATGGTAGCTGGGCGCGGTCGCACGGAGCTTTATACCCACGCTTCCGCCCTGTCGGACTACCTTGGGCGCTTCGAGCGTCATGTCCGAGTCGTCCGGCTGAACAATGCCGTAGCCGTTTACTTTGGCGCACTCGAAAGCGTCCTTGATTTTATCATAGTTTTGCTTCGCGCCGGCAGTGCCGCGCACGTAGCGCATCAAAGAACACTCGTCCGTAATTTCGTCGCCGGCTATTTCGGACAGCATATTGAAGAAAATGCCGTCCTTGGAATATGCGGTTATCTCCGCCCTTCCTTCCGAAAGGTTCAAAGCTATTCCCGCCTCGTCCTTCCAGTAGCCGCAACCGTCGAACATAGTGTCGAACGCAGTGCAATCCTTCATTTTGCAAACCTTTTGCGAAGCGGCGCGCACGCGCTCCAACAGCTCGCATACGGCGGTGGAATCCGGCGGGAGAAAACGCATCCAGTCGGGCATGTTTACGTCGAACGAAATAACGGGGAACTCGAAAAGCACTGCTTTGAGAATGTCCAAAAGTCCGTCCGCGTCCAGTCTTTCGCAATTGGTTGCTATTACGGTGTTATTGTACTTGGCTTCAAGTTCGGATTTAAGTGCGCGCGCCGACGCGGAAGAAGGCTCCGCGCAATTCAAAACTATTACGAAGGGTTTGCCTATTGCCTGCAAGCTTTTTACGGTGCGCTCCTCCGCCGCCGCATAACCCTGACGCGGGATATCGGCGATACTGCCGTCCGTGGTCACGCATATGCCTATGGTGGAGTGGTCTTTGATGACCTTTTCGGTACCGATAGCCGCAGCCTCTGCAAACGGAACGGGTTTTTCGCTCCAGGGCGTGTTAACAAGGCGGGGTTTGCCGTCCTCGTCGAAGCCGGAAGCCCCCTCGGTTATAAAGCCTACGCAGTCTATCAGCCTTACGTTCGCGGACGCGTTTTCTATGCGTACCTCCGCCGCCTTCGCGGGAACGAATTTCGGCTCCGTAGTCATAACGCTTTTTCCGGAAGCAGACTGCGGCAGTTCGTCGGTCATAATGCTTTTGGCATTGCCGTCCGCTACGTTGGGAATGACCAGCTCGGTCATAAACTTTTTAATCAACGTGGATTTGCCCGTCCTGACCGGCCCCACAACGCCTATATAAATATCTCCTCCGCTTCTCTTTGCTATATCCTCGTAAACATTGTAATCAAGCATAACCGCCTCCGCAAAAACTATGTGTATAATACTTTATGCGTGAATTTCCGGATTAGAACTCTTAAAAAAATTTAAGCGGATATAAATTTATTTAACGACGCCGATAAATGCGATAATCTGCTCGGTTACAAATATCAACTAAGCAAAGCCGAAGCTTATTAATAATAAAGCAAACGTCCGACGATACAAATAATAATCCGTATGCCGAACAGGCGGAGTATTTTTCATTTGCTGTCGGCGTTGCGGAAAATTTGAGGCAATTCTCTTACGCTTTTTGTCTTTTATACACAAAAAAATACGACGCGTATTTTGCCGTCCGCGCCGTTTTTTAAATTGTTTAGCCTTCAAACTTGTCGTAGAAGCCGTCTATGTCGAAGAACCTGTCGCGTTCGCTCTCCTCCCTTGACTGGGATTTGACCTGATTTTTCGTGGTGTCCACCGTGGTTGTCGTGGTTATGACCGCGTCGGGAGGATATACCGCGGGTTGAGTCACGGGCGCAGTTTCCGTATGGATTACCTGAGGCTGAGCTTCCTCCTTAATCTGCGGTACGGAAGCCGCCTGTGCGGTTGCGCCTATGCTACGCATCATTGCCGCCATCATTATACCGAACTTTTCCGCAAGCGCGCTATCGTCCGAATTAACGCCGGACTGCTGTATCTGCGGGAACGCAGGCATCTGAGGGTACACAGGCTGCGACCCGAAAGCGGGCATCTGAGGATATACGGGCTGTTGCACAAACGCGGGAGCCTGCTGATATCTGCCGGAAGCGTTGTTGTCCGCCTTGACGTCGAGACGAAGCTTTAAAAGCTCGTTTTCGAGTTTGACGTCGGAACGCTGTTCCTCGCGCATTTTCTTGAATTCCGCTTTAAGCTCTGCAAGGTCGCCGCCGCTTTGAGGCATGGGACCGTAAACAGGCTGTTGAACATATT
>CAMRTO010000018.1 GCA_947053655.1 uncultured Clostridia bacterium
ATTTTGGACTAAAAACAAATTCACTAAAACCGGCGAAGTTCGAGAACAGGAACACTGCACAATTCTTTTAATGGAACGAGCAATAGAACGATAAATTACAATTTAGCGTTCTAAATGTGTTAATAAAAAGTCGGAATTCCGTAAGGAGTCCCGACTTTTACTTTACATTGAATTGACTGCTTTAATTCTGATTTTAGTTTATTGTGTCCATTTGTATGCTCAAACCCTTCCAAAAGGCTTTCAAGTATTATGCCTTCGGGTGTATCGGGTATGTTTTCCATAGCGGATATAAGTTTAACACCGTTATCCCTTAAAGTCTTTTTATGGATAGTGCTTTCGTACTTATTTCTTGAAAACCTATCCAGCTTATAGACAAGTACCACGTCAAACTGTTTCTTTTCACTGTCTTTAATCATACGCCGAAATTCCGGACGTAAATCGTTAGTGCCCGTCATTGCCCTGTCTATGTAGGTATCTAAAATAAGATAACCGTTGTCCTGAGCGTACTTTTGACACACTCTAAGCTGTCCTTCGATAGACTGTTCACTCTGAGCGTCGCTACTGTACCTTGCGTAAATTACCGCTGTCTTCATTTTTGTTTTCCTCCTGTTTCCATTCGATAATCATTTCTAAAAGTGTTTGATAAAAAATGTTTGCCTCCGTGTTCGTTAGTTTCTTTACGTCTGGTTTCCCAACCGTAAATACTGTGCGTTGTTTTTCCAATTTTTTTGTTAAGCTATGGTTAGACGAATCAGGTCATTGATACGCCTTACTAGTGATTGCAAGTTCATTGTAAACTAAAATATTCCCACATAATAGGACATTTATTGGGCAGAAAACCCACATTACCGTGCAGAAACCACACATTTCCCAACATTTTCGGGCATTTATATTTCTTGCATAACTTTGTTATAACGTCTTTGCATAACGTATCTGAACCCATGAACGCCGGCAGTAGTGCACTTCAGTATTGCTGCGATTTGTGTATAGGGTACACCCTGTAACCTTGCGTTTAAGACTATAAGATGTTTTTCGCCTAAATTCATAAGTGAGATTATAGTTTCTGCTCTGTTATAGCTTTCTTCGATTTCTTCGCCTGACATTTCTATAAAATCTCTTTTGTCTGCCATACATTTGAATATTTCCAAAGAGAATTTCTTTGAGCCTACGCTGTATCTCTTATAAAGTTCACGCTTTATGATGTAATAACATTCTGTTTTAACAGTTACGGCTTTGCCTTTCTTGGACGTATATAGATAATCGTCTAAATACTCCCCGAAGTGTTCGCATAAGAAAACGGCTACGTCCTGAACTAAATCGTAATAATCACTCAAAACATAGCCGAGTTCGTCTTTACGCACAACGTCATAATAGACCTTATCGTGTGCTTTAATAGCGTTTTCACCTATATAGCCTATTAACACTTTCGTCTGCTTTATAGTTATAAGCTCTGCCATAACCTGCACGTTTTCGGGAGAGATAACCTCTTTTAACACTTTGAAATCCCTTTTGACTTCAACCGCTTTTGCCATTTTTGTTTACCTCGCTTTTTTTATTCGTCTTTCGACGGGGTAAAAAGGGCATAGGTGGAATATTGGAAGAAAACTCTTATATTTCTATTGCCTTGTCAACGCCGTGAATGCTTGCACCGAAACGGAGTTGACAAGGTAGCTCGGCTATGCCAAAATATCCCCTCGAAAGAAAAACGGAGATAAAACAAAAAACCACCTGTCTTGTATCAAGACATGCGACCGTAAAACACTCATTTGTGAATTTGTAACAAAAAATACCGTTTTCCACTTGTAATCAAGACAAGCGACCATAAATCTGTCATTTGTAAATTTGCAACAAAAATCGGCTATTCCATAGGCGGAAATAACCGACGCAACAATGAAACTTATAAGTTATAAAAATAAGCCGTAGAAGCCTGAAACTACTACGGACGATAAAGTAATTGAATTGCTTGACAACTGCCGTTGTGCGGCTGTTTTAAGCACCGACGAATAGGACATAGCCGACCTACGGCAACGCTTTGACAAGGCAAGTATAAAAGCAAACAAATTGAGCAGACCGGCAGACAGCGGGGGATTGCAAGCGGTTTAGCGGCAAGCCCCGCTCCGCCTCTTTGTTTCATTTATTTGTTTGTCAATCGAAGTACGGTCGCTTGTCTCGGGGCGGCGTGCAGCGCCGCTCCGCTTGTATCAAAGACAAGCGACCGTAAATCTGCCGTTTGTGAATTTATAACAAATTAACACGGTAAAAAAGCGTATATAAATTTTTTAAACGTGCCGATTTCTGTCAACTTATTATGCTATAATATAGAAAAGTGAGGAATTTTTATGGGTATTTTTGATTTTATCTTTGGGGACGACGACTCTAACGAAGAAATTTTAGATGACTTGATTATGATGGATATTCTTGACGAAGAATAGCAAATTCGCCGCCTTTTCTATTGATTAAAATGTCGATATTTGATATAATGTTTTTATATGGCAATTCAGGTTGATATTAAGGAAAACTATATATTCAATCTCGATAGTCGGCTTTTAGATATTCTTCTTAAAGATAATACAACGGGAAGCAATATTATTTGGGCGACAGATAATTACGAGCAAAACGGTTTATTGTACAATAGCAATAAGCCTATTTTGCCTTTTTTAATTACGGGCAATAACGGCGAGATTATAAAGCCGAGAGTTAAAAAATCGAAAGCAGAACAGCAATCCAGAATACGAGGTAAAGCCGAAGTGTTTACACCTTCTTGGGTTTGCAACTGTCAGAACAATTTAATCGACGACGCTTGGTTCGGGTTCAAGGGCGCATTTAATATAGAACAAGATAAGTCTTTGGAAACAAATCAAGAGCCTATAGATTTTTCATTGACTGTCGGAAAGACTTGGCAGGATTATGTAACTGATATCCGCCTTGAAATAACTTGCGGAGAAGCCCCCTACCTTGCAAGTCGTTACGATACTGTTACAGGGAAAGAAATTGCCGTAATAAATCGTATTGGTTTGCTTGATAGAAAATTAAGGGTAATTTGCGAGAACGTCAACGATAAAGCTGATTGGTATAATTGGGCGATTAAAGCGTTCCAAAGCGTTTACGGATATGAGTGGCAGGGCGACAATTTGTTGCTTGCGAGAGAAAACCTTTTATATACCTTTATCGATTACTACAAATATAAGTTTAACGAAGAACCGAACTTACAACAGCTATTGGAAATTGCGGAAATTATCTCTTGGAATATCTGGCAAATGGACGGGCTGAAATTTGTCGTTCCGAATAGCTGCATTAATGAAACTCAAGTGCAACTTTCTTTGTTGGACGAGAAACCTGCCGTAACAATTTGTGAAGGTTGTGCAAAGAACAGACCGTTGAAGCACAACGGTATTTACTGTAAGATAAAGAATTGGGAAACGAAAAGAGCGATTAAGTTTGTGTCGTTTTTGGGGAGGAAATCATAATGACTGAATTTAAGTCCACATTTGCCTACAAACTGATATACATATTCCGAATAAATGACGGTAAGCATAACGGATTATTGAAAATCGGCGAAGCTACGTGCAAATCGGCAAAGTCAGCAGATGAACTTTTACCGAACTCGAAAGAACTTAATGTTGCCGCTAAAAACCGTATAAATCAGTATACAACCACTGCCGGCATTGTTTATGAGTTACTGCATACGGAACTTGCTATTCGTACTGTTGCCGAAGAAGACGTTAAAAAAGTAAAAGCATTTTCAGACCATCACGTTCATAAAGTTCTTGACCGTTCAGGTGTTCAGCGTCATTATTTTGACACTCAAAATAAAGCTAATGAGTGGTTTAAAATAGATTTAGAAACGGCGAAACGTGCTATTAAAGCGGTAAAAGAAAACCGTGCGTCATTGTCAGCTAACGAAATAACCGAAACGCATAGTCCTATTGTTTTCCGTCCTGAACAGAAAAAGGCAATTACTGAAACTATAAAGCAATTTAAGAAAAGCGACCGTATGCTGTGGAACGCAAAAATGCGTTTCGGAAAAACTTTGACAGCGTTGCAAGTTGCGAAAGAGTTAGGCTTTGAGAAAACTATAATTCTCACTCACCGCCCCGTAGTAAATAAGGGCTGGTACGAGGATTTTCAAAAGATTTTCTACGATACAGGATACGTTTACGGTTCAAAGACTAACGGCGAGAAAATAGAAAATCTTGTAGACAGCGGAAATAAATTTGTTTACTTTGCCTCAATGCAGGATTTGCGTGGTTCGCAAGCTGTCGGTGGCAAATTTGATAAGAACGATTACATATTCCTTATTGATTGGGATTACGTTGTTATTGACGAAGCGCACGAAGGTACGCTTACTAAATTAGGTCAAGCTGTTATAGACCAGATTTGCAATCAGACGAAGAAACCTAAAATACTTCGTTTGTCGGGTACGCCGTTCAACCTGCTCGACCAGTTTAAGGAAGATGAAATTTATACTTGGGACTACGTAATGGAACAGCGTGAAAAACACGCTTGGGATAAATTACATTTTGGCGACAGCAACCCGTATGCTGCTTTGCCTGAAATACAAATCTATACTTACGACCTTAATAAGCTGATTGCAGGCTACTTTGACGAAGAAGATAACGCCTTTAACTTCCGTGAGTTTTTCAGAACTTGGACGGGAGTAATGGAAAAAGACTTTAAGCCTATACCTTCTGGGGCGAAAGTCGGAGATTTCGTTCACGAAGCTGACGTCAACGCTTTTCTAAATTTGTTATGTAAAGGTGATAAGAACAGTAACTATCCCTATTCTACCGACGAATACAGAAACTACTTCCGTCATTCCCTTTGGATGCTGCCGGGTGTTAAAGAAGCACGGGCATTAAGCAACTTGCTGAACAAACACCCTGTGTTCGGCTCTGGCGTATTTAAAATCGTCAATGTTGCCGGCGACGGTGATGCAGACGAAGAATCGAAAGACGCACTTGAAAGAGTGCAAAACGCATTTGGCGATAATCCTGCTGAAACATATACCATTACTTTATCTTGCGGAAGGCTGACAACGGGCGTTTCAGTTCCCGAATGGACTGCGGTATTTATGCTTGCAGGCTCTTTCTCTACTTCCGCATCCTCATATTTGCAAACTATATTCCGTGTACAGACACCTGCAAACATTAACGGTCAGGTTAAAGATATTTGTTGCGTATTTGACTTCGCTCCCGACAGAACGCTGAAAATGGTTGCGGAAGCGGGTAAGCTATCGGCAAAAGCCGGCGATACAAGTTCAGACAGAGTTTTAATGGGTGAGTTTTTGAACTTCTGCCCTGTTATCGGTATTGAAGGCTCGAAGATGAGCAAGTACGACGTTGATAACCTTTTGCAGCAGTTGAAGCGTGCCTATACGGATAGAGTTGTCAGAAACGGTTTCGACGATCCGCACATTTATAATGATAACTTGCTTAAACTCGACCAAATCGAACTTGGTGATTTTGAGAACCTAAAAAAGATTATCGGCGCAAGCAAGCAGACTAAAAAGCAAGGCGATATTGACGTCAACCGTCAAGGTCTTACTAACGAGGAATACGAAGAACTTGGGCGTATTGAGAGAAAATCGAAAAGCGAACGTACTCCCGAAGATTTGGAAAAACTTAAAAAGCGTGAAGAACAGCGTAAAAACGCTGAAACTGCACGCTCAATTCTTCGTGGAATTTCAATCCGTATTCCTTTGCTTGTTTACGGTGCTAACGTTCCTTTCGACAAAGAAATCACGAGCAAGAATTTTACAGATTTAATAGACGACGCTTCTTGGCTTGAATTTATGCCGAAGGGCGTTGACAAGTCTACGTTTAAAAAGTTCGCTAAATATTATGAGCAAGACGTCTTTATCGCTGCTGGCAGACAAATCAGAAATAAAGCGAAAGCTGCCGATAGTTTATCGCCTACGGAAAGAGTTAAACGAATTGCCGAAATATTTGCTACGTTTAAAAATCCAGACAAAGAAACAGTGCTTACGCCTTGGCGAGTTATAAATATGCACTTGGGCGATTGCTTGGGTGGATATGACTTCTACGACGAGAACCACGAGGAGCTGTTGGAAGAACCTCGTTTCAGAGATAACGGCAAGGTTACTGCCGATACCGTAGCGAACGTTAACGCACAGATTTTGGAAATCAACTCAAAGTCGGGCTTATATCCGCTTTACGTCGTGTACAGTATTTACCGTAAACGTTGCTCGTTACTTCCGCAGAACGAGCTTACATTTGAAAAGCAAATTGAGCTTTGGGATAAAACCGTATCTGAAAATATTTATGTAATTTGCAAAACTAAAATGGCAAGAACAATAACCGAGCGAACGCTGTTAGGTTATCGTAAGGGCAAAATCAACGCCCATGCGTTTGATGATTTGATAATGCAGATAAAGGACAAGTCAGACCAGCTTATTGAAAAAATCTCACGAGGCAGTTTCTGGAACAAAGGAGTTGAAAGTATGAAATTTAATGCGATAGTCGGCAACCCGCCTTATCAAGAAACCATAAGTAAAAATGACTCTAATCGTTCATTAAGCAAGCAGCTATTTCCTGAATTTATTAAGGTGGCTATAAGACTTAATCCCAATTATTCGTCGTTAATTACTCCTTCAAGATGGTTTACGGGAGAAGCGCAAGATGGTTCTTTTATTTCATTGAGAGAATTCGTTAAAGCTAAAAATCATTTTGTTTCAATTTATAATTATTCTGTCGCAAGTAATGTATTTGATAATGTATATATTGCTGGTGGTGTCAATTATTACTTGTATGATGCCGCTTATTCAGGTAAGGTAGATTTCTATAATCATAATAACGGAATTTTAACAAAGCAGAGTCGTGATTTATTTGAAGAAGGGCTTGATATTGTTTTAACGAGTAGTGAAAACTATAATATTTTGCAAAAAGTAAAATCAACTGAATTTATATCATTAACCACTGTTACCAAAGGTAGGGATGCTTTTGGCATAACAGGAAAAAATGCAAAAAGTATTTCTTCCGAACAGAGTTTTGATGGTGCTTATGAATTGCGCTGTGCTTATGAAGAAATACGTTATATTGATAAAAAGCATATTTCCAAAAATCAAGACCTTGCAGAAAAATGGAAAGTATTTATTTCTAAAGGAAATGGCGGCGCTGGCACACTTGGAGATGAAAAACAAGTTGCAATATTAGGTAAACCCTATGTGGGCAAACCAAAATCAGTTTGTACAGATTCGCTTATACCTATAGGTAATTTCAATACTGAAACGGAAGCGAACAATCTACAAAAATATATTAAAACTAAATTTACAAGATATATGGTTGGTATATTAAAAGTGTCCCAAAACGTGTCCCAAAACGTGTACCAATTTGTTCCTATTCAAAATTTTAAAAATGACGGTAAAATTGATTGGACGCAGTCCGTATCGGATATTGATATGCAATTATATAAAATATATAATTTTACAGCAGAAGAAATAGCTTTGATAGAAAATAAGATAAAACCTATGGAGTAAATTTATTGTGGATACGAAAGCATTAAGTACTCATATCAAGCACTATATAAAAGAGGATAAAACCCATAGCGCAATTATGCTTACTGCACCTTGGGGAATAGGGAAAAGCCATTATATAAAAACTGAATTAATACCGTTTTTAGAAAAAGAAAAACTTGGTTATGCCTTAATATCCCTTTACGGATTGACAGAATTGTCAGAGATTAGCAAATCACTTTATCTTGAATTGCGGCTAAACAAGTCGATGAAAAAGATAAAAAAGAAATCCCCGAAAAACAAATTATCTAAATGGTTTTGCAAACATGGTAAAGAGGTTGCACACTCTGTAGTCGGTGTAGGCAAAACTATAATAAAAGGTGTGGCAAGTTTTTTTAATATTGACATAAACTTTTCCGATAAAGATTTGCAGAAAATATTCACATCAATTGATTTGACTGACAAACTTATTATTCTTGAAGATTTTGAGCGTTCTCAAATAGATATAATTGAGATATTAGGTTATGTGAACAATCTTGTAGAACAAGACGGCGTTAAAGTTTTGCTTGTAGCCAACGAAGATGAAATATTGAGAATTGACCATTTTCAGGACACCTTGAAAGATCCAGCGGATCAAATTTTAGAAGATTATGCTACGTCAAAGAATAATACGGTTGAATTGCCAGAAAATGCACGAAATTATTTACGTATTAAAGAAAAAACTGTGAGCGATACAATCTATTTCGAGGCCCCTTTAAAGATCTCAATTACGCAAATTATGCGGTCTTTTGATTGTAAATATTTTAATGATTTCTTAATTGAACAAGATGAAAATGGCGAAATTTCAATAATTAATGAAATTATTAAAATGTGGAAAAATGCAGAATTAAAATGTAATTTGCGGTCATTTATTTTTGCTTGCCAGAAAACTAAAGACATTTTAATGTCATTGAAAGAAGAAAGAAATAAAGACTTTGCAAAAAGTCTATTCTTTGATAATATCAACTTCGCTATTAGATTCAAAAGTTTAAACAATGTAAGTTGGCAACAAATTACATATATAACAGCAGTAAGAAAATTTGGTTGCCCTGTATTTAAAATTAATTATGATTATATTTTTAAGCATAATATAAAAGATGACGATATCAGAGAAGAAGAAAAGGAATATTTACATAATAAAGCAATACGAGAAGAGCATATTCAGCATAATAAAGACTTCCAGACGCTTCAAGTTTTCTATTATAAAACTGAAAAAGAAATTATTGATGCCGTAATAGGGATTCGTAATCGACTTAAGACATCAAATGAAATACCTCTAACTACATTTGGTGAGCTTGCAAATTATTTGATTGCAGTTAGAAAATGCGTTCCGTGTGATGAGGATATAGATAATTGCAAAGCATTAATGATTGAGAAGCTTAAAGTAACTGATCAGGATGTGAGATTACAATTAAAACACCATAGCGGTATTGCACTATGGACTGATGAGCAAAAAAAAGAGTATGAGGAATTTATAGAAATTGCAATAGAAGCTAATAAGGAACAAAAAAAACGGGTTTTAGTTTTTGACTATACGTTAGATAGTTTATCAGATTTTTGTAACAGTCTATATGATTATAAAATGATTTCTTCGTCTGATGAGAAAATATTTATTAGTTTAGATACGGAGAAAATGATTAACTTATTAAAACAGTGCAATGCTATGCAAATCGGTAGAATACGTGGTCTATTTAGAGACCTCTATAATGATTTTGGAAGTTTTACTGATACAAATAAAAATGAAATAATTGCTTTAAGGGATAAGATTCAGTCAGAACTTTTAAATTATAAAAATTATGACGGGATACAGAAACTTCAAATATATTGGATTCTTAACGATTTTAATAAATTAATAAATCACTTAGAAAATAATAACTATTGACTCCCATTTTAAATTAGTCATTAATTGAAAATTATCTTTAAACCGTAGTAAATGTATTCTCTGCGGTTTGGTGATATGTAGAATATATTCTTTGGATTTTTTTGGCAATTGAGTGATTGAAAGGATAAAATAATGAAAAGACAAAAGAAATTGGATTTAGAGGTTAGAGCTATCGGCAAGCCGTCAATTGAGGCTTTATCTGAAAGCGAGCAAAAAGTGTTTTATGAAACTTTATTAAAAAGAATTCAAGAGCTTGCAGCCGAGGATGATAAAAAGAAAGCTGAATTTGACAATGGTGAAAATGACAATAAATAAATTATACTAAAAATAGCCGTGTGATTTCGTAACTCTCACGGCGTAATTTTTTATATACGTTATTAAATTTGAATACTTCATTAGCAATCGCAATAATAGAATTAAAATTTAATCCTTACCCCGAAATAATCGTTTGTAACAAAAAATACGAGCCGTTTTTCTGAGCGGTTCGTATTTTTCTTAAATGGTGCTCGTGGCCGGACTTGAACCGGCACGAACTCTCGTTCGAGGGATTTTAAGTCCCTTGCGTCTGCCTATTCCACCACACGAGCATGTTTTTTTGTTAAGTTTTCAGTTTTTATGTTAAGAAAAGTGTTACTTTCTTTCTGCCAAAAATTTTAAGTCCCTTGCGTCTGCCTATTCCACCACACAAGCGTGAATATTAATTTACAGCTACCGGTCTTAAATTAAACCGGTCAATACAAACTATCCTTTTAAGTTCTATTTGTGACTTTAAAGTTAAGCGGTAACTTTTCTGTTCGGCATATGTATTTTACACGACGCATAATTTTTTGTCAATTTATTTAACGACGTTTCGGAATTATCGCTCAAAATGATAATAAAATTTTTATGCGATACAAACAGCGAGTTTTTTGACGTTAAAAAACAACAACGGACATTACCCGCATCCGACCCTCAAAAGGAAAATGTTTTGTATTTTTCTGCCGAGGGTACAGTATTTAATTGGCAATTCAATAGTTTAGTATAACGCTGAAAAATTTTTTGAATATAACAAAAATCCACCCGTCGGGTGGATTTTATATTATTTATTAAAGTTACATTAATGCTCTGCCCTGCTTGGTGCCTATTACGGTGAATACCTCTATTTCAACGCCCGTTTTAGCGTCGACGTAGATATAATAAGTGTTTCCGTCGAAAGTTCCGCAGAACTCGTAAGCCAAAGCTTCCTGTTCGTCGTGGGGTATAACCGCGAGTCTGGAAGTTTCAACCTCGAACGCGGAATTAAGCTTTTTCTGCGCTTCGCCCTTGGATATTGCCGCCTTAACGGATTTTCTGGACGTGTGGTTGAGCACGTAGGAAATACCTTCCATACCGGTTACTATACCGCGTTCTTCGCAAACCTTGACCTTTATAATGTCGGGATAATATATTACTCCGTTCTGCTCGTAAGCGAAGTTAAGGTTGCACGTTGTGCCGTTTTCGCTTGTCCAAACCGCCTTCATATTATCGAAACCGAGGTCATCGAGGAAATCCTGCGCAATGTCTATACACCTTTCTACCGAAAAGTTTTTCGCGCTGCAATCCTTATAGCTGTTGAACATTATGACCTTGCCGCCCTTTTTGGAAAGCTGAGCCATCATTTCGCCGTCGTTGGTTGTTAATGAAAGGTTATAGCACTCAAGCTGTTGAGCGATAGCCTCGCCTGTGCAACGGACGTCTGTAAGGTTATAGCTTTCGAAATAATTACGCGCAAGCTCTTCCGCTTTCGTTGCGTCTATTTCTTCCAACGCTTCGAGATTTTTCGCGCTTACCTTTTTAACGCTGTCGGAAAAAGGTCCGTCGTGTATTTCCTTGGGCGTTTCTATGGGGTTATTTGTGAGCTGGTCAAACGAACTGTACATAAGTCCGCCCTTGCCCTTCATGGCGTTTATCATATCCTTTTCGGAAGTGTTTGCCGTAAGCTCGTTTATTATCTGCTTCATCTGCAAGGTGCAGTCGTACATATATTCGATAGAAGCCTTCTGGCTGTCGGTAAGCTTATCGCCGCGGGCAACCGCATAAAGCATGGATTGCGCGCTGTCGCCCATTTTGTTGACGAAGTCGGTCATGCTTTGAGTCATCCGGCTGTCGACGGGAAGTCTTTCGAGAATGACTTCCGCCATTTCGCTTTCGATAGCTATATCGGAAAGAAGTCTTACCTGCTCGTCCGAGGAATTGGATACTCTTGCCTTGGCAAGATTGGTGTCGAGATTGTCCACTACGGAGTTAAGCTCGTACAGAGACTGTGTGTGTATGCCCGCCATATCCGCCTGCATACCGTTCATGTTAAGCCATCCGAAGGTGAGCATGGTGCCGAGCGCAAGAGTCGTTACGCCGAGGGATATTACCGCGGCAAGCCATCCGCCGAAGCCGGGGGCATGCTGTCTTTCCTTACGGTTGGCGCGCTTTTCCGCGCGTACCTTTAAGCGGTGTTCGCGACGCGCCTGCCTTTCTGCGACGGCGGCTTCGCGCTTGGCGACGCGCGCCTGAATTTTAGCCTCGCGCTCCTCTGCTTTGCGGTTCAGCCTTGCTTCCTTTGTTTCGTGTTTAAGCATATCTTTGCGCTCGCGTCTTCTTTCGCGGCGGTCTGCCATTTTTTCTTTGAACGCGGCAATGCGGTCCAATCTTTTCTGTTTATGCTCCAACTTCTTTTCAAGCTTTTTCTGTTTTCTTTCTACTTTAAGTTTTGCCGCTTCCAGTTTTTTCTGCTCGCGGATTTTTTGTTTTTGCAGTTTCTTTTCGCTGACTGCCTTTACGGGTTTGTTCTTCTTTGCCGTCTTGCCTTTAACGGATTTCACCGCGGTTTTTTTCGTCTGCTTTTTTGCGGTGCTTTTTACCGGTTTTTTTGCGGCGGGTTTTTCGTTTGCGTTTTTAAGCGTAAGCTTTTCGGCTTTTTCCGTTCCGCTGGATATTTCTTTCTTCACTTGATAACCTCCTTACATTGCAAATACGTGCTTACCTATCGTGGTAACCGTGGGTCTGCTGAAAATCCAACTGCTTGTCGCAACGGCGGGATTGTAGTAATATAAACAACCGTAGGTAGGATCCCATCCGTTCAACGCGTCGGATGCCGCGTTCATTGCCGTCTTGTTCGGTTCCAGATTAATCTGTCCGTCGCTGACTGCCGTAAACGCGCCCTTCTGATAAATGACGCCTGCTACCGTGTTGGGGAACTTAGAGGACGCCACGCGGTTGAGTATGACCGCACCGACGGCAACCTGACCCGTATAACTTTCGCCCCTTGCTTCGGCATATATACACTTTGCAAGCAGGTACAAGTCCGAGCTGGTGTAGTTGGAATTTTGTTTTCTGTCGTTTTCCAAAACCCTGACGCTGTCGTTCATACCCAAAGCCTTGTATGTGGATATGCCGGCAACGCCGTCCGCCGTAAGTCCGTTCTTCTTCTGGAACTTCTTGACCGCCTCTACGGTTCCTTTGCCGTATATGCCGTCAACGGCGCCGTTATAGTAGCCCCATTCTTTTAGTCTGCGCTGTAATTCTTTTACTTCGCCGCCGCTCGAACCCTGCCTTAATACCGCAGTCTGTACGTAGGGCGCCGAGGCGTAATTTTCGCTTTTGTATCCCGAATTGAATATGGCGGCGGCGGATCCGACGGTTGCAACCGCGAGCGCAGCCATGCCTATTCTAAGTGCTTTTTTCATTTTTCCTCCTTGCTCCCCTGACGGAAAGCCGATATATATTAAACCTATAATATGTCTTTGCGAATGGCGGAAAATATCCGCCGTTGCAATTATTATGAATAATAAAAAAATTCTTATTCCAAGCGGTTGAAAATTGTTTTTAATAGCATTATGTAAAAACAAGCCGCCGACGGAAATTATTCCGTCGGCGGCGAACCGATACTGTGGTAAAATTTAATTAAAAGAAAACAGACGGCATAACGGTATCTTTCATAGGTATTTCCTTGCGGACAAAAAAACAGCGCACTTCCTTCGCTTGCGAAGTATAGTGCGCTATACTTTATTTATGTTTATAAAGTTAATTTATAATTTGCAAATCAAACAATATTCTCACCCAAGATTATTTTGGGCATTGTTGTTAAACACCTGTTCCAACGTTTATAGAATTTTTCTATACCGAGTTTTCCGACTCTTGCATGAACTTCTTCATTTTCCAGCACCCAATACAAGACATATGTTACCTTACCTACATTTCTTGTAAGACGAACAGGTAATTCTCCGTCTTTAACTGCATTGAAATCTTTTTGCCGGTGAGTACGTTTTATATAGTGCACATCAATAACGCCATCTTGTTTCAAGTAAAATTCCGCCACTTCCCTCATCAGTTCTTCAATTTCATCTAACTTGGTCAGTTTTGCCTCATATATACATATTTCATTAAACATAAAACACCTCGTTAAATTACTATTTATCGTATAGTCATCATAGCACAACCGTACTAAAAAAGCAAGGACTGATTATCGTCCTTGCTTTAATCCATATGAAATATACCCGTAAGCCGTCCGTATATTTATTTGTTTTTGAATTTACTTATTATTTGCATTATTGCCGAGCGGTATTTTACGTCCGCCGTACCCGACGTAAAGCACAGGGGCGGATATATTACACACCACCAGTTGTCGCCTTCGCCGCTTCCGAGTTCTATTATAAGCGCGTCGTATATGCCGGCTTCGAGCGTTAAATCTCCGTAGACGCGGGTGGGGAAGTCCTCCTGTCTGACTGCCGCGCGGGAAGTATAATTATACCCGTGCTGTTCCAAAACCCTGTCGCAAACTTCTTCGATTTTGTCGAGTATACCGCCGATAACCCCGATTGCCGTCTGCTTGTCGACGCACTGCGCGGCGTACGGTGTAATGAATTTTACTACTTCGTCCTTGACTATGTATTTTATTTCCTGATCGGTTGCGCTGTTGGAATTTGCGCGGACGTGTATCCTGAGATACTCCGTATCCGCTTGCGCACCGTTACCCAATTTACTTACCGTCACAATAGTTGCGACAACCGCCGCCACCGCCAGAACCGCGGCTAAAAATTTTTTCATAAAAACTGCTCCTTACGCATTTTTTATTGCCCGCAGTGAAGCAATTTATACAGTCATTTGAAAAAAATTTTTCTTGCAAATTTGTTTTGTTGTATTAAACAAAAGATTTTTGTTTTAATTAAACTGCAACGCGCAAACGGTAATATATTTTTTAGCACAGCCCGAGCCGTAGCGGTCGACTTTTCCGAAACCGACAAAAGGTTAAAAAAAGCGTGTTCAAAATTTAAAAATTTGCATATAATAAAATTACGCACAAATTAGGCTTTTAAAATTTTTATAAAAATAAGAATTTGCCCGAAAAACGCTTGATTTTTATTATCATATTTGATATATTAATTAAGCATTCGGGAGCTTAGCTCAGTTGGGAGAGCAACTGCCCTACAAGCAGTGGGTCACAGGTTCGAGCCCTGTAGCTCCCACCAGAACAGTGCGGAAGAATAATTTATGCGGGAGTGGCTCAGTGGTAGAGCGTCACCTTGCCAAGGTGAATGTCGCGGGTTCGAATCTCGTCTCCCGCTCCAATAAAGCCGCGCTATTTTTTTATAAGGCGTCATAGCCAAGCGGTAAGGCAAGGGTCTGCAAAACCCTGACTCCCCGGTTCAAATCCGGGTGGCGCCTCCAATGAACAACTGCCTTTAAGGGCGGTTGTTTTTTATTTGTCAATTGACATAATAAAACGCAATTGATTTTCACCGCCTAACATAGCAGACGATATCGGTAATCTTTTTTACACATTAACGTAACACCTGCAAAATTAAAACACGGAACGGCAAAATTACCGCTCCGTGTTTTTTGACGTGTTAAATTTATTCTTCTGCCGTAATATCTTCCTCGGCTTCCTCCGGCGGAGGTTCCGGCAGTTGTGCAGAGGACGGCTCAGGAGAAGGCGCTTCGCCTTTTTTTCTGCGTACGGTTATTACGTGATATATAAGCGAAACCGCCCCCGTGACAAGCATGCACAGGTAATAAGAAATCGTCCGCATAATCATCATTGCCGACAGCAAAAACTGTTTTTCGCTGAACGCCAGCTTATAAATATTGAGATATAAAAACTCGAAAATGCCTACGCCGCCCGGCAAGGGAATAGAGGTGTAACCGACAAGCAAAAAACATTGAAGCACGAATATATCGCTGAAAGACGCGCTTCCGTCCGCGGCAAGGCAGACAAAAACCGAAATAAGCACGCGCAACACGTGTTCGCCCAAGTTGAGGAGCAACACGTTTACGAACAGCATTTTATGCTTCTTTATCTGCTTCACGCAGTTTGCGTATTTTGCGATTTCCTTAATGAGCTTTGTGCGCCATTTTTCCTTTTTTTTGATTATGCGCATTTTGTGAAGCAAAGAAATAATTCCGTTGCCTATGCGGAGAATCGTCCTGTGACAAAGCAAAAGCGCAATAAAAAAGCCTACCAGCAACAATTGCGTAGCTACGCCGAGAATAATGAAAAACTGCGGCCAGAAATCGAGCTGCAGAAAAAGCGACGGCTTTATTATGAATGCGGCGGCGGTAAGAATGACGTATGCGCTTGTAAACGTCACCGCACGAAAAACAAAAGTAAAAGAAGCGGAACCCGCCGTCATTCCGTCCTTGACCATATAGACGGCAGCCGCCGCCTGTCCGCCCGTTGCGGACGGGGTTACTGCGGAGTAGTACGCATCTATCGAAGCATAAGCCATGGACTTTGCCGCCTTACCCTTGAAACCGAGCTTGCGGACAATCAAAAACAGGCTGAACCCTTCCAATACGACTATTGCCAGCATGCACGCCACAGCCGCACAAAGATACCAGGGATTGCCCGTTTTAATATAATCCGCTATATTTTTAAAATTAAGTTCTTTATTGCTTGTGAAAAGGATAGCCAGCGTAACGCCGATGAGAACAAGCAAAAAACATATGTTCACTATTAATTTTTGTTTTTTGCTGAGTTTCTTCATGCAGGCTCCTTTTTTGTCAGTATAGCAAAACCGCAGCCGCTTGTCAATTAACAACGGCTGCGGATAAAGATTATTGCTGTTTATCTATTATGTCCAAAATTTCCGAAATACGGTCGAGATCGTCGCGCGAATAATAGTCAATATAAATTCTGCCCTTTTTGTCGGTACCTATAAGGCTGACCTTTGTACGGAAAGTAAAACGCATTCTTTCGACTAACTGTTTCAGCTCTATCGAGGCAAGGGCACGCTTTTTCTTTTTTCTTTCTTCAAGAATTTCCGACGGAACGTTATACGCGCGGACTTTCTTTTCAAGCTCCCTTACGGACATCTGGTTTCTTACTGCGTCGTTGGCAAACTTAATTTGTTCGGACTCGGGCAAAACCACTATCGTCCTTGCGTGTCCTGCGGAAAGCTTTCCCTCTGCAACGAGAGACATTACGTCGGGCGTGAGGTTGAGAAGGCGTAGCGTGTTGGCTATTGCGGGGCGGGATTTACCGATTCTTTCGGCAAGCTCGTCCTGAGTAAGCTTATAGTCGGTCATCAACTGTTTCATTGCCGTAGCGGCTTCTATGGGGTTTAAATCCTCGCGCTGTAAATTTTCTATTAAGGAAATTTCTTTTATTTCTCTTTCTGAATATTGCCTTATAACAACGGGAATCGTCTCCCTGCCGGCAAGGTGACACGCGCGGAAGCGACGCTCGCCCGCAATAATCATATATGTACCGTCGCCGTTGTCGTTTACGACGATCGGCATGATGACGCCGTGTTTTTTAATGGATTCGGCAAGCTCCTTCAAAGCCTGCTCGTCAAAGTTTTTACGCGGCTGGTTGGGATTCGCCGCAATTTTATCAAGCCGCATTTCTTCGGCATTGTTTTTTTCTTCTTCCGTATATCCGAATGCGCTGCGGTGCTCGAAAACCTGATCGTATGCCGCTTCGGTCTCGCCGAAAAGCGCGTCCAAACCTTTACCTAATCCTTTTGCCATACTTTCTACTCCTCTTTTATTTATATGAACATATGTTTATTTTGTGTTTTGGTTCGCAAGGAATTCATCCGTCAAAGCTTTGTAAGCCCGTGCCCCGATACATTTGGGGTCGTGCAGCATTACGGGCTTCCCGTGGCTGGGTGCCTCCGCAAGACGTATGTTGCGGGGAATGATAATTTCATAAAGCTTGCTTTTGAAAAACTTTTTTATCTCCGCGGTTATCTGTCGCGAAATCAATGCCCTGCCGTCATACATGGTTATTACAACACCCTCGATTTGCAGGTTCGGGTTCAAATGCTGTCTTACGAGCGAAATAGTATTCATTAATTGACTGACTCCCTCCAAAGCGAAATATTCGCCCTGTAAAGGAATTATAATCGAGTCCGATGCCACCCAGGCATTTATCGTAAGCACGCCTAGCGACGGGGGGCAATCTATAAATATGTAGTCGTAGTCCGCCTTTATCTTATCGAGGGCGTTTTTTAACAGTCTTTCGCGGTTCCGCTTATAGACTATTTCAACCTCCGCCCCCGAAAGATCGACGTTCGCGGGCAACATATCCAGCCCGGGGACCTGTGTCGGAAGAATATTCGCTTCCGCAGTGTCGTCCTCTATCAAAACGTTATAGACCGATTTTTTAAGTCCGCTTTTCATAAATCCGAGTGCCGTCGTGGCATTGCCTTGCGAATCTATGTCCACAAGAAGAACTTTTTTGCCTGCCTCGGCACAGTAAGCCGCCATATTCACGGCGGTGGTGGTTTTACCAACACCGCCTTTTTTATTTGTAAACGCTATAATTTTTCCCATATTCTAACCTTTAAGTTTCACATGAAACATTTAACCTTCGTATCTCTTGAAAGGGTTGCCCTCGCGGTTGTTTTCGGCTGTTTCCATATATTCGAGAACTTCCGTATAGCTTTTCCCTTCCATAAGCATATCGACTTCTTCGGAGTATATCGTCTCTTTTTCGATTAATACCCTTGCCATATTGTCAAGCACGCTTCTGTTGTCCGTAAGGAACTTGGTCGCACGTGCGTGGGCATTTTCTATAATGGCACGCATTTCAAGGTCAATCGCCTTTGCAGTCTCGTCCGAATAAGCATTGTGTGTTTCCATATCTTTGCCGAGAAATACCGTCTGCGAGTTAGAGCCGTACGTTACAAGACCCAGCTTTTCGCTCATGCCCCATTCGGTTACCATACGTTTCGCCATTTCGGTAACGCGTTCAAGGTCGTTCGACGCCCCCGTCGTTATATCTTTAATTACAAGTTCTTCCGCAACCCTGCCGCCGAGAGCCATGCAGATAAAGTCGTTTATCTTGTTTTTGGTCATGTGGGCATCGTCGTTGTCGGGGCGGGTCATGGTATAGCCTGCTGCGTTGCCGCGGGGAATTATAGAAACTTCCTGAACAGGATCGCAGTCGGGACAAAGCTTCGCGATTATTGCGTGACCCGCTTCATGGTAGGCGGTAATACGTTTGTCGCTTTCGGTTACTACGCGGCTCTTTTTCTGCGGGCCCATAAGAACCTTATTTACACCCTCGTACAAATCGATATTGTCTATCAGTTTTTTTCCGCTGCGTGCCGCAAGAATAGCCGCCTCGTTTAAAAGGTTTGCCAAATCCGCACCGGAGAAGCCGCTGGTTATGCGCGCAATCGTCTTGAAATTGACGTCGGGGGAAAGAGGCTTATTCCTCGAATGGACCTTCAAAATTTGTTCTCTGCCCTTGACGTCGGGAAGGTTGACGTAAATCTGCCTGTCGAATCTGCCCGGGCGGAGTAAGGCGGGGTCGAGTATGTCGGCACGGTTTGTCGCCGCCATGACGATTACGCCTTCATTGGACTCGAAGCCGTCCATCTGCACGAGTATCTGGTTTAAAGTCTGCTCCCTTTCGTCGTTGCCGCCGCCGAGACCCGCACCGCGGTGTCTGCCTACGGCGTCGATTTCGTCGACGAAAATAATACAGGGCTGGTTTTTCTTCGCCATATCAAACAAATCGCGCACACGCGAAGCACCCACGCCTACGTACATTTCAACGAAGTCCGAACCGGAAACCGAGAAGAAGGGAACGCCCGCTTCGCCGGCGACAGCCTTTGCGAAAAGCGTTTTACCCGTTCCCGGAGGGCCTACAAGAAGAACGCCCTTTGGAATTCTGGCACCGAGGTCGGAAAACTTTTTCGGCTGGCGTAAAAACTCTACTATTTCCGCAAGCTCGACTTTTTCTTCTTCCGCACCCGCAACGTCTATAAAGCGCACCTTGATATTGGTAGAAACGCGGGCTTTCGAACGGGCGAAGCTCATAACCTTACCCGCACCGCCCATGGACGAACGGATTATAAGGAAGAACACCACGCACACGACTACGATCATTAAAACCGAAAATACCGTCGACATCCAGCTTCCCGCATTGGGGTTTTCCTGAACTATCGTAACGCCGTACTCAAACTGCCAGCGGTTAAGCGTTTCGGAATCCCAGCTCTGCGTTTGGTAAGACGAGGGACCGAAGCAGTAATAAGCTTTCGAGTAGCCTTTGCTGTTCGCAACGTAACCGGTGTACTTATAGTCGTCGGTCGCAACCTTGGAAATGATTATCAGAACGCTTTTTTCGTCCTCGCTGACAATCTTACCGTCTTTTACCTTATAACCTTTAAGCACCTTTTCGGGGTCGGCGATGCTGACAATCTTACCGTCCTTTTCGTTGGGCGTTCCGTCCTCTTTCAGGTACTGCGAGTTTTCGACGTAAGTCTGAAACTGCGTGCGGTCAATCTTCTTGACGCCGTTATTCATAAGCTGAGTGACGAGAATTATCACCACCGCCGCAACGAGCAGAAGAACAATGACCGACATTAAAATTTTGCCTTTTTTGTTCAAAACAAATCTCCTTATATAATATTGTAATACGGCATTGATTACCGTAATTTTGCCGTTATGACGTTATTTTATCATATTGCCGCCGCCATTACAAGCATTTAGGGCGTTTAAATCGTTTCAACGGTTAAATTTTATCTGTTTTTCACCTAAGTTTTACCAGTCGAAACGCTTTACAGCCCGAAAAAACCTCATAAATATCATATGCGCCTTATGGAAAATTATGTTAATTTAGTTTCACATGAAACTTTCAACCAAATTTTTTAAGTTATATAAAGTTTCACGTGAAACGTGAAGCGCGGCAATGTGGGTAGTTTCTTGATTTGTGGATAAAATTCCGAAATCTGTTAATAAAATTTTTAAAACTGCCTTTTTTAACCTTAACCGTAATGTGGAATATTTTTCAAGGTTTCAAGCCTGAATTCTTCAATTTGCCGCTGCAAAAATTATTTTGTGTATTTTTCGAGGATAAAATCACCGTTTTGCGGATTTTTATAATTTAGTCGACTGTTTATTTGTGGAAATCGTGTGGATAAAAATTTTTATACTCTATAAAAAATATCGGCATTCACACAAATATTTCAAGCGGCTTATAATTTATAAGCAAACCGTCAATAACCGATAAGAGGTTTGATATGGATTATTCTTTCAATTTATTTAATGCACTTGCCCCGAGCGGCATCTGCCTGGCTTTAAAAAAAATAATACCGGCAAGCGATAACGCACCGGTAATTTTATGTATAGGAAGCGATTTGTCCGTGGGCGACAGTCTCGGACCCGTTACGGGAACCAAGCTGAAGGAAAAGCTTGCAAATTTGAACTGTTATGTTTACGGTACTCTTTCCAAACCCATTACCGCACACGAAATTAAATACATGAACGAGTTTTTAAGATGCACTCATCCCGCAAGTCCGGTAATAGCGGTCGACGCCGCTGTCGGTCTTGCCGGCGACATCGGTCTTATTAAAGTTGCCCGCAGGGGAATAAAACCCGGCAGCGGTGCAAATAAAAAATTAAGTAAGGTGGGGGACGTTTCCGTAATGGGAATAATAGCCGAGCGTTCCGTATTCAATTACTCGCTGTTCTCCTCGACCAGACTAAACGTGGTTTACACCATGTCGGAAATAATCTCCGACGGAATTGCCGACTTTGTGACCGATTACCTGCGCAATAAAAGCATAACGGGAGAAAACACTGCGGAGCTTGCCAATTTCCTATAAAAAAACCGCCTTCGGGCGGTTTAAATTTTTATTATCTTTTTATTAAAGCTTTCGGCGTATTTGACGGTATAACAAGTGCCGCCGCTGTTCTTTCTTAAAAAACACACCAGAATATCGCAATTATCTACCATAAACCTATTGCGCCTGTGCATACAACCGTTATAATACTCCGGCGCAAGAGTAATTACCGTATCACAGTTTTTTAATATTTCTTTATATCTTTTTTCCGAAGATTGAGAAAACGTTTCAGACTGCCCTCCGCACGGCAGACATGCCACAAGGCGGATTGGCGTATTCTTTTTAAATTCGACAACCTTTTCCGCAGCCTGCATATCGAAGCCGAGAGCCATACCGCAATAAAAAGTCTTAACCCCTGTTTTTATCAGGTCGGAAATAACTCTTTCAAGCAGTCCGTCGTCGTATCCGCCTATATTAAGATTTCTGTGTCCGCTGAACGCGCATTTCAAATTCATAATCAAAGAGGATTCTTTCTCTCTCTGCCCTGTCCGCGAGGATAGAGCGGGGGAGTATTTTTTATTTTTCTTACAACAACAATACTGCGGCTACCGTAATTTTCCGGTAAAGTATATTTTTCCACCCTCTCGATTTCTCCGCCGAGAAGTTTAACGGCCTTTTGTGCTTCCTTAATTTCGCCCTCGGCTTCGCCTTTGTAGGCGATAAATGCCCCTCCGACCTCTGCATAAGGCAGGCAATACTCGCATAAAGTATTCAAACGCGCCACAGCCCGCGCACATACAAATTTGAATTTTTCCCTCAAATTTTTATCATGCGCCCCGTCTTCTGCACGTATATTCAACACTTGTCCACAGTTGAGTTTAAGGTTTTCCACAACCCTTTCCAAAAAAGCACATTTTTTACCCGTGCTCTCAATTAAAGTGAACCTCAAATCATTCCTTACAATCATAAGAGGAACTGAAGGAAACCCTCCTCCGGAGCCTATTTCCGCTACGGTCGCACCCTGTCCGAAAAAGCTTTCACCAAGCACGCTGTCCAAAAAATGCTTATAAAAAATGTCCTTTTTATCGGTTACGGCAGTAAGATTATACATTTTATTGCAATTTAAAAGCAAATCTTCAAATTTACCGAACTTATCAGAACATTTGTTTTTTATTAACTCCACGTACTTTTCCGTATCCATATAAAAATTTTAACACATTTAAAGTAAAAATTCAAATTTAATCCACATAAAAATTTCAACAATCGGCCGGCTTTGTGTGAATTTGTTTATATCTTTGCAAACCGACCGTTTTACATAATTTTATTATACGGTTTTTTAATTTTCCGCCGCCTAGGTTATCAACTCATTCACAAAATATAAACAGCTTTGTAAACAGAAAAATCAGTCTTTTCCACAGCCTAAAACCACCTTTTTTTGGTTGCTTTTTAATAATATATTTGCTATTATATTATTGTAATGTAAATGCTGTCAAAGCTGTCAACATTTCCACCGTCATTAATACTATTTATTCTATAATAAATTTTTTAATAAATATAATTAATATCAATCAAGGGAGAAAGTCATGAAAGTTGTCTGCGAAGGGATAGATTTATCCGATGCCGTATTAAAAGTTGTTAAAGCCTGCTCCTCCAAAACCACGGTTCCCGTTTTGGAATGCATCAAATTATCCGCAAAAAACGATTCTCTTACTTTGGCTGCAACGGACGGTGAAATATCTATTCAAAAAACCATAAAAGCCGACATTATGGAAGAAGGAGAAATCTGCGTTCCCGGAAGATATTTTTCGGATTTTATAAAAAAGCTCGAAGGCGTGCAGATAACTCTTTCCGCAAACGGCAGAAAAATGGACATCTTTTACGTCGACAGTCAGACCGACATGCAGGTTCTGCCCGCCGACGAATTTCCCGTTATAGACGTCGATATAAAAGAAAACAGCTTTAAATTAAAGACGGCGGATTTGAAAAACTTTATTTCCGCGACTTCGTTTTGCTGTGCGACGGACGATTCGAGACCTATTTTAAAAGGTTGCAATTTTGTAATTCAAGGAAACGATATCAGCGTTACGGCGCTTGACGGCTTCCGTCTTGCCACGGTTAAAGGAAATGTAATTTCCTCAACGGGAGATCTGGAAATAGTCTGTCCTGCCCGCACTTTGTCGGAAATAGAGAAAATGATTCCCGACAGCGCCGACGAAACGGAAATTTTCGTCCGTCACGGAATGATGATGGTTTCTTCCGATAACACCGTTTTGACGTCAAGACTTTACGGCGGCGAATTTATTAAAAAGGAAAATATTATCCCCAAAGACTTTACCACCGTTGTCAAAGTAAACAAATCAGTACTTAAAGCCAGCATCGAGAGGGCTGCAATTCTTGTAAGAGGTGATAAAAACAGCCTTATAATTTTCGACGTAAACGGCGACAAGATAGAAATTTCGTCAAATTCGGAAATAGGTAACGTTCAGGAGCCTGTCAAAGCGGAGGTCGAAGGAAAAGACGTCCGTATTGCAATGAACTCCAAATTTATAATCGAAGCAGTCAACGCTTTGGACGAAGAAGAAATAGTATTGGCATTCAACAGTCAGATACAGCCTTTTATTTGCGAAAACATGAGTAATAAAGACAGACTGTATCTCATATTACCGGTAAGAACAGCCAATAACGCTTGACAACAAGCTTTCAAATAATGTATTTTAAAAGCGTTGCTATAAAAACATAATTAAAAAGGAACATAAAAATGAAAAGAACTTATCAACCTAAAAAGAGACAGAGAAGCAAGGTTCACGGTTTCAGAAAGAGAATGGCGTCCAACGCAGGAAGGAAAGTACTTAAAAGAAGAAGAAACAAGGGAAGAAAAAAGCTTTCCGCTTAAATAGTGAAATATTTAAGGATTAAAAAAAATACTGATTTTCAAAAGTTATTCAACAGGGGAAAACGCGTATTTTCCCCCTGTCTTACTTTATTATATTTTCCGTCAGGCTCACTGAAAATGGGCGTCGCCGTTTCTAAGAAACACGGCAAGGCCCATGTAAGAAACAGGATAAAGCGGCTTGCAAGGGCGGCGTTTGACACAAACTGCACGTTGCTTAAAAAAAATTACAGCATCATAATTTTGCCGAAGGTCGCGGAAGAATATAATTATAAAGGTTTTGAAAACAGTTTAAAACTGTGTTTCGGAAAGATTAACGAATGCGCGGCAAACTGAGAAAGTTTTGGAAGCTGTTGCGCCGCACGGTATTGAAGCCGTTTATAAAAATGTTTCTTATGCGGCTTATAATATTTTACCAAAAGCACTTTTCGCGGCATACCTGCCTGTATGAACCGACTTGTTCGGAATACATGCTTCGCGCCATAAACAACCACGGCGTTTTAGCGGGAGTGCTTATGGGAAGCTGGCGCATTTTAAGGTGCAATCCTCTGTCTTCCGGCGGGTACGACCCCGTACCGGAAAACTATTTTAAATTAAAATGGGTGCTTTGACCCGAACCGGAAACAAATGGGAACATTAAACTTACTGCAATCCACCTCTTTTCTCGATTTTGCAGTCGATAAAATAGGTATGGTAAATCTCAACTGGATAGGTAAAATTATTCAGTGGCTTATAGAGGGCGTCGGTATTATAGGGCTCGGCGTTGTTCTGTTTACTCTTATTTTGAAAACCGTCGTGCTCCCGCTTGACGTCTATTCGAGGGTTAAGACCAAAAAACAGGCGCTCGTAATGGAAAAAATGCGTCCGCAGATGGAAAAGCTTCAAAAGCAGTACGCCAACGATAAACAGATGTACAGCCAAAAAGTTATGGAATTACAGAAGCAAAACGGTTATTCCATGCTGGGCGCGTGCCTTCCGATGATTGTTTCGCTGGTCATATTCATGTTGGTGTTCAGCGCGTTTTCCACTTATTCGCAGTACGCAAACCTCAACACTTATAACAATATGGTTGACAGCTACAATGCCAGCGTTCAGACCTACGTTTTAAAGGATAAAGACGGAAACACGGTACACGAGGACGGATTTCTTATAGAGACAGTCGATATTTCGTTGGGCGACAACGCTTATTTCGTCGACTTTGCAAGCTTTGAAACTTATTATAAAAAAGACCCGCTTATGGCGGACAAGCCGCTTGCGGAAAATTTTTCCTCCCTGAAGGAGTCTGAAAAGCAGGTCTACGTAAAAAATTACGTGCGCGAGCATGCAAGAAAATCCGCGGCAGACTATTACAGAAAAAACAAAAACAACTTCCTTTGGGTAAAAAATATCTGGTATCCGGACTCGCTGCTTAATAAGGAAATTCCCAATTTCAGCAAGTTCAGCTCTGCGGTATCGCGTGCTACGGGCTCGGCAAACGACGTGTCTTACGAAGAATATTACAACGAAGTTACATATTACCTCAGAAACCAAGGTTACGAAAATTCGTCCGGCAAGATAGAAGGCAAGGTCTTCAACGGATATTTCGTGCTTATCGTGCTTGCCATAGGACTTATGTTCCTTCAACAGTTCATCATGATGCGCTCGCAGAAAGCCACGAACGAGCTGGGCACGGTCGACGGCTCGGGCGCGAAAACAAATAAATGGATGATGATTTTAATGCCTATTATTTACGGCGTATTCTCATTCTTTTACAGCGCGGCATTCTCCATTTACATGATAACAAACACGGCGTTCAGCCTTATCACCACCGTGGTTATAAATAAAATTCTCGACGCGTGCTATAAAAAGTACGGCGACGATTTTCTCAGAAAAAAACCCAAAAAAGGCGCAAATAACAGAAAGAGGTTAAAAAGATGACATCGACGGAAAATATTTTTACAGCCAAGACGGTTGACGAGGCTATTTTGGACGGGTTAAGCACTTTGGGGCTTACCATTGACGAGGTTGAAATAGTCGTCCTCGAAGAAGGGAAAAAGAAGCTTTTCGGCTCGGTTAAAGCAAAGGTTCAGATAACCAAAAAGTCGTGCGGCGGCGGCAATACTGAGCAGTTTGTCGACGGGCTTTTGAAAATTCTCGGCATAGACGGTAAAAGCGAAGCGATTGATAAAGACGAATGTCTGCATATCGAAATAAAGACGGAAAATTCTTCCAAGGTAATAGGTAAGCGCGGCGACGTGCTTGACGCAGTGCAGTGTCTTGCCGGCGCGGTTGCCAACATAGGCAGGACGGACTATAAAAAAGTGGTCGTCGACTGCGAAAATTACCGCAATCAGCGTGAAGACACGCTTAAAGCCTTAGCGGAAAAGCTTGCGAAAAAAGCGGTCGAAAAGGGCAGGAAGCTTACTCTCGAACCCATGAACCCTTACGAGCGCCGCATTATCCACTCCGCACTTGCAAACAGTACCGAAGTTAAAACGGTTTCCGAGGGCAAAGAACCCAACAGGTATATTGCAGTCATTCCCAATAACGCAAGACCCAACGACAGAGGTCTGAGATACGGTGAAAGAAAACCGTTCGGCGAAAGGGAAGGCAAATTCGGCGGACAGCGCCGCGGCGAGCGCGGCGGCAGACCCGACAGACGCGGCGGAGAAAGAAGGTCTTCTTCCGGCGGAGCAAAACGCGGCAAAAAGGAAATTTATTTCGGCGCGTTCCTCGGCAACAGCGGCGCGAAAGCAGACGCCACACCCGAAGAAAACGGCGAAGAATAAAACTTAAATATAAATATTAAGATGGTTTTCGGAAAAGCCCCCCTATCGGGGACAAAACACATCACAAAAAAAACCGAGGAGATGCAAAAAAGCGGATGCCCTCGGTGCGTCCGCTTTATTATTTACGATTATGAAAAATATTTTTACCACTAAAAGACTTTGCCGCGCGGGGGTAATCGCCGCGCTGTACGCAGTACTTACCTGGGCGCTGGGCTCTTTTGCGTACGGACCTTTACAAATCCGTCCGGCGGAGGCGCTGTGCATACTGCCGCTGTTTTTCCCCGAAACGGTACCCGCGTTGTGGATAGGCTGCATGCTTGCAAACCTTATTTCGGGTTACGGACTGTACGATATTTTTTTGGGAAGTCTGGCAACTCTTGTCGCGGCGTTTTTGACCTACGGCGCAGGCAGGCTTATCAAAAACCATATTCTGCGCGTTGCCGTCGGCGGAATATTTCCCGTGTTGCTAAATGCTTTTTTGGTTCCGCTTATATGGATACTTGCAGGCAGTACGGATATTGTGTACTGGTACGAATTTGCCGTTATGCTTTTAAACGAAGGGCTTTGGATTTACGTTTTGGGCATCCCCCTGTACGTTGCAATCTACCGCCTGCGTAAGAAAGGCGTGTCGGTTTTTATTGACGGCACTGCCGCGAAAAATAACGGTAAAGAGCTAAGCGACGCGGCGGAAAGCTGCCCCCCTCCGCCCGACGAAACTAACGATAAATAAATTCGACCTTACGTCGTCCTCCCCCATCAAATTGACCCAGCATGAATATTGGGTAATGAACGGTTACAGAATAATAGACACGGAATTCAGAAATATTGTCAACTCTGCAATCACGGCGGGGCTTGCCTTAAAGCATAGATAAATATTCATAAAAAAAGTTAGGTAGTCGTTATGAAAAAGGCATTGAGAATATTAATTGTTGCAGTGTTTGTATGCTGTTTGGTTGCTTATATTTGCGGGTTAACGGCATGTGACGACGCGGTAAAAGAGGTTTATGCTTCATGCTGTAGGGGTGACGGAATGAAGCTTCCCGTTAAGTTTTCAAAAGCCTGGGCGGAGTCGCACGGCACGGCATTTAAAACTTCGCAGTCGCTTGAAAGCATTGCTGCCGAAGTTGACAAATTTAATAAAAAAGGTGAAGCATATTCCGCCCGAATTTATGGCGATAACTATATTTTTATAGAGAAAACTTTAAACGGCGGCGACATGCATTACTATCTTGTCACAAAAAAGCAAAACGACGTATATGTTTTTACGTCGCTATGGCAAAAATTCGATTTTGATGGAAAGATTATAAGCGTACTTGTGCCCTACCATTTTTTAAAAACACAGCAAAACGGAAGTTCCACTGAACATATCTGCGGAGTAACGCTAAAATATGCATACAAAACAGATGCTTCGCCGGAAGAAACGGCAGCGTTTTACAAGCGTAAAAATTTGTTTGACGTTACTGTTTTAAACGACGCCGTATACGTAGCGGCGGACGGATACACTCTTGAAGCAGTATTAAAAACAATAGATGCCGAAACTTTTATAACATTTAATTTACAATAAAAAAACGCCTCCGCAAATCTGCGGAGGCGTTAAATTGTTAAAAGTTAACCTCCCGCTAAGCGGGAGGCAAAAAAGAAGCGGAAGCG
>CAMRTO010000019.1 GCA_947053655.1 uncultured Clostridia bacterium
CGTTGCCACCGCGGGCTTAGTAAATACCTTGGGCGTTATTGTTATTGTTATCGTTCTCGAAACACGGTCGTTTTTATCGTCCCAAACGTATTTTTTGTCTGATTCCTGATAATTTTTATCGATTAAATCAACCGTTACGGTATATTTACCCGCTTCCTTTAACGTAAGTTTTGCGCCGCTTGTATTATTTGCCAACGTGCACGTTATGTTGCTTACATTAGGCGTTGCCGTACCCGTACCCGAAGGACTTGTAGGAAGCGTATAGCTATACAAATCAGTCTTCGTTCCGCCTACGTCCTCACGCTCTATTTTAGTGATAGCGGATTTCGATATTTCATAATAAATATCGTAGTTATGGGTACTGTCGTCCCATGCCGTTGTCTTGGTTATATCCGTAGTATTGTCTACGGTGGGCGCTTTTACAGTACTTACCGAGTCCGTTACAGCTTTTAAGTTTAAATGCAGTGCGGGTCTTATGCCGAATTTTCTAGCGCTCAATGCCAACCCAAGTTTCCCTGTTGCAGATAAAGCCGTACCACCATAAAGCCCCACATCACTATAACCGCCGGATCGCATCCAACAATAATCCGTATTATCGATATAACTTGTATAAGTAATAATATTTTCTTCGCCGTTAAATTTTGTCTGGTCAGTTAATTCCAGATTGCTCCCATCACTATATGTGGTCTCCCAAAAACCCGTATAATTTATACTATAACTATTTATTCCATTTGCAAGGCCTCCGATTTCCGCGGCAGAAGGCAGCCACAGATAATCCGCGCCCCAGTCGTTATATAATGCATTTCCTGTAATTTTGTTTAAATTATGCCAACTGCCAGGCGCTGCTGCTTCCGTGCTGTCGCCGGAAGAAACGGTCCCGCTTGCATCCGAAATATAAGAATTGGAATAAAGAGCATCATTCTGTGAAATAATTGCAAATCCTTGATTTTGACCGAACTTTACATACTGAGCTTTTGAATTCAACACATATTGATAATCAACATCCTGAGGCTGAGTAATGAAATCGGTGAGGCTTGTTTTCGCCCCGCCAAGCTCACTATTGGTCATAGTTAAATCTTTAAGCTCGCTTGTAGCGGATTTTGCGTAAGGCGATGCGGTACTTGCGCTTGAAGCTATTACACCGCCCGCATTTAACGCTTTTACCCTGGCTTCACTTGTGCTGTACATATTACCGGGATATTGACTTGATGCGACACCGCCAGTATTTTGAGCGGTCGCCCAGCCCATGCCGGCATAAACGGTGCTACCGCTTGATGTTTTCAAAAGGTCCGTAAGCCAAAGGGTGGCTATTAAATTGCCGTTTCTGTCCGTAGTTACAAAGGTTACGGTCCATTCGTATCCGCCGAAATTAACTACAATGTTTTTGCCCAACGAATTGTAAATATCGCGTGCGCTTTTATAGGCGGGTACGTAAACCCCGCTTGCATACTGAGTATATGAAACAGAACTGCCGCCGTTGACGTACTCGAACGCTTTATTATATGTAGTGCCCGTAGTACTGCCGACTATCGCGCCGAGCAACTTTTCCACCCGAGCACCGTTAAAAACTTGCCCCGCACTATCTGGAGTTCCGTTACCGTTTAAAGTAATTTCGTCGATGACAAGCTCGCCCGCAGTGGAAGTCTGCGCCTGCGCCTTTTTTACGCGTATGCCGCTGAAAAATATAATCGAACAGCAAAGCATTACCGCGCAAACTACCGCCAGAGCCGCTATTAATAAATTTCTTGATTTGAATTTTTTCATGGTGTGCACCCCTTTTCTTACAAAAAACAGTACGCACACTTTTTGTTTACGTTAGATCCTTCACTGCGTTCAGGATGACATTACTTTGTCATTTTGAGTGTAACGAAGAATCCCCTCCGGTTACCGAATATCTTTAAGATTCTTCGGCAAGCCTCAGAATGACAGGGAGTCAACCTAAAATGACAATAAGGTTTTCCTCCGTCCGTCACTGCGCGACAGCTACAAGCTTTTGGTAAAACAAAAAAGTGTGCCCCCCAAGAGACACACCTGCTTGAAGATTATCTCTCAGGTTACCACACCATCCACACATACAGTGCAAAAATTTAACCTAAACAACGGGCAGAAGTTTTCGGTTGCGTTTTACCCAATATGTAGCGAGAGATAATTCACGCCGAATATGAAAGGGTAAAACTACCGTCACACAAATGCCTGTTCGGTTAAAAAAGTTGTCGATATTTAAATTTTTACACAATAAAATTGTGTGGATAATGTGGTATCATAGAGTATATCACACGAAAAAAGGAATTTCAAGTATTTTTTTAAAAAAAAAGAAAATTGTGTTTGCCAACTTTTGAAGACACAATATGTTGTGGTTTACATGCTTCGGTAAGACGCAAAACGGCAATAAGGTTCCCCTCAACCGTCACTACGTGACACCTTCTCCCCAAGGAGAAGGCTTCTTCGGCAAGCCTCAGAATGACATGGGGGGGAAGCCTCAGAATGACATAAACTATTGCACGGAATATTGAAGCGCTTTTCTCAGAAAATGCAAAGCGGGCGGCTGTGGAAACACAGCCGCCCGCGGTTTGATAATATTTATTTTGTAACGTAAGAGTAAAAATCGTTAAGCTCTTTTTTGGTTTTAAGCCTTGCGACAAACATTGTGTTGCCCATTGCGGGGCTTAAAACATCGGGGATTCTGTCTGTAATTTTAAGCTCCTCCCCGTACTTTTCAACAATTTCTCCGTCGCCGTAAGCGTAAGATTTTCCGTCGCGTCTGCCTGCAAACCCGCAATAAAATTTTTCGCCGCAGGTCAAATCCGTCTTGTCGAAAGCTATCATATCAGCCCAAATTTTGTAAACGTCCGTACTGTTGGCATAGTTCATCATGTCGGGCGCTATTCCGCCCGCGGGACGCATATTTACCTCCAACGCGACAATTTCACCCTTTTTGCCTATGTGCTGGTCGCGCGTAAGGCGGAAAAACTCGAAATGGATAAAACGGCTTTTTACGCCGAACGCCTTAACGGTCTTTCTGCCGGCTTCGCACACCTCGGGAGAAAGTTCGTCAACTATATAGAAAAGACATTCGCCCGACTTGTTTACCACGTCCGCGAGAGAATTTACCGTTACGTTGCCCGTCTCGAACAGGGGATTGCCCGCACTGTCGATAACCGCGTCGTAAGTGGTTACTTCACCTTCGATAAATTCTTCCATTATGTACTGAACGGGAAGCTTGTTTTCGAGAAAAGCGGTCAGCTCCTGTTCGTTTTTGATTTTGTGCGTATCGTTTGCGCCGACGCCGTTATCGGGCTTGACTATTACGGGGTACCCTACCGTTTCTATAAATTTAAGACAGTTTTTAAGCGTTTTGACAATACAGTGCCTTGCGGTTTTTATGCCTGCTTTGGCATAGTATTTCTTCATTACGGACTTATATTTGATTTTTCTCACCGCGCTTTGCTGGAAGCCGGTTTTTATATTGAAAGCGGTACGCAGCATTGCGTCGCGCTCCAACCAGTACTCGTTATTGCTTTCTATATAGTCGATTTTACCGTAAATAAATGTGAAATACGCCACGGCGCGGTAAACTTCGTCATAGTTTTCGAGATTGGTTACCCAGTAATACTCTCTGACGGAGTTTTTGACGTTTTCGGGCAGCTCGTTATAAGGGCAGTCGCCTATACCAAGCACGTTAAAGCCGTTGTTTTTAAGTTCTCTGCAAAATTTATAATAGTTTGTAGGAAAATTGGGTGAGATAAAAATAAAATTTTTCATAAAGGTTCTCCTTTTATTTTCAGCTTTTTATTCTGCCCCCCGCGCCGAAGCCGAGGACGCGCATAAAAAACGGTATCTGCCTTTCCCAGCTTGCCTCGCAATGAGTACCGTCGGTTACAACGCGCGCAGTTAAATGCACGTTTTTTTCAATCAGGGCGGAACAGGTTTCCGCAAAGCATTTTTGTTGAATGCCGTGATTGGAAAATTCTTTGCTTCCGTAATCCATGTACAACACCGTATTTTTACGGTATTTTGTTTTTTGAACGAAATCCGGCACAGAGCCGCCGCATGCCCACAGACTGGGTGAAAGCGCCGCCCCGCGCGAGAAATATTTATTGTATGCGGACAGCGCGTAAACGGTCATAAGCCCGCCCATAGAGCTACCGCCTATCGCCGTATGCTCCCTGTCCGGAAGCGTGCGGTAATTTGCGTCTATATACGGCTTGAATGTTTTTACAAGCCAATCCATGTATTTTTTGCCCATGCCGCAAATTTCCTCTCCGCGCATCGTAAAATCAAGCGGAGAATACTCCGACAGCCGGCAATTGCCTTCATGGTTGCACTCCACCGCGGCGACGATAAGCCTTGTGCACGTACCGTCGAGATACTTTGCAAGCCCCCAGCTTTTGCCGTAAGTGGCTTCCTTATCGGAAAACAGGTTATGCCCGTCGAACATGTACATAACGGGATACCTGTCCTCTGCGCCGTTGTAACCGTCGGGCAGATAAATATAAGCTTTACGCTTGCGCCCGCCCGTCAGCGGAGGAATTTCGATTTCCCAATCGTATACCAAACGTCTGTCCTCAATTTATATGCGACTCGATAAAGTTTAATACGTCTTCAAAGACTTTTTCCTTACAGTCGTCGTTTAAAATTTCATGACGGGAATTTTCGTAAAGGGTTATGTTTACGTCCTTTACTCCCGCTTTGACGAATTTGTCGTAAGCTTTTTGTACGCCCTTGCCGTAATTGCCCACGGGGTCGTCCTGCCCTGCGACGAAATATACGGGAAGCTCCTTGGGAACAGCCGCTATCGTCTTGTGCGCGCACGCCTGTTTGATTATTTCAAACAGCACCGCGTAACCGTTGTTTGTGAACGTAAAACCGCAAAGAGGGTCGGCTTCATAAGCGTCCACGTTTTCGGCATTAGCGGAAAGCCAGTCGTTACCCGTGCGTGCGGGCTTGAATTTTTTATTGTAACCGCCGAAAGCCAGCTTGGTTATAGACTTGCTTCTGTGCTTCCAGCCGCGGAACAGCGCGTTGATTTTTACGGCGAGACTTGCCGTCGTAAGCGTGAAAATATCTTTAAAACCGCTGCCCATAATTATTGCGCCGCTGAAATCGTTACCGTAAAGCGATATATATTTACGGCAGAAAAACGAACCCATGCTGTGACCGAGTATAAAGTAAGGCTTGTCGCCCGTCTGCTTTTTTACGGCAAGCTGAAGCGCGCGTATGTCCGCGATAATCACTTCGGGGTCGCGCCTTGCGTTGAAGTAACCCAACAAATCCTCCGAAGCGACCGACTGACCGTGACCGAGGTGGTCGTCCGCGCATACGGCAAACCCGTGCGAGGTAAGAAATTCGGCGAAAGGCGCGTAACGCGCGGCATATTCCGCCATACCGTGGATAATCTGCACGACGCCCTTTATTTCGCCTTCGGGCAGCCAGATGCAGGCGTGAATTGTGGTTATCCCGTCATGCGAGGGAAAATATATATCTTTCATAGTGACTGTATTATAACATAACGCAATTTTTATTGCAAGAAAAAACGGGTTACGGATTAAACCGTTTCCCGTTTTTCGTATGGCTTATTTTTTTGTCTTTTTAGCTGCCGTTTTGCCCGTATCGGGTGCGGATTTGGTCTTTTTAGCCGTTTCCGCGGGTTTAGCCGAGGCAGACTTCGCCGTTTTTGCGGGTTTAGCCGCCTTTTCGCTTTCTGCGGGGGCGGAAGCCTTTGCGGGCTTTACGGGAGTTTTGTTTTCCGGTTCCTTATCCGCGGATTTTTTTACGGGTTTTTCGCCGTTATTCTTTTCCGCTTTCTTCTGCGCCTTCTTCTCGGCGGCCTGGCTTTGGGATTTTTCGGCGCGGTCGTCTATTTTCTTCATAGGACGGTTGCCGAAAACCATAGCGCGGAATTTGGGAACAAACACCAGCACCAAAACAAACGCGGTTACGGCGGCAAACAGAAGTACAAACACCACAAGCGAAATAATCAGCGCCCTTTCCTTATAAATATTTGCCGCGTTAATGAGGTTTGCCGTATACGGAATACCTATAACGTTAAGCATTACCTTTGCCGAAGAAGTTGTTATTATTTCCACAGTATGCTCCTTATTGCTTAAATTTTCCTTATTGAATATAAGCTTGCGCGCTTCCTCTACTGCACTGTTCATGCTGTAGGTACCCTGATTTTTGCCGTCTATGTATATTTTGACGGAACCGTACCCCTCGCCCGTAGCCCCGTACAGAGCGAAACTTTCGCCTTTGAATTTTACTACAAGCTTCTGGTTCTTTTTGCGCGCTATCATGTAACCGTTGGCTTCTTCCGCGATGTGTCCGGAATTTTTCCAGCCCTTGGTGGTGAAAAGCTTTGCGCTGGTGGAAGGCACTATCTGTTGCGTTGTCGATTTTATACCTGCGTCCAACTCGGCCAGGACGGAAAAATTACCGCCCGAAGTACCTTTGACAATAAGCTTCCAATACCTTCCTTTAACTTCGCCGAATTTAAGGTTGATAGTCGTTCCCTTATACAAATCCCTTCCGCCCTCGGCAACCTTAGTCCAGCCGCCGTCCAAGCTGTCGGAAATCTGCAACTCAAAATCGTTGATATAGGAGTTTACGTTGTTTCTTGTTGTGATGGAAAAATAGTTGAAGTCCTGAACTTTGGAAGTATCCACGATAAATTCCTGCGGGTTATCGGGAGTGATTTTTTTATCTCCTCCGCCGTAGGTCGTGTGCATATTCGTGTTTGTAAGGCCGTCTATAAGATAGGACCATTTGTCCGTCTCTATCCTTCCCGTTTCCTGACCGTATGTAGGGCTTTCGGGGTCGATATCGTACTGTATCAAAACGTCGTATCTTCCGCCGACTATGTTTTCCGGCGCTTTGGCGACCGTCCACTCGCTTTTATCGGTTCCGGTTATACTTAGCTTTATGCTGTCCTTTTTGGAAACGATGTACTCGGGTTCGAATACGTAGACCTCCGCCTGCTTATCCTTAGGGAACGAGGGGTGATAAATGTCGGTCGTAGCAAAAGGAGCAAAGTCGTCGTCGCCGTATTTTACCGCGATTGCTGCCGACCCGCCGCCGCCCGTATTTACGTTTAACAGCTTCACGGCGTAGGTTTTACCTTTTTCCACCGTGCGCGTTACGCCTAAATCCTTATAACCCGCAGTGTACGTCGATATGGCGCCCAATTCTTCAAGAGTGTTGAAATCGTTACCGAAGTAAGCCCTTGCCCAGTCGTCGCATTTAACCGCGAAAGAAATTTCGCCCGATTGCGGCGCACGCCAGTAAAACTCGGAAACCTTTACGTCGTACTGACCTTTTTCAGTGGTGTACGAACCTATATTCGCAGACCCGTTGCCCGCAACCGCGTCGGGATTCTTTGACGCGACCTCGTTAAGCACCGCGTCCCAGTTTCTGCCCTGAACGTTTTTCCAGTAAGACAGTCTCGAACCGTTGTAGGATATTCTCAAATAAACCGTAAGCTTATGAACGACGCCGTCGTTAAGCTGTACGGTGAACGAAAATTTATCCTGCGCGCCCGTATACTTTTTGTCGAAGGAATACGTCCAGACGCCGTCGCCCGTCTGTTTGATTTTACCGTGGTCGGGCTTATCTACGGAAAGAATTTTGAAGCCCTTTGCCTCGTCTGTGTCAAGAGTGCTTATCGTCTTATTATACAGCTCGAACTTAATATCTTCACCGAACGTCACGTTATAATCGCCGGAGGTTTTGACGCCGTCTATGCCGCCCGCATAAAAACACGACACGGGTTGATAATCGGGCAGCGCGTTCATTTCGGCAAGCTGCTCTGCCGAGAACATTGCGTCCGTTATGTTTGCGCAATAGAAATCGTTGAAATATTTTATAAAGTTCATTCCGTAAATACGGGAACATCTGTATGCGAAGTCGGAACGTTTATTGCCCTTGGTTCCCTCCGCAACAAAAGACGGATAGTTTTTATACGTATACAAAAGCTCGTAAAATTTTTCCGCCCCGAAGGAGTGCATTATGTTGGCGTACATACCGAGGCATGCGAAATAGTCGTAAGAGCCGTCGTCGAAGTCGCCTTTTCTGCCGTTAAAGGTAAGGGTCTGCGTCAAAACGTTGTACGGATTGGCATATGCGCCGTGTTCCGCTCCGCCGCCGTTTCTTATAGTCGTACCTACGTCGCAGAACATTATGTAAGAGAGCAGCGTAAGGGCGTTGTTTCTTACCTCGCCTTCCCTGCCCGTCGCAAAGCCCCAAGGTGTGCCGTAAGCGGTGGCATGGTTATGTCCGATTTCATGCAACGTACCCCAGGTACCCTTTGCAAGAAGCCCCCTGTAATTCATAGCGTCGCCGAACCATGCGGTAGGCTGTGCAAAGGAATAATTTCCCAGCGACACCGCCGCCCCCGCGGGAACGTGCCAGTCGAACATTACTTTATTGAAACGGTTATAGACGCCGCCTGTAAACGACTCGTTTACGGACAGGAAAGAATGCCACAGCATGGCAAGCTTGTCGATTTCGTCGGTTTTTACCTGACGCATGTATCTTGCCGTACCCATCTCTCCCGTGGGACCTATAAGCTGACCGTTTTCGGTATCGAGAACGGCTATGACGCCGGGCGCATTGCGCAGGTATTCGTCGAAATAGTCGGTCATGGTCTGCCCCAGCACGTAATGCGGGGTTTCGACCGCGCCCGTGAAGGTCGTCTTTACCCTGGAATAGCAGTTGCCCATTCCTATTTCTATCAGTCCGCCGAACGGCGTGCCGATAGTATATTCCTTGTTTTCCGTAAAAGTGAATTCCGCGCTAAGCCAGGGCAAAAGCCAGTGCTGTCTGGCCCACTGCGGCTGCAACGCCACATTACCGTCCAATTTACCGTTTGCGACAAGTACGTCCGCTTTTGTGAAATACGCGTCCTTAGAGGACGTAACCTTGACGTTTTTTATATTGCCGGCTATTGCATTGAAAGCCGCGTTGTTTGCCTCGCCGCGCCAGGCAAGCGTATTTTGAACGCCGAGCACAACGGAAATGCGCTCCCCGGGTTTAAGCCCCTCCACCTTTACCGTTATCGCTTCGCCTGCGGGCAAATAGAGCCCCGTAGCGTGATACGAACGGTAGATAGGGTCCAACGTTATTTCCTTTTTTACAGCGTTGTTTTCACCGAGAACCGCGCCGTACTGTTCGTCTGCGGCGGGGTGCTTTTTAAGCCATTCCTGCGTAAGCGTTCCGTTAGCCGAGCGGTATTCCGCCTCGGTCGAAAGGTGCATGCCCTGCGACAAAAGCATGTATTTATAGAAAAGCGAATAATTCAAATCGCCCGTTTTGACTGCCGGAACAGCCGTTCCCGCAGCCGTGCCGTTGGAGAAATCGTCCACGCCGTCACAGCCTAAGCCCGTTCCGTCAACCGTGGAATCCGCGCTTTTCATGCCGTAACCTACAAGATTGGGCGAAGGATATTTATCGAACGTAATAGTAGCCGTCTTCAAGGTATCGGTGCTTTCGACCAGATTTTCGAAATCGGTCGTAAGCTCTTTTGTCTCCGTATTGTAAATAACGGAATAATTGTCGCCTAAAATTTCCGGCTTGGTACGCGGAAGATTGCGTTCCAAAACGTTCCTTACGTCTGCGCGCAAAGTCGTCTGCACTTCGGAAAGTTCTTCATAGCTGTATTTATTCAACGCAAATTTATCTTCCGTAGGCAAAGTGCTTTCGGGCGGCTGAAAGTTTTTCACTTTTTTACCGCCGCAAGCGGGCGCTATAAGCATTCCGCACGCAAGAACCGCGGCAGTCGCCGCGCATAAAACCTTCTTAATTATGTTTTTGCCTGTATTCTTGATTTTCACTGTTGCTCCTTTAAATTTCGGTTTTAGCAGTATGTCTTTACGGACAATATTAATCTTATAACATATTATTACATAAATGTCAATTTTAAAACGGTGAAAAAATAGCAATAAAATTAAGCCGTGCGACAGGTAAGGTTTTTACGGTTTATTATTGATTTTGAATTTTTTATATGATATAATAAAAACATATAAGTCAAGGAGACTGAAATGAACGGAACCGAAAAATTTATGCAAGCGCGCAACGCGTTTTCGCCCGAGGGCGAAACGGAAATTTTCGGGCACTTTACCAAAAAGGGAAAGGGATATTTTTTAAGACTGTTTTTCGGTAAGTTTTTTTGGCAGTGTCTTGTTTTTACCCTGCTTAGCGCAGGACTTCTGCTTTTCTTTATATTCAAATCAGACGGCGCGCGCGATTTTAGTTTTTGGATTTGCATATTTTTCAACTGCTTAGGACCTTTTATGTATCTGATCTCCGTACTCATAGGCATCCGCATGTGGAAGTACGTAAAACACGTCGTTGTCACAAACGAGGGTATTTGGACGGCATACTACGGTCACCCTTTGTGGCGGAAAAAATCTTTCGACGGAAAAAGACGGTTTTTCGCAATAGACTGGTCTGCATACGACTGGGCGGAGCTTAGCGGATTGTTCGAAGAGCAATGCAGCGTCTCCAAAATTTGCAAATTGAACGACCTGATTATGGTACGCTGGGACGGCGAACACCCCGTCCGCTTTTTAAGCGCAGCCGACTGCGCCGCGATAACCGAATACAGCAAAAGTAAGCTTAATCCCAAAAAGAAAAAGAAGCGCGTCAAAAAACCGTACGGTTGGTTTGAAAAATTCTTTTTGCGCGAGCCTTAATCGATATTATATAAACCCGTGCGGACTGCCGAACAGTCCGCACGGGTTATTTTTCATTTATGAAAGAATATGCCGTTTCCGCCATTTTTTTGTACGCGCTTTCGGAAGGGTGAAGATGGTCGCCGCTGTCGAATCCCTCCGCAAACATTGAAGCATTTTCTCCGCGCAGAGCTTTATCGAAGTCTATACACCCTGCCGCGCGCTTATTTGCGCGAAGCATACCGTTGAAAACGTTTTTAAGCTCCTCGCGGAAAGGGGCGTAAGTGCGCCAGCCGTAAATAGGCAAAAGCGTGCCAAGATACACCTTTAACCCGTATTTTTCCGCGATATCCACGTAATATCCTATCCCCTCCGCAAGCTGTTCCGCGGTAGGCAAATCGGACATAGGACGGAAAGGATTGACGTCCGTACCCACGGGGTGGATTATGTCGTTTATACCCTGCTGTATTATTACGGTGTCCGCGCCGCTGGCGGCGGAAATTTCGCGTTCGAAGCGGTGCCTGCCGCTAAGACCGTAGCTTTCGTAGGTTATGCATTCGTATTCCCTTAAAACGCGCGTTCCGCTTGCCGCCCGCCGAACAACCGCAGTTTTGTTATAAGGGTCGTCCGTGCAAAGCAAAGACAGATAATCCGGCCAGCTTTGCGCCGTAATGGAATCCCCGTAGCAAATAACGCATCTGCCTTCGTCCGAGGTAAATAAATCAACGCCGGTCAGAAAATAAAAGGTGCTTGTCGTGCGCGTTTTTTCTATAGGCAGAACCGCGTCGAAAACCCTGTCCCCCAGCGAAAAGAAGCCGTGCGACAACGGACCGGTTATCACCACCGCGGAGCGCATAAGCGTAAAATCCTTTAAATAAATACTAACCGATATTTTACCCTTCGGTTTTACGCGGAAAGGTATTTCGTCGGAAAACAGCTCTCCGCCGGCGGGTATCGTCACGCTTTCGCTTCCGCCGAAAGTGACCACAGCCGCGTCCTTTAAAGTTATTTCCCTGTCGGACACGGCGGAAGCGACCGAAACGCGCGTAAGCGTAACGGGCTCGGTTCCGCAGAAATTAGAAAAATGCAGACGCAACGCGTCGCCGCCGAGCGCGCACGTCACGGGATAACGCAACGTTATATCGCGCGCGTAAGTTTCCGGTCTACGCTCCGCAACCGAGGTTGCGTTTCCCCATACCGTCACCCATTTGCTCATATTTCACCATCCGTTTTACCGGAAAAAATTTCACCGAGACCTTTGAAAAATTTTCCGTTGAACATTAAAATCATGCCGCGCAGTGTTTTACGCTTGAAGCCGCCGAACTGCGCAAGCGTGCGAAGCGGCAAATGCCGCATGGAACCGTAAATCGTATCCTTGCCTCGCACGGCAAAAAGAGCGAGATTGGAAAATACCCTGCCCGCTGTTCCGACGGCATTTTTAAGCTCGCACAGCGGGGTGTATTCGTCCGCGATTACCCTGCCTTTTGCGTCCCTTTTTATTTCGTAGACGGAAGGCGTCAGGTTGTCGGTCTTTTCCGCGGGAACGGACGTGTACGCCCCCTTTCTTTCCACCACGCCGACAAGGCGCATGTCCTGCGAGGAAGCGCCGACGTAAAAAGTATACTTGCCCGCAACTTCCACCCAGCGTGAATTTTCGCTGTCGTAGGAACGGAAAGTGTATTCGTCGAAGGGAATGAACGCCTTTTTGCTCTCGCCCGCTTTTAAAAATATTTTGGTAAAGCCTTTAAGCTGTATAAAAGGCGAATTCGCCCCGTCGGGGAAGCGCACGTATAACTGCGCCACCTCCGCGCCGTCCGTCACGCCATCGTTTTTTATATTAAAACTAATTCCGCCCGATTCCGTCTTTGTGCCCGAATAAACGAAGCGCGTATAAGAAAGACCGTAACCGAAAGGATATTTTATTTTTTCCGGATGAGCGGAAAAATACCTGTATCCCACCCGCATACCCTCGCCGTAAACGGTGTAATAAGGACTTTTGCCGAAATACTCCGAGGAGGGAACGTCTGCAAGGTTTAAAGGAAAAGTTTCCGTAAGCTTGCCCGACGGGTTTACTTTGCCGGTAAGTATATCCGCCGCCGCGCGCGCTCCGCCCTGACCCGCAAGCCCTACCGAAAGCAATGCGGACGCGCCGCTATCCCAGCTTGTGTCGACAACGCAACCGCAATAAAGCACGACTATGACTTTTTTACCGAGAGTATATATTTTTTTAAGCAGTTCAATCTGATTTTCGGGCAGAAACAAGTCTTTTCTGTCAACCGCCTCGCTGTCTCCCTTCGGAAGTCCCATACAGTAAATTACGGTGTCCGCCGCCGCGCAAAGCTTTAAAGCCCGTTTCTCACGGCGTTTGGAGTTTTTTCCGTCAATTTTATAGCCGTGCGCAAACCCTTCAACAATTCCGCGCAGACAGCCGCGCAGGTTTTCGCGGTTTTTGGGATTGACCTTGGAAGAACCGCCGCCCTGAATCAACGGTCTTTCCGCGAAGGCGCCGACAAGCACGGTTTTCCCTTTACCGTCAAGCGGAAGCGCCCCGTCGTTTTTCAAAAGTACGGCGCACTCCGCCGCGGCGGCGGACGCAGTTTCCGCATGAGCGGAAAAATTACATTCCCTTGCCCGCCGCGTGACGACGGAAGCCAGCTTTACTATCCTGCGCGCGCATTTATCGATATCGTCTTCCGTAAGAATACCCTCCTTTATAGCGGAGCGTATTTCCTCATGAGTTATTTCGCATGACGGCATTTCCAAATCCGCCCCCGCTTTAACGGCGGCAATGCGGTCGTGCGTGCCGCCCCAGTCGGAAATCACCGCGCCGTTAAAGCCCCATTCTCCGCGCAAAACGGTATCCAGAAGAAAGGCGTTTTCATTGCAGTAAACGCCGTTGACTTTATTGTAAGCCGTCATGACCGCCTCCGGCTGCGACGACTTTACGGCTATTTCGAAAGGAGTAAGATAAATTTCGCGCAGAGTACGCGCGTCAACGACGCTGTCGCAGACCATTCTGCCGAACTCCGCATTGTTCGCCGCAAAGTGCTTGACGCACGAACCGACCCCGTACGCGCGCAAACCGCCGACGTACGCCGCGCCCAGTCTGCCGTTTAAATACGGGTCCTCGGAAAAATATTCGAAGTTTCTGCCGCAAAGGGGGTTGCGTTTTATGTTTAAATCGGGTGCGAGCAAAACGTCCACGCCGAAAAACTTGGCCTCCTCCGCCATTTCACCCGCAATCTTTTCGCAAAGATTTTCATTCCAGCTACACGAAAGCGCGGAATGAGAGGGATAGCAGGTTGCGGGAAAGGAACCGTTTACGCCCAGATAATCGCCGCGCTTGCCCTGTGCGCGCACGCCCGAAGGCCCGTCCGAAAAGCGGACGGAACGCACCTCGCCCTCCACCGACGCACTGCGCCAATAGCTTGCGCCGGTCAATAGCGAGGCTTTTTTATCAATATCGAATTTTTCCGCATTTTGTTTTTTCATTTCCCGATAATTTTATCATAAGCCGGCAAAATTTGCAACAAACGCACGGCGGTAAAAGTAAAGCGGCGCGCTTTTTTCAAAGCGCGCCGCCCTTGCGTTACAATAATCAATTATTGCTCTGCGATGAAGTTTTTTCTTCCCTGTCCCTGTGTACCAGCCTTAATCCGTGACCCGAAATAATGGGTGAGATTATAAGCCAGACCGCCGCAAGCGTAATTATTACGTAAACTATGATAGAACCTGCCGTTCTGGGTCCCTGAAATATCCAACCGACAAGGTTGAAACCGAAAATTCCGTAAAGACCCCAGTTTACCGCGCCGAGCAAAACAAGCACATAGGAAATAATATTTGCAATTATCATACGCCGTCTCCTGAAATTAGTGTAAGTAATTGCACGCGTATTATTCACCGCGGGAAAATTATTCGTACTTATCGTAGAATCCGTCTATGTCGAAAAAGCTTTCGCGGGAATCCTTTTCCGTACGAGTTTCACGGTTTACCTGTTCCGCGGAAATCTGCTTTACCGCATTTTTGGTCGTATCGACCGTCGTGGTTGTAGTTATAACCGCGTCGGGAGGATACGCCGCCGATACGGGCTGGGCTTTTTCTTCATGAACGGTCTGCGCGGGTAAAGCTTCCGCAGGTTTTTCAAACGCCGCCGCGTACGATACGCCCGCAAGATTTTTAAGCGCCGCAACTACCAACGCGCCGAGCACGTCCATAGAACCGCCTGCCGAAGGAATTTCCGTATGCGCGGACAGATTGGAAGGAACCGCGTTGTTAGAGCCGTAGCGCAAGCTTTGGATTTCCGCACGGAGAGCCGCTATTTCCGCCTTCTGCTCCGCCGCTTCCTTTGCCCTGTTTTCCGCACGGAGAGCCGCTATTTCCGCTTTCTGCTCCGCCGCGTCTTTTGCCCTGCTTTCCGCCTGCATGGAAGCAAGCTGAGCCTCCATTCTCGCCATCATTGCGGAATCCGCCTGAGGTGCAAACTGCTGAGAAGCCGTCTGCGGTTGCTGGGGATACTGCGGCATCTGAGCCATTTGAGGCATTTGCTGATAAGCGGGCATTTGTCGGGGCTGTGCCTGGGAATACTGCTGACCGTTAGGCATAGCCTGCATAGGTTGCTGTTGGGGCATTGCCTGCGGCATCTGCGGCATTTGAGGCATAGCCTGCGCGGGCTGAATCTGAGGCATTGCCGCCTGAGCCTGCGCGCGTATCTTTGCGATTTCCGCTTCCGCCTGGGCTTTGGCTTTCGCCGCCTCCGCTTCCGCTTTCATCTTTTCTATCTCGCGCTGGCTTTCAAGACGCGCACGCTCCGCTTCGGCTTTTGCTTCCGCCTCCGCTTTTGCCGCTTCCTTGGCGGCTTTCTTTTCTTCACGCGCCGCCTTCGTCTTTCTGCGCTTAACCGCTACCGCGATTATTATTATAAGAAGTATAAGTACTGCAAGACCTATCGCCATCCATGCCCATATGGGAAGTCCCATCCAGGTTTTGGTGACAAAGCCCTTTACGTTGTTAAGCACTGCCGTCGCGCCGCTTTGAGGTACCTTGTACGTTACCGCCTTTGCGGGCGTGTTGGTTACGCTGTCGTCCGTTGCGAAGGTGAAGTTTACACTGTCGTCGCCGCTGTCGCCGCCGCTTATGACGGGCTTTACAAAATACTGTCTGCCGCCCTTTATAACCACTTCTTCATCGGAAAGCGGAGTTGTTCCCGCTTCGTCGGAGAAGTAACATACGCCAACCGTAAGCGTTCCGTCGGCGATAAGCTGTCTTGCCCATTCGGGAAGTTTGCCCTCGTTGAATACTGCGCCGTTTTTGCCGCTTAAATTCAACACGTCCGCGGTAAGTCTGAACGGTGCTATATTCCAGCCGTACTCGGCTATCTTCTGCGTGCCGTCCACGGTTACGTCGGTCGTAAGCTCGTCTTCCGCTATGCTTGCTTTAAGCAATACCTTGGTAGGCGCTGCCGTTGCGGGCGCTTTCCACTTATAGTTTGAATTGATTATTTCAATCGTAGCAACATAAGGACTTGTCGACACGTCGCGCGCCGTTGCCGTACCCGACACCGCGCTTATTATACCCGCGTCGAGGTACTCCTTATACTTCGCGTCGAGATAATCGGCAAAGCTTAACGTCGAGCTGTTGAACTCTATCCTTGCGGCAATTTCGGGCACGTCTATTTCGAGCGCCGTTACCGTAATGGAGAAGAATTCCTGACCGGGCAGAATTTTGAAAAGCGTGTTGTTCACAAGCTCTACGCCGACGTACCAGGTGCCTGCGTCAAGCTTGTTAAGCTCGTCTGCGGTAAGCTCTACTTTTTCCGCCTTGGAAATATCCGCCGCATTAGAAGTTTTGAAGATGTAACGCTTGTACAGATTGGGATTAAGAACTTCGGTCGTGCCGTCGGGATTGAGCTGTTTTACGGTAAATTCCGCAGAAACGTTTTTGTAAACTCCGCCGAACGCGTCGGGATTAACAGTAACCGAAACGCGCGTCTTGGTATCGCCGATTTCAATTTCCTGCTCGAAATCGCTTTCCGGAAGCGAGCTGTCAAGCTTATAGCCGTCCTTGGCTTTTACGACTACCTTTACCGTGCCGCCGAGAAGTCCGCCCGCGCCGCCGTTGAGCGCGTTGGCTTCCTCGTTCAGATCGTAAAGACCCTGCAAGCCCTTGTATTCCACGGGTGCGCTGCCGTCGCCCTTGTCCCAAATATATACGTACTCTATCTTGTCCGCAATATCCTTGTCGTCGTCGCTTGTGATAACGGGCGTGGGAAGGGTTACTATTATCTTGTTGCCGTCTTTATCCAAAACTTCGCCGGTTAAAGTCGACTCGCCGGAGGTATCCCAGCCGCTTGTCGAAAGCGTAGCAACCGTTACGCGCCAGGTAATTACGATTTTGTCGTCGGGCGAAGTTGCAAGCTGATAATTGGCTTTGACCGCGTCCTTTATTTTGTACGTGAAGGTTGTAGTAAGGGTTTTGCCGTCTTCCGTGACCTTTGTAACTCTCTTTGCGCCCATGCCGTCGCCGGTAGGGTTCTGCGGGTCGAGCACGGCGGTCAGATCGAACGGTGCAATATCCATTGCGTCGGGAAGCTGTACTTCGGGGATAATCATATTTCCGCCCTGAACGTCAACCTCGTAGACGTAAACGGGGTTCTCGTCGGTGCCGTCGTTTGCTTTCTTAAACGCGGCGAAATCCGACTTGGTCTGCGTGATTATATCTTCCACGCGGTAACCGTATTCGAGTCCCTTGCCGAGATAATCCGCGGGTTTTACCGTGAACTTCTCAATCGCCCATTCGAATTCCGCAAAAGCATGCGTATCGTCTATATACGTATAGCCCTTGCCCGTCTTGTTTTCGAACTTGGTTTCCGTATTGCCGTCCTTTATTTTAAGAAGAACAACCGTCTTGTACGTGCCTGCGTTCGTATATTTGAACTGCGTATAACCGGTGCCGTCCATAAACGTATAGCCCTTGGCGGTTATTGCTGAGGAAACCGCAGCAACCGGATGTCCGCCGCCCGCCTGTTTATCTATTTCGAGATAAGTTGCGGGGAAGCCTTCCGACGCGCTTTCGTTTATTTTAAGAATGTATTCCCTTGCCGTCGTAGCCGTAAGCGGCGTGTAGACAAGCTTTGTGTTGTCGTTCGCGTCGGGCGCGTTTTTGATATATTCCTTTGCGGGAACTTCGGTTCCTTCATGCAGGTAGGTATACGTCCACTTCATGCCGGAAATATTGACCGTTCCGTCGCCGACTTCGAACTTCTGCTTAGCCTGCGCTGCCGAAGGGGGATTTGTCTTACTGTACTGGTCCGTAGGCAGCTTGCTTACGCTGTCGACTTCGATAATATAGTTGGCGTTAGCCGCGTTTATTTTGTCGCTTTCCAGCTCTAAATAAACGTAATAAGTTCCCTTTGTGAACGAGGAAATATCCAGCTTATGAAGATTTGTCGTTCCGTCAACCTCGCGGTGCTCGGTTTCCTTTTTCGCCGCCTGACCGGATTCCGGCTGTTCCGTCCAATAAAGCGTTACCGTAATATTGTCCTTTGTGCCGTCCTTGTCCTCCATTATGCAGGAAGGGTCAATCGCAAAGGTTATGTATTTATCGGTTCCGCCGTCAGTCGAGGGGAAGTCGCCGGGGCGCCAGTTCCAGGGCAGTGTAGCCGTGGGGTCGGGCGCGGTGAACGTCGCCTTTACGGGCGCGCGCTCTATCGTAAGCGTTACGCTTAAAACGCCGTTGCTGTCAAGCTTGGAGGTATCGACAGCGTCGTCGCCCTCGTCTGCCCATTTGTAGTTTGTCGTGTCTTTAAGCTTGAATTTCGCCGTGTATGCGCCCGCTTTGGTAGCTTTAAGCTTCCAGCCGTTGGCTTCCGTAAAGTCGCTGTCAGGCGTAATGGCGTTTTTATCCTTGTCCTCATACGATTCCAGACTTAAAATTTCGTCGTCGAAGCCGCCGAGCGTAAAGCTCTGTTCCTTAGCCGTGTAGATAAGCGCGTTTGTATGCGAATCCTTGGGCGCGGCAACCTGCTGCTTGGTTATCGTAAAGGTTTTAACGTTACTGCCTTCGTCGTTTTTAAGCGTGTAGTTGCCGGTCGTATCCGTAACGAGCGTTGCCTTGTACTCGCCCGCGTTGACGGGTTTTTCCGTCGTACCGTAGTCCTTGTGCTTGCTCGGGTCGACAATGGAAATTTTATCGTCCGCGCCCGCAGGGTTCTGGTCGACAGCCGCGTCCCACTTGCCGTGCTTGCCGTCTGCGTCCGTACTGAGGTAATAAACCTTATACTTTGCGTCGGAGGGCAGTGCGGAGCCGTCCGTCTTCAATGCGGAAATTTCTACTACCGTGTTCTTCTCGTACGCGCTTTCTATCGGGGTGTCCGTAAGCTCCGTACGCGTTTCGACGCCGTCAACGGTCATGACCGATTCCGCCTTGAATTTATACATAAGGTCGGCGGCGGTTATGCTGAGCGTCCACACCTGAATTTTAACCGCGTGGTTGGGCACGCTTATTTTGAAGTATACGACGTACGTTCCCGCAGTCTTTTTAGCCTGCATGGAGGACTCCGCCGCCCAGCTGTACTTCGTGTCAAAGAAGTTTGTGCCGTCGGGCGCTACCCAATCCTTGTTTTCGGGCTTGGTGGTGTCGGGTTTTTCAAGATAAGTATAAACCGCCGTCGCGCTCTGGTCGCCTTTTATGGTGACGTTCGCATGGGGAAGCTCTACCTTTTTACCTGCCGCAGGCAAGTCCTTGAAAGCTATCGTTTCCGAATAGTCGTTCGTCACGGTAGATTTTTTAACGGTTATTTCCGCTTCCTTTACGGTAAAAGTACCGTAGGACTTGGTTGTGTCCGCCGTGCCCAGATCCGTAGAGTCGGGGTCGTCGTTCCAGTGTATAAAGTGAATATCGTAGTTTGCGTTTAAGCTGGCTTCCTCGGCTATAATGTTGTAGCCGGCAACAGGCTTGCCCGTCTGGGTGGACAAATCCGACGCGCCTGCTGTGTTGTCGTAAACGACAGGTGCGTATCCGCTTGAAGAAGCCTTCTCCGCGTCCTTAATCTGCTGGCTTATCAGCTTGAAGGGCGATTTGCTTGTCGTCAAATCGTCGGGGTGGAAAGTGAGTGAAGCCGAGCCGTCGGGCTGTTTGCCGTAACGCCAACCGCCCTCGTAACGCTGTTTGCCGTTTTCGGTAACAGGCGTTGTGTTAAGCTTGGTCTCTATTTCCGTGTTCATGTCCTTAGTTTTGCCGTATGCCGCCGAGTCATTATTGATAATGACGTAAACGTCGCGGGCAACAACCTCGTAAGTGCCGTTTATAAAGCTTATGTTGTAATTTTTGTCGTGATTGGTTTTGTTTACGGAGCCCACCACGTCGTACATGCCGACGCCCGTACCGTAGGGCTTGTTAATCTGCACGCCCAAAGCGGATATTTCCGCTTCCGTAAGCGGCGCACCGCCGTTTAAGGTAACGTTGTCGTACTTAAACGCTTCGCCGTAGACCCTGCCGGAATAACTGCCCAAATCCACCGTAATGTCCGCAGGCACTATTTTTATGCGCAGGAACATGTTTCTCAGCCAAGTGTTGGCAAAGCTCGGGTTTGTCGTGTCTACCGTGAACGAGTATTCGCCGACGTCCTTAATGCCGCCTGCGGGCAAGGTTTCGTTTGTGCTGTTGAAGGTTGAGCTGTTAGAGGCAAGATCAAACCCGTCGAAGCCGTAGAATATTTTATTGTTGGCGTCGCCGAACTCGAATACGGTCACTGTGCCGTCATGCGTATAGGTATGCGTACACCTTACGTTTGTAACCGCCTTGCCGTCGTATACGCGCACCTCTGCGTTAGAGTTTGCAGGTATCCAGTCCGGACCGCCGTCAAGCTGGTACTCCCATTTAACTTCCGTGTTTATTTCCCACTTCGCTTGATTGGTAGAGGGGGCGTCAGGGTATTTACCTATATACGGCAACTTGTTATAACCCGCGCCCGAGCCGGTCAGATTAATCTGATGGTTAATATAGTAACCTTCCTCGTCATAGAAGAAATATGAGGACGAATTATCGGGAATCTGCCCCAAGGTAAAATACCATATTTTGTTTGTATTGGAAGCGGAACTGTTGTTGCCGGTTGCCGTAATGTCGACTTTACCGCCGTATGTAATACCTATATTAGCCGCCCTGCCGTCCTTATAAAGCCTTGCACCCGTGTAAGAAGTGTCGTATCTTGCAAGACCTATTTTTGCACCGCGACGCAAATGGAGGTTATTTTCATAATCGTAATTTGCACCGTCCTTTACAAAGTTGCCCGCGCAGATTAAAGGTCCGGAAATGGTTAAAACTTTTACAGGCGAGGACGTCGTACTGAATCCGGCGGTATATATGCCGCCGCCCATCCCCTCAGAGGTGTTGCCGGTTATAATACCGTCCTCGAAATAAGGATAAGTATTATAAGAAGTTGCCGGAAAACCAATACCGCCGCCGTAACCGTTGGCATAGTTGCCGCGTACAATACCGCCGTACATTTCGAAGGCGCAGTCCGAAGTATTTATATTTATGCCGCCGCCCGAAACCATATCGCCGCTTGCGGCGGGAACGTCTGCTCTGTTGTTTTCTATTATGCCGTCTACTAATACAAATGTGGAATTATTTGCAATCAAAACACCGCCGCCGCCGCCGTAAACGTTTACGTTGGAGGAAATTGTGCCGCCGTTCATTGTAAACGAGGAGCCCATTGTAGCTTTTACGCCGCCGCCCTGATATGTACCGTTTGATTTATTGTTGCTTATTTTGCCGCCGTACATCTCGAACTTGCTACGCATCATAGCCAATACGCCGCTGCCGCCGCCCGCGCCGTTATTTACGTTTGCAGCGCTGACAGCCGTTGTAACGTTGCCGTCCGCCGCACTTTCTCCGCCGATTATGCCGCCGTACATTTTAAAGGTAGACGGGTCACCGGTGCCGGGGTCGACCACATTAAAGTTGTTATTTGTATAAGGAGCGATAGGCGCCCTTATAGCAACGCCGCCGCCCTGGCGTGACGTGTTTTTGCTTATCTGTCCGCCGTACATTTCGAAAACCGCGCCGTTTGCCAGTGAAACGCCGCCGCCCATTGAAATGTCCACAGTATCGTCGGCAATATTTTCCGTTATAAGACCGCCGTACATTATAAACGTACTGCCGTTAGCAACGCTTACGCCGCCGCCGTAAGCCGCGGTATTGCCCTTAATGGTGCCGCTGTACATTGTAAACGTAGCGCCACTCATGGGAACGTTTACGCCGCCGCCTGTTCCGTCGTTTTTGCCGCCGGTAATTACGCCGTTGCCGGTAAGGGTAAGCTTGCCCTTTACTTTTATAACATCGCCCTGCCAGTTGTCGTTGCCCGTAAGCCAGTCGGTAAGCTGCCTGTCTAACTTATGACCGCGCATGTCCAGCGTCATATCGACGCCAGCGGGTACAAGAAGCGAACCTATGTGGGTACCTTCGCTATCAACCGCAGTGGTTGCGCCGAAGTCGTGTATGCCCGTATTGTCGGCAACCCAGTCGTCCTCCATAACAAAAAGGACTTTGCCGGTCGTTACGGCAACGGCCTTATCCCATAAAGCCGCCTTTTCCGCATTGGTCATGCCTGCCTTTAACACGAAGATTTTTTCGTATTCCTCCGTAGAGGGAAGCGACGGCGCGTCTGCCGCCGCGTATTTATCGTTTTGCGACCCGCCCGAAACGCCGCCTAAGCCGCCCTTATCGAAAGCGCGGTTTATGCCGAGCGCGATAAACGCGCCCGTAAGGCAGATAAGCAAAACGGATATCGCCGTTATAAGCGAAAACTTCCTTATCCCCGACCGTTTTTTCATATGCATTTACTCCTTGTCCTGTGTACGTTTTTTACGTTTGTTTTTTGTTTTGTTTTAATGTGGTAGTATTTTTACTGTTTGCCGTTTCAAGGCTTCCCCTCGGGGGGAAGCTGTCCGCTTTGCGGTTTACCGCCCTTCCGTCATTCTGAGGCTTACTGCCTTTCCGTCATTCTGAGGCTTACCGCCCTTCCGTCATTCTGAGGCTTGCCGAAGAATCTAACCTTTTCAGATCCTTCGCTTCGCTCAGGATGACAATGAAACCCTTAAATTCGCTCAGGATGACATTAAGGAACTGTCCGCTTTGCGTGTTGCCGTTTCAAGGCTTCCCCTCGGGGGGAAGCTGTCCGCTTTGCGGACTGATGAGGGGCGGTTATTTTGCATTAACCCCTCATCCGTCGCTTACGCGACACCTTCTCCCACGGGAGAAGGCTTACTGCCTTTCCGTCATTCTGAGGTTTGCCGAAGAATCTAACCCTTTCAGATCCTTCGCTTCGCTCAGGATGACATTAAGGAACTGTCCGCTTTGCGGTTGGCTTTTCAAGGCTTCCCCTCGGGGGGAAGCTGTCCGCTTTGCGGACTGATGAGGGGAATAATTTACCCTGCCCCTCATCCGTCGCTTACGCGACACCTTCTCCCCAGGGAGAAGGCTTTTAAAAACAACAAAAAAAGTGTGGCTCCCGTAAGAGAGTCACACCTTTGCAAGATACTATCTCTTTACGGTTACCACACCAAAACAAAACCTTTGCTAACTGTTATGTACTTATGGACAATGCATATGTAAAAGAAGCAAATTAAATTGTCGAAAGAGATACACAAGCCGGAGTTTGTGTACTTCTTTTAGATAATTTTTGCCCATAAAACAGCGTTTTGGATGCAAAAAGCGCAGTTATTCAGTTTTGTTTTAATGTGGTATGCGTATTATAGCATATGAATTACACATTTTCAAGCCTTTTTTTTAAAAAAATAAAAATTGTGGTTGGCAATTTTTTCAACCACAATATATAGTGTGTGTTTGTCGGATTTTGTCTTTTTGCGGCGGTTTTTTTCGCCTTTTTTTCCGCTTCGGCATAAAAAAACGCGCGGCGGCCGTGCTTTTGCACAGCCGCCGCGCGTTACAGGCTTCCCCTCGGGGGGAAGCTGTCCGCTTTGCGGACTGATGAGGGGCGGCTACTTTACCTTGACCCCTCATCCGTCGCTTACGCGACACCTTCTCCCACGGGAGAAGGCTTGTTGCCCTTCCGTCATTCTGAGGCTTGCCGAAGAATCTAACCCTTTCAGATCCTTCGCTGACGCTCAGGATGACAATGAAACCCTTAACTTCGCTCAGGATGACAGTGAGATTATTCGTTTCGCACACAATGACAGGAAAGCGGTTTGTTTATTTTTCGTAAACGCTTCTTTTTAATATTCCTATATAAGGTAAAGAGCGGTACTGCTCGTTATAGTCAAGCCCGTAGCCGACGACAAACTCGTTTTCGATATCAAAACAGTTGTAGTCGGGGGCAATGTCGTATTCGCGGCGGTCTTTCTTGTTTAAAAGTGTGACTATCATAACCGAAGCCGCGCCGCGCTCGGTTAAAAGCGCTTTCAAATTGGCAAGCGTGAAGCCGCTGTCTATTATGTCCTCTACGATAATAACGTCTCTGCCCGCGACGTCCCTGTCAAGGTCCTTTTTAATATTCAGCTTGCCTGACGAAACCGCGCCCGAGCCGTACGACGAAACCGCCATAAAGTCCAGCTCTACCGGCATGGTAAGAAAACGTATAAAATCGGAATAGAAAATTATACTTCCCTTTAAAATACCCACAACCAAAGGGCGTTTGTCCTTGTAAATTTCGTCAACCTGCAACGCTACTTCTTTTACGCGCGCGCGGAGTTGTTCCTCGGTGAGCATGATACGCTCGCAATCTTTGTGCATATTCTCTCCTTAGTAAAAAAGATAATTTTATTTTTTCAGAGTAACCTGTCTGAAACCTTTATCGAAAGCGTATTGCACTTCCCCGAAGAAGTCGGAAAATTTGGCAATTACGAATTCAACCTGTCTGCCGGCTTTTTTTACGGCTTTACAGGCGTTTTCCGCAGTAAATTCGAAGCCTGCGATACCCGACAGATAATCGTCGCACTCGCCGTCGGCAGAGAAAAACTCTATATCGAACGCTTTGTTCATAACCGTATAAAGCTTTTTAACAAATTTTTCAAGACCTTCTTCTGTCATTTCCGCCCAGACGCCGTCTTCTTCGGAATAATCGTCGTCGACGTAATCCCAAAAGCGCATTGTTTTGTCCACGCCGTCTAAACGGACGGCAATTGTCTTTTCCGTCTTGACGGATTTTACGTAGACGAAAAGCGGCGCGGGATACTTAAAGTCGGGACAGGTGACGGAAAGACGGGTATCCGCGGAAAGTCTGCCTATAAGCAGGTTTTTGTACTTGTCTTCTATTTCGCGTATTTCTTGCATAGTTACTCCTCCTTTGTCGGCTTATGCATTTGTATAGTCGGCGCAGGAAATGTAAAACGTTTCCCGCGTGTCGGGGGTAAGCTTTATCTTGTCGGAAATTTCCACGCCGCAAACGGCGAGGACCTCGTTACCGTCCGCAATTACGGGTATGAACCTGCGCAGACGCAGCGGAATTTTTTTGTCTGTAAAATAATCGCCCAGCTTTTTGGTGCCGCCGCCGAATTTTGTAAACACGTCGCCGTCGCGCATGAAACGGATTACGGCGGAGTCGGGAATTTCGTCGCGGTCGAAGGTAAGAATTTTACCTTCCGCCGCCGTAACGGAAATTATCAGCCGTTGTCCGAAAAACTGCGTTCCGTCATAGCGGTTGAACGGAATTTCGCCGGAAGGCGGCTCTGCGTTTTCGGTTAAAACTATTTTATCATTTTCTTTAAACGCGGTCAAGCCCAGAAAGCCGAACTTTTTTCCGTTTTCGGCAAATTGCAGGTTGTAGAGGGTTTGCATATGCTCGGAAGTATAATCCTTTTTGGCGCATATGTTTTTTACCGCATATGCCGCCGCGCGGCGGAACACCACCGCCTGCGGACAAAGCTTGATTTCGGCGCCGTAAGGCTTTTCCTCTACAAGCGCGTTTTTCTTTATAAGGTCGGTGAAATATTTTTCGTCCTCGGCGGCAAGACGGGAAAACCTGTACAGCCCCTCCGCCGCGGAAGGAACGGCTTTTTCCAGCTCCGGCAAAACGTTAAGCCTTATGCGGTTGCGCGTGCAGTCGGCAATGAAGTTTGTCTGATCCTCCACGTAAGGAACGTTGTGTCCGGACACATATGCGTCTATATCGACGCGGGCACAGCCGATTAAAGGACGGATAATTTTAATGCCGCAAAATTCGGTGTCCGTTATGCCTGCCGCTCCGGAAACCGCTCCGCCGCGCGAAAGGTTGAAAAGCACGGTTTCCGCATTGTCGTTCATATGGTGCGCGGTCGCCACGGCGTCAGCCGAAAACGCGCGCGCCGCCTTTACGTAGCACTCCCTCCGCCAGTTGCGCGCAGCCGTTTCGAGACTTGTATGCGTTTGTTGTGCAAGCGCGGGACAGTCCTCGGAAAAAGTCAGTAAAGGAATTTGAAGCCTTTCGCAGTAATCGCGCACGAACGCACTGTCGCGCGCGGAAGCTTCGCCGCGTATTTTGTGATCGCAGTTGAGCGCCGTAAGCGTAATATCGTATTCGCCCGCGTGAATATATATATAATGTATAAGAGCCATAGAGTCCCTGCCGCCCGAAACAGCGACGCAAATTTTGGTTCCGGCATATTTTGAAAGTTCACAATTCATATGCAAATTATAGCATACGGATACACCGCTTGCAATAGCGGAGCGGATAAAAAATAAAATTTTTGTTATGGCGTAAAAACAGTTGACAAAATTAAGTTAATTTAATAGAATAATAAAGCCTTGTCAAAAAGGTAATATCGCGGGGTAGAGCAGCCAGGTAGCTCGTCGGGCTCATAACCCGGAGGTCGCGAGGTTCGAATCCCGCCCCCGCAACCAAATAAATCCGCCGCAAGGCGGCATATGGCGACGTAGCTTAGTTGGTCTATAGCGGCCGGTTCATACCCGGCAGGTCGGCGGTTCGAATCCACCCGTCGCTACCAAGAAATTTCCGCTTTGCGCGAAATATATAACTCGGCTACAGCCGAACAAAACAGCGCGTATGCGCTTTATAAGGCCCGTTGGTCAAGAGGTTAAGACATCACCCTTTCACGGTGGTATCGTGG
>CAMRTO010000020.1 GCA_947053655.1 uncultured Clostridia bacterium
CATCACCGCTACGCGGAGCTTCTCCCCCAAGGAGAAGCCTTTTTGTAAAGCGCAGGCCGCACAGCTAAAAGTGTGACAGGTAAAGCATCGTCACGTGCACCTGCCGCCGTATGATAGCGCGCACTATATGCAGCGCTACCGCCGGTACGCAGCCAAGTGTAGCCTGTAAAAAGTTAAAAAACCGTCGCCGCAAATATTATAACATTGTTTTTCCGATTTGTCATTCTGAACGTAGTGAAGAATCTAAGAATCAAGATCCTTCGGCAAGCCTCAGGATGACATAAACTAACCGCATTTGCGAGTCGCAGGCCGCACAGCAAACCTACGTGCGTCGTACGTAGTGTCATACACTCCCGACGCAGTCAGGTAACCAGACTTGTAGGCATTTACAGCATTACCGGAACGCAGCCAAACAAGTTTAAAAACCGCCGCCGAAAGCATTATAACATCGCGTTGCATGCGGAGCAATTAAATTATTCCAATATTTTATCGTAAATAGTATGCGTCTGCAACATTTCGTAAAGCTCGTCCTCGCAAATTTCGTCCAAAAGTCCGTCTCCGTAAAATTGAAATATTACGTACTTGCTTGAATCCGTATGGCGCAGGGCGTCCTTGAAGGTTGAATTTGCGTTAAGCATTACATGCTTTATTTCCTTGCCGCGCTTGGGCTTTTTCGCCGCAAAATTTATGCGGGACAGCGGAACGTCCTTCTCGAAAGCAGAGCACAGCAGAAACGCCGCGAATATGAGTAAAGAAAAATTTTTGCACGCCAGAAAAAATATCAAAACGAACGCAACGGAAAGCGCCGCGCTGAGACAGCGCGTTAAAACACTTACCGTTTTGGGGCGGAAGAATTTTCTTAAAAGGCATTTCAGCGCGCGTCCGCCGTCAAGCGGATGGGCGGGCAGAAGATTGATGCAAAGCATGACCGCATTTGCCGAAAACACCGCGTCCGTATAGGCGTAAGTCTGAGGAAAAAACCACCAAAGCCCCGCAACGGCGACAAGTAAAAACGCGTTCACAAGCGGACCGGAAAGCGCCAGCTTTAACTCGTCCGCGGCGGATATCCCCTCCGTATCGCAGACGGCGGCGGCGCCGTACGGCATAAGGCTTACCCTTTCGCACCTGTATCCCAGACGCGCCGCGCAAAAAATATGACCGCACTCGTGCAGGAGTGCGGTCAGCGCGTATATAATGAATACGGTTAATCCGCCGAAGATCGCAGACAGCAGTCCTATCGCTATAAACAGCGGATGAAGGGTGAACTTCACGACTTCCAGACGGGAACTTCGTTCGTCATGGTGTAGCAGTCAAGCAGCGTTCCGTTATTGTACATGGAGACGCGCACTTCTCCCTTGCCGTCGCTGTAACCCACGGGTATATTGGATTTTGCCGCTGTGCCCGTCGCGTTATAGACGGTGGTAAGCCCCGTTATTACGCTGGTGAAAGCGGACGTATGCGCTATTTCTACCGTGTAACTGCCCTCGTTTTCGTACACCTTGGAAACTGTTCCTTCGCAAATGGGATAAACGCTGCCCTGTGCGGTGAAGTAAATTACGCCAGTTTCGGTCATTTCAACCTCCGCGTCGGATAATTCGCTTACGACGGGCGCAAGCGTAAATTCCGTATAATTGCGCTCCTTGGGGGCATTTTTGGAAGTCGAAAAAGTGCTTATAAACGTATTTATCGCGCTGGACGGCATAAACATGTTGGTCAGGAAAATGGTCAACGCTATCACGCCGACGGCAACGGCTTCGGTAAAAAGCACAAGACTTGCCTTGTCTTTTTTAATTGAAAACGAAAATTTACGCTTTTCTTCCTTGGGAGGGTCGGAAACGTCCTCCGAATATACATATGCCCCGACGCGCTCGTTCACGCTTTCTACGACGCGTTCTTTAAGATCCTCCGGCAGCTGCTCCTGCTCTGTCTTGGCGGGGCGGCGGCGCTTGAAAAAGCTTTTCTTTTTTACTACATTGACCGTGCTTACGGGTATTTCCAGCATTTCGGCGTAGTCTAATTCCTGATTCATATTGTCCTCCGAAAATTTAAGTCTACCCTAATTTATGTACGGGCAGACTTTTTTAGAACAAAAATATGAATTTTTACATATTATGGATATCCGCAATCGAATCCGACAGTTCGGCAAATTGCACGGGCGAAAGGGTTTCCCCCCTCGCTTTAAGGTCCAGCCCGCATTTTTCCATTATCCGCCGCGCGTTTTCACGCGATAAGCCGAAGCAGTTTACAAGGTTGTTTTCAAGCGTTTTCCTGCGCGAGGAGAACGCCGCTCGGACGGTTTTGCCGTAAATTTCACGGCTTCTGACGGGCAGAGGCTTGCGGAATTCAAGATTTACCACCGCGCTGTCGACGTTGGGACGGGGGAAGAAAACCGTACGCGGCACGCGCTTTACGACGGTGCAATCCGCGCGGTATGCGACAGCCGCCGTTATTGCGCCGTATTGCGGCGTGCCTGCCTGCGCGCAGAGACGGTCGGCAACCTCCTCCTGAACCATTACCGAAAGCGAAAGGCACTTTTCGGACTGCTCAACCAATTTCATTATAAGCGGCGTGGTAATGTAGTACGGCAAATTTGCAACCACGCGGTAGCTTTCAAGTCCTTTTTCCAATTCTTTTAAATCGGCTTTCATAAAATCGCCGTAAATTATTTTTACGTTTGAAAAATCCGCAAGCGTGATTTCGAGCACGGGCGCAAGACTTTTATCTATTTCGAAGCCGATTACTTTTTTTACCCTTTCGGCAAGCGCGCGCGTAAGCGTGCCCGCGCCGCAGCCTATTTCGACAACGGTATCCCCCGCCGTCGCGCCCGACAGTGAAACTATGCTTGCAAGCAAATTTTTATCTGTAATAAAATTCTGTCCGAACTGCTTTTTGAAGCCGAAGCCGCACTCCGCAAGCACGGTTTTTATATCTTTTTCCATAATTACCCTGTTGATTTTAAGTATACGGTAATTATAACAGCGCAAACTGTTTTTGTAAACGCATTTAACTGCGTTTGCCTCACCCGAGATAAAAAAAGTCCGCGCGGAAAAGCGCGGGCTTTTGACTTTTTATATTGTTACTTTCTTCCCGAAATTATATCTACGGGCTTTGCGCGCAGTATTTTTATGACGGGAATTATTACTCCAACCGCAATAGCGAGTATCGCCACCGCCGCAAGCACCGCAAACTGCCGTATGGAAAACGATAAAAATACCGCTTTGGCAACGTATCCTTTGGTCAGATACGAATTTATAATTACGTCCGTCACAGCGGAAAATACCGTGGCAAGCGCAATTAGTCCTCCCGCGAATATTCCGTTTTGCGCGGCGAAAATTTTAAATATATCACCCTTTGACGCGCCGAGCGAGCGCAGAATACCTACCTGCCTCTTCTTTTCGGTAACGACGCCGCTAACGTAATACAGCACAAACAGCGCGGATATTACCGACGTTCCGAGCGCGGTGTAAAAGAATATTGTTTTACATAAATCCATCGTGTCGTCTTTATAGTCGACAATCTCTTGTGCGTCACCCGTAAGCATGAAATAATTGTACCTATTTTCCGCATTCAGCTCGGAATGATATCTTTCGTGTATGCGCGCGGCTTGGAGCATAGCTTTTTTGCCGCCCGTAATAGGACATACTACGCTTACTATATAGTCGTCCGTCTCTCTGTAATTATTGATTTGCTGCAATTTCGGAACAAAATAATCCTGATAAAACCCCTTGGCGGTAAACATTGCCTCTTGCAAACCGTAACGGGTCATAGCATTGTCTGCCATGCCTATAGCGTCGTACTTATTCCCGTCATACTCCTTATACATAACCCTATCGTAAACTTTTTTATTTACGTTGGTGTCCAGCACTCCCACGATTTTATAAGTCCAATATTCGTATTCGTAATTGCCCTCGCCGAGTTGTGCCCTGTGCTTGTGCGAAAGAGTTTTGCCTATTATATCGTCATAAGAGGATACGGTTTGCGCAGTACCGTCCTTAGGCGTATAACCGTAGGTTTTAAAACCTTCAAACATGTAGTCGGGAATTACAATTTCGTCATAACTTTGCGGATATTCGCCGTAGAGAGTAAAACCGTAATCCGATACGAAACTTTCGTCGAACTCGACTATTCCGTGAAAGGATAACGTTTCATCATACTTATCATGCCTAACGCGCAACTCTTCAATAGTGTAAAAACTTCCGTTAATCGAATTTATAGGAAAGCCGTTAACTTTATCGTACCTGTCGCACTTGACAAGGGTTTTAAGCCTTTCGTATTCCGTTTCGTTAAAAATATTTTTGATATACCCGAACTCCACACCTAAATTCGCGAGATCGTAAACGGACGTTTGCGTAAAAATATAATACGGGGTCTTGTATTTAACAAGATTGTCCGCAATGGCTTTTTCCCTGTTATAACTTGCAAAAGAATCCGACACGCCCACGCAAGTAAAAGTTAAAAGGCAGATTATTATGCAAAGCGCCAGACGCACGGGGCGCGCTATTAAAAAACTTGCGCCTATGCTAAAAGCCCGCTTTGCGGGCAAGCCGCAGCTCTTTTTCCGAACTTCGGGCTCGGTTTCCGTTTCCGTCAGTTTAGTTTCTGCGGGCGCGCTGTCAGATATGACCTGTCCGTCCTTTAACTCTATTACTCTGTCGCCGTATTTTTCGGCAGATTCCCTGTCGTGAGAGACAACTATGACAAGCGTATCGTTACTAATCTTTTTTAAGAGATTGAAAATTTCCTCGCCCGTGTCACTGTCGAGCGCGCCCGTGGGTTCGTCGCACAACAAAATTTCGGGCTTTTTTACTATTGCGCGGGCTATTGCTACGCGCTGTTTTTGCCCGCCCGAAAGGCGGTTGCACTTTCTGTCGCCGAAGCCTTCTAAATCGACGGACTTTAGAGCGGCGGCGACTAAGTCGCCGCCGTCCTTTTCGCTCTGCAACTCTACCGCAAGCCCTACGTTGCGCTCTACGGTGTATTCGTCCAGAAGGTTGTTTTCCTGAAAGACGAAGCCCACTTTTTCATTGCGGTGCCTGTCCGTATCCTTTGCGGAAAAATCCTTCATTGACCTTCCGTCTATAATAACGTCGCCGCCGTCGAAGTTATCCAATCCGCCCAAAACGTTTAAAAGGGTTGATTTGCCGCAGCCCGACTTGCCGAGGATAAACACCATGCCTTTTTCCGGCAAATCGAAGCTTACGCCTCTCAGCGCGGGAACGTCGGCGCAGCCTTTCGCCCTGTAAGTTTTATTTAAATTACGAATTGATATAGATTTCATTAGTTAATATTATCTCCATAAGCATAACTATATTCTCTTACAATATTTTTGCTTACGGTTACGGTCATAAACATATCTTTGTTATACCAATCGTCTTCACCGCCGCCCGTCGCGCCGTATCTTACAACAAGTCCGAGTGAATTGTTTTTTATAAAATCGCTTATCGGAAGCGTTTTAAAATTAAAATATACATTACCGTAATTTTTATTCAAATTATTCCCGCCGTATTCAACTTCTATTCGTGGCGCTGAGCTACTATAAACTTTATCTTCGTTAGGATATAAAAATACTTGTTGATAACCCTTGTACTTCTCTTTCATTACTAACTTTATTGTTACAGTAACTTGTTTATACCCGCTTGCCGCCATGTTTTCCCAACTCGGAAAACCGAGCCAAGAGAACACGTCACGTTTCTGATCTAACGGCCCCGAGTCGTTTATTCTATATTCTGCCCTCCTCGTATATGTACCCGTATACTGCTCGTTTTCAAATACAGCGGAAGTTTCAACGGGATCGCGCTCGGGATCCGTTTCTGCATACGCGGAATAAGAACTGCCGGTTGCTATTGCAACTGCCGAAGCGGCTGTCACCGTTGCGGCGACAAGTAAAAGTAATTTTTTAGTTGAGTTTTTTATATTTGATTTCATAAAACCACCCTCCTTGCATTAATTTTACCATATTTTGCCAATTGTGTCAATACCGCCTATAAATTTTGTAATAAAAATTAATTACACAGCTTTTTGAATAATTTATGCGCGTTGTCCCAGACGGTTTGCGACATTTCTTCCGCGGAAACACCGCGTATGTCCGCCAAATTTTGTAAAATTTCGGGTATGCTTTCTGGCGTGTTGGGGAAGACTCCCTGTCTGGATTTAGGCGGTAAATACGGGCTGTCCGTTTCCGTCATTATCCTGTCGGAAGAAAGCGCGGCAATCGTTTTACGCACTTTTTTACTTCCCGAATAAGTGCATGTGCCGCCGAAGGAAAAATAACAGCCCAGCTTTTCAAGCTCCGCCGCTATTTCCGCCGAGTGGGAATAACAGTGAAGCAAAATGCCAGATTTAAGCGTCGGCGCATACGTTTTCAGCAAATCGAGCATGTCTTCCGCGCTGTCGCGCGAGTGTATCTGAACCGGCAGACCGAGCTTTGACGCCATGCTAAGCTGGCGTATAAAATAATCCTTCTGCCTTTCTTTATCCGTATCGGGGTAGTGATAATCCAGCCCGATTTCGCCTATGGCTACGCACATCGGGTGCCGCGCAAGCTTGTAAATTTGTTCGAGGTCGTCAATCTCTGCCTTTGCAGTCTCGGTGGGGTGAATCCCCGCGGTGAAGTAACATCCGTCATAATTTTCCGCAAGGCGGGAAGCGTACAGCGAAGTCTGCAAATCCACGCCCGCGCAGATAACTTTTTCCACTCCGGCGGATTTAGCACGGGCGAAAAACCCGTTCAAATCACCGAAGTTTTCGTCGTCCGGATGACAGTGAACGTCTATATATTTCAAGATAAAAGACTCCCGTCGGCGACGTCCTTTTCGGGCGAAACCAAAGAAAGAGTCCCGTCCGCGCCCTCCGCGCAGACAATCATTCCCTCGCTTAAAATACCCTTCATTTCGCGCGGCGGCAGGTTGGTGACCACCACCACTTTTTTGCCGACCATTTCCTCGGGCGTGTAATATTTTGCTATGCCGGAAAGGATTGAAAGAGTCTTTGCGCCGACCTTTACGGTCTCGTGCAGAAGCTTGCTTTTTTTGACCGCTTCGCACGCGATAACCGTGCCCACGCGCATTTCAACCTTGGCGAAATCGTCAATGGTTATAAGCGGCTTGCTTTCGGTTTCCGCAACTTCTTCCTGCGGTTTCTGTTCCTCGATGTTCACTTTTATATCCTCGTATTTTACTCTTTCGAAAAGCGTGGCGGGCGTAGGCGTTACGCGATATTCCGTAATGCGGTCGCCGCTTCCGAAGGCGCGCTCCTTTGCGCCTATCTCGGCAAGAATACGCTCCGCGGTGTCGGGCATAAAGCTTTTTAAAAGGTTGGCGCCTATATCCAGCGAAACGCAGAGATTATACAAAACCTCCGAAAGCCTGTCCTTTTTACTCTCGTCCTTGGCGAGAATCCAAGGCGTGGTTTCGTCTATATATTTGTTCGCGCGGCGGAAAAGCGACCACAGCGCGTCCAGCGCGTCCGCAACCTTATATTCGTCCATCTTCGCCGCGACCTTTGCATAAGCGCCGCGGATGACGCTTTCGAAATCCGCGTCCGTGCCGTCCTCCGTCCCCGTCTTTTTCGCAACGCCGTTAAGATATTGGTTTGTCATGGAAACGGTGCGTTTTACAAGGTTGCCCAAAACGTTGGCAAGGTCGGAATTTATCCTGTCGCACATAAGCTCTTGCGTGATTATTCCGTCGTCGGCATAGGGCATTTCATGCAGGACGAAGTATCTTACCGCGTCCACGCCGAAGCTTTTTGCAAGGTCGTCCGCATATAAAACGTTGCCCTTGGATTTGGACATTTTGTCGCCGCCCTGCAACAGCCAGGGGTGCCCGAATATGCACTGGGGCAAAGGCTCGCCCAAAGCCATAAGGAAAATGGGCCAGTAAATTATATGGAAGCGTATTATGTCCTTGCCGATAATATGCACGTTTGCGGGCCAGTACTTTTTATATCGGGGCGAGGGGTTGTCCGTATCGTACCCGACACCCGTAATATAGTTGGAAAGCGCGTCAAGCCAAACGTAAATTACGTGCTTTTCGTCGAAGTCGACAGGCACGCCCCACTTGAATGTGGAACGCGAAACGCACAAATCCTGTAGCTTGGTCTTTAAGGTTCCGTCGTCGCACGCTTTTAAAATTTCCTCGTCGCTCTTTCCGATAAATTCGTCCGCAAGCAGAAAATTGTTCATCATTTCGTTCTTGCGCGAAACGGGCTGGATAAACTTCGGATTGGTAACTATATGCCTGACAAGCCTGTCCGCATATTTGCCCATTTTAAAGAAGTAAGCTTCTTCCCTGGCGGGCTTAACCTCCCTGCCGCAGTCGGGGCACTTTCCGTTTACAAGCTGGCTTTCCGTCCAGAAGCTTTCGCACGGAGTGCAATACAAACCCTCGTAAGCGCTTTTGTAAATATCGCCGTTATCGTAGAATTTTTTAAACATTTTCTGCACGGCGCGCTCGTGATAGTCGTCCGTCGTGCGGATAAATTTATCGTAGGAAACGTTCATAAGCTTCCAGATACGCTTAATTTCGTCCGAAACGTCGTCTACGAACTGCTTACAGCTTACGCCCTTTTCGGCGGCCTTCTGCTCCACTTTAAGACCGTGCTCGTCCGTGCCGGTCATAAAAAATACGTCGTAGCCCTGCATGCGTTTGAACCGCGCTATCGCGTCGGAAAAAATACTTTCGTAAGTGTTGCCGATATGCGGCTTGCCGGAAGTATAAGTTATTGCGGTCGTAAGATAAAATTTTTCAGCCATGACGTAATTCCTCTCTTTTCAAAAATCTTTATAAGTATAGCACAACTTAAAGCAAAAAACAATTATTTTAAACGTTTGCCTTTTATATGTTTAAGAAAAAAAGCCTTCCCTGCGGAGAAGACTTTACAGATGCTTCGTTTCACTCAGCATGACAATATGTTACGCCTACCGTCATTCGGCAAGCCTCAGTATGACACCGCACTGTCATTCTGCGCGGGCGTAGCAAAGCTTTACACACCTTATTGTCATTCTGAACGTAGTATCCTGTCATTCTGAACGAAGTGAAGAATCTCTTGTATAATCATGTGCAAAACAAAGTGGAAAATTAAGTAACTATTATTTACCTATATCCCTGCCGATCAACTCGTCCAAACCAATTCCGTAAAAGTCAGCCAAAATCTCGCAAAAATAAATACTCGGTAATACTTTACCGCACTCCCATCTGCTTAAATTTCCGTTGTTTATTCCTGTTCCTTTTTCCACTTCTTTAAGCGTCAGACCTCTTGCAAGCCTTTGTTCTTTTAAAATTTCCCCGTAATTTTTCATAAATTCAAATTATTATTTACCTACATCCCTGCCGATTAACTCGTCCAAGCTGATTCCGTAAAAATCCGCAAGCTTAACGCATTGATTTATGTTTGCGATTCCCTTATCGGATTCAAGCCAACTTATAGTATTTTGCGGTATTCCCGTTGCTTTTGAAACCGCAACCTGCGTATAACCCATTGAAATACGCGTTTTCTTCAATTCTTCACCGTACATCACATCACCGAATTTTTTCATAGAATAAACTATTTAATGCTGTCCCTTCCGATTAACTCGTCTACCGTAATGCCGTAAAAATCGGCGAGCTTTACACAAAAGTCTATATTCGGCAATACAAATCCGCTCTCCCACCTGTTTATATTTTGATGAGAAATTCCCGTTTTTTTGGAAAGCTCTGACTGTGACAGCCCCGCCGCTTCTCTGTGATATTTTAAACTTTCACCGTAATTCATCATAAATTTATCCTTAATTAATATTTTGCACAAATTTGTGAAATTTGCTTGACTTGCACAATTTTGTGCAATAAAATAGCTTTACGCACATTTATGTGCATGGGAGGATAAAATTTTTATATGACAGAAAAATGTTACGGGTGCTCGCACTTTACGGCTTATTACACAAAGGCTTATTGCTGTTTTCTGCGTACGGATTGCGGGCATTGCTCCGTTACGGATTCAACAGTAAAAAAGCATTACGGTTGCGAATGCTTTAAACCGAGTTATAACCGCCCCGCCCTTAAACGCGGCGCAGTGATTAACGAACTGGCTGTCGCGCTTACAAAGCTTAACGCCGTCAAGCTGATTTTAGACGAGCGCTGCGAGCAATTAAATATAACCGAATAATAATACAAAAACCGAAAAGGCTTTCCCCTCGGTAAGTTTTTTCAGATCCTTCGCTCACGCTCAGGATGACAACGGTTAACCGCGCGGCGGCGTAGCAAAGCGTTGCGCATGTTACTGTCATTCTTCGAGCTTTACACACCTTATTGTCATTCTTCGCGGGCGTAGCGTCGCTTTGCACACCTTATTGTCATTCTGAACGTAGTATCCTGTCATTCTGAACGAAGTGAAGAATCTTTTCTATAATCATGTGCAAAACAAAGTGAGCAATCTTTTCAACGATATTGCCGAACGGCGAATTTTGCGGACAAGTACGTCATAAAAATAGTTTATGAACGTCATTTTCACAGTCGTATTTATCGCCTCTATGATAGCGATAGCCATAGCCGCGCCCGAAAACCTGCTTTCTTCACTGCTCGGCGGCGCGCGCGACGCTGCCGAAATGGCATTGACGCTTTTCTGCATTTACGCGGTATGGATGGGACTTTCCGCTCTGGCGGAAAAAAGCGGGCTTTCGAAAGGTATGGCAAAATTTTTAAAGCCAGTTTCGCGCAGGATATTCAAGACCGACAGTGACGCGGCAAACGAATGCCTTGCAATGAATATTTCCTGCAATCTTTTGGGGCTGGGCGGCGCGGCTACCCCCTACGCCGTTAAAGCCATCGGGGAGCTGGAAAAACAAAAAAACAGCTTCGCGCAGAAGCTGCTTTTCGTCATAAACGCCACTTCCATACAAATACTGCCCACTACCGTAATAGCGCTTAGGGCAAGCGCGGGAAGCGCCGCCGCGTCGGATATATTTCTTCCGTCGCTTATCTGCACTTTCGTATCCACCGCCGCCGCGGTGCTGTTGTTTTTGATAGGGAATAGAATATGGCGCTGACAGTACCCGTAATTTTTATTTTCGTATTCGCATTTGCGGTAATAAAAAAGGTAAACGTCTACAACTGCTTTACCGAGGGTATACACGAAGCCTTGAAATTTACCGTGTCTCTTTTGCCCTGCCTTGCCGCAATATTTATGATGTGCGCCCTGTTCGAGCAATCGGGTCTGGCGGACAGGCTTTGCAAGCTTTTGTCGCCCGTGTTCGGATTTTTGGGTATCCCGCCGGAGCTTACAAAGCTTGTGCTGATAAAGCCTTTTTCGGGCAGCGGCTCGCTTGCATACCTGAACGGCATTATCAAGCAGTACGGCGCGGACAGCTATGTGGCAAGGTGCGCGTGCGTGTGCTTCGGCTCGTCCGAAACGGTGTTTTATATTTCCGCCGTATACTTTGCGGGGGTGAAAGTAAAAAAATTGGCTTTGCCCGTCATATGCGTGCTTGCGGCAACGTTCATTTCAACGATAGTCGCCTGCCTTATTTGCAGAATAATGTAGCTTCGCGCACACGAATCGGCATATAACAGAAACGACGCAAACCGGAGTTTGCGCCGCCTCTATATGATAAGGGGGAAAAATGATAAATAGCTTGTTTATGCGTAAATCTTGTTTACAATGTTATTATATAAAAATTATTTAAAAATGTAAATTTATAGTAATAATTTTTACGTTAATCTTCAAACTTATCTCCCTTAACAAAATTTGATAATTTTTAACAGTATGCGCGCTTTTAACGCTTGACGGCGCGTATTTTTTTTACCGCGGATTTAAGAATTTCCACCGTTTTTTCAACTTCCTCCGCCGTGTTGTATTTGCCGAAAGTAAACCTTACAGCGGACTTTACCCTGCCCGCGGGAAGCCCCATCGCCGTCAGCACGTGCGAGGGCGAAACCGCGCCCGCGGAGCATGCCGAACCCGTGGAAACCGCAACACCGTTTAAATCCAAAGAAATCAAAATCTGTTCACCGTCGCAGCCGTCGAAAGAAATATTGGCGTTGGCGGGCAGGCGGCATTTTGCCGAGCCGTTAATATGCGCTCCGTCGATTTCCGCAATAACTTTTTCCGTAAACAAGTCGCGCAGCGCCGAAATTTTTTTATTGTTTTCGTCCATAATATTTACGGCCTTTTCAAGCGCGGCCGCGCAGCCGACAGCCGCCGCGGCGTTTGTGGTGCCGCCCCGCAGCCCCCTTTCCTGTCTGCCGCCCGAAATAAACCTGTCTATCCGCGCGCCGTTTCTTATATACAGAACTCCGAACCCCTTCGGACCGTAAAATTTATGCGAAGAAATACCAAGCGCGTCGCAATCGCCGACGGGTAAAGGCATTACGCCCGCCGTCTGCACGCAATCGCAATAATAAAACACTCCCCTCTCGCGGCAGAGCGCGCCTATTTCGCGGACGGGCTGAATTACGCCCGTCTCGTTATTGGCCGCCATTACCGCACAGAAAACCGTATCGGCGGTAAGCGCCTTTTCCACAGCTTCGGGACGGATAATCCCCTCGCCGTCGGGATTTACCGAGACGACTTCAAAGCCGAATTTTTGCATATCCTTCGCGCTTTCGATAAGCGCGGGGTGCTCTATCGCGGAAACAACTATTCGTTTTCCCCTGCCGACGTTCGCCGCGCACGCGCCCTTCAACGCCCAGTTTCCCGCTTCCGTTCCGCCGGACACGAAATAAACTTCCTCCGGCTTACAGCCTATAAAGCGCGCGATGTTATCGCGCGCCCAAACGACTCCGTCCGCCGCCCTTCTGCCTGCGGCGTGCTGTGACGACGGATTCGCAAAATTTTCTTTTAAATAGGGAAGCATTGCTTCCAGCACGTCGGCGTCAAGCGGCGTAGTGGAAGCGTTGTCGAGATATATCATTTCAGCCTTCCAATGCGGAATCGATATTGTTCAGCTTATCAAGCTCGTTTTTTACTTCGAGATAGTGCCTGCCCAGCTTTGTGGACTTATCCTTTTCGTTAAGGCTGTAATTGCGCCACGCCACCCAAAAGCCGTGCAGCATTACGACCGAAACCACGAAAGCGATAACGGCAAGCGCCGAAAAAACTATCGTAAGCACAACGAAGGTTCCGTTTTCCATGGAAAATATCACCGACGCGAAAGAAATTGCAAGTATCAGCAACACCAGAAAAGGCACGCCCGCCGACACAAGCTTTATTGTTTCCTTTTTGCGCGCGGCGGCGAAAACCTCGCGCCGCTCTGCTTTCTTCGCCTCGTTTTCGGTTTTCAGCTCCTCCGCCTGAGTTTTAACTTCGGCTATGCGCTTTTTCAGCCCGGAAGCGTGTTTTGAAAGCTCTGCCTTCATTTCCGCGGAAGCATATTCGCGTACGCCGTCGGCGGCGTCTGAGCAGTCTTTAAAAGCCGTAAAATCCGTAAAGTTGCGCGTGAGCACGGCAAGCTTTAAACAGTTTATTTCCCCGTCGTCGCTTTTCAGCTCCGCCGCGTTATTGACGGCGAAAAGCGCGCCCTCGTAATTGCCTGCGGCAAGCTTTTTACGCGCTTCGGCAACCGATAAGGCAATCTTTTCGTTGAGAAGCCTTTCCTCCTCCTCGCGCTGTCTTTGCCTTTCGGCAAACTCCTCCGGCGTGAGTACGGCGGCTTCCTCGTCGTCTTCCGCTTCCGGTACGGCGAATACGGGGATATCCGTTTCGTCTTCGTCGGGGGTATCGTCTATAATAAGTTCGTCCTCGCCGTCCGCGTTTTTACGGATTTTATATTTCCTGTCCTTATCGTCGTCAATCAATCTTTCTTCCGCCACAAATTTTATCTCCTTAATTTATAATTGCGTTTTCAATGCGTATACTGCGGCGTTGCCGCGGTAACGGCTTTTTGCATAGTCGCGGAATTCCGCGTTTTCGAACACGGCGTACACGCCGCTTCCCGACCCCGTCATATTTACCGCGAGAGGGTCGAACGCCTTCAAAGCCTCTACAGCTTCGCCCACTTCGGCGCACAGTCCGTTTGCCGCCGCGGTAAGCGCGTTACTTACGTATCCCGAAAATAAAGCTTTATCCCCTGCTTCAAGCGCCTTTTCCGCGCCGTCGCCGTCGCTGCCGAAAGACGCGCGCAAATCGAAAGCTTTATAACACTCGGCAGAGCTTATGCGTGCTTTCGAAACAAGCAACAGAAAATGAAGTTTAAGCCCGCTTTCAAGCGGCTTAACCTCGTTCCCTCTGCCGAATAGCCGCGCGTACCCGCCCGAAAGCATGTATCTTACGTCGCTGCCGACGCTGTCGGCAATAAGCTTAATCCCTGCGGTATCATGTACGTCATACAGCCGCGCAAGCGCAAGCAAAACCCCAGCCGCGTCCGCGGAGGAGCCGCCCAAGCCCGCGCCGACGGGTATGTTTTTGTTTACGGTTATATCCGCGCCGCGCGTAGAAAACCTTTCAATAAACGCCTGCGCCGCCTTAACGGCGTTGTTAGACCCGAAAGGAATATTTTCACTGCCACAACCGCGCATTGTTACGGAAACAAGCCCGTCCCTGCGCTTTTTGACTTTGACGGCGTCGTACAGGTCAACCGAAGTAACTATGCTGTCCAGCATATGATACCCGTCTTTAACGCCCGTAACCGACAGCGTTAGATTGATTTTGGCGTATGCCTTGACGCGCACGGTATCCATACAAGCATTATAACACAGCATTAAAAGTATTCCAAACGATTTAAACGCAAATTTAAAATCCGCCCGCAAGCGGACGGACAAATTTTTAACGGTTAAAAATATTGCACGCTGTTCCAAAACGCCTTTACATTAGGTTGATTTAAAATATTTTCAAACGATAAAGCGCTTTTGGCGCTATGCTCGATATATATCGAAATTCTGTTTACGGCGCTTCCCGCAAACGAATACAATTCCTCATAATATGCGTAAGAATAATCGTCCTGCCTGTAAAACAGACCCGTGGCGGCGCCCTCGCCGCGTCTTATGCTGAACGGTCTGCCTTCGGGAATGAATTCGCAATCGTTACAAAGCTCTGTAAAGTCTTCCTTTTCGCTTTTGTCGGAATGGGTAAAAGTTACTTTTATAACCGTGTTCCTATCGTCGGAAACAAAAGTAAGGTTTTCGATTTCGGAAGTATCGTGGTCGACTATAAGATAAAATTCTTCCGGTAGGGCAAAACAAAAATGAGCGTGAATTAATTTTCCGTCTTTTATTTTTAACATGTCAGTTCCTCTTTATTTATTGAACGCTTTATTTACAGAATGCTTTGTTTTTGCGTGCGTTCGCCTTTATTATATCTTCTATTTTGAAACAATGCAAGTAAAACGTTACAATTCAGAAGATAATTTATTTTGAGGATAATATATGGACTTATTAAAAAATTTTTCCGAACAGCTTGCCGAGCTTATAGCAGAGGACAACTACACCCACACTTCTCTTGCCGCGGCTATGAATACAAGCCGTCCCAAAATTTCGTTATATCTGAGCGCGAAAAGACTGCCGGACTTTAAAAGCTTTGTCGCGCTTATCGAATTTTTTAATTGCTCGGCAAATTTTATTTTGGGTTTAAGCGATTTCCCGAACAGAAACGCCGTTTATAAAACCGTCCGACCTTTCAAAGAGCGTTTGTGTGAAATTTTAAAAGAAAAAGAAGTTTCTCAATATAAATTTATTAAAGAAACGAAAATTTCTTGGAGTATTTTTCACGGGTGGCGGACAGGAAAATCACTGCCGTCGGTAGACAATATCGTAAAAATTGCAGATTACTTCGAATGTACCGTCGACTACCTTTTGGGCAGAGAATAGATTTAATTGTTAAATAAAAAAGCAACCCGCCGACCCGAAGGTCGGCGGGGTTTGATTTATTTTAAGCTTCCTGCTCCAAAACGTTGCATTTTTTGGGTTTGTTTCTGTCATACATTACTTTAAGCTTATCGCCGGGGTTTGCAGGCAGTTTTCCGTCAACCGCTTTGCCGAAAGCGTTTATGGTATTAACCACGTCAAGATTCCAGCCCTGCTTTTCTTTAACCTTTAATACGACGATTTTTTCAACGCCCTCTATCTGGATATAAACTTTGTATATGTACGAAGTTTTTGCAAACGGACCGAAGCCTACGCTGGTCGTACCTGCGAATTTGCAGTCTATAACCTCTGCGTCCGCTATTACCTGGTTTTCAGGTTTGATTTTAAAAACTTTACTGCTTGTAACGTTAGCCATAAAATTACCTCTGTATTTAATATAGGACTATTATAAACCCTTAAAAGAATAATGTCAATACAATCAGGTTATTTTAGGTCTGTAAATAAGAATTCTTTCCTTGCCCGTAAGCGGGAACGAAAGCTCGGGATTGGTTGTTTCAATCTCCTGCGGGCTTTGCCTGAGTCTTTTTGCCGTAGCCCACAAGTCGTCGCCGGCGGCAGGTATGTAAACGCTTAAAGCGCAGTCGTTTACGGGGACGCTTTCGCCCTCCTCGACGCCGCAGACGTATTTCACGTTTTCGCTGAGGCACTCCGACGCGGCAATTTTCAATACCGCCTCCGCCTCGCACTCGCCCTCGGAGCGCTGGCGCATGTTAACGCCGCAAACGGCGATATTAACCGCATTGCATTCGCCGAGTCCGTTAAGGGTTACCGTAAACGGAAGATTGACCTCCGTCGCACGGATTTCACCGTTCTGTTCGTATAAAAGCGTTGCCGTAACGCTACCCTCTACGCCGTCGCCGGAGCGGGCGAATTCCGCACGGGGCGCCGCCGCCGCAAGAAAAGCGCAGGTATAGTCAAGCTTAGCCTTCGTCGCGCACAGTCCGCCGACGCGCTCGGAATACACTTTTATTTCCTTGCTCGGGCAGACGCTTTCTTCGGCGAAATTAAGCTTCAGTTCGCTTTCGCGCGAGAACGCGTCGCACACCGCGGACGTTTCCTCCTCCTCGAAGTAATGTCCGGCAAAACCAAGCTGCGCGGTAACTTCTACGCCGCACTTGCCCTTTTCCTCGTTGACGCGCGCGTTGACGCTTATTTCCTTTATTTCGGCACGGCAGAACGCGCTTCTCTGCAACAGCGCTTCCTCGCACGCAATTTCCGACTTGAAAGGAATTATCCTGTCCAGACTGACGGGTTTTCCGTCGCGGACGGCAAGCAGAGAAAGATAAATTTCACCGCTTATTTTCACCGCGCCCGCGCCGCAGGTACATTCGAGAACAAGCACTTCCGCGGCAGGGAGCAGTACGTCCTCCGCATTGCAGTCGAAGTCGTCCTCAACCTCGCTTTCGCCGCTGAACGTAACCGCAGTGTAAAGCTTTACGTTTTCCGTGCGGCAAACGGCGCCCTCGGCGGAAGCGAGAAAATTCCTTTCCGCGGAGGCGTAGACGGCTATCTGCGCGCCTACTACCACGGCAACCAGCCAGGAGGAGCCGTCGCGCTTTATCTGCGCGCGCTCGCCGGAAAGCGTGCAAAGCGCGGTGTGAGCGGGCGCCACCCTTTCGTCGTCGCAGAAGTGCGAAAATTCCGCGCCCTTCTGCATGCGGCAGAGCTTGCCGTTTTCGTCCGTGTAAACTACCGTGCAGACCAATCTGCCGTTATAGTTAATCCTACCGTTGGACGCCTCGCAAGAGGACAGGCAAACCTGAGGATACACGGCGACTATTTCGCCCGCGTCCTGTCCCGAAAAGCGTATTTCCACAATGGATTGCGATTTAATGTCGGCGATGCGCCGCGTAAAAGTATTCGTTGAATACTGCGTTGATATAGACATAAAAACCCTCCCTCGGCACCGCCGAATGTATACAAGGTATAATATGCCCGACCGCGGCTTTATATTCTTAAAATTTTATTCGGCGGCGCGTTCGGAAATTTTTACCCTGCCGCAAAGTATTTCCGAATACGAATAAGCCGTTTTACCCAGAAAATTTTTATCGTCGGGGCTTACCGTAAACAGCGAGGGATAAATTCCGCTCAGCGTAGCGGCGAACGTGACAAACTTGTTTCTGCCGAGATTCAGCTTAACCGTCACCGGCTTGTTGTAAAAGGAAGTTACCGTCTCTTTAATGGATTTTATTGTCGTATTTGCTTTAATCATATAGATATTTTTACCAATTTCAGGCAAAAATATTCCTTCCTGCCGCAGCCCTGTCCGCCGTATTACCGTACGGCCGCCGCGCCGTAAAACATAAATGCGGATTTGCCGTTCGGCAAATCCGCGGATAATTCAAATTTTATCAAAATCAGAAATCGTCGTCGTCATCATCTTCGTCGTCGTCATCGTCGTCGAAGTCGTCGTCCTCCAAATCGTCAAGAGAGTCCAGATCGTCGTCGAAGAAATCGTCGTCGTCGCTGTCGTCGTCCTCCTCGTCCTCCAATTCGGCGTCGAGTTCTTCCTGAAGCGTTTCGTCGTCGACCGTCAAATCGGAGCCGTCGTCGTCGTCGAGATAATTTTTCCATTCCTCGTCTTTTTCGATATCGACTTCTTCTTCCTCGGCCTGAAATTCGCTTTCCTGTTTGCAGCTTTCGCACATTTTTTCGCCGTAGCTTATCTTATTTACGCCGCAGACGGGGCAAAGCTCTGACTGCTCGGTCTCGGCGTCGATAGCTTCGAAATCCTCGTCGTCCAAATCGGCGAACTGAAGCTTGGCACCCTTCAACTCGGCTATGCAAACGTCGCAGTATTCCTGTTTATCCAGATCGATATAATTAAGTTCGCAACGGGGACATTTACCGTACTTGACCATAAAATTTTTTTCTCCAATTTACCGTATAATACAGCCTATGCGCCGCAAATTGCAAGTGATAAACTTTTACGGAAGTTTTCTTACAGCTTTTTTGTGGTAACATTATATTAATAAATTTTGCATTTGTAAACTGTTTTTATAAGCGTTTTTTACGTTTTTTTAAATTTTTTTAATCTGTTTTATTTAGTTGCGGACGTTCGGCGCCGACAGGTACGTTTTTAACGTGTAAACCGCCGTTTTTCCGTCCGGAAAAGCATATAAAAACGCGTCGTCCGCACCTTACCTGAATTATAATGCGCAACACCCCGCCGCTTATGCGGCAGGGTGTTGTAATTTTTTAAAAACCGAAATTTATCAGTCGTTCGCTTCGCCGTCGCTATTTACGGAAGCATTTTCATCCTCGTAAACGTTGATGTTTTTATCGTCCGTGGTGTCGACTTTATATCTCTTTTTGTAAACAGGCTCCGACTTCTTGCGTTTTTTGATTATCACGAGAGGAACGGCTACGGCCGCCGCAATTACGATAAGTCCCGCAAGCACTATGCCGACCACTGCAAACGCGCCCTTTAAATCGGAATCAACTCCAAGCGGGCTGTACCACTCTTTTCCTTCCTTGACGGGATAGCTTTGCAGATATTTGTTCCTCAAAGCTTCGGTATAAAGCTCGTTATCGTCCTTGGGTATTGTGCCGAGGAACGTATAGTAATAGTCGCGCTTGTTAGCTGCCACGTCCTTTCCGTTGACCTTAACGGTGGCGGAATAATCTCCCCACTCGCCGTCCGGCTTCGCGTCTATAAACGCGTAATATTTTTCAACCGACTGCACCGACCAGAATTTTTCCTCGTCGTAGCCGAGAATATCGGTATAAGCCTTTATCAGTTTTGCAAGGTAATCCCTGTCGCCGGTCAGGAAAGCGTAATGCAGCGCGTTGGGAAGGTTTTCGTAAACCTCAGCGTCTATTTTATCTATTTGCCCGGTAATGCCCTCGTACTGCTCGTTCAAATCGCTTATCTGCGCGTTTGTGAGGACTTTTCCTTCCTTTCTCAGGTCGCAGACCATTATATAATTGTAGTCGTCCACATAGTCGGCTTCGGTTTCCGTTGCGAAAATTATCTGACCGTCTATCATTTCGGGCTTGTACCAATCAGACGAAGCGTCCAAATCCAAAACGTTGACGGACGTAAATTCGTCCGTGGTCTCGTCGGGTTTATAACCGTTGTAGTCGTTGTTGACGCCGTCTATACCGACGCGGTTTATCGAGACACCTCCGTCGCTTGATAACGAATAATATATATAGTTAACGCCGTCGTGGTTTGCGGTAAACAGCGCCGTCGGCTTGCCGATGCAGGGAATAAGGAACCTGTTTTCGTAATTTTCGTTGGGGTGCTTTTCGGTCGTTATTTTGCCGTCAACTATCTTGGCTTTCGTAAAACCTGCGTCGCCGGCTATCAGCACGCTTTCGGGCGCGCCGTCCTTATAGAGATAAGTATAATTGCCCGCGGCGGAGGAGTCGGTTATAAGACAAGCGGAATTGTCGGGATTGCTCTTTACGCAATTATGGGTTTCGGAAAGCAAATCGCTCTCCTTTACCGCGAAAAGCGCCTTGCTTCCCTCGGACTCGACAACCTTGCTTATGCGCGTATAATACAGCATACCGTTAACGCCGTCGTAGCTTGAAAGCGCGTACGTATACGGGCTGTGCTTTATTTCCTTGGCTTCTTCTGCCGTAATTCCGTTAAATTGGGTTACATCCTCCGTAATGCTGTCTATCGCGCCTATTCCGTCGAATATAAGCTTGCCGCAGTTTACGTACATGGGGTATTTGTCCGCGTCGTAATCTTTCACTGCGGAGAAGTCGTATTCGTTGGGTTTATCCGCGTCCGCAGTTACGGTGTAAATTTGGTTGTAATTCGAATATAAACTGTCGGTCGTAAGATTTTTGACCTTCATTGTGTAATAAATTCTTCCGTTCGTCGCGTCGGCGCTGTCGAAAACGTAGCCGTCCACGTTATACGCAAGCAGGGTGTTCGCGCGCGTAGTAAGATTGACGGAATGGATATTTGTACAGCCGGTGCTTTCGCCGTAAAGCTTTTCGTTGGTCGCAACGTAGAGAAGATAGACCGTATTGTCAATTTCGACGTAACGGTAATCCGTCGCGCTGTCGGAAAGCTGGATATAGTAATCCTTCATGGTTCCCGTAGCGTCAAGCTTCGTACGCTTGAACGCGAGGTAAGAGTTCTGTATTTCGCCGTTGCTGTTCTTTTCGGTTGAAGGAGTTGCGTAATAAACGTAGTCTCCGTAAACGTAAATACCCGCGTTGTACTGGCCGGAATAAGCTATATGGGGAACGACCGTTTCCGCCGCGTTATAGTTGCGCGCGGCAAAATCCGTCTTGGAAATACGCATTACGGCGCCCTTAACAGGCGTGCCGAAAGTATTGTCCGCGGTATTGACTTGCTTGCCGTTGATAAAATAGATGTAGTTTCCCTTTTCCACCGCGAAACCGCCGTTGGAGGAAACTTCGCCCGAATAGTCGCCTTTAAGCGCCGACGCTTTGTACGTGCCGCCGCAAGCGGAAAGCACAGCGATACCCAGCGCGGCAACCGCCGCGACAAAAATGCATATAATTTTAGTAAAGGATTTACTCATATTTAACTCCGAAAGAGGTTAAAAACTTATATTTTGCCTTTTAAGCTTTAATTATTATATACCAAAAGCAATGTTTAAGCAATAATTTTTGAGCTTGATTTTAACGAAAATTTAATAAAAGGAGAATTTATTACGGAAAAATTCGCACTGTTAAATATATTACAGACTTTGCAGGCGCTGACTGCGGGGCGGAACACGCCCGACGCAACGCGCGAACAAACGGAAAACAAGTCCGCCGAGCCCGAAACCCGCCCTCAAAAAGAGCAGGCGCCAAACCCCATGGTAGGCGTGCTAGAACGGCACGAGCGCATTTCAAACCGTTTGCGTTCGGGCGCGAATAAGCGTTGATATTGTTTACATAAGGGGAATTTTGCGGTATAATGACGGTCGGCGACGGTTTTTTAACTTAATTACAGGCTACACTTGGATGCGTTCCGGTGCACGAAATCCCAGTGATAATGCGCGTTACCTTTCGTCATACGGTGCATATTATTATACATTTCCTGCCCTAAGGTTTGCTGTGCGGCCTGCGACTCACAAACTAATTCACGAATTTTTATTTCTTTTCTGCGAAATAAAAATCCCGTGAGTGTGGGAGGCTCCGCCTCCCTGTCCGCGATGCCTAAGGGCAAAGAATTATTTAATCGCGGACATTCACTCCGCTCAGGCGGCGAAGCCGCAAATTGGGTGCGCGGGCGCAAAAGCGTCGTTTTGCTTGCGCCGTGAATTATTTTATATACGGTTGTCTGTTTAAAACCTTTATGTTATAATGCTTTCGGCGACGGTTTTTTAACTTTTTACAGGCTACACTTGGCTGCGTTCCGGTAATATAGCAGGGGCTCAGGTAGTACAATACTTGTCCGCTTGCGGCGCTAATTGCAACGCCTATACGGTATGTTTGTTAGCTGTGCGGCCTGCGCTTTGCAAATTAATTCACGAATTTTTATTTCTTTTCTGCGAAATAAAAATCCCGTGAGGGTAGGAGGCTCTGCCTCCCTGTCCGCGATGCCTAAGGGCAAAGAATTATTTAATCGCGGACATTCACTCCGCTCAGGCGGCGAAGCCGCAAATTGGGTGCGCGGGCGCAAAAGCGTCGTTTTGCTTGCGCCGTGAATTATTTTATATACGGTTGTCTGTTTAATACCTTTATGTTATAATTCTTTCGGCGGCGGTTTTTTAACTTTTTACAGGCTACACTTGGCTGCGTTCCGGTATTTGTGGGGATGCCCACAATGCGCGGTACCTGACAGCCTCCGGCGCGCATAATGGTACGTTTGCGGCACGTAGATTAGCGGTGCGGCCTGCGCTTTACAAGAAATATGCTTTAAGCTATAATGCTTTCGGCGGCGGTTTTGTTAAATTACTTGGCTGCGTTCCGGCAGTTACAACCGCAGTTGGCAATGCCAAAGTATGGTTGCGGAATATTGGGACTGCCATTATCCTGCCAGCACCCAAGCTGTGCGGCCTGCGCTTTACAACCGCGGATTTGTCATCCTGAGCAACGCGAAGGATCTGAAATATAGATTCTTCACTGCGTTTTGCACAATAATATTGAAAAGATTCTTCACCCCGTAAAGGGGTTCAGAATGACAGTGAAGTGTGCAAAGCTTCGCTGCGCTCGCGCAGAATGACATAAACAATTACAACAACCGCGTATTACAGTATCCGAAAAGTACATTGACTTTCGGACGGACTAATTAAATTTTTTAAAGGACGAGCGTTGAATTTCTGCAAACGGCGGTTACGCTGTTTGCGCAACGCGCCCTTTATAATCTTTGTGAAGGGAACCGCCGTCATGCCCCCTTAGATTCTTCACTACGTTCAGAATGACAAGAGTGGTCGTTCTGAATGACAAGAGACTGCGTTCGGAATGACAACAAAACGTCATACTGAGCGTCAGCGAAGTATCTGAAAGATTCTTCACCCCGTAAAGGGGTTCAGAATGACAAGAGTGGTCGTTCTGAATAACGTAACGCAACAAAGGGGCGCAACCGACCCGACCTTAACGCGACGGCGCGTATTAAACGCGCATTCGTTGTTATAAGCTTTTTCGTAAAGCGGTCGGGTATTAAAGTGAAAAAAGCCTTCCCTGCGGGGAAGGCTTTAATCTTAAAGTTTTTATTTTTTCAATGAGTTTGCGTGCAGTCTTATATGTCTGGGCAAACCGTTTATCCAAAGCGGCGTTATTTCCGCCTGAATCAAAGGCAGTATATAATGTACAAGCTCAGGCTTTACGTTGGTTCCGTCGTCGGTTATCCACTCGCGCGGGACTTTCTTTTCTACATTTGCAATGAGGTGAACGTCCGCCTCCTCCGTTATACACATATACGGGTCCTCGGACACCCTTTTAAGTGTTATTACCTTGCCGCTTTTGCCCTCGAATGCGGCTTTGACGCCTGCGCCGCCGCAGTTGAAGGCTTCGGTTACGTCTATTCTCGCCTGAATGTGCGCCGCGCAACGTTGCAGGGAGGAAAGCTCTATTGCCCTTGTCTTTACGCCGTACTTTTCCGCAACCTTGCCGGCAAGGTATCTTGCGGTGCCCGCAAGCTGTTTATGACCGAAAGCGTCGACGTAATCCACGTGGTCGCTAAGCTCGCAGACGTATCTTCCGTCCGCAACCTTGACTCCCTCCGAAACGGCTATGACGACGGAGCGCTCCTCTTTCAAAAGCTCGCCCACGTCTTTGACGAATTTATCGATGTCGAATGTTACTTCGGGCAGATAAATAAGGTCGACGCCCTCGCAGTCCTCGCCCTTCGCAAGCGCGCATGCCGCCGTAAGCCAACCTGCGTTTCGTCCCATTACCTCCACTACGGAAACAACGGGATAGTCATAAACGAGACCGTCGCGGATAATTTCCTTGGTGGTTGCCGCAATGTACTTCGCCGCGCTGCCGTAACCGGGGGTGTGGTCCGTCACAGCCAAATCGTTGTCTATCGTCTTGGGTACGCCAATAAATTTTATGGGGCTTTTTATTTTTTTCGCATAGTCCGTAAGGCGCATTATCGTATCCATAGAGTCGTTGCCGCCGATATAGAAAAACGCGTAAATTTCAAGCTTTTTCAGTATGGCGAATATTTTATCGTAAGTATCTTCGTTCCCCTTTATATCGGGCAGTTTATAGCGGCAGCTTCCCAAAAAGGACGACGGCGTTCTTTTGAGTAAATCCATATCCAAATCGTTTTTGATTCTTGCGGAAAGGTCTACGATATCACCGTCCAAAAGCCCTTTGATGCCGTGAACCATGCCGTAAACGGTGTCGGCGCCCCTGTCCTTTGCCGTTTTGAATACGCCCAGCAGCGAAGAATTGATAACCGAAGTAGGACCTCCGGATTGTCCTACGATAACATTTTTCATTTTGTTTCCCCTGAATTTTTTTGCGGCTCCCAAAGCCGCTGTTTCAATTATAATACATAACTTAAAAAAATGCAATAGTAAATAAAAAATCTCCGCGGCAAAGCGGAGATTTTTTGTATCGTTTATTTCTGCTTGTAAATTATTTTCAAGCTTTTCAAGCCGGAAATGTTTCCTATTTTTTCGGAAGATAAAGTGGTCTCTAATTTTTTACCGGAAACCTGATATTCGCCGAGCTTTACGTCGCCGTTTTTAACGGTTACGGTTTTACCGTCCTGTTCGTATTTGTACGAAATTTCCGCCATAACGACAGTACCGTCGTCTTTGAACTGAATTTCAGAGCCCTTTAAACCCGTTGCAAACGTTGCAACAGCGGTGTCGCATACGCCTTTCAATATGTCGGAAGCGTCGTCGGCGTAAGTGATTTCATACTTCTCGTACACATACGTTTTACCTTTAACCTTACCCGCGCAGCCTGCAAACGCCATACACATTATAACGGTAAGCAGAGCTGTCGAAATTCCCAAAACCAACTTTTTCATTTCAATCCTCCGAAAGTATTTTTTTGAAGTTTTAACTTCAAAACCATAATATTACTTTCTTGTATGTTTGTCAATATCTTTTATTACAAAATATTTAAATGTAATTTATATTTGTACAAACGGTTTTATCTTTTAGCCTTTTTTAAAAATATGGGAACGAGCGCAAGCAAAGCGGCAATTACGGAAAGCACGCCCGCAACGATAGCGCCCGAAGCAAGCGAAAGACTGTCCTTTAAGCCGTGTGCTATATCCTTATTGTCCGAAGCGGGAACGCACATATTGGGCGCGAGGAAGAACAGCACGCCCGCAACCGCAAGGCAAGCCGCCGCTACAATAGGGGAAATTTTGCCCAGCTTGCCAAACGCCGTAAGAACGCTGAAAGCTATGCCCGCGGCAAGCAGTATGTAAGGTAAAAAGTTTACAAACGAAAATTTAAATATCTCCGTCTTAATCTCCGTTCCGATTACGGGAACCGTAGTTGTTTCCGTATAACCGAACGTAAGTTGAATACCCGTATAATTTACGGTCTGCGCTTTCGTCAACGAGGTTTCGGGTATAAGCTCGCATACTGCCGCAGGGGCGAACATAAGAAAAATCGCCACAAGCGCAAGCAAAGCCGAAGCCGCCGAAAGCAGAAATCCTACACTTAAAAACTTCTTTTTGGATGCCATATAAAAACTCCTTTTTTTTTAATCGGGTATATTATACCATATATATTTTATTAAATCAATACCGTAACCGTTAACTCCCGCCTACGCTTTTGCAGAAAATTAAAAGTACGGACGCGTAAATATTAAAAAAACCCGACCGCTTTACGAAAAAGCTGATAACCCGAATGCGCGTTTGATACGCG
>CAMRTO010000021.1 GCA_947053655.1 uncultured Clostridia bacterium
TCGGTAAACCTATTTAGAACCACGCGACTATCGCGTGGTTTTAGTTATACAATAAGCGCCGCGCGTTTTCAACGCGCGGCGGCTTTTAATTTATTTAAGTCTACAATATTTGTGTCATGCTGAGCGGAAGCAAAGCATCTGAATTTAATTATCAGTTTCAAAATATTGTGCTATATCTTTAATTCTTTCGGACATTTTAATTAACGTATCCTTAATTTTCGTTTTTTGCTCTGTTTTTAATGTTTCACCGCTTTCCCAATTCTCGCACGCATTGTCAAGCGGAAATCTTTTATAAAACATTTTTCCGATATGTTTAGTGCAGTTGCCGCAATTAATTGGCGTGAAATGATTAGTAATCCAGATATAATGCCTTAAAAAATATTTGCAGTCAGTACAATTTTTATTTGATTTTTCCATGGTAAACCTCTTTAATATAATCTTTATAATTCAATTATAATGCAATAAATTTTAAAATTTTATAAAGTGCGCGTAACGCGTATTATATTTTAAAGGCTTCTCTTTGGGGAGAAGCCTAATTTTTTACTGCACCTCGTTATTATAGCAAAGATTCTTCACTGTCGTTCAGAATGACGGTATAGTAACGGGTTAAGAGTAGTAGGCGACGGCGCCTTTAAAAACCGCGTAAGCAAACGCTTTTTGATACTTTTCCGAAATCAAAAGCTGTTCGTCCTCGGCATTGGACAAAAATCCGCACTCAACTATAACGGAGGGGTTTTGCGTACATTTAAGCATGTAATAATCCCCCGCAAGCTCGGTATTTTTTTTGACGCATTCCTCCATGCCGTTAATACTTTTCTGTATACTTTGCGCAAGCAGTTTTCCGCAGTCGCTGGTCTTGTCAAAGAATACGGTTCCGCCCCTGCGCGAGGGGATGGGACAGAAGTTCTGGTGTATGGAAATAACCATATCCGCGTTACATTCTTCTATAATGGACTTGCGCTTTTTCATATCGCGCATTTTAAAGCCCTTGGAGTTGACTCCGTAAAGCCCGCTTTGCGTAGAACGCGTCATAACCACGTTAAAGCCCGCGTCGACAAAATAGCCGCGCAGATATTTGGATATGGAAAGGTTTATTTCGCTTTCCTTTACGGAGGTTTTAATTCCCAGAACGCCTGCGTCAATACCGCCGTGTCCTGCGTCTATGACAACAGTTCGCTCGCCTCCGTGCGCGGACGCCGCCGCAACCGAGGTGCCTATTCCAAGCGCGGCGGCAAGAACTATTATCGCCGCAATAAGGAAAACGATATTCTTTTTGGTAATTAACAATTTCACGCTATATACTACTTAATAATTGATTTTTTTATGACAAAGTTGTATAATGTTTTTTGATAATAATAGGGTAATGTTGTGTTTGAAATTTTTTCTACCGTTTCGGCGGACAATGCGCGGAATATAAGTCCCGTTACGCTTGCTTTTTTGGGCGACGCGGTTTATTCGCTTTACGTGCGCGAGCGGCTTGTGCTTACGACGAATTTCGGTACCGGCAATCTGCAAAAGCTTGCCTCTCAAAAGGTGTCCGCCCACGGGCAGAGCGCACTTTTAGAAAAGCTTTTGCCGACTTTTTCAGAGGAAGAAGCCGAAATTTACCGCCGCGGCAGAAACGCCAAAAAAGCCACGAAAAGTAAAAACGCCAGCGTTGCGGAGTATAACCGTTCCACCGGCTTCGAGGCGCTTTTGGGTTATTTGTACCTGACGGGAAGATATCAAAGGATAGAGCAACTTTTAAATTTCGATTATGAAGACTGAAGGCAGAAACGCGGTCTTAGAACTGCTTAAATCGGATAAAAATATAGACAAACTGCTTCTCGAAAAAAATCCTCAGGGGTCTTTGAAAAGCATTTTCGCGGAAGCACGCAAGCGCAATGTCCGCGTGCAGTTCGTCGACAGAAAAGTTCTCGACAAGGAGAGCGCGGAGGGCAGACATCAGGGCGTTATTGCGTTCTGTTCCGACTTCAAATATTCATCTTTGGACGATATTATAAATTCACGCTCGGCTGACGGCGGTTTTGTAATTATTTGCGACGGTATCGAGGACGTCCATAACCTCGGCTCCGTCATAAGGGTTGCCGAGTGCGCGGGCGCCGACGGCGTAGTAATTCCTTCTACAAATTCCGCAAGCGTGACAGACGCGGTTGTGCGTATTTCCGCAGGCGCGGCAAACCATATGAAGGTGGCAAAGGTCAATTCCGTTAACCGCACCGTTGACGAGCTGAAAAAAAGGGGATACTGGCTGTATGCGCTCGAAGCCGACGGAAGCAATATTTATGACGCCGATTTGACCGGCAATATCGCCATAGTCGTCGGCGGCGAGGACAGCGGAGTGCGCCGCCTTACGCGCGAAAAGTGCGACTTTACTTTATCCATACCGCTTAAAGGCAAGGTAAATTCCCTTAACGCGTCTGTGGCGTTGGGCATAGCCGCGTACGAGGCGGTAAGAAAGCGGCAATGACGGAAGAAGAACTTGTCGGACTTTGCCGTAACGGAAATAAAAACGCGTGGGAGGAGCTGTACTCTGTCTACAAACCGCGCGTGCTGAAAATCGCCCGCAGGTTTTTCCTCAGCGGCGGCGAAACGGAAGACCTGGTGCAGGAAGGAATGTGCGGTTTGTATTCCGCGGTAAACGGATATAATCAAGGCGAAAATTTTTCGGCTTACGCTTACGTGTGCATACGCAACCGCATAGTCGACGCGGTTAAAAAAAGCTGCGGCGCCAAAAATTCCGCGTTGAACAATTTTCTTCCCATTGTCGAAGTGGGCGGCGAGTGGCTTTCGCCCGTCAATCCCGAGGACGAAATAATCAGGCGTGAGGACAAACGCGAATTTTTGTATTCTATAGGCAAAGTGCTGTCGTCTTTCGAGTTTAAGGCGGTAATAATGTACACGGACGGAATGACCCTTGCGGAAATTTCCTCCGCGCTCGGCAAAAACCCGAAAAGTATAGACAACGCGCTTACGCGCGCAAAACACAAATTACAGAAATTTATTTTAACGGAGCAATAAATGGCATATCTCGCATTTTACAGAACTTTCCGTCCGACGTCGTTCGATACCGTCGTGCGGCAGGAGCATATAGTCCGTACACTCAAAAATCAGATAGCGTCGGGCAAAGTGGGACACGCGTATTTATTCTGCGGACCGCGCGGCACGGGCAAGACAACGCTTGCAAAAATATTTGCGCGCGCAATCAACTGCGAAAACCCCAAGGACGGCTCCCCTTGCGGAAAATGCCCGACTTGTAAAAGCCTTTCCGAGGGCGGCAATTTAGATATTTACGAAATAGACGCGGCGTCGAATAACGGCGTCGACGAAATGCGCGATTTAAGGGAAAAGGTTCAGTATCCGCCCGTTGCGGGCAAATACAAGGTCTATATTATAGACGAGGTTCACATGCTTACCGCGTCGGCTTTCAATGCCGTTTTGAAAACGTTGGAGGAGCCTCCCCGTCATGCAGTTTTCATCCTCGCCACGACTGAGCCGCAGAAAATTCCCGCCACGATACTTTCGCGGTGTATGCGCTTCGATTTCAAATTAATTCCCCAAAAGGACTTGGAAGCGCTTATAAAAAGCGTACTCGATAAAACGGGTAAGCTGTACGAGGACGAAGCCGTTGCCGCAATCGCGCGCGCGGGCGCGGGAAGCGCCAGAGACAGCCTTTCGATAGCCGATATGTGTGCGTCCTATTCGACGGGTAAGCTTACTTATTCGGACGTAAACACCGTCCTCGGCAGCGCGGATTTTTCCGTCGTCGCGGACTTGGGCGAAAGTATTCTCTGCGAGAAGGCGGACGAAGCGCTTTTCGGGATAGAAAATATTTTGTCTACAGGCAAAAGCGTGGGTGTGCTTGTAAAGGATTTGCTTAACTTTTTAAACGCCTGCGCGATAATAAAAATCTGCAAAAACGCGAAAGAAATTTTAAATCTTCCGTCGGAAGCTTTTTTGAAAATTTCAACCGCGGCGGAAAAATGCGACGGGCACAAAATACTGCGCGTGACCGAAATTTTGTCAAAAGCCGAAAACAATATGCGGTATTCGTTAAACGGAAGAATTACCTTGGAAACGGCTGTTATAAAATGCGCGCTTCCTCATGAAGATTATAATATCGACGCGCTCATCGGCAAAATAAACGCGCTGGAACGCAAAATCGCCGACGGCGTAATAAAAACGGAAACGGCAAAACCCCGTCCCGCGCCGGCGGAAGCAATAAAGGAAAGCCCTGCGGAGAGCAAACCGTCCGCACGTTTACAGCCCATGGGCGGAGAGACGGAGCAGTCGCCTTTCGGCGGCGGTGCGGAGGCGGTTCAACCCACCGTTTGGGAAGCCGCAAAAGAAAACCTCGCACAAAAGCCCGCGTCGGAATTGACGCAGGAAGAAAAGAACGGTCTGTTCGGCAAGTTTATAAAAAGCTTGCGCACAACGCGACGGAACGCCGTGCTTTTCACGCTGTGTATGGATTTGAACAGCTTTTTCGAAGGGGCGAAAATTATTTTTACCACCGATAACGAGGCTGTCTATAAGGGGCTCACGAAGGTCGATAACGCAAATTTCATATCCGAAACGCTTGCCGAGCTGGGCGTGACCGAGCACGAAGTGCGTCTTGTCAAAAAGGGCGAAAGCGGCTACGAGGCGGCGGTTAAAGAATTAAAGAGCAATTTTGAAGGAATAGACGTAATTATAAAATAAAAGGAGTTTATATGGCAGGATTTAAAGGCGGCATGGGCAATATGCAAAACCTGATGAAGCAGGCGCAGAAAATGCAGGAGCAGATGCAGGAAGCCGATAAAGAGCTTGACGATATTGAAGTCGTCGGTCTTTCCGGCGGCGGCGACGAGGGTGACGAAACCGTCGTCGTTTATATGAACGGTAAAAAAATAATCAACGGAATAGAATTCGGCAGTAAGCTTTCGGAAACGGTCGACCTTTCCGACGAGGACGACGTCGAAATGCTTGAAGATTTAATAATGGCGGCTATACTTGACGGTTATAAAAAAGCGGACGCGGTTTATGACGAAAAGATGGGACCCTTCGCAAAGAACGGTCACGGTTTAATCTGATATGGACGTATTTATCGAGCCTATCGGCAGACTTATTAACGAGTTTTCAAAGCTGCCGGGCGTCGGGAAAAAGACAGCCCAAAGATACGCCTATAAAATAATAGGCATGTCGGACGAGGAGGCGCGCGTCTTCGCGCAAAGCGTGTTGGACTGCAAACGTAAAGTAAAGTACTGCAAAGTGTGCGGAAATTTTACCGAAGAAGAAGTTTGCGACATATGCAAGCGTCGCGACAAATCCGTCGTGTGCGTCGTTAAGGAACCCAAAGACGTCGTCGCGCTGGAAAAACTTCACGAGTTTAAAGGCGTCTATCACGTGTTGCACGGCGTAATAAGCCCAATGGACGGAATAGGACCCAACGAAATAAGGATAAAGGAGCTTCTCTCGCGTGTAAACGAGGGGGGCGTACAGGAAGTTATTATGGCTACCAATCCCGACGTGGAGGGAGAGGCGACAGCCATGTATATAGCAAAGCTTTTAAAGCCGCTGGGCGTAAACGTTACGCGCATTGCGCACGGCATACCCATAGGCAGCGAGCTTGAATATACCGACGAGGTTACGCTGTCGAGAGCGCTGTCGGAAAGGAAACAGATTTAATGAAAATTTCAGTACTCGGCTGCGGCCGTTGGGGGTCGTTTATTGCTTGGTATCAGTCCACCGTGTTAAATAACGAAGTTACTTCATGGGGACCCGAGGGCGAATATTCTTACGAAATTTTGAAAAATACCGGCAGGAACGAATACGTCGAGCTGGATAAAAAAATTACGCTTACATGCGATTTGAAGCAAGCGGTCGAAGGCGCGGAGGTTATTATAATTTCCATTTCGTCGCAGGGACTGCGCGGCTTCATGCAAAAGGTCACAAAATACGACGTGAAGGACAAGCCGTTCGTGCTGTGCATGAAGGGCATAGAGGAAAGCACCGGCAAACGCCTTTCCGAAGTTATGGCCGAAAGCGGAATTTCCCCCGATAAAATAGCCGTATGGGTCGGTCCGGGGCATATTCAGGCGTTCACGCGCGGAATTCCCAACTGTATGGTTATAGACAGCGCGGACGAAGGGTTGAAGCGCCGCCTTGCCGACAGCTTCAAAAGCAACTTGATAAGATTTTACTACGGTAACGATTTGATAGGTTCGGAAATAGGCGCGGCGGCTAAAAACGTTATGGGTATCGCGGCGGGCGTTTTGGACGGCAGCGGTTACGTAAGCTTAAAGGGTCCGCTTATGTCCAGGGGCGCGAACGAGGTCGGACGGCTTATTCAGGCTATGGGCGGGAAGTTCAATTCCGCATACGGGCTTGCGCATTTGGGCGACTATGAAACGACGCTGTTTTCCGAGTATTCGCATAACCGTAAATACGGGGAAATGATGGCGCACGGGGCGAAGTTCGATAAGCTTGCCGAAGGCGTTATGACGGCAAAGGCAATGAAAAAGCTGGGCGATGAATACGGCGTGGATTTGCCGCTTACCAACGCCGTTTACGAAGCTTGCTTCCTTTCTCACGTATTCGAGAGCGGCGACGGCGCCAAGCATTGCATGGATATAATTTTAAAGCTTTTCGAAAGGCAGACCAAAAGCGAGTTCTGACCGCGGAAAGAAGTTTTATAACAAAACGGACCGTACAGCCCGTTTCATATATTAACCGATAGATATTACAACAACTAATTTACGAGGCATTATTTTGATTAGAGAAGATTTGAGAAACGTGGCTATAATAGCGCACGTAGACCACGGTAAAACAACGCTTGTAGACGCAATGTTAAAGCAGAGCCATACCTTCCGCGACAACCAGTCCGTAGAGGAAAGGGTAATGGACTCTAACGATTTGGAGCGCGAAAGAGGAATAACCATTCTCGCAAAAAATACGTCCGTACACTATAAGGGCGTAAAAATAAACGTAGTCGACACCCCGGGACATGCGGATTTTTCGGGCGAGGTGGAGCGCGTAATGATGATGGTCAACGGCGTTCTGGTGCTTGTGGACGCGGCGGAAGGTCCCATGCCGCAAACGCGCTTCGTCGTGCAGAAAGCGCTTGAAATGGGTCATAGACTGATAATAGTCGTAAACAAAATCGACCGCGCGGACGCAAGACTGAGCGAAGTTCAGGACGAAATACTCGAGCTGTTGTTAGAGCTTGACGCGTCCGACGACCAGCTTTTAAGTCCCGTTGTCTGGTGTTCCGGCAGGGACGGTACAGCCACGCTGGATTTAAACGAAAAGGGCAAGGATCTGACCCCCTTATTCGAAACTATTTTAAACCACATTAAGCCCATGGAAGTGGACGACAAGGGACCTGCGCAGCTGCTTGTTTCGTCTATCGACTATAACGATTACGTCGGTCGCATAGGCGTAGGAAGAATAGAGCGCGGCGTGATAAATCAGGGGCAGGGCGTAACGGTCTGCAACTATAACAATATTCAACTCAAAAACAACGGAAAAATAGCAAATCTCTATCAGATAGAGGGCTTACAGCGCGTCGCTTGCGAAAGCGCGCGTGCAGGCGACATAGTCTGTTTTTCGGGACTTGAAAAAATAAATATAGGCGATACCGTCTGCGCGCCCGACTGCGTCGAGCCGCATAAGTTCGTAAAAATTACCGAGCCTACAGTGGAAATGACTTTCTCCGTAAACGATTCGCCTTTTGCGGGTAAAGACGGTAAATGGGTTACAACGCGCCACATCAGGGACAGGCTGTTCAGAGAGCTTTTGCGCGACGTTTCTTTACGCGTGGAAGAAACGGACTCCGCCGACAGCTACCGCGTCTGCGGCAGGGGCGAAATGCACCTTTCCATTTTGATTGAAAACATGCGCCGCGAGGGGTACGAATTTCAGGTTTCCACTCCCAAGGTCATGTATAAGGAAATCGACGGGGTAAGGTGCGAGCCTATGGAAAAGCTTATTGTCGACATTCCCGACGACGCGACGGGCGCTGTGTTCCAAAGCATGGGCAACCGCAAGGGCGAGCTTCTGCACATGAGCGCTATCGGCAACAGAACCCGCCTTGAATTTGTAATACCCGCAAGAGGGCTGTTCGGCTACAAGTCGGAGTTTTTGACCTCGACCAAGGGCGAGGGTGTTATGAACAGCGTATTTTTCGAATATCAGCCTTATAAGGGCGAGCTTTCGCGCAGGGATACGGGCTCTCTTGTCGCTTTCGAAACGGGTGACGCCGTAACTTACGGACTTTTCAACGCGCAGGGCAGGGGTACGCTTTTTATCGGCGCGGGTACGCCGGTTTACGAAGGAATGGTAATCGGCGAATCGCCCAAAAGCGACGACATTAACGTAAACGTATGCAAGACCAAGCATCTTACAAATACGCGTTCCAGCTCCAGCGACGACGCATTACGTCTTATAACCCCCAAAAAGATGAGTTTGGAGGAATGTTTGGAGTTTATCGGCGACGACGAGCTTTTGGAGATAACCCCCAAAAATATCAGAATAAGAAAGCGCATTTTGAACGGCGAACTCAGGGCGAAAGCGCGCGCAAAGGAAAAAAAGGCATAACCCGACAATTTTCCGCATATATAAATACCACCGGTAAGGCGGTATTTTTTTTGCGGAGGTAATTATGGAAAACGTTACGCCACATTCGTTGAATATAGAGCAGTGCAAGCGCATATCCGCGACGGCAGTCGAAAGCGTGGACTCTTTTTCGGATAAACAGATAGTTCTTTCCTATTCCGGCGGCAGAATCGCCGTAACGGGCAGCGGAATGAAAATCGTCAATTTCTCCAAAACAAGCGGTTCGTTCGCGGCTACGGGGGATATAACTTCGGTACGGTATCTGGCGAAAGGTCTCGGGCTTAAAAGCAGACTGTTCAAATAAATGCAAATTTTTATTTTTCTGACCTGTGCGGGCGTCGGTGCGCTCAGCGGCATTGTTTATGACGTTTTGTATATAGCCCGTTGCGCGGTATGCGGAGTAAACAGGCAAGCTTATACCGCAAAGGACAGGGTGTTTATCATAGCCTGCGACATACTGTATTTTGCGGTGTTGTCGGCGGCTTTCATATTCGTGTCCGTTATGTTCGACTTTTACGAGCTGCGGTTTTTCATGCTTGCGGGCTGTATTCTGGGCGCGTTTCTGTATTTAAAAAGTTTCCACGTAATTGTTGCATTTTCCGTAAAAAAAGTTTATAATAAAATTACTTTGAAAAAACGTTCGTGAAGGTATTCATATGACGCAGGAAAAACGCAACAGAATTATATCCGCAGTAACCGTAAATGCGGTAATATTAATTTTCATTCTGGCGGCAGTTGCAATTTATCAGATAGTAGATATGACGGTTATTTCTCGCCGCTATAAAAATTTAAAAGCACAGTATACGGCGTATACTGAAAAAACCGATAACATAAACGCCACTCTCGACTATTACAAGTCTGCGGAAGGGCTTTTGGATAAAGCTTACGAGTTCGGTTGGGTATTTCAAAAGTAATGAAAATTTACGCAATAGACATAGGTTCCAATTCCGTCCGCCTTGCAGCAATGGCAGACGGAAAAACTTTATTTAAGCGTCTTATAACCACGCGCTTGGGCGAGGGGCTGTCGTCAACGTGCATGCTTTCCGCGGAAGCCATAGAACGAACCGCGCAAGCCGTTTCAAAATTTGTCCGCACTGCGGAAAGCGACGGCGCGGACAAGGTGTACGCGTTTGCGACGGCTGCGGTGCGTTCCGCAAAAAACGGAGGCGATTTCGTTTTGCGCGCAAAGCACCTCAGCGGTATAGATATAGACGTTATAAGCGGAGAAACGGAAGCGCTTTGCGGGATTTCCGGCGCGTGCAAGGGCGGCGACGGAGGAATTATAGACGTAGGCGGAGCAAGTACGGAGGTCAGTATCCGCGCCGACGGTAAAATGCTTTATTCCAAAAGCGTGGATATTGGCACGGTCAGGCTTTTCGATCTCGCAGGCCGCGACAAAAGCAAATTGATTAAAACAATTTCCGCAAAGATAAAAGACTACGCCTTATTCGACGCGGGCAGCTTTCGTATGCGCGCGATAGGCGGCACGGCTTCGCGCCTCGGTTCTATTAAGCACGGTTTAAAAGAATACCGTCCGGAAATTACCGACGGCACAGTATTTACGCTTGAAGAAATACTTAATCTGGCGGTTAAACTTCTGTCTATGTCCGTCGGCGAGATACGCGCAACAACGATATGCGGAAGCTCTGCCGATATTGTGGGCGGCGGTTGTCTGTTGACTGCGGAAGTCATGCGGCGGTTCAACGTCGGCGAAATAACCGTATCTGAAAGCGACAATCTCGAAGGTTACGTCCTCTTGAAGGAGGGGCGGCTATGAAGGTTTTTGCAACAGTACTGTCTCTTGTTTCCGCCGCCGTGTTTGCGGTTTTATGCGGCTTGCTTGTTTGGCGCGATTACGGTCTATGGGTAATAGCGGTATGCGCCGCAATATTTTTGGCGTTGCCTTTCTCGTCCTTTTTGCACGAGCTCGGGCATATGCTGTTCGGCGCTATGTGTAAAATAAAAGCCGTTCCTAAATTTTCGCTGTTCGGTTCTTCGTGTTGCCGTTTGATTCCAAAAACGGACAAAAATTTGCGTGCGCGGCTGTTTTTTACCGCTTTGGGCGGAATTATTGTAAATTTACTTGTCGGTACGGTTATTGTCTTTATTTCCGTTTATACGCCTGCGCCTGTCTGGCTGATGTTTTTGGTTCCGTCAAACGTCTATCTGTTTGTATTGAATTTAATCCCCGTCTGGTTTAATTCGGGCAAGACGGACGGACTTGTCTGTAACGATTTACTTAATAATTCCGACGCCGGAAAGGTAACCGTTGCGGTCATGACCGCGCAGGCGCAGATACTTGCAGGCAAACCGGCGGAGCAAATAGACAAAAAGCTGCTTTTCGGGGTTCCGCAGATAAGGGAGGACGACCCCGCGTTTATATCGTTGACCGAATTGAGGTACGAATATTTTAAAGCCAAGGGTGAAGAAGCCGAAGCGCAAAAGTATAAGGAAAGACTCGAGGATTTGAAAAAGCAATATATGTAAGCGGCTGTTTGCCGTTTTGCAGTAAAAAAGCCCGCCCGCGGTAATCCGCGGGCGGGCTTTTAAGATATTTTGCCGCAATTCAGCTTATTTTATAAAGCTTTCCGAAGCAGTGCGGACATATTCCGCGGCAGGCGTCGGCATACGTTTTGCATACGTGATTTCCGCATGTTCCGCACTCTAAAAAGGCGTCGTAAGCGGTAAAGCTTCCGCAGGTAGAATATACAGATTTTTCCATAAAAAAAGCTTGTGCAACCCCCAAAATTTAATGCATTTTCCACTCATTTTGTTTACTTTATTATTATAATATGGTATAATAATTTAAAGAAAAAAAAGAGGATGGATTATGCCTGCAAAAATTCAAAGTAATTACGATGCGAACAGTTTGAAAGCGTTAAAAGGTCTTGAACCGGTGCGTGAACACCCCGGTATGTATATCGGTCCTACCGATGAAAAAGGTCTGCACTGCCTTGTCAGGGAGGTTATAGATAACTCAATCGACGAGGCTCTTGCCGGATATTGCGACAGAATAGACGTCGTAATAACCGAGGACGGCTCCTGTTCGGTAAAAGACAACGGCAGAGGCATCCCCACGGGTATAAATAAAGAGGAAGGGATAAGCGGCGTAGAGCTTGCTCTTACCAATCTTAACGCCGGCGGTAAGTTCGGCGGCGGCAACAAAGCAGGCGGATACAAAATTTCATCCGGTTTGCACGGCGTCGGCGTTTCGTGCGTCAACGCGCTGTCTGATACGCTTGTTGCGGAGGTTTGCCAAAACGGACATATTTACCGCCAGACTTATCACTGCGGTATTCCCGAAAAGCCGTTGAAACCTGTCGGTAAAACGACCGCTACGGGTACGACTATTACCTTCCACCCCGACGCAACAATGTTCGAAACGGTAGAGTTCAATTACGATACCCTCAAAACGCTTTTAAGGGAGCTTTCTTATCTGAATAAGGGGCTTACCCTTACGCTGACGGACAGGCGCGGCGGAAAGGTCCGTAACGACGTTTTCTGTTACGAGGGCGGCGTCGTTCACTTTCTCGAAGACATAAACAAGGGTAAGGACGTCCTTTTCGAAAAGCCCGTTTATTTCGAAGATTCCGTCGGCGACGACAGATTTTTGGAAGTGGCTATTCAGTATAACGACGGCTATTCGGAGCAGATTTTCCCTTTCTCAAACAATATACGCCAACCCGACGGCGGTACTCATCTCGACGGTTTCAAAGCCGCGCTTACCAAAGTTATTAACGACGCGGGTAAAAGGCTCAATCTCTTAAAGGAAAGCGACAAGCTTTCGGGCGACGACGTGCGCGAAGGTATAACCGCAGTTGTTTCGGTAAAAATCGCGGACGCCCAGTACGAAAGCCAGACAAAAAGCAAGCTTTGCTCAACTTACGTAAGAAGCTTCGTTCAGAAAGCCGTTACGGATAAATTCGGAATGTATCTGGAGGAGCACCCTTCGGAAACGAAAGTACTTATTATGCGCTGTCTTACGGCCCAGCGCGCGCGCGAAGCGGCAAGACTTGCCCGTGAGGAAACTCACCGCAAGGGCGTGCTGGAAAGTACAAAACTCCCCGGTAAGCTTGCAGACTGTTCCGACAAGCGCCCCGAGCTTTGCGAAATTTATATTGTCGAGGGCGACAGCGCGGGCGGAACCGCAAAACAGGGCAGGGACAGACGTTTTCAGGCTATTCTGCCGTTGCGCGGCAAAATCCTTAACGTAGAGAAAGTCAGAATTAACCGCGCTTTGGAAAACGAAGAAATAAAAGCCATGATAACCGCATTCGGTTGCGGAATTCAGGAAAACTTCGACGAAAGCAAACTCCGTTACGACCGCATTATAATCATGACCGACGCGGACGTCGACGGCTCTCATATAAGAATACTTCTTTTAACGTTCTTTTTCCGCTATATGCGCCCGCTTGTTGAAAACGGACACGTTTATGCGGCCCAGCCGCCCCTTTACAAGGTTTCCGGCAAGGGTATACCCGAAACGTACCTGTACGACGATAAGGCTCTTGAAGATTTCAGAAGCACTTATAAAGGCAAATTCGAATTACAGCGTTATAAAGGTCTCGGAGAAATGAACAAGGAACAGCTTTGGGAAACCACTATGGACCCCGCAAAGCGTACTCTTGTAAGGATAAATGTCGAGGACGCCGTGGAAGCGGACAAATCGTTTGCGCTTTTAATGGGCGAGCAACCCGAACTCAGACGCCAGTTTATTGAAGATAATGCGAAGCTCGTAGCCGAGCTCGATATTTAAGAGGTGGGTAATGTCAAAGAAAAAAGTTACGAGCGCCGAGCTTACCGAAGAATTTAAAAAAACTTTAGCAATGACAAAACTTCTGGACGTGGAAGTGGAGGACGAGCTTAAAAAGTCTTTCATTGCATACGCCATGGCGGTTAACGTTTCCCGCGCCATTCCGGACGTCAGGGACGGTTTGAAGCCCGTCCACAGAAGAATACTTTATTCCATGCACGAGTTGGGCTTGTATTCAGACAAGGCTTTCAGAAAATGCGCGCGTATCGTCGGCGATTGCTTGGGTAAATATCACCCCCACGGCGATTCGTCGGTATATGACGCCCTTGTAAGACTTGCGCAGGACTTCTCTATAAACTTCCCCCTCATCGAAGGACACGGTAACTTCGGCTCGGTCGACGGCGACCCCGCCGCGGCGATGAGGTATACGGAGGCAAGGCTTTCAAAGCTTTCTTCCGAAATGTTGCGCGATTTGGATAAGGAGACGGTTGACTTCTATCCTACATTTGACGACACGGGCATGCAGCCGTCCGTCTTGCCGTCGCGCTTCCCCAACATGCTTGTAAACGGCTCCGACGGTATCGCCGTCGGTATGGCTACAAATATTCCGCCCCACAACCTCGGCGAGGTAATAGACGGCGTCATCGCCATGATAGACAATCCCGAAATAGACGTCGACGGGCTTATGCAGTACATACCTGCGCCCGACTTCCCCACCGGCGCGCTTATAATGGGCAGAAGCGGTATTAAAAAAGCATACAGAACGGGCAGAGGAAGCATTGTAATCCGTTCCCGTTGCGAAATAGAGGAGTATCAAAGCGGTAACGCGCAGCGCGTGCGCATAATCGTTACCGAAATTCCTTATCAGGTCAACAAGGCTAAGCTTATCGAAAGCATAGCGGATCTCGTAAAGGACAAGCGTGTCGAGGGAGTTTCCGACATCCGCGAGGAATCCGACCGCGACGGTATGCGTATAGTTATTGAGGTTAAAAAGGACGCTAACCCGCAGGTTGTTTTAAATACGCTTTACAAGCATACCAATCTGCAAATTTCCGACGGACTTATAATGCTTGCGCTGGTTGACGGCACACCCAAAATACTCAATCTCAGAGAATTCATTTTCTATTATTTAGAGCATCAGAAAGAAATTATCGTCCGCCGCACCAAGTATGACTTGGCAAAAACGGAGGAGCGCGCGCACATTTTGCGCGGACTTGTGGTTGCACAGGCAAATATAAACGAGGTCGTAAAAATCTGTCGCGAAGCAACGGATAAAGCAGACTGCGTTAAAAAGCTTACCGCCAATTTCGAGTTGGACGAGCGTCAGGCTACGGCGGTTGCAGAACTGAGACTTTACAGACTGTCTCATCTTGAAGTCGATAAGCTTAAAGAAGAACTTGCCCAGCTTGAAGCGCTTATTGCGGATTTGAAAGATATTCTCGCCCGCGAGTCGCGCGTATACGAAATTATTAAAAACGATTTGCTTGAAATCAAGCGCAAATATCCTTCCGAAAGAAAGACAGAAATTTCAATCGATTACGACGGAGAAATAGAGGACGCGGATTTAATCCCCGTAGAGCAAGTCGTCGTTTCCATGACGCACTCCGGCTACGTTAAGCGCCTTCCTGTTGCCGAATACCGCGCACAGAACCGCGGCGGCATGGGTATAACGGCGCATCGCCCCAAGGAAGAAGACTTTGTCGAGAGAATGTTCGTTTGCTCGTCTCATGACGATATACTTCTTTTCTCCAACCTCGGCAGGGTTTACCGCATCAAGGCTTATGAAATTCCCGAAGCGGCGCGTACCGCCCGCGGCAGAGCGATTGTAAATATCGTTCAGATTGCTTCCTACGAAAAGATAAATACTCTTATTCCCGTAAAGGACAGCTCTCACGGATTTATAGCTTTTGCAACAAAAGACGGACTTATCAAAAAGACGAGAATCGGCGAGTTCAGCAGAATTAACCGTAACGGCAAAATAGCAATTAAACTGAATGAGGGCGACAGCCTTATTTCGGTAGAATTTACCGCCGGAAAGAGTCAGCTTATGATTGCATCTCGCTCGGGTAAATGTATACGCTTCGACGAACGCGACGTCCGCGCAATGGGCAGAGACACCGCGGGAGTTAAAGCCATGAAACTCGGCAAAGACGACTGCCTTGTCGATATGCTTGTTGTCGATAAGGATAAGGACGTTCTTACGGTAACCTCCAAGGGCTACGGCAAGCGCAGCGATTTGGAAGATTACAGGTTCCAGAACAGAGCGGGCAAGGGTATAAAAGCAGGCGTATTTACCGACGTGACCGGTTATCTTGTCAATATGAAGCAAGTGACCGAAAACGACGATATTATGATAATTTCCGACGGCGGAACTATAATCAGAATGCACTGCTCGGATATTTCACGCATAGGCAGAAACACCAAGGGCGTAAGGCTTATGCGTCTGAAAGACGGCGAGGTTGCTACGGTGGCAGTCACCGAAAGGGACGAGGAGGAAGCAGAGCTTGCGCCTGCCCAGTCCGGAGAGGCGGCGGTTGCGGAAACCGAGGTTAACGCAATAACCGAAGAATAATTTCAAAGCAAAAAATAGCGGAGACTTTTTAAGTCTCCGCTATTTTTAATGTTTTAAGCAGATTGCTTTTCTTCTGAAAGGTCGGCGGGAGGTTCGGGCGGTGCGGGTGGCGCGGGCGGTTGCTGTTTCGAATGCCGCTGTTTTCCCGTAGATGAAGGGAATATGAAATGCATAAGCTCTATAAGCCAGCCGGAAACAGGGAACGCCGCTTCAATTACGACGACTACGATAAGAATTTTCGCATAGTCCCATTTGATATCCGACCAACCCTTGTAAAGCTGTTCGGCTATCTGCGGTATCGCAAAGGCGGTTATACAAAGCGCCAGCATTGACGCGCACAGCACGGCGCGGTAAACGTTAAACGGACGGCAAATTCTGTAAACCATTACAAGTCCCGAGAAAGTCAGCGCAATCATACACATTGCCTGATAATGCCCGCCGAATTCCTTTGAGTCAATCGAATTGGTTATATACATGGACATTACGCATATAACCATTAAAAGTGCGCCGGAGACGGCTCCGCTCATGACGTGGGTAATAAATTTACCCCGCACTCTGTCTTTGTTGGGTTGCAATGAAAGGAAGAACGAAGGTATCGCTATAATGCAAATTTCAAGCAGAAGCATATTCTGCGGCATAAACAGGTAAGGCACCTGCAACGCTATGCAAAGCAACGCGAGTATAGCCGTAAACAGCGTCTTCATAAGATACAGCGACGAAGAATTTTTAATGTTGTTTATAACGCGTCTGCCCTCGGCTACGACCTTCGGCATGGAGTTGAAGTTGTTGTCCATAAGCACCAAATGGCTTACGTTTCTTGCCGCTTCGCTACCCGATGCAACGGATATCGCGCAGTCCGCTTCTTTAAGCGCAAGTATATCGTTTACGCCGTCGCCCGTCATTGCGACGGTGTTTCCTTCCGCCTTGATAGAGCGAACAAGCACCGCTTTCTGTTCGGGCGTTACTCTGCCGAATACGGTGTATTTGTTGGCGATATTCGCCACTTCCGACTCGTTCAGACCTTCGAGAGAAATATATTTCTCCGCACCTTTTATACCTGCGCGCTTTGCGACTTCGCAAACCGTTACGGGATTGTCGCCCGAAATTACTTTTATATTTACGTCGTTTTCGCCAAACCACTTAATGGTATCAACGGCGTCCTCGCGTATATTGTCTGCAATGGAAATAACGGCAATGGGTTTAAGAACCGCAGGCAGCTTTTCACCGACAATGGGGGAGGGCGAGTGTGCAAGCACTATGACGCGCAAGCCCATCTGCGCATAACTTTTAACTATCTTTTCTACTTTTGCGGGATAGGGCTTTAAAACGAATTCGGGCGCGCCCATACAAAAAGTTCCTACGTCGTCGAACGACGCTGCGGAAAGTTTTCTTTTTGACGAGAAGGGAAGCGTTGCATTTGCCGTAAGTGCGTCGCTGTGACCGAAGTGGTTGTAAAGCGCAATGGAGGTTTGGTTGTTGTCCTCCAATGCGGCAAGCATACTGCCCATAATGTCGTTAAGCGAATAATCCCCTACCGAGTTTAAAATAACGCAGTCGTTTACGCGCATTCTTCCGTCGGTAATAGTACCCGTTTTATCCAGACAAAGTACGTTGACTCTCGCCAGCATTTCAAGCGAGTACATATCCTGTACAAGCGTCTGGTTTTTCGCAAGTCTGACAATGCCGACAGCAAGCGCTATACTTGTCAAAAGCAACATGCCCGAAGGAATCATTCCTATAACGACGGCGCAGGTTTTTTGTATCGCAAAGTTTATTTTCGCATCGAAAATAAAATCCGTCGCGCCTGCCGTAGGGTCGTAATTGTTTTTCGTAATGAAAAACATTCCTATGGCAATAGGTATAATCAAAATGGAAATAACTTTGATTATAAGTTTAGTGGAATTCATAAGCTCGGAATTGGGGCGCTTATATTTTTTTGCCTTTGAGGAAAGCTTTTCAAGGTAAGTTTCCTTACCCACTTTTTCCACCCTGAATTTTCCGTTTCCGCTCGAAATAAAGCTACCCGCATAAAGCGTGTCGCCCACGGATTTTTTAATGGGAACGGATTCGCCCGTTAAAAGACTTTCGTTTACTTCTACCGAGCCTTCCGCAAGTATACAGTCCGCGGGGACCTGGTTTCCCAGCTCTAAAATAAGCACGTCGTCAAGCACTATTTCCGTTACGGGTATTTCGGTAACCTCTCCGTCGCGGATAACCTTTACGGTATTGGCGGCAAGTATCGAAAGCTTATCTATCGACCGCTTAGAACGTATTTCCTGAATAATACCGATTACTATGTTTGCGGTGGTAATTATTATAACCAAATAATTGGTAATACCTTTGGTATAGGCGATAATAAGCGCAATACCCGCAAGCAGACACAGCAGGTTGAAAAACGTGCAGATATTACCTATAAAAATACTCGCGTAAGAGCGCGAATACTTTTTATTGGTATCGTTGAACAAAAATTGGGTAAACCTCGTCTGAACCTGCGTTGACGAAAGTCCCTTATTCAGTTTGGGAGAAAACCTGTCTACTTTTCCGCTCGCCGTCTTTTTGGGGTGCCGCTTGAAGTATTTTATGATTTTTTCCTTGTTGAATTGCTCTTTGTCTTTTGCTTCGGTCTTGGTTTCGGTAACGTCGACGGAATTTGTAATATCCTCCGCCGCGCGCGTCTGGTCGGGCGCGGTTTTTTCCGCGTCTGACTTTTCGTTTTTACCGTTTACTTTATAAAAAATTTTACTCATATTTTACCGGATAATAAAAAGATAAGTACATTATATCATGCTTGAATTAATTTTTCAAGATATTATAAGCTATTTAATTGCAATTGGCAAAAATTTGAAGTATAATTTTATTGAACGAAAACGGAGGAAAATTTCATGATAGATATTAACCTCATCAGGGATAATCCGGAGCTTGTTAAAGAAAATATCAGGAAAAAATTTCAGGATAAAAAGCTTGGTCTGGTAGACGAAATTATCGCGCTGGACGGTAAAAAGCGTGCGTTGCAGCAGGAAGGCGACAGCCGCCGCGCACAGCGCAATTCGCTTGCTAAAAATATCGGTTTGCTGATGCGCGAGGGTAAAAAGGAAGAAGCGGAGAGGGCAAAGCTTCTTTCCAAGGAAAATAACGACCGTATCGCCGTAATTGAAGCAGAAAGCGCCGAAGTGGAAAACAGACTTAAAACCTGCATGATGTCGATTCCCAACATTATCGCGGACGACGTTCCCATAGGCAGGGACGACAGCGAAAACGTTCAGGGCAAGGTCTTTTTGGAAGCGAAGGAAAAACCGTTCGAGGTTCCGTATCATCTCGATATTTTGGAGTCGCTCGGCGGGATAGATTTGGACGCCGCAAGGCGCACCAGCGGCAACGGCTTTTATTATCTTTTGGGCGATGTGGCGCGGCTTCATTCGGCAGTGCTTACCTATGCCCGCGATTTTATGATAGACAAAGGCTTTACCTATTGCATTCCGCCGTTCATGATACGAAGCGACGTCGTTTCCGGTGTTATGAGCTTTGAAGAAATGGAAGGCATGATGTATAAGATAGAGGGCGAGGATTTATATCTTATAGGCACCTCTGAACATTCCATGATAGGCAGATTCATGGGCGAAGTGTTAAACGAAACTTCGCTTCCTCAAACGCTTACTTCGTACTCGCCCTGTTTCAGAAAAGAAAAAGGCGCCCACGGAATAGAGGAACGCGGAATTTACCGTATACACCAGTTTGAAAAACAGGAAATGATAGTTATCTGCAAGCCCGAAGAAAGCGACGGCTGGTATGAAAAGCTTTGGAATTACACGGTAGAGCTGTTTGTTTCCATGGAAATTCCCGTAAGACAGCTTGTTTGCTGTTCGGGCGATTTGGCTGACTTGAAGTACAAAAGCTGTGACATAGAGGCATGGAGCCCCAGACAGAAAAAGTATTTCGAGGTTGGCAGTTGCTCCAATCTTACGGACGCTCAGGCAAGAAGGCTCGGAATAAGATATAAAAATTCCCAAACAGGCAAAAACGAGTACGCCCACACTTTAAATAATACGGTTGTTGCGCCGCCCAGAATGTTGATAGCGTTTTTGGAAAACCATCTGCAAAAAGACGGCAGCGTATATATACCCGAAGTTCTTCGTAAATATATGGGCGGTAAAGACAAAATTTTACCTAAAAAATAATAAACACCGCGGAATATATCCGCGGTGTTTTCCGTCAAACATTAAGCAGTTTTCTGAATTTTCTCGCTTTCAGACCGGATATTTTAAAGCCCTTTTCTCTCAGCTTTTGCAGTTTTGTCGCGGTGAAACGTTTTTCCAACGCAAGAAACAGCACTATTTCACCTTTAAGGCGGTTATCGAACTCAATAAGCTTCTCGGCGGGCAAATCTCCGTCCTTGACCGCAAGTACGGCAGTCATATAGTAGGTTACAAGCCTGTCGCAAAGCGTGTCGAAAACGTAAGCATAAATATCCTTATTCAGTTTGGACTTGACTTTTTTGAATTCCTCCGCAACGCAAAGCAAATTATGCGTCGTTTTGTCCGAGCAGTCCAATTTTTGTTTTTCCGTCATGAAAGGAACGCAACGTATTCTTTTCAGGGTTTTGCAGTTCATTGCCCCGAAAGCGTTGTAAGTGAAAGCGTCCGCGTTCTTTAAATTGCAATCCTTTAAAACAGAGGTTTTAACGGCGCAAATGTCCGAGGCGAGTACCATATCGGTATTCGCTTCGCGCAGTGTTTCAAGAAAGAAGTCCGTCTCGGCTGCGGAAATACCGCAGTCGGAAACAAACGTAAATTTGGCTTTTGAATTTTTTATTGCCTGCGCGGCGTTGCCCTGTTCGGCAACCGTAATTTCTATATTTTCGTTAAAATTTTCGGTATTAACGTCTTGCGTCCCGTCGCATACGACAATTGTCAACAATTTTTTCATTACAAAAAAATTATATTATAAATTATTATATTTGTCAATAGGCGGCGCGGCTTAAAGTTGATATTTAAAACGTAATATGTTATAATTATCCGGTAAAAAATAATTTTCGGTAAAAATGAGTTTAGTATTTTTCGATATCGAGTGCGCAAGCGTCAATAAAACGGAAGCAAAAATTTGCGCATTCGGCTACGTCGTCTGCGACGAAAATTTCAATATTATAAAAAAAGAAGATATTCTTATCAATCCGCGCGGTAAGTTTCGCCTTACGGACAGAAAGGGTGATAAGGGTATCGTTTTGCCGTACGACTACGACGATTTTAAAAAATATCCCAAATTTACAAAAGTGTATCCGTATATAAAGTCGCTTTTGGAAAATCCGGAAAACGTCGTGTGCGGACATTCCACCGTCAACGACGTCAAATATCTCAATTTGGAAACAAGACGTTTCAGATTGCCGTCGTTTAACTTCCGCTTTGCGGACAGTCAGTTGGTCTATATGGCGGTAAAAAACGATTTTTCGCGTCAGTTCGGTTTGGAGCATATTGCAAAAGATTTGGGTGTGGAGTTTACCCCGCACCGCGCCGCCGACGACGCTTACGCCACAATGCGTATAGTTCAGGCAATGTGCGCGGAAAAAGGTTGCGCCCTTTCAGAGCTTTTGGACGGTTTGGGAATTTCTTACGGAAAAATAGAAAATTACAATATTACGCGTCCGCAGTCTAAGGGAATGCGCAATTACAACAGGGAAAAGCGCGCCGAAAAAGCCGCCCGCGCAAAGGCGAGAATACTTTTTTTCAATAACGTTTCGCGCAAAAAAAGCAATAAAGACGGCGCTTTGAAAGGTAAAATTTTTACGTTTGCAAGGACTATCGAAAATAATACCGAAATTTCGATACCGCTGGTAAACACAATTTACGAGCGCGGCGGGAAGTATTCCGCACGGTTAGACGAGTGTGATTATTACGTCTGCGAGGAAAGCGACGACGGCGTTCGTTCGCAAAGCGCGAGAAAGCGCGAAGGAGTTGTTGTGCTTACTTCGGACGGGTTGAGGGAGCTTTTAAAATGAATTTGCCGCGGGAATTTCTTTCCGTTATGAAGGAGCGGCTCGGCGCGGATTATGACAATTTTCTGAAAAGCTATGAAAAGCCCGTTGTCCGCGGAGTACGTGCAAATACGCTTAAAATTTCCGTTGAGGAATTTGTAAAAATTTCACCCGTTATTCTCGACGGCTGCGTGCCTTGGGAGAAAAGCGGGTTTTATACTCTTTCGGATTCGCCCGGCAAAACCGTAGAGCACGCGGCGGGTTTGTATTACGTGCAGGAGCCGTCGGCAATGTGCGCCGCGCCTGAGCTAAACGTGCGCCCGGGTGAAAGAGTATTGGATTTATGCTCGGCGCCGGGCGGAAAAGGTACTCAGCTTGCGCAATACATGGACGGCGAAGGCGTGCTCGTATTAAACGAAATAAATTACGACAGATTCAAAATTCTGGAAAGCAATGTAGAGCGTATGGGTATAAAAAACACTCTTTTGACGTCTGCGTCGCCCGAAGTTATGGCGGAGCTTTTCGGAAGTTATTTTGACAAAATTCTTGTGGACGCGCCCTGTTCGGGAGAGGGAATGTTTAAAAAGGAACCGAACGCTATACCCGAGTGGAGCCTTAAAAACGTAGAAATTTGCGCCGAAAGGCAGAAAAATATTCTTGTATGCGCCGACAAAATGCTTTCGGTCGGCGGAAGAATGGTATATTCCACCTGCACATTTTCATGCGATGAAAACGAACGACAGATAGAAAGCTTTTTGAAAAACAATAAAAATTATAAGCTTTCGGACATGAAAAAGCTTTTGCCGCACAATATACGCGGTGAAGGGCATTTTTGCGCCGTTCTCGAAAAAACCGACGGTGAACGCACAGATTTGAAGTTGAAAAAGCCCTGCGTAAAAGACGGCAACGGCTTAAAACCGTACAGGGAGTGGGAAGCGCAAACGCTTGGGATAAAGCTTGAAAACGTCTACGATAGCGACCGTGCTATCCGCAGTTTTTTTGACGGTATGCCCGATATCGGTTTTCGGTCGGGTTACAAAGCTTGCCGTTCCGAAGGTTTGTATTTGGGTTGCAACGATTCGGCGGGGAAACGGTTTATTCCGTCGCACAGACTTGCAATGGCTTTAAAGGCTGGCGAAGCGAAAAGCGTAGACGTGGACGAGCGCACCGCGCTTAACTATTTACACGGACTTACGTTTGAGGCGCCTGCCGCAGAAAAGGGCTGGAACCTTGTAACATACAGGGGGTATCCGCTCGGTTGGTGTAAGGTGGTGGAAGGGGTTGCCAAAAACCATTTGCCTTCGGGATTGAGAATTTAATTTTTTATATATAATCGTAAT
>CAMRTO010000022.1 GCA_947053655.1 uncultured Clostridia bacterium
GCGGACGGCGGCTTTTTTACGTCTTAATTATACGTTTTTTACAAGCTGTACTGCTGCTCTGGTTTTCTGCTCTATTTCTTCGGGAGTGCCGGACATCATCCAGCTTCCGCCGCAGGCGATAATTTTATCGTACGCAAGGTATTCCAAAATGTTCGCGTCGGAAATTCCGCCCGTAGGCATAATGTGCAGATAAGGGAACGCCGCGCAAATAGCTTTGATGGTTTTAAGTCCGCCGTAATTGGATGCAGGGAAAAATTTAAGCGTGGTAAGCCCCTTAGCTATTGCTGCCATTGCCTCCGTAGGGGTGACTATACCGGGAAGATACAGCATGTTGTGCGCTTTGCAGCAATCCGCAACCTCCTCGGAAAATCCCGGGGAAACTATAAATTTAGAACCCGCGGCAATCGCTTTTTCACACTGATCCTTATTTATAACCGTACCGGCGCCGACAAGCATGTCGGGGAATTTTTTTACCGTAAGCGCAATAGCCTCCGCCGCGCACGCCGTACGGAATGTAATTTCCGCGCAGGGCAGTCCGCCGTTTACAAGCGCCTGCATCTTGGGTAAAGTTTCCTCAATAGAGTTAAGCACCACTACGGGCACTATTTTTGTCTGTTTTATTTTTTCAAGCAACTGTTGCTCAGTCATTTTTCGATCCTCCCGAAATTTTTAATGCAACGCGTACATTATATCACACGGTTTACGATATTGCAATATCAAAATGCTAATTATTTGAATTTACCGCATATTTAACGTAACTGCAACGGGAGGACTTGACTACCAGCTCCACTCCTTCCGCGGCGGCGCCGGTAACCGTAAGCGACGACATGGCTTTGCCGTCGGCGAAAATTTCAACGGAAAATTTGTCAATCAAAACGATAATTTCGTTTACTTTCTTTTTTATGTACGGCATGCGGCGTATGCCCGCGACGCTGTCGGCGTCGGTCTCCGCCCCGCAGATTTTCAAAGAGCATTTTGACCTGTCGAATACCCATTCGCCACGCGACAGAGAAAAGCTTACGTAAGAGCTTCCCTTTACACGCAGTTTTAAAGAAAATTCTTCAAGATTTTCCGCCGTTATTTTCAATGCGCCTTCTGCAATTTCGTCGCGGTACCCGTTAATTACCTCGGCGGCGGCAAGCTGTCGCAAGCATACTGCGGGCGACTGAACAAGTCCGCTTTCGTCAAAGCTTATCTGCCGCGGCACGGTAAGCATGCCGGAAAATCCGTAACTTTCGGTTACGGGCGTTCTGTCCCACATGCTCATCCAGCCTATCATTAAATTTTCGCCGCAGAACGTCTGCGCGGCGTAAAAATCGAAACCGTAATCTACTATCCCCGATTTTTCGTAAACGAATTTGCCGGTTGCGTAATCCAGCCTGCCCTTATACCAGAGAGACGCGTGCACGTTTTTATGTAAATTTCTGTCGTCGGGAAACTGCACGGAAACAAACATCAACCCGTCTTCTTCGCGGTAATCGGGACATTCCGTCATTTCGCCCGCGCAATCTTCGCCGAACACGTCCGCAACGAAATCCCATTTGAACAGGTCGTCGGAACGGTACAAAAGCACGCGGCCGCGCCCGCCCGTCTTTTTCGCTGCGACGACGCACCAGAACGCGCCGTTATGCCTCCAAACCTTGGGGTCGCGGAAATCGGAAGGCTCGTACCCGTCGGGTAAACCGTCCGAGTCTATTATTACGCCGTACTTTTCAAAATTAATTCCGTCCGCGCTTGCCGCAAGGCACTGCACCTGTCTTTGGGACTTTTCGTCCGTTCCCTTTACAAAGCCGGTATAAACCAGCCAAAGCTTATCCTTCCAAACTATCGCGCTGCCCGAAAAGCAGCCGTCCGCGTCGTAAGGCTTATCGGGACAAAGCGCGACGGGGTGTCTTTCCCATTTTACCAAATCCGCGCTCGAAACGTGTCCCCAGTGCATGGAGCCCCATTTTACGCCGTAGGGGTAATACTGAAAAAATACGTGGTAACGGTCTTTGAATACCGCCAGACCGTTGGGGTCGTTTATCCACCCTTTGCCACCCGTAATATGAAAAGCGGGTCTCAAGTTTATGTCTAATTTACTTTCCATAAATATATTTGCTCCGTTTAAATTTACCGCGGTTTTGATGAAAACCGCGGTAAAATTACTTTACTTTCAAAAAGTTATTCCGGTTTTACTCCGGCTTGCTTTGCCCCGCGACGAACGCCGCGTTCGGCAAATCCGCCGCGTCGAAGCTGGGAAGCCTATCCTCGCTTTCGTAATAAGTTACAAGGCTGTCGAATGTGAAGAACCCGAAACCGCCCGTAGCATTGTCGTGAAGCACCAGTTTTACTTGCCTGCCTTCATACGCGCTTAAATCCGCAACGTAAGTTACAAGGTTAAGCGCAAACTGGGTTTTGCCGACCTCCGCGCTTGCCCAGTCGTCGGGGTCCTTAAACATGTAATTGCGCCATGTTTCCAAAACGTTGCCGTCTGCGTCCTCAAGCGTTATATAGCAGTCCGCATTTCCAGCGGCGCCAACCTTGAATGAAATTTTATTGAGTCCGCCCACCGTAAACAGCGAGCTTTCGAGCGTGCCCGTATTTCCTTCGACGCCGTCGCCCCTGAAATACTGCCCGTCGTTATGAATGGGCAGTCCCGCGCCGTTTTCAAGGTGAGTCCAGAAAACGGGGTCGTTAGACATGGCGCCTATGTCGCCCGTCATTGTCCAGCCGTCAAAACCGTTATCGAATCCGCCGTTTACAACGCGGTAAGCCGTAGAGTCTTTGATTTTGAGCGTGTAGACGTAGCTTACCGTCAGATTGTTTTCCTCGCTGCCGACTACTACGTTAAACTTAACCTCGGTCGCTTTATCGGTATAACCGCTACCGAAAGTATACTCGTAACAATTGTCGCTGTCAAGCGTTAATTCGTCCGTCTGTCCGTCTTGCGTAACCTTGTAATTCAAAGTAAGGTTTGCGGGATTGCCGATATTTTCGGCAAAGTCGAGTTTTACTTTCGTCTTGTCGGTAAGGTTGTAAATATCGACGGGAAGCTCTACCGCAGGTTTGTTAACCACGGGTTTGTCTCCGCTTACTACCTTGACCGTAAGATTAACGGTAAGGACCTCTCCGCCCTTATAATAAACCTTTAAGGTAAGCGTTACGTCGGTATCGTCGGTTACCGTTCCCGCGGTAACGGTGAACTTACCGCTGTTTTCCGTTACAGTCAAAAGCTCGTTATTGCCGGAAACAAGTCCGTATGTGACAGAGCTTAAATTTTTATCGTCAACGTAAGTAGCGGGGTCTATTTCCGTATTGTTGCCCGACTTAACCGAAAGAGTGGTCTGCGCTTCAGTCTGAACGGGTACGCGCACGGTAAGTCCGTCCTTCGCCGCGTCGAGGGCGGCTATGGAAGCATTGACCTTTTCCGCCGTAGCGCCCTTATAAGCGTAAAGCGCGTTGGCTTCCGCTATCTTTTCCGTAAGAGCGGTAAAGCTTTCGTCCGTGTAGTCGCCCTGCGTTATAGCCTCGGCTTCGTCTATCGCCGCTTTTAAAGCCGTTTTGTCGCCTATCACGTTTACCGCGTCGAAGGCGCCCGCAGGCAGCTCTGCCGCGTCTTTGTAATAAGTTACAAGCTCGTCAAAGGTCACAAAGCCGATGTCGCTTGTCGCCTCGTCGTTGATCACAAGCCTTACGGTCTCGCCCTCCCATGCGGACAAATCCGCAACGTAGGGCACAAGGTTCAAAGCGAACTGCGTTTTACCTATCTCCTCGGCGTTCCAGTTGCCGACGTCCTCAAATTTGGAGTTCGTCCAAATTGCAAGCACCGTGCCGTCGGGTTTTTCAAGCGTAACATAGCAGTCGTGCTTGCCCGCGCCGAGCATGAAGGAAATTTTGTTTATTCCGCCGATTTTAAAATCCGCGCTTGTCAGCGTGCCGGTGTTAGCTTCTTTACCGTTAAGCTCGCCGCGGAAATATTTGCCGACGTTATGCATAGGCAAATTTTCCCAGAAGGTAGCTTCCTCTGTTATTTCGCCTATTTCGCCGTTTAAAGTCCATCCGTCGAGACCGTTGTCGAAGTTGCCGTTCTGCACGCGGTAAACGGAAGTATTTTGGATATTGAGGGTGTACGTGTACTGTATGCTTTTGCCTTCGCCGTAGTTTACGGTAACCGTAATTTCTGCGGGCGCGGCCGTTTCGTTATAGTTGCCGCCAAGCGTTAAGTTTGCGTTCGTTCCGTCGACCGTGAGGGTAACGTCCTCGTCCGCGCATACCGCGGAATAAGTAAGCTGTAAATCAAAGTCGTTTATAACGTTTTCCGACAAGTCTATTACCGTTTTGTTGTCGGTAAGCGTGAACACGTCTATATCTTTAGAAACAGCTTCCTGCTTTAAGACGGGTTTCTGCTCGCTTAAAACGGTTACGTTGATTTGAACGGTTAATTGCTTATCGTCGTACTTGGCTTTTAACGTCGCCGTCGCGGAAGTATCCTCCGCCACGTCGCCCGCGGTAAGCGTGAACTGTTTGGCGTCCACCGGCGTCACCGTTAAAGGCGACGATGCGGTAAGCTCGTACGTGACGCCGCTTACGCCGTTTTCGTCAACGTAATCGGCCGCGTTTACCGTCAATTGCCCGCCCTTCAATACGGAAAGGTTTTTGTTTGCCCCGTCCTTTTCGAAAGGAGCGGCAGCCGCCGTTACCGTCACCGAAAACTCTACCGAAACGGTATCCGCCGTGGCGGTGACAACTGCGTCGCCCGCGCTTTCGCCGTAGAGCGTGGCAATATTTTCCGTCACAGAAACCGAGCAGACAGCCGTCGCGGACGACTGTACGGAATAGGTGTAATCCGTACCCTCCACGGATATATACTGCGATAAATCCACGGTTTCGCTTTTGCCCTGCCCGACCGTCAAGGAAATTCCGTCCTTAAGCTTTACCGGCTTTTTGTCTTCCCTTTTGTCTTTGCACCCCGCCGCGGCAAACACCGTAGCGACGCACATTGCTCCGGCACAAAGGCCGGTAAGAAGTTTCTTTACCATTTTTCCCAACCTCTTTTAATTTTTTGTTAAATCCACGGCTTCGACTGCGGTTGCGTCGATATCCGTTAAAGATTCGTAATGAGTAATAAAACTGTCGACAAACAATAGTCCCCAATCCTCTACGGCGTTATCCACTATACGGATTACAAGCTCGTCGCCGAGATAGTCCGAAAGGTCCGCCTTGAACAGGTTCATGTTTGCAAGATTGCTTCCATTCAAATCGCCGGGGGCTATACCGTTGTCTTTATACAACGTGTTGCCGTATCTGGCGATGCTTTTGCCAAGTGTTTTATCGTAAATTTCGATATAGCACAGGCTTGTATTCTTGCCGCCGCCCAGTTTAAAGGTTATGACGCCGCATCCGCCAAGCGTAAACGAACTGCTTTCAAGCGTGCCCGTCGCGGCTTCCGAACCTACCCAGCCGTTGAAGAAGTATTCGCCGTCTTTATTGAAAGGCAAACCCTCGCTCCACCATACTGTGTTGCTTGAAATTCCGCCGATGTTGCCGTTTAAAGTCCAACCGCGCAAATCGCCCGTTTCGAAGTCGCCGTTATAAACCTGATACTCGTCGTCCTCGCCGAGAACGGGGACGTGCAGCATATCCACCGCCTTGTAAGCCCTTGCGGGAACTGCCGAAGCCTTTTCGTAATAGGTCACGAAGCTGTCCGCCGTTACAAGTCCCCAGTCGTTTACCGCGTTGTCGGTCAGAACAAGCTTTACTCTTTTACCGATATGTTCGCTTAAATCGGCTTTGTACCAGACCAAGGTACCTTCGTTGAAAAGCCTGTTGCCGAAGCGCGCCAGCTCGTCGAGAACGTTTCCGTCCGCGTCGACCTCCACAACCGACAGATAGCAAAGACTTGCGTTTTTACCGCCGCCGAGCAAGTAGGTAATATAGCCGGAGCCGCCTATTTCGAAAGCGGAGCTGGTAAGCGTACCCGTGTTGCCCTCCAAATTTATTCCGTCGTGCTCGAAGCCCGAGAACAGATACTTGCCTTTTTTGTTATAAGCCTTGTTAAGATAGCCGTCTTCGTCCACTACCCTGCCTATGGGGGACGAGGTGTTGCTTAAAGTCCAACCGGTCAAATCGCCCGTTTCGAAGCCGCCGTTTGCAACCTGATATTTGCTTTCTGGCATGATATCGGTTTCGACCACGGCAACGTAACTTTCCCTGTCGTACCAGACGGGCTTGCTCTCCCAATAGGTTTGCACGCTGTCCAGTGTGATACAGCCGAGTTCGTTTCCGTCCGAATTTTTATCGACAACCTCTATATACATAGTGCTGCCGAGATACTGTGAAAAATCGGAATAATACTGAACCATGTTTAAAAGTCTCATTCCGTTTTCTACGTAAGGGAACTGATAATCGTAATATTTGAAGTTTGAAAATCTTGCGACTTCCGTGTCCTTTGCTTCGCCCTTGACCATAAACCTGAGATAGGTTGCCGAGTTGTTCTGACAGCCGCCAAGCTTCCAGCTTATATAGCCCGAGCCGCCCAAAACAAATTCGGACGAGCGCATAACGCCCGTAGCGCTCGGATGATAAAATCCGTAATGGTAGTTTCCGTCGCGCGAGTAGGTAATGTTTTCGTTCCACCAGCTCTTGACCGAAGCCACTCCCTCATGAGAGAAAGCGTCGCCCTCCGTCACCGTCCAGCCCGCCAGAGAGCCCGTTTCAAACCCGCCGTTGGCAATTTCATACTCGGAAGGGGCTTGCGCCTCCTCGACGTAGGTGCGCGATTTTACGAAGTAGTTGCCCTCCGTCTGCGCTTCCGTTCCGTCGCCGATACGGATATCGTCTACGGAAATATAACCGTAGTACCAGCTTTTGTCGTTATCCACTATGCGCAGATACACCTTTTCGCCGGCATACTCTGATAAATCGAGCGTGTATTCGGCAAAGTTGTCGGTATGGTACGCACCCGAAACGTACTGTGAAAGATTGACGTAATCGGTATGCTCGACGAAATAATCGTTCGTCTGGCGCGCAATCATTTTATCGTCCGAGGAACGGTAAACGCCCACAAAGCACATTTCCGTTTCCGCCTTGTTTTTGACGTTTTCGCCGGAGCCCCTGTCGGTCACGGGCGAACCGCCCGCCAGCTTCATTGATATTATTCCGTCCTGCGGCAGAACGAACTCGGAAGAACGTATCGCGCCCGTGCGTCCGTTTGCATAGGATTCGCTGTAAGTCTGACTGCCGCGTCCGTTTGCGTAACTGACGTCCGCGCCCTTTCCGCAAAGATACCAACTGCCCGTGTGATTTACGGGAATTTCCGTATTGCGCGGGTCGTCGCTGTAAGTAAACGTCTTTTGAGAAACCACGCTGTTATCCGAAAAAGCGTCGCCGTACTCCACCGTCCAACCGCTTAAATCCGCCGTTTCGAATCCGCCGTTAAGCGGAGCGGCGGGCGCCGCTTCACCCTTGTCTTTCGCGCAGGCTACGCCGCAAACGGCGCTTCCGACACAGAGCACGCTTAAAATTGCAATTAAAGTTTTACGCATTATTTTTACCCCCGCCGTCGTTTAACCCTGCAAATTACCGGTATCCGCGTAATAAGGAGGCGTTACCGTGTCGGAATACACGCTTCCCATCTCGTAAACCGTAAACTGCGTGAATTTTATGCCCGAATTATCGTCGAAAATATGCAGATAATCGGAATTTGCATACTTGGGATATATCCTTGTAGTGAAGCACATAATTCCGTTGACGTAAACCTCTAACATGGACCTGTCTAAAAGTATAGTCAATTCGTACTCTCTTTCCTTACTGTTCCAGACGTGACTGTTATTCTTGTTGACGTAGGTCAGTGCGGAAGATTTAAGCCTGTCTATGCCGACGCCCGCATCCGAGAAATAAATGTCTGTATGCTCGGCTACAGCGTCGCTGCTTTCGGGATTGTACCTGACCTGTATTCCGCCGGAATATTTTTCCGCCGTAGGCGCCACGGTGAATTTCGCCTTTATTTCAAGCAGGTCGCCGCGGACTTGCGCAATTTCGGAATTGAGCTGCGCGGCGGTCTTTTCTCCCTGCATTTCGTAAAGCGTGCGTCCCCTTACGCTTTCCAGCTCCTTAACAGGTCGGCGGATTATTTCTTTTCCGCTGTCCGAAAGGCTTAATTCGAGGGGTATCGCAAAATTGTGCGACCAGCCAGACTGATAGTTGTGCGCCGTGCCCGAGTCCTTGCCCTGCGCTATGGAGTAGAGAATTGTTCTGCCTTGTTCGTAATCCGTTTTACCGTCCGAAACCTCCTCGTCGGTAAGATAGCAAAATCCGTTCTGACCCGTATAACAGCCGTTGCCGTAATCGAAAAGCTGCGGCTCGTCGCTGTCGGCTACAAATCTGCAAGTTTCCTTATCGAACGAACCAAGAAGATACCAGCACTCTACCGTGGTTTTCGTGTCCGCGTACTGCGGCGTTATGAAAAGCGCGTATTTGGTCTGCGAGCCGTCCGCCGTGGATACGGGCAGAAGTACAACGCATTCCCAGTGAATTCCAAGCTCCTGTCTGTTGTTTTCGTAGAGATATCCTCGGCTTTCCCATTCGCGCATGTCGTACGAGGTGTAAACGTTTGCGGAACCGCCCGCACCGGGTATGGAAGTCGAAACAAGCATGTAGTACATATCGCCGTCCTTCCAGACAAACGGGTCGCGGAACTGGTTAAGCTCTCCCTGCGTATTGTCGTTGGGCTGGGTTATAACCACCTTATCCTCGACAACCCATTCCGCAAGAAGGGGGTCGTCGGGGTCTTTGGCGTGGGCATACGCGATATTCTGTCCGCTGCCGTTGGAGGGCGTGTTCGTACCCGCTGTAATTACCAGCCAGGGCGTACCGTCGGGACCTATCGTCGCGCTGCCCGTCCACACGCCCTCGGGACATACGCCAGCCGTGGGAACGACCGCGTCGCGCACGTACTGCCAGTGAATCATGTCGTCGCTGACTATATGACCCCATCTGAGCTGTGCGAAATACGGACCCGCGGGATTATGCTGATAGAACACGTGGTATTTGCCCTTGTAATAGAACGGAGCGTGCGGCTCGTTCATCCAAACCGCGGGCGGTATGGCGTGATACTGCGGGCGATAGCAGTCGCCTGCGTAAACCGAGCTATCCTCTACTATATCCCGCCAATCCGCGGCGGGGTGAATCCCTCCGCAGTCGCTTGAATAAAGCTCCTTTATATCCTTGGGAGAAAGACTCGATTTGTAAATTTTAATTTCGTCCAAAAGCCCCGCGGGCATCTGGATGTCTATGCCGCTTATAGCCGAAGGTGCGGCGTATCTGCCTATATAAAGCGGCTCGGCAGAGTTGATTATATGTGTATTTTTAAGCTCGGGGATAACTCCTTCATAGACGGCGGCGCCGTTGTAGAACAGTCCTATATAGCCCGTGTCGCCGTCGAAGCTTGCCGCTATATGCGACCATTCGTAAACGTTAAGCGCGTTTATAGGGTCGTAATAGCCGACAACGAACTGGTCGCCGCCCTCGTTTTCAAGCGCGAGCTGAACGCCCCATAAGCCCAGTCTGCCGTAGCCGAGCACAAAACCCTCGCACATGGCAATGTCGCCTTTGTTTATAACGGAAGTAAGCCTTGTATGCTCCGCCGCGTCCGAGGTACCGTAATTGCCGAGGTTTTCAAACGTCCTCGGCGCAACCCATGCGGAAAGCGTTATAGCGTCCTCGGGCGCGCGGAAACCGGAATTGGTTATGCTTGTGGAAAACCCGTCCATATAAAGCGCATTTCCCTTTACTCCCTTTTTCCTCAAAGGGTCGTTGGGCTGTTTAAAAAGCTTTTCGGGTTCGTCCAACTGTCTGTTGAAAACGTAGTCTATTACGTGCTTCTTTCCGCTGACGGACTCCTTCGCGGTCGACCCGCCGGTTTCGTCAAAGGAATATGCGGCAACCAAATCGCCCGCGCTTTTTTTGCAAGCAGGCGCAACCGCAAGCCCCGCCGCCGAAACGGCAAACGCCGCAAATACGGCCAAAGTCTTTTTTATTTTCATATTTGTCCCCTTACATTTTAAGTCCGGCAGAACCGAAGCCCTGCACAATATACTTCTGCGCGGCAACGTACACTATAAAGATAGGTATGCTTGTCACGATAAGCGAAGCCATCTTTTCGCCTGTGGTAACGCCGGGAATATTCTGAATGGTGTTTATCGCGTTCTGTATGGGATAAAGCGGCCATTCGCCGGGTTCGGGATAAGGCAGTATCATCATCGGCCAGATATAGTCGTTCCAGACGCCTATGAAGCAGAAAACCGCAACCGTAGCTATTATGGGTTTCGAAAGCGGTAAAATTATCTTGAAGAAAATACCTATGGTACTTGCGCCGTCTATCCTTGCCGCCTCCTCGTACTCCTTGGGAATTCCCTCGAAGAACTGGATAAACAGGAATATGTTGAATATACTTATCGCCGCGGGAAGAATTACGCCCGCAACCGTCATAACGCCCGAAAGCCCCAAAAGTTCGCTGACTATTTCATAAAGCGGAATTATAGAGGTTTCCACAGGCACGACTATCAGAAATATAATCAGAAAAGACAGCAGTCTTTTGCCGGGGAAGCGCAGCTTCGCCATTACGTAGCCCGCAAGTCCGTTGATAAGCACGTTTAAAACTATTACTATTGCGGCATAAAGGAAGCTGTTAAGCGCGTAACGCCATATACCGTAGTCTGTGAATACTTTTCCGTAATTATCGAACATCGTACCCAAATGGGCGAAGTCGGGCAAAAACATTGCCATAGAACCTGCGTCGGAAACGTATGCGCTTTCGCTTTTTGTGGAAGCGGCAAGCATGTATATAAGCGGAAACAGGAACAGCAACGACAGGACTATGCCGCAGACGTAGTAAACGACGTCCTTGGCAATCCTTTTGCCTTTTAAACGTTTTTTGTGCAGAAAGACGTATTCGTCGGAAACAACCGTATTAAGCTTCATATTATTTCCCCCTAAGCAGTCTGCGCTGTACAAGCGTGATAGTGCCTATGACTATCGTCATGAGAAGTGCAATGGACGACGAATATCCGACCCAACGGAACGAATAACCCTGCTGGTACATGTAGTAACTGAGCGTTACGACGTGCTCCTGATACCCTACCATTATCATGGGCTGTATCATTACCCTGCACGCGCCTATAAATACGGTTATTATTACGAAAACCAGTGTGGAACGGAGTCCGGGCAACGTTACGTGAATGAATTTCGACCAGACGCCCGCGCCGTCCAAAGAGGCGGCTTCGTACAGCTCGCTGCGGATATTGGTAAGCCCCGAAAGGAATATAAGCATCTGATAACCGCAGCCCTGCCATGCGCTTAGTATTATTATGCACAGCATCGCCGTCGAAGGGTCGCGCAGCCAGTCGTGCGACTTTATGCCGAAAATTCCGAGAAGCGAATTCAGAAGTCCCGTTTCCGCGGGGGAAAGTATTTCCAGCCACAGGAAGGCGGTAACGCTTAGCGAAATAACCACGGGCGCGAAGAAGCACACCTTGAAAATTTTCACGCCGCGCTTTTTACGGTTTACGAACAGCGCAAGACCGAGCGCAAGACCTATTTGCAGTGGCACTACGCCGACCACGAATATAAGCGTGTTGATTATCGCGTGGTAAAGCATACCCTTATTGCCGATTTCCTTAAACGCGTCGGCAAAGTTGTCGAAGCCGATAAAGTTAATATCGTCCGGCGTAAGCGAGTAGTAGTCGGTAAACGCGTATCCCAGAGAATACAGTATGGGAAGCAGTATGAAAAGAAACGCAAGCACTACCGCGGGCAACAGCATGAGATACGCCGTTGCCGTGGATTTAACGCGGAACCTTTCCCTGTGCTTTTTCGCTTTTACCAAATCCCACACGACGAACGCCGCAAACGCCGCGACGAACACCGCGAGAATTATAATTGTCGTGGTCAGCATTTTTTACCCCTCGAATACAGTTATCAGTGTCTGTTTTTAATCCTGTCCATTTCCGCCTGAACGGAGTCCGCCGCAGTCGCAATTTTAGAGTTGAGGTCTGCAAGCTTTGTGTTTTTATCCGCTATAGCGTAAGCAACGTTGCAGAAGCTTGCCGTAAACGTCGGGTACGCGGGCGTAGCGGGGCGCGCTTTGCCGGAGGAAGCAAGCTGCTTCATAAGCACGTCGCGCGGAGAGCCTGCCTCATAGTTCGTGGTAACCGACTTCCTTGCGGGAATCATGCCCGTCGCGTCGGTTATTATTTTAGAGCTTTCGGGCGAGGTCATCCATAAAAGCAATTCCTTAGCCGCGCTTTTATCCTTAACGCCGTTATTGGTTATGCCGAAAGACCAGCTACCCATGGCGCTTGCCGTAGTCGCGCCCTTGGGATAAGGAAGTATGCCCCAGTCGTTGCCGAGATTTGCCTGATACTTTATTTCGATATCGGGAATGGTCCATCCCGAAGAAAGAAGCATGCCCGCGTTACCTGCGAAGAAGTCGGAGTCCTTTATGGTAGAATCCGTATAACCCTTCTGTACAAGGTTATACAAAAATTCGTAACCTTTTTTGGAAGCTTCCGAGTCAAAGTATCCCTTAGCCGTGTAACCGGTGGAGTCGTTGAACGAACCGCCCGCCGCGTATACGAAGGGATACAAAAGATATGTAGCCGTTTCGTCCTTGATGTTGTCAAGCTGCATGCTGAGGGGCTTTTTACCCGCGTCCTTCAACTGTTGGCAAACCGAATTGAACTGCTCGAACGTCCAGGGATTTTCAACCGTGTAGCCCGAAACGTCAATGCCTGCTTCGTTGAAAATTCTTTTATTGTAATAGAAGCCCGCGCTGGATTCCTGTATGGGAAGTCCGTAAAGCTTGTTTTCGTAAACGTTTAAAGAGCTTTCGTAAAAATCCGCTTTTGTCGCCGCGTCCACAAGGTCGGTCGAATCGTAAAGAATTTTGGAATTTGCGTATGCCGCGCAATTGGGCGAGTCGAACGCGATAATGTCGTCCAGCGTGCCCTTCTTGAATTTCTGGGTGATGGTATCTTCGTAACCGCCCGCACCGGAGGAGCGCGCCTTAAAGGATATCGACGCCTTTATCTTTCTGTCGCGGTAAGAGGTATTGAAGGCGTCCACTCTTTTCTTGTATGCCTGACCCTCGGGAGTATTTTCGTCCACGTGAACGAGAATTTTGACTATGGTGTTACCTTCCTTGTCGACGTTGCCAGTGTCCTTGTTGCACGCCGCCGCGCCGCAAACTACGATTGAACCGAGTGTTACCGCCGCCAACGCTTTTACGAGTTTATTCATATAAATTCTCCTTATATTTCAAAACGGTTTCGCCGTTTTTAAATTTTTTACTGATAGGATTTTTTTGTACAGAGGGTTCCCCTCTGTACAGGGTGCATTGAAAAATGCACCGCGAAAATTTTTCGCTTTTATTTAGTTTATTTTTTAAATTGACTTTATTTTGTGGTCGCGCCTATCACGAAAGAGGTTTTAAGCTCTACACGCTCGGGCGTTTCCTGTCCGCGTATTCTGTTTATCAAAAGCTTAACCGCTTCGCGCGCCATTTCCTCGATAGGCTGTTCCACGCAGGTGAGAAGCCTGTTGTTGTTCCACTGTCTGAAAGCTCCGTCGTAAGAAATTATCTGCAATTCGTCGGGGATAGATATACCTCTTTCCAATGCCGTTTCGTAAAGCACCTGCGCCATTGTGTAACCCGAAGCGAAAACCCCGTCTACGCACGCGTACTTTTTAAAGAAGCTTTCAACGACCTCTTTTTCCTCTCCGTGGCTGACGGCTTCGTTCAGAATTATTTCCTGCATGCCATGCTTTTTCATTACGTCGCGGTAAGCGCGCTCCCTTTCCATTACTTCCGATACGACTATCGGCTTCGAACCGACGTAGCCTATTTTTTTACAGCCGCGCTCCAGAAGATACTCTACCGCTTTAAACGCGGCGGCGTAATTGTCGGACGTGACGTAAGGATATTCCTTGCCGAACGGTCTGTCTATGGAAACTATGGGGCAGTTTTTAAGCTCATCCGCCTCGTGCGCGTAGTGGGTGACGAATACTGCCCCGTCAACCTCCCTGCGCCTTATGCGGTCTATAATGTCCTTCTCTTTTTCAACCCTCTGCTGGGAAGAAACAAGTATCATGGAATAGCCGAACTTATCCGCTTCCTCCTCCACGTAATTTGCAAGCTTTGCGAAAAACGGGTGGTTTACCACGGGAACGAGAAGCGCTATCACGCGCGTTTCGTTGCGCCTTAATTTTGCCGCCATTTTATTGGGCTGAAATTCAAGCTCCGTCATGGCTTTAAGCACTCTTTCGCGCGTACCGTCGTTTACGGCTTTCTCGCCGTTCAAAACTCTCGACACGGTGCCTATGCCGACGCCCGCATATTTTGCAACGTCCTTAATCGTCGTCGCCATTGCGTTCTCCTTTTAAAGCCGCTTTGCGTTCGCGCACGATTATGACTGCCGCCACAGCCGCCGCCCCGCCGAGTATCAGGACGCCGCCTATTACTGAAAGTGAAATTATCAGCGCCGTATTGCCGTGCTTGTTTTCCGCCTTGAGGTTTGCGGAAGGCTGTGCGCTCACGTTGACCGTAACGGTTTTGCCGCCGAACGAAAGAACGTTTTCCCCCGCCGTCAGTTTATCCGCGTTAACCGTTAGTACTCCGTCTTTTACGCTGTAATCCGTTTCAGAAAGAGCGACCCCGTTAAGCGTTAAGCCGTCGACTGCGGCGCTGCCTATAAATATGACTGCGTTACAGCCCTTTTCGATATTTACCGAAAGCAGCTCCGGCGCGGGAATTTCCGCTACCGCGACGGTAAACGTGAACGAAGAACGTTCGCCCTTAATGTTAAAGTCGTAGCTACCCGCGGCGGCAAGCGTCGAGAAGTAGTCTCCGGATATAGTCACGCGTCTGCCTTCGACGGTGTAAAACGCGGAGTTTACGGGCGTGTTTTTAAGCGTTGTGTTATAAATTGCAATCACGCGCTGGTCGGTTTCTCCCGCGACGGTAAGATTACCGCCCGAGTAAACATATTCGCTTTGTAACAGCGCAACGGATTTGAAAACCGCAGTGCCCGCACAGACGTTCAGTCCGAACCGCCCTTCCGCGGGTATGCCCTCGGGAACAATGCAGTCAAACGCGTGTTCGCCGTTGAAGTAAACCGTTATATTATTACCCTCGACGATGACTTTAAGCAAAATTTCGTCGGTCTTTGCGACGGCTTTTTCGCCGATATTTCCCACTACGGAAGGCGACCAAAGTTTTACAATCGGCGCGTTTTTGTCGTAGGTGAGTACAAGGTAATTATTTATATCAACGTCGGCGCGGAACACTAACGCCGCTGCCGCGCCCGAAAGCGTGAACTGCGCCGAAAGAGTGAAATCGCCTGCGCTTTCCTCGGTGAAGATAAAACCGTCGCCGGAGGGTTGAACGCCCATTATACCGTCGGAGGTCATGTACCAGTTGCCCGAACGGACGCCCTGCGCCGTAAAGCTTAAATCGCTGTCGGGCGTGCCTGACGTTACGGTAACGGGTATAACCTTAACCGCGTCCCCGCAGGAAACTTCTATATTTGCCGAACCTGCGGACACGGCGGTTATTTTTGCGCCGCGCCCGGTTTTTTCAACCGCAACCGCAGAGCCGTCTTTAACTCTCCAATTAATCTCTCCGCCGTAGGGCGCGTATGCGGATATTTCTTGCGAGGTTGTAAGCTTCGTATCGAGAAGCAACTCGTCGAAGTCCGTATTAATTACCGAGCCCGTCACGGAGGAATCTCTCCATACGGAAGCTATTTTATTTATATTTACGCTTGCCGTAACGCTGCCGTCCGAAATAAACTCGGCTCCGAGAGCGTAGGGCGACGCGAACGTAAGCACATAAAACGGAACTTTAAAATCTCCGCAGTAAACTTCAACGCTGCCGTTGTCGGAAAGAATGTAGAAGGACTGCGTGCCCGCCTCCCCTTTATGCGAGGAAAATTTATTACGGTAATTGCCGAGCGTCATGCCGCCCGCGCCCGAACGGGTACGGTCGACATAGTAGCCGTCTGTCGGATTCCAGCCGATTTCCGTATATTCGTTTCCGTCGGAATTAATTCTGAAACACACCGCCGCGCCGTCCGGATTTTGAATTTCCGCTTCCAGCTCGAACGTACGCGCGCTTATTCCGCTTAAAATATTTTCGCCGTTTGCCGTCACAGCCGCGTCCGTAACGGATAAAATTTGCGTCTTTATATTTTTAAATCCGTTTGCGGTCTTTACAACGGGCGTCTGGGTAAGGATATATTCCCCGCCGTCGTTTACAAGTCCGTATTCCACGGGTATTGTCATTCCTCCGCCGTTCCAGGTTTTCCTTGCCGCCGCAAGCGCGCCGCTGTCTACGGAAAGCGCGTTGCCGGGAACGCCGCTGAACCAGCTTAAACCGACCGTCTTGCCGAAATATTCGCTGTTGTTATCGTCGATATAAAAAGACTGCGTCGCGTAGCTGTCGGGTCCGAAATCCATTGTTTTGAAAGGAATTTCTTCCATTTCCAACGCGCTTACGTCGTTGCCGTTCGTATCGGTAAAAGTTATGTGACCGCTTGAAGAATCGTAACCTATCCTGCCGACCAGATACTGCCTTGCCGTAAAGGTCATAACGGTCAATTCTCTGCCGTCGTCCGCGTTGAGGGTTACAACGTCGGGACATTCGGGGCGGTAGCTTTTAAAGCCGCCCGCGTACGTCCAGTCAAGAAGGTTTGAAGACTTTAAAAACCAGACGTCGTTCGTCTCCATTCCCGTCAGTGCCATACCCCAAAGGGTTACGGAAGAACCGCTTTTCAATACGGGGAAAACCTTGGGGTCGCGGTTGGACTCTTTCTTGCCCGTATTTATATTAATTTCCTGTTCGATAAGCTTTCTTTTAGTCCAGGTAATTCCGCCGTCGTCGCTGGACATAATTACCTGGTCCTGTCTTTTCCCGTCGCGGGTGTAAAAGCCCAGAAGCCCGTCGCCGCCGCCGTTTGCAAACCAGTTTTGAGAGTCTATGTCCGCGCTCATACCGCTGTGGTAAACCATGGCGGAACCCGACCACATATAGCCGTCGCCCCTGCCCGCGAAATCGCTTTCCTTATCGGGGAAAAGCGCTATGGGAAGATGCTCCCAATGCACAAGGTCTTTACTGCGCGCGTGTCCCCAGTACATATCCCCCCATACGTTGCCGTAAGGGTTGTGCTGGTAATAAATATGATAATATCCGTTGTAATACACAAGACCGTTAGGGTCGTTGTTCCAGTGCGCATACTGCGAAAAATGGTACTGCTGGCGGTAAGTTTCGGTGTAGTAAGAGTAATCGCTTGCCGCGGAATACACGTCGCCGAAAACAACCTTGGCGTTGAAGCAGTTGAAGCCCGTAGCTCCGCCCGCATAAGTCAGTCCGTCCGCAAGAGAATTAAGGTCGGTTTTTACGTCGGCGCCCGCTTCGTCGAAGGCGAAGCGGCGGATGTTGTCGGCGTAGAACTCGCCGTAAACCGCGCCCGCTTCCGGAGTAATTATTATTTTTATATTTACTTTTTCTATCTTGGCAACTTTGGGGTTGACCATCGCCTTTTCGCCCTCGGTCATCTTATCGTTGCCGATAAAGTAATCTTCCTTTAAAACCTTGGTTTCGTTTCCCTCGGAAAAGTACATCAGCTTTACGGCGTTCGAGCTTCTGTCAACGTTGAACACCCAGTAATGTCCGCCTTCCTCAGCGCCGAAAACCAGTCCCGCCGCGTTGCCCTTTTCAAAGGTTGCCGTTGCGGAATAAACGAATTTATCCTGTGCGCCGTATTCCGCGCCCGATAAATTGAAGCTGTCGCCGGTGCTTTCAAGCGTTATTCCCTCGGCGCGCGCCGTCTTACCGAAGGGTATAAACGCGAGCGCCGCGCATACCGCCGCAGCCGCCGCAAGCACTGCAAGAATACACTTTTTCAATAACCCTGTTTTCATTTTACACCCTCACCTGTTTTATATTTAACGGCGTTAACGCCGCGTCATGTTTTGTCGGGAACCGCGCGAAAAAACGCTTGCGGCTCCCATAAAGGAGAAAAATTTAAATGCCGTTTAATGTCTTCTGTATCATTCCGAGGTCAGGAAGGCTGTCTATCGCGCCCCTGCCCAATGTGTTCAACGCGCCGCAAACGTTGCCGAATTTCAGCGCGTGATTCAATACCCCGTCCGTCCATTCGCTTTTTTGCAACCCGTCCAGCCGCGAAAGCACGCCCGCATAGAACGCGTCGCCCGCGCCCGTCGTGTCTACGGGCTTTACCTTTACGGAGGGCACCGCGTTGCGCCTGCCGAGATAACGCCACTCGCTGCCGTTGCCGCCGAACGTTATGCAAACAAGCTTTTCTTTAAGCCGGCCGTCAATGTAGTCTTGACCGAAAATCTCCACTTCGTCCTCGGAAAATTTTACTATATCCGCGGCTTCGAGCATTGTTTTGTAACGGCTTACGGCGCTTTCCTTATCCTTGAAAATATCCGTACGGAAATTCACGTCGAAGCTGACCGTTTTGCCTGCCGAGCTAGCCCTTTTAGCAAGCCGCGCCGCATACGCCGCCCCCTCGTCCTCAGAGAGCATTAAAGAGCCTATATGTACTATATCCGCACTGTCGAAAAGTCCGTCGGGGATTTCGGGCATGCGGTAATCCGCCGTGTTCCTGCGGTAGAAGCAGAAAGAGCGCTCACCGTGGCGGTCAAGCTGAACGAAAGCAAGCGTCGTGTTTCTTTGCGCGTCGCTTTCAAGGCAAAGTCCGTCAAGCTTTACCGACTTTACGAAATCTTTTAAAAACCCGCCTATGATATCGTCGCCGACGCTACCGGCGAACGCGCTTTTGACGCCGAATTTTTTTACGGCGCAAGCCACGTTGAACGGAGCGCCGCCCGCCTTTCTTTCATAGACGAAAACGCCGTCCCTTTCCGCGCCTATCATATCCGCAAGTATTTCACCCGCGCACAGTATCATTATCTACCTCCGCCGTTTCCGGCACGCCGTTCTCCGCCTTGGGCGGAGCTTTTTTCACGGATATTCCTTCCCTTATCAAAAATTCTGCCGTCCTTACCGCCAGCACCCCGAATTGGAGAATAAGCGCAACGGTAAACAACAAGCTTCTCGGTGTGAAGTACCCGCATATAAAGGTGCAAAAACCGGCAATCAGTGCGGAAAACCACATGAACGAGCCCGTTATCTTCAAGCCAGTGCCGAAGCCTTTACAGCAGTCCGACTTTATAAGCCGTGTTATGCAGAACAGCAACAGCGCAAGTATAATCGGCATCAAGGCGATATAGGGTATAAACCTTATGATATTCATAAGATACATATACACGCTCATGCCGACCGTGCCGTCAAAGGCGTTTAAAATAAAGTTATCCACGCCCTTGGCCGTAGGCGTCACCGTTCCGTCCGCGCATTTCGCAAAGTAGCCGTAGAATTGAACGTTGAGTCCCGAATTCGTCTCGAACGCGCCCGTGCAGGTATCGCCGAACAAAATGAAATAGTTTTGCGTTCCGTTCTTAACGTAGTTGTTGTAATAATAATTTCTGAGCATCGGCGCCGAGCCGGAGCTTTCGTATTTTTTCAGATCGGGATAATAAGCTTTGACGTACAGATTGTATACTGCGCGCGCGTATTCTTCCGCCGAAAGGGTTTGGGAGTTTTTTATTTCCTTATACTGCAAGGAAATTTTTTCGTTGTCGGTCAAGCTTTCCAGATACTGCTCGTGCTTTTCGGTAAGCTCGGGCGTAAGGATAAGCTCGTTCTTTGTATACTCTATTTCAAACGTGTAAATCAAATTTTCCGCGTCGTCGCGCTGTTTGAAATCTTCGTAGTCTATTTTCGTTCCGTCTTTCAATACGCAGTAAGCGTTGAAATCATCTAAGGCGTCCGCGGGGCGGGTGTCGATTATCAGGTTATAGCCGTTTACGGCATAAACGGCGGCGTCGCCGTCTTCGCCGAAGGTGTCGACGCGCTTATCCGTAACAATGTTCCCGTCCGAAACCGTCAAAGGCACTGTGTTTTGTCCGTCGGAAAAAGCGTTGTACAGAAACTGCCTGAACCGGTCCGCCGAGGAATAATGCGTGCTAAACGGCAAAATGTCGGCGGCGATAAGCCCGCAGAACATAAATACGAGCGTCAATATAAAACCGAGCGCGACGTTGAAATAATTTCTTTTAACGGCGCTTTTCGCAACTTTATCCGAAAAAAAGCTCAGTCCTATAAACTTTAACCAATCCATAAGTTTCCCGTCCGCTATTTATTGCCGATTGCCCTGCTCATAACCGAAAGCTCGGTTTGCTTATCGAAAAGATGAATATGCTTTTCGTCGAAGCCTATCCTGACCGCGTCGGAAGGCTGCATATCGTTGCGGTCGGGCACGCATACTATGTAATCCTTGTCGTCCCCGTCTATCTTAACGAAAAGCTGGGTCGTGTTGCCCAAAACTTCCTTAATGGTCACGGTTGCGTCAAGTCCGTCCTTCTTGACGGAAATATTTTCGCCGCGCACGCCCAAAGTCAGTTCATGCTTCTCTCCGTCCAAATACTTTTTATCTATTGTCCGCAATTTGGAAAGAGAATATGAAATTTGCTGTCCGTTTGCAAAGGTCGTTTCCAATTTGGAACCCGCCTTTTTAACCGTAACGTCGAAGAAATTCATCTGCGGCGTGCCGATAAACCCTGCGACAAACTTGTTTTCGGGATAATCGAAAAGGTTAGTGGGGGTATCTATCTGTTGAATTACGCCCAGCTTCATGACGACTATTCTCGTACCCATCGTCATAGCTTCTATCTGGTCGTGCGTAACGTAAATGAACGTTGTTTTAAGCTGGTTGTGAAGCTTTACTATCTCGGAGCGCATTGTCGTACGCAGCTTCGCGTCAAGGTTGGATAAAGGTTCGTCCAAAAGGAACACCTTGGGTCCGCGCACCATCGCCCTGCCCAAAGCAATCCTCTGACGCTGACCGCCCGACATTTCCGAAGGCTTTACGTCCAAAAGCTCGGTTATACCCAGTATTTCCGCCGCCCATTTTACTTTTTCGTCAATAACTTCCTTCGGCATGTGCTTATAGGTATATGCCTGAACGGGCGTGGAGGAATAATAATCGAGGTCGCTTTGGATTTTTGCTTTGCGCTGTCTGAGACCGAGCTTTACCTCGCTGTCGGGTATTTCGTCGGCGTTTACGCCCAGCTCGCGCGCCGTTGCCTTGGCTGCTTCAAGCTTTTCCGCCTCGCCGGTATGCATGGCGGCTATTATGTTTTTCTGCGCGTTTTTAAGCGCTGTTAAGCGCTGTTGCATATCGCGGATTTTCTGCACGTCGGCATTAGCCTTGTCGGATTTAAGCTCTTTGACGGCTGTCTTGCACTCGTCTATGTATTTTTTGAAGTAAAGTCTTACCTCGCCGTCTTCGGCGTAGCTTAAATCGCCGCAAACCGTTTTAAGCTTGCTTTTAAGCTCGCGTACTTTTTTATTGTCTATCTCTAATACGGGTTCTCCGTTTTCCGTTTTCTTTTCTACGGGGATTTTCCTTATTTTCAGACCGAACGCTATATTCTGATAGGAAGTCATATGCGGATAAAGCGCATAGCTTTGGAAAACCATAGCGATGTCCCTGTCCTTCGCGTCGACGTCGTTTACAAGGTTGTCGCCGATAAAAAGCTCTCCGCCGGTAATTTCTTCAAGTCCCGCAATCATTCTGAGCGTAGTAGACTTTCCGCAGCCCGAGGGGCCGACAAATACTATAAATTCGCCGTCCTGAATTTCCATATTGAAATCCTTTACGGCAACAAAATCGCCCGAACGCTTGCCGTCGTCCTCCTTACCCTTACGGAACAGCTTCTTCTTGGAAGTTTCTTTGCCCGGATAAATTTTATAAATGTGCTTTAACGACAGACCTGCCATGCGACCCCCATTAATGAAAGAAACTAAAATTTTTTGTGAAATTCTTTCTTTTTTTGTATTATACTACTTGAATATGCAAAATGCAACCAATTTTGGAAACGTTTCCAAAAAATTTTTATGACAAATATTTCATATGCATGTCCTGCATATAATAATAAAATGACTGGCGCTTTTACGTTTAAACGCGCAATGTTTTGATAAAACGTCACGCAAATATCGGCTTTTAATATTAAAATAAAAAGCAGCCTTAAGGGTATCTGTTATATTACGGGCAAAGAAATAG
>CAMRTO010000023.1 GCA_947053655.1 uncultured Clostridia bacterium
AATAGCCTCATTAGAACCCCGCCACTATGGCGGGGTTTTCGTTTACACAAAAAAGCGCCGCGCAAACTGCGCGGCGCTTAAAAAACATTAATTAATATTTTGTTATTTTAACCGATTTTATTATCAAGGGTTTTTGCGTTGTGGTGAACGAAGTTTCTATCGCCTGTCCGCCCTCGTCCGCAAAGGTATCGAGCGTGTCCACGGGTACGGACACCTGTCTGGTGAAATCGCCAGAAGCGCCGTCAAGCTCGTCCGTGATATAGTCGGATACGGCTTCTATAAGCGAATTGAACTTATCGCGCTCGCCGTCGTTTCTAAGTCTGGCAAACGTGCAGTAATTCGCTTCCCCGTAAGCGCTGTCGCTTCCGCTGACCTGCATTGCGAATACGCTGGTCGCGCAGTTATATTTATAGTCGTGCTCCAAAAGCTGACCGAAGCTGTTCTTAATTGCAACCTTCTGGTTCGTGTCGCCCTTGGGGTAATAGAACATTTTCAGTACGCCGTACTCCGCCCTGACGGGGTTTTTCTTTATTTTATGGTCGTTTGAGGAAAACTCGCCGATAAGCGCGGGAAGCGCGTCCTCTGCGGCAACCTTTTCATTGCCCTTCGCGTCGTAAGAAAGCTTTTTATAGACTGACGGCGTAAGCTTACCCGCTTTAAACAAATCGTAATACGCCGCTTCTTTGGAATTGTGCTCCAAATAATCGCGCACGGAACTGCTGCCCGCCGTAAATGCAGAATCATAGTCCGACGCTTCAGAAGCGCCGTTATAAGAATACGCGCCCGTAAACCAGTTGCTTGACGTGTAATTATGCACTATCATATCGTTATAGAAGCCGTTGTCCGCAAGTTCTATAAAGTGTTGAACGGTCTGAGGATACATGTTGCGGTACAAAGTATATTCTATTACGTATGTTTTACTGTTGAATTCCACCGTTATTTTTGCGCGCGGGTGCTTGGTTTTAATGCTGCCGCAAGCAGAAACAACCGCCGAAAAGACAACCATCAGCGCCAGAACCGACGTTATTAACGCATATCTTAATTTTTTTGCCATCGCCTTAATCCAATAAAGTTATAATATTACCTTATTATTTTACTTTTAATTGAAGACACTGTCAAGCGATTTATATTAAAGATAGCAAAAAATCCGCGTCCCGAAAGACGCGGATTTTTAACTGAGTTTTTAAATTATTCCAAAACAGCGGTAGCGCCGGCCTCTTTGAGGTCTGCAAGAATCTTTTCCGCTTCTTCCTTAGCAACGTTCTCTTTAAGCACGCCGCCCTTTTCTACTGCCGTTTTAGCTTCTACAAGTCCGAGACCCGTGAAAGCGCGTACAACCTTGATAACGTCAATCTTCTTAGCGCCTGCGTCTTTAAGAACGACGTTGAACTCGCTCTTTTCTTCAGCCGCGGGAGCTGCCGCCGCACCGCCTGCCGCGGGAGCCGCCGCTACTGCTACGGGAGCCGCTGCGGATACGCCGAATTCTTCTTCGAGAGCTTTAACGAGTTCGTTAAGCTCGAGTACGGTCATGGATTTAACTTCTTCTATAAACTTCTTTACGTCTGCCATTGTTATTTATTCTCCTGAAAATGTTTTTGATTTTTTTATTTTTGCGCTGTTTGGGGCTGCGCCCGCCCTTTGGTTTTTTGTTTGAGTTTTAAGCCTTCTGCTGTGCGACCGCGTTCAAGACGCGTACGACGCCGGAAAGCATGTTGTTGAGCAAGCCCGCGAAATTCGCAACGGGCGCCTGCATGGAACCGAGCATTTTTGCAATAAGTTCTTCCTTGGAAGGCATACTGGCAAGCGCTTTCGCACCGGCTTTATCAACGTATGCGTTATCAACAAACGCGCTTTTCAAGGTTATTTTGCCATCGTAAGCTTTTACCGCTTCAACCATTATTTTTGCGGCGCTTGTTTCGTCCGCACTGAACGTAACAGCCGTGGGGCCGTTGAGGTCAGCGTCGAAATCTTTGTGTCCCAAATCGTTGAAAGCTTTTCTTACGAGAGTGTTTTTATAAACCTTGTATTCGCAGTTGGCCTGTTTGCACTTGTTACGGAGCTCGGACGCTTCGGCAACGGTCAGACCGTTATAATCAACGAGTACAACGGATTTAGCCGCGCTTATTTTTTCCGTTATTTCCTTAACGACTTCCTTTTTTGCTTCAAAATTAGCCGACAATTTATTACCTCCCGTGTTATTTGAAAAATCCCTGCCGCCCGAAAGCGCAGGGATAGAAAAACAAAACCGTTATTAATACGTTTTTCCTGTCACCTGGGCGAGAAATTAAGCTTAAAAAAGCGCTCGCCGTCTCGGGTAGCAAAATTTATTTACGTTGTTATTATAATTATCATAAGTCTTGTTGTCAACTTATTTTAATACTATAATTTAAATTCTTTTTTCAAATTGGCAACCATGTATTTATATTCGGTCAGAACGCTTAACTGATTTCCCCTATCGCACAAACGCTTGCACCTGTCGGTAACCTCGGCAATATAAGCAAATATTTTATCCTTCTTGGCGGAGCTTTCCGCGCGGTTAATAATTTCCGTAATAAGCGTATCCCCTATAAATGTCTGTAACATGAATTTTTCTCCATTGTTTATTCGATACTTACAATATATCATACCAAACGGTATAAATCAACCATTTTATACCGTTTGGTGTAAATTACTTATTATGTATGTTGAAAAATTTGCACAGCAATTGAAAGAGTTGATAGGAAGCCGTTCTATTTCTTCCGTAGCGAAAGAGATAGGTATACCGCAAGCGACATTAAGCAGATATTTATTATGCAAGCGTGAAATAGGTCTTGAAAATCTTTGTAAAATAGCAAATTATTTTAATGAGGATTTGGATATTTTAACGGGCAGAAAAGATTATTGAATATTTTTTGCAGTAAGTCTTAACGCTTAACGAACGGAAGCAAAACATGAAAATTTTCGGTGAAAGACTTAAAGAACTAAGAAATGAAAAACACCTGAAACAGACGGATATTGCAAAAATATTGAACGTAAGCGGCAATACCGTGCACGCATGGGAAACAGACAAACAGGAACCGTCCCTTACAACGCTTTTAAAGCTGAGCGAGTTATTGGAGGTTTCGACGGATTATCTTTTGGGCAAAACGGATTATTGAAAAATTTTTTGCTTTCGCCAGGCAGGAAGGATTATTGAAAAGAGATTCTTCACTTCGTTCAGAATGACATAGCGTAAAAACTTCGCGACGGCAACCCTTACCGAGTCATCCCGAGCGTTAGCGAAGGATATAAAAGTTTTCAGTCCGGAATGCCACATCCCTGTCATCCTGAGCGTTAGCGAAGGATCTAAAAGTTTTCGGTTAAGTATGACAATAAGGCGTTTGATAAAAAACATAATATCAAAGGCGGAGCAATTGCTCCGCCCTTAAAAATATTTTAATTTTTATTAACCCTTGTTGTAAGTTACCTTAACGCCGGGACCCATGGTCGCGGTGAGGGTTACGCTTTTAATGTACTGACCTTTTGAGGTTGCGGGCTTCGCCTTGACGATAGCGTCCATAAGCGCGTTGAAGTTTTCCGCAAGCTTTTCAGTACCGAAGGACTTTTTGCCGATGGGGCAGTGAATGATTGCGGTTTTGTCGAGACGGTACTCCACTTTACCTGCTTTAACTTCCTGTACGGCCCTTGCCACGTCCATGGTAACGGTACCGGACTTGGGGTTGGGCATCAAGCCCTTGGGTCCGAGGATACGGCCTATTCTACCGACGACGCCCATCATGTCGGGCGTGGTTATCATTACGTCGAAGTCGAACCAGTTGTCCTTCTGAATTCTCTGAATCATTTCTTCCGCGCCGACGTAATCCGCTCCGGCAGCAGTCGCCGCGTCAGCCTTGTCGCCCTTTGCGACAACAAGCACCTTCTTCTGCTTACCCGTGCCGTTGGGAAGAACGAGCACGCCGCGCACCTGCTGGTCCGCCTGTCTGGGGTCTACGCCTAAACGTACGTGAAGCTCTATCGTCTCGTCGAATTTAGCTTTTGCGGTGTCGATAACTATTTTGCACGCCTCGGAAAGGTCGTAGGATTTGGAACGGTCGTAGGACTTTATGCTTTCCGCGTATTTCTTCGCCAATTTCATAAAATTACTCCTCCACCGTTACGCCCATGGAACGGGCGGTTCCCTTGACCATGCTCTTAGCCGACTCTAAATCGGTACAGTTAAGATCGGGCATTTTGGTCTTTGCTATTTCTTCTACCTGAGCCTTGGTAAGCTTGCCCACTTTATCCCTGTTGGGGCGGGCGCTTGCCGTTTCCAGACCCAGCGCCTTCTTGATAAGTACGGGCGTGGGGGGTGTTTTCAGCTCGAAAGTGAAGCTTCTGTCCTGATAAATGGTAACTACGCAGGGAATTATAAGTCCTGCCTGGCTTGCGGTTCTTGCGTTGAAGTCCTTGGTAAAGCCGGGTATGTTGATACCGTGGGGGCCGAGCGTAGAACCTACGGGGGGCGCGGGGGTTGCTTTACCTGCGGGAAGCTGCAATTTAACTACCGCAGTAATCTTTTTTGCCATAAAATATTTCCTCCGACGTGGTTATAACGGATACGCCATGAAAAGATTTAACGTATCCTCCCACGTTGTTAACTTTTTATTCCGTAATTTTACGGATTTGAATGTATTCCACTTCGACGTCCGTATTTCTTTCGAACATCTTTATATTGACCTTTGCTTTCTGGGAAAGGTCGTTCAATTCGGTGACGATTCCTTCGAAGCCTTCCAAGGGACCCGAATCCACGCTTACCCTGTCGCCGACGGCGAAATCCGCGTTGACGGCAACGTCTTCAAGGCGCATTTTGCGTATTTCCCCTTCCTTTAAAGGAATGGGTCTGCCCTGCGGGCCGACAAAGCCCGTTACGCCCCTGGTATTCGTTATCCAGTACCAAAGCTGGTTGGAATATATCATTTTTATGAACACATAGCAGGGTAAAAGCTTGCGCTCTACAATTTTGCGCTTGCCGTTCTTTTCCTCTATGGTTGTTTCCATAGGGATTTTGACGTCGAAAATCATTCCCTGCAGGTTGTTGTTTTCAATAAGCCTTTCAAGGTTGTCCTTCACCATAGACTCGTAACCGGCATAGGTGTGAAGAATATACCAGCAAGGCGTAGTGGTCACGTCTACCATTAATTTATTCTCCGATACCCTTTATGTTGGTTATGACCTGTAAAAGCTCCTGCAAGCCGTAGTTAATGGCGGTAACGACCACCGTAAAAATAACGACGACCACAAGCACGACGCAAGTACCCTTTATAACTTTGGGGAACGTGGGCCATGTTACCCTTTTAAGTTCCGAAAAGGTTTCCTTTAACCTTCTGCCCATTCTTACGAAGAAATTGGGCTTCTGAGCTTTATTGTCGTTTTTCTGTGCCATTATTTTGTTTCCTTATGCTCTGTATGCTTTTTGCAGAAGGGGCAGTATTTGGAAATAGTAAGCCTGTCGGGATCGTTGCGCTTGTTTTTATAGCTGTCGTAGTTCCTGTGCTTGCACTCCGTACATTCCAAAGTTATTTTAGCCCTTGTTGACGCTTTCATCTGAAAAACTCCGTAACAAAAAAATTACACCCCTTTTCTTGGATGTACAGAAAGTTTATCACATAAAATACGGCGTGTCAACTCATTTTAAGAAGCTGAACCGATTTTTTTATTTGAAAAAATATAAGACCCGACCGCTTTACGAAAAAGCTAATAACCCGAATGCGCGTTTAATACGCGCCGTCGCGTTAAGGTCGGGTCGGTTGCGCCCCATAGGCTTCCCCCAAGGGGGAAGCTGTCCGTATTCGCGGACTGATGAGGGGTGTTATGTTCCCCTCATTCGTCCTGACCTTACGGTCAGTCCACCTTCTCCCCGAGGAGAAGGCTTTTCAGATACTTCGCTGACGCTCAGTATGACGTTTTGTTGTCATTCCGAACGCAGTCTCTTGTCATTCTGCGCGAGCGTAGCGATGCTTTGCACACCGCATTGTCATTCTGAACGTAGTGAAGAACCTTTCGATTATAATGTGCAAAGTGCAACGAGCAATCTTTCAGATACTTCACTGACGCTCAGTATGACATTGTCTGTCATTCAGAACGAACACTCCTGTCATTCTGAACCCCTTTACGGGGTGAAGAATCTAAGGGGGCTTGACGGCGGTTCCCTTCACTGAAATTATGAAAACCTTTAAGTTTTCAATTAATCAGAAATTAATCCGTCCGAAAGTCAATGTACTTTTCGGATACTGTAATTGCGGTTGTAAAGCGCAGGCCGCACAGAAAACCGACGTGCATCGTACGTATTGCCACACGCCCCCGACGCAGTCAGGTAATTAGAGTTGTAGGCAGAACTATCAGCGCCGGAACGCAGCCAAGCAAGTTTAAAAACCGCCGCCTGATTTATAATATCATGCGCGATAATTTTTCTCAACCGCATTTGCGAGTCGCAGGCCGCACAGATAATAGACGGGCAATGTGCGTATAAGCACACGTCCCCGAAGCAACCAGGTATGGAGACATGTAAGCATGTGTATCATAGCCGGTCCGCAGCCAAGTAATTTAACAAAACCGCCGCCGACATTATTATAGCACTGTTTTTCCGCCTTGTCATTCTGCGCGAGCGCAGCTTTGCACACTTCATTGTCATTCTGAACGTAGTGAAGAATCTTTATTTCAGATCCTTCGCGTTGCTCAGGATGACTGAACAACAACATAACAGTATGACAGCATAATAAGCCAACCGCTATGTAAAGCGCAGGCCGCACAGCTAACCGTCGGCAATCGTAAGTAGCGTCGAATGCCCCCGAAGCAGTCAGATATTGAGAATTGTATGCATCGACAAGATAGCCGGAACGCAGCCGAATAAGTTAAAAAACCGTCGCCCGTTAAATAATATCATACCTAATAAATATAAACAACCGCTTTGTGAGTCGCAGGCCGCACAGCTAACCGTCGGCAATCGTAAGTAGCGTCGAATGCCCCCGAAGCAGTCAGATATTGAGAATTGTATGCATCGACAAGATAGCCGGAACGCAGCCGAATAAGTTAAAAAACCGTCGCCCGTTAAATAATATCATACGTAATAAATATAAACAACCGCTTTGTAAAGCGCAGGCCGCACAGCTTGTTTTAAACACGAGTATGCCGCAATATAAGACACAGCGTCCACACTGTGATAATAAGCATAGTAAGAACCGCCCATATCCGCACCGGAACGCAGCCAAGTGTAGCCTTAAAGTAAGATATAAAAACCGCCGCCTACAGTATTATACTACGCGCGCGGCGATTTGCAACGGAAATTATTTCACAATACGCTCATTGACATAGCCGCATTGTAATGCTAAACTTAATTATAATGAAAATTTTTAAACTGCTGTTCAGTAAAATTCTTATTTCCGCGCTTGCGCTTTTAGTGCAGGTTGGCGTTGTAATTTTAGTTGTACTGTTCTGTGAAAGTTATTTCATACTTTTCCAAATTTTCAGTCTTGTTTTCGGGCTTGCGGTATTCCTTTACATTATTTCCAAAAAGGGAAATCCCGAATTGAAGCTGCCCTGGATATTCATTCTTCTTGTCCTGCCGTTTTTCGGCACGGCAATTTACTGCATGTTCGGAAACGCGAAAATGCCGTTGAAGCAGTATAAAAACATTGCGGAAATTACCTTCCGTTGCAGGCAGTATACCCCCGTTTCTTCCGCCGACGGCGTAAAAATCGAAAAGGAGTTGGGCAAGTATGCGGGTATAGAAAACTATCTGCGCAAAAACTCTTACAGCAAAGGGCACTTGAATTGCCGCATAACGTACTTCCCCGACGGAGAAAGCTTTTTTACCGACCTTGCGGAGGAACTTAAAAAAGCGGAAAAATTTATTTTTTTGGAATACTTCATAATCGACCCCGGGTTTATGTGGAGCAACATTCTGGAAGTTTTAAAACGCAAGGTACAGGACGGCGTAGAAGTGCGCGTTATGTACGACGACATAGGCACGGTGGGCAAGCTTAAAGCAAATTACTTCAAAAAGCTGAAAAAGTTCGGCATAAACTGCCGCAAATTCAACCCGTTCCGCCCCGTCGTTTCGGGCATACACAACAACCGCGACCATAGAAAAATTGCGGTAATAGACGGCGTTAAGGGTTATACGGGCGGCATAAATATCGGCGACGAATACATAAACGCAACAAGTCCGTTAGGGCACTGGAAGGATACCGCCGTGAAAATAGAAGGCTCTGCGGCAGGCAACCTGACCGTAATGTTTTTACAGCTATTCGACAGCGCGGGGAAAAATTTTTCCGACTATAAAAAATATTTGGACGTTGATTTTCCCACGTTTGAAGACGGCGGGTACGTCCACCCCTTCGGCGACGGACCGAAGCCTTTCTACAACGAATGCGTAGGCGAAAACAATTATCTGAATATTATAAACTCGGCGGAAAAATACGTCTACATTACGACGCCCTATCTGATACCCGATTATAATATCATTTCCGCGCTGAGAAACGCGGCTTTCCGCGGCGTGGACGTGAAAATTATCACACCGTCGAAGCCCGATAAAAAAATTATTTTCAATATGACGCGTTCTAACTACAAATATCTTTTGGAGGCGGGCGTAAAAATATACGAGTATTCTCCCGGGTTTATTCACGCAAAAAGCATGGTTTCCGACGGAGTCGTCGCGTTTGTAGGGACGGTAAATCTGGATTTCAGAAGTCTTGTCCACCACTACGAATGCGGAGCGGTAATGTATAAAACGCCGTGCATAGCCGACATAAAAAAAGACTTTGACGAAACGCTTTCTTTAAGCCGCAAAATCACGCCAGAAAATTTTAAAATGAACGTTTTCGCCTCTCTTGCAAACGCAGTTTTGAATTTGTTTTCGCCAATGCTTTAACCGTAAGGAAGCCGTTTGCACACATTATTTGTCATGCCGAGGGTTACCGTAAGGAGCGAAGCGACGGAATAACGATTGTTACGCACAGCGTCAATCGCGCCGGTATCTGAAAGATTGCTCACTGCGTTCAGAATGACAGTATACTTCGCGCATAATGACAATTGTTTGTCATCCTGAGCAACGAGAAGGATCTTAAATATTACTCGCTACGTTTTGCTCAACAATATCGAAAAGATTGCTCACTTCGTTTTGCACATTATTATTGAAAAGATTCTTCACTACGTTCAGAATGACAATAAGGTGTGCAAAGCATCGCTACGCTCGCGCAGAATGACAATAAGGTGTGCAAAACGTAAGGCTTGCGCCTTCGATACGAAGCTGCGTTTGTACAGGTTGACGTTATATTGCATAAAGCGGCGGTCATGATATTGCGCATAAAAAATATCCCCCTGCGGCGGACTTCAAGTCCGCCGCAGGGGGCGCTTTTAATTTTCAAATTGCAATCAGTTAAGTTTTCCGTCAACCGTAAAGCCGTAAACGTCCCTGTCCTCGGGGAAAATGGGACCGGAAATAACAGGCAGATTGAGCGGCGCGATAAACGCGCTTGCGGTAAGATTGGTAACCGCCGAGCGAAGATAAGGGTAAACAATTTTTGTTCCCTCTATTACGAAGCTGCGCTCCTCCTGCTCGTTTTTGACGTCCTCCACCTCGAACACGCCTACAAGCGTTGCAAAAATATCGAAGGGCTTGGGTTCCGCGTCCGTGGATTCGATCTTGACGGAAAGCGCGATAAAGTTTAATTTATCGTTGCCGTTGACCTTTCTTACCTGACGGGAAAACTGAGGCTTTATATCCAGCTTGTCCTCGGGATTGAGTTTAACGCGGTTAAGCTTGAAGGTAAGTTCTTCCGCGGTTATGCCTTTAAAATCGATTTTCATAAATTATATCTCCGTTGATTTATACTTCTATTATACTAATAACCTTTTCGGTTGTCAATTAAACCTGTGAATTTCGTTCATTTTTTATTAATTATATTCAGTTGCTGTTTTACTTGGTCAGCGTACGCCCGACGGCGGCGCGCCAGCCCGAAAGCAGTTTTTCCCTTTCGTCCGGCTTCATGTCCGGATTAAAAACCTTGCCCCCGCGTTTTAAAGCGCGAAGCTCGTCCGTGCTTTTCCAAAAGCCCGTGCAAAGCCCCGCAAGAAAAGCCGCGCCGTATGCGGTGCTTTCAACGGTGTCGGGACGGCTTATTTCGCAACGGGATATGTCCGACTGAAACTGCATTAAAAAGTCGTTTGCGCTTGCACCCCCGTCCACGGCGAGGCGCGATATGCAAATACCCGAGTCCTTGCGCATTGCGTCAATTATGTCGTTGACCTGATACGCGATACCTTCCAGCGAAGCGCGTACTATATGCGCCGAGGTTGCGCCGCGCGTAATGCCGGTCAGCGTTCCGCGGGCGGCGGCGTCCCAGTACGGCGCGCCCATTCCCGTAAAGGCGGGCACCATGTAAACGCCGCCGTTGTCCGGAACCGAGCGGGCGATTTCTTCCGACCTCTGCGCGCTGTCGATAATTTTAAGACCGTCGCGCAGCCATTGCACGACCGCGCCGCCGACGAATACCGAGCCTTCGAGTACGTAGGGAGGCTTTCCGTCCGTACACGCGCCCAAAGTGGTTACAAGTCCGTTTCCGCTTTTTACGGCTTTTCCGCCCGTATTCATTAAAAGGAAGCAACCGGTGCCGTAAGTGTTTTTGACGTCGCCCGCGTCCAGACAGAGCTGCCCGAAAAGCGCGGACTGCTGGTCGCCGGCAACTCCGCAGACCGGTAATGGCGTGCCGAAAACGCTTTTATGGGTAAAGCCGAATTCACTGCCGGACGGTTTGACTTGCGGAAGCATGCTTTCGGGAATATCGAACAGCCTTAAAAGCTCCTTATCCCATTGTAGCGTATGTATATTGAACAGCATAGTGCGCGCGGCGTTTGTGTAGTCCGTTGCGAAAATTCCGCCCTTGGAAAAGTGCCACATAAGAAATGTGTCCACCGTACCGAAAAGCAACTCTCCCTTTTCCGCCCGCTCCCGCGCGCGGGGAACGTTATCCAGTATCCACTTTATTTTGGTTGCGGAAAAATACGCGTCGGGCACCAGCCCCGTCTTGTTGTAAATTTTTTCCGCAAACCCGTCGCGCTTCAATTTTTCGCAATAATCCGCAGTGCGGCGGCACTGCCAGACGATGGCGTTACAAACCGTTTTGCCCGTCTTTTTATCCCATACCAGCGTGGTTTCGCGCTGGTTTGTTATGCCTATCGCCTGAACGGCTTCCGCGGAAATGTCCGCGCGCGCAAGGCTTTCGGCGATAACCGCCATTACCGAGCCCATTATATCGCGGGAGGAATGCTCCACCCAGCCCGACTGCGGATATATCTGTTTAAACTCTTTCTGCGCCATGGAAACTATTTTTCCGCCGCGGTCGAATATCACCGCGCGCGAGCTTGTCGTTCCCTGGTCCACAGCCAAAATATATTTGTCCATAAAGGTATTATAACACGCCGCGCGCGATATTTCAATATAAAAAGCGAAAACGCCGTCCGCGCATTTGCGCGGACGGCGCGGATTATTTGTCATCCTCCGTATACTCTTTATGAAATTCCTCTACCTCGTCCGTGTCAAGCGAAACTTTCTGGTAAAGTCCGGTACATTCGTTCACGCTTGCACAGCCGTTAAAAATATCTTCTATAAATGTTTTTGTTCTGCGTTTTGCCATAAACACAGTATGCGCGCAAATAAAAATTTTATGTTTTTTATTTGTTTTTATCTACGTAATTTTTCATCATGTCGAACGTCGCCTCAGAAATTACGTGCTCCATCTCGCAGGCGTCCGCGTCCGCGTCCAGCGCGTTGACGCCGTGAAGCTGCAAAAACCTGCTTACGATACAGTGCCTTTCGTAAACGCGGGTTGCGTACTCCTCGCCCGCGCGTGTGAGATGGATATGCAGACCGTCGCACTCTATCCAGCCGCCGCCCTGTAAAATTTTAACCGCCTTTTGCACCGCCGGTTGCGAAACGCCCGTTTTACGCGCAACGTCCACGCGGTGAACGTAAGGCGTTTGCTTGGAAAGCAGAAGTATGCACTCCAAATAATCTTCGGTAGATTTGTTTTTGTTCATAATATATATATTATATACCCGATTTTACACATTGTCAACACGCGTTTTTCGCGCGCTTGACATACGGGCGGCGTATACTGTAAAATACTGAAAGGAGAAAATTATGAAGGCTAAATATCACAGACAGCAGGCATGGAAGCTGATGCACAACAATTGGGGGATAATGGCGCTGACCACGCTTGTGCTTTTTTTGATACTGGCGGCGTGCGGAGTGCTTTCCTACTATCCGCGCTTTCCGTATTTTTCGGCTTTCGCGCTGGTTGCCGCGGTGACGGCCGGTCCGTTTTTACTCGGATACAACACGCTCGCACTGAATATAATGCGCTACCGCGACGCTAAAATCGAAGGGCTTTTCGACGGGTTCAGGAATTTTTTACGCGCTTTTCTGCTGTGCCTTATCAACGGATTGCTTATTCTGCTTTGGACGCTGCTTTTAATAGTTCCCGGAATAATAAAAAGTCTTTCCTATTCCATGAGTTACTTTATACTTGCGGACAATCCGAACATGTCGTCCAACGACGCAAGGAAGCTTTCCGCGCAGATAATGCATGGCAACAAGGCAAGGCTGTTCCGTCTGCATTTAAGCTTTTTGGGCTGGTGGATTTTGTGCATACTGACGCTGGGAATACTGTTTTTGTGGATTGTTCCCTACCACAGGGCGGCGGTCGCCTCGTTCTACCACGGACTTACGGTGCGCCCGCAGACAAGTTACTCTTACAGTTAAAAAATTAAAACGGCATAGCTTGCGGCTATGCCGTTTTTGTTATCCGAATTTTAATCGAGCCCCAAAAGATAATCCGACGAAACGTCAAGAAATTTACAAATCAAATACAGAGTTTCAACGCCGGGTAAGCTTTTGCCCGATTTATAATCGCTTATACACTGTTTGGAAACGCCAGCCGCCTTAGCCAAATCCGTCTGCTTAACGTCGGAATATTTTAAACATTCGTTAAGCCTTTCGCAAAATTTAGTAATTCCGTTCATAAGAAAATTATAAACGAATAGTACGCCGTTACTTGACAAGTAAGTTATTAACGTACTAATATATTAAAAAGAAATTGCGGAGTCTTATATATGAACTTTAAAAAATCTACGGATTCTTTATCAGAATTGCAATCGGAAAAAATTACGCCTTGGAATTTAATGACTCTTATTAAACCTGTACTTTCCGACGAATTGGTCGCCAAATTACGTTTTGACAGATACGGAATAAAAATTACATTTTATAATGGTCAAAAATTTCATCTTTCGATAAAAGAGCTTTAAATTTCCAAGCACGGAAAAACTTTAAGACACCACGTTTTGCGGGGCTCCGTCTATAAAGCTTTTCAAATTTTGCAGGGCGATTTTTAAAAGCCTTTCGCGCGTTTCCCGCGGCGCCCAGCCGATATGCGGCGTTATAATACAATTTTTCGCGCCGAGAAGGGGATTGTCCGCCAGCATGGGCTCCTCCGCGACGGTGTCCAAACAAGCGCCCGCTATTTTGCCAGAGTTGAGCGCATCGGCAAGCGCGGCTTCGTCGATAAGCCCGCCGCGCGCGGTGTTTACTATCACCGACGATTGCTTCATTAAGGAAAGAGTTTTTGCGTTTACAATGTTTTTCGTCTGCTCCGTAAGCGGACAATGAAGCGAAAGTATATCGCTTTGTCTAAACAAGGTTTCCCTGTCGACAACCCCGTAACCGCAATTATCGGGAGCGGTGCGCGTATTGATTATTACCTTCATGCCGAACGCGTCCGCAATGTGCGCGACGGCTTTGCCTATACTGCCGTAGCCGAGTATCCCGAAAGTTTTACCGTAAAGCTCGGTAGTGTTCCAGGGGAAATAGCAAAAGGATTTACTTTTTATCCAGTCTCCGTTTGCGACGGAATTTATGTATTTGTCGGTTTTGCCGAAAAAGCACAGTAAAAGCGCGAACACGTGCTGACTTACTGAATGGGTTGAGTAGCCCGGCACGTTGCACACGGTTACGCCGCGGGCGCGGCAGGCGGCAACGTCAACCACATTATAGCCCGAAGCGAAAACCCCCACATATTTTATATTGGGGCATGCGTCGAGAAAAGCTTCGTCTATTATTACCTTGTTGACGATAATCGCGTCGCAGTCGGCGGCAAGCGCATACAGCTCTGCTTTGGAAACCTCGCCGAAATACTTTGTGCTTCCCAGTTTTTCGAATCCCGAAAAATCTATATCGTCTTTACTCATTCCGCTTGTATTGATTAAAATTTTCATCATTTTCCTCTCTTTTGCTTTTTACTGCCGTAATATCGTAGCTCAGTCTTATCAGTTTGAAAATCTCTTCCCGGGGGACGTCGCTGTCCAGCATAACTGTAATCCACAGCTTTTTGTTCATGTGGTATGCGGGAATTATGCCCGAATACTCCGAAGTAAGAATATGCGCAAGCTCTTCCGGACATTTCAAATTGAGTCCGTCGCCCCCGCCGGCGTAATATTTGTCGGGAACCGAAATAAGCAGTCCGAACCACTTGCCGGTATCGGAATGTCTTAATACGGTGGTAAAAAAATCACCCTCGAACGGTCTGTCGCTGCGCGCGGACGGCAATGCGTTTGCAAATTCTATAATACGGTTATACATACGGATATCTGACCCCAACGGTTATATTTTACCAAAAAATCGGGCGGAAAGCAACGGAATTTTCGGTTTAACTATATACAAACGCATTTTTCGGTGTTATAATATACGGGATAATCCTTAAAGGGGAATGTAAATGAGTATTGAAGATATAAAATTTATAACCATGGGCGAGTTGCTTTTAAGGCTTTCTCCCCCGAACTATGAAAAGATACGCACCACCGACGAATTTAAAGTTACCTACGGCGGCGCGGAAGCAAACGTTGCGGCATCGCTTTCAAATCTCGGTATAGACGCGTCGTATTTTACGGTCGTGCCCGACTCCTCCATCGGCAAAGCCGCCATAAGGTACTTGCGCTCTAACGACGTGCATTGCTCTCCCTGCATATATTCCGACAACGGCAGAATGGGCATTTACTTTTTGGAGGAGGGCTTCGGCGTAAGACCTTCCAAGGTAACCTACGACAGGAAAGACAGCAGTTTTGCCACTTACGACTTTACCGCAGTGGACTTTGAAAAGAAGCTTGAAGGTTTTACCTGGCTTCACCTTAGCGGCATAACCCCCGCTCTTTCCGAAAACTGCCGCACGCTGATAATGCTTGCGTTGAAAGCCGCAAACAAGCTTGGCATAACCGTAAGCTTCGACTGCAACTTCCGCTCCGCGCTGTGGGGCTGGCAGGAGGCGCGCGACTGTATTACGCAGTATCTTCCTTACGTGAACGTGCTTTTCGGGATAGAGCCTTTCAACCTGCCCGGCGCTGACGGTAAGGATATAAAGGACGGGCTTTCGATGAACCCCTCCTACAAGGAACAGGACAGGGTATTCCGCGAAATAAACAAACGCTATAAAAACATTAAGGCGATAGGCAGACACGTGCGGTACGTACATTCCGGAAGCGAAAATTCTTTAAAGGCGTTTATGTGGTACGAGGGGGAAACGTACGAAAGCCGCACCTTCCGTTTCAATATACTTGACAGAGTGGGCGGCGGCGACGCGTTTGCCAGCGGCATGATTTATGCGATTATGCGCAAAATGAAGCCCGACGATATAGTTAATTTTGCGGTTGCATCGTCGGTAATTAAGCACACAATGCACGGGGATTTCAACATTACCGACGACGAGGAGTCGATAACAAAACTTATGAATCAGGATTTTGAAATAAGAAGATAGTTTTACATAAAGCCGAGGCAGAAAGCCTCGGCTTTTTTTATTGTTTATTTTGTTTGCAATACGCTTTAAGGTTAAACCGCGGCTTGCCGCCGCATTTTTTTTGTGTTATAATTTTTTCGGCGACGGTTTTTATAATTTACTTACAGGCTACACTTGGCTGCGTTCCGGCACTTTCGATTGTTCTTACTTTGCCCATTATCTTAACGGAAAACTTCTTAACAAAGCAACGTGGTACTCATCCATGCCGTTAGCTGTGCGGCCTGCGACTTACAAAGCGGTTAGCTTATTATACTGTCATCCTGAGCAACGCGAAGGATCTAAAATACAGATTCTTCACTGCGTTCAGAATGACAATAAGGTGTGCAAGCCTTCGGTTTGAATGACAAAGCGGAAAAACAATGCTACAATATTGTTGGCGGCGGTTTTTTAACTTATTCGGCTGCGTTCCGGCTGCGACCCACGTTCTTACGCTTCGACTTACGTCAGCGCGGACGGCGCATACAAAGATGCTTATGCTTATACAAAATTAGCTGTGCGGCCTGCGCTTTACAACCGCAATTACAGTATCCGAAAAGTGCATTGACTTTCGGACGGATTAATTTCTGATTAATTGAAAATTTAAAAGTTTTCATAATTTCAGTGAAGGGAACCGCCGTCATGCCCCCTTACGTCACCATGTATCTGAAAAGCCTTCTCCTCTGGGAGAAGGTGGACTGACCGTAAGGTCAGGACGAATGAGGGGAACATAATCCCCTCATCAGTCCGCAAATGCGGACAGCTTCCCCCAAGGGGGAAGCCTATGGGGCGCAACCGATCCGACCTTAACGCGACGGCGCGTATTAAACGCGCATTCGGGTTATTTGCTTTTTAGCGGTCGGGTTTTACCGTATAAAAAAAGCGCGGAGATATTTCCGCGCTTTTTTCTGTTAATTTCAGTTCCAGCCCAACACACCGAACAAATTGTATTTACTGAAAACTACGACCGCAACAAGCGATACGGTAGACATAATTTTTATAAGTATATCCAAAGACGGTCCTACGGTATCCTTCAACGGGTCGCCTACGGTGTCGCCGACGACGGAAGCGTCGTGCGCGGGCGTACCCTTGCCCTCGTCCTCTACTCCGCCTGCCTCGATATACTTTTTGGCGTTATCCCATGCGCCGCCCGCATTTCCGCAGAACACCGCAAGCATAATTGCCGCTATCGTTGCGCCGATAAGTATTCCCGCGACGAACATCGGTCCGAAAACAAACCCCGTGACCAACGGGAAAAGTATGCACATTATGCAGGGAACGCGCATTTCTTTAAGTGCGCCCTGTGAAGAAATTTCGATACACGTCTTATAATCGGGCAGGGTTTCGCCTTCCAAAAGTCCGGGTATTTCCTTAAACTGGCGGCGAACCTCGTCAACCATTTTCCGCGCCGCTTTCGCAACTGCTTCGATAAGCATGCCCGAGAACAGGAACGGAAGCGCCGCTCCGCACAGCGCGCCGCATAAAGTAAGCGGGTCTATCAGGTTTATAATTAATTCCTTAGCCTCTACGCCCGTGAATGCGTACAGGTAAGATGTCATAAGCGACAAAGCCGCAAACGCCGCAGAGCCTATCGCAAATCCCTTGCCTATCGCCGCGGTGGTGTTGCCAACGCTGTCGAGCTTGTCGGTAATTTCCCTGACGGAAGGGTCAAGCCCGCTCATTTCCGCAATGCCGCCCGCGTTGTCGGAAATAGGTCCGTACGTGTCTACAGAAACGGTCGCCGCCACAAACGAAAGCATACCGAACGCCGCGCAAGCTATGCCGTACATGCCCGCAAGCTGGTAAGAGCCGAATATTGCCACGGCAAGCACGACTACGGGAAGCATACAGCTTATCATGCCGTTTGCAAGCCCCTGCGTAACGGTAAGGGCGGGTCCTTCCTTTGAAGATTGCGCTATCTTTTTGGTGGGGTTATAGTCGTAACTGGTGTAATACTCCGAAATAATTCCTATAACGATGCCCGCGATAATTCCGCACACCGCGGCAAGCCAGGGACTGAACGCGCCGACCTTGAAGCCCGCGCCCGCTTTCATTACGTCGGCGTCTACATTTCTAAACATAAAATAGCTTAAAAGCACGCCTGCGGCAACGGTTGCGCCCGCGGAAATCCATGTTGCGATATTCAATTCCATATGTACGTTTTTGGACAGGCGTGGCTTAATAAGCACGTAAGAAATACCTATTATGCAGGAAAGAAGTCCGCAACCCGCAAACACTACGGGGAAAAGAAGAAGCTTATTCAAAAATGCGGTGTCGGCAAATTTGCCGTGCATGAACAGCTCGCAAGCGAGCATTACTGCGGATAAAATAGCGCCGACGTAGCTTTCGAGAAGGTCGCTTCCGAGTCCCGCTACGTCGCCGACGTTATCGCCGACGTTGTCCGCTATTGTTGCGGGATTTCTGGGGTCGTCCTCGGGAATGTGCGCTTCCGTCTTACCGACCAAATCCGCCCCCATATCCGCGGCTTTGGTATAAATTCCGCCGCCCACGCGGTTGAACATTGCGATTATTGAACAGCCCAACGCATAGCCCGAAAGGGTCATTGTAAACGACTCGGGCAGTTTGGTTATAAAGTTTTTACCCACTGCGCCGTCGGCTATATCCTTTATTTGGTGCGCGCCGAGACCGAACACGCAGAAGACTACTATTACGCCCAGAAGCGCGAATCCCGCTACGCAAAGCCCCATGACCGAGCCGCCCTTAAACGCAACTTTCAAAGTTTTGCCCAAGTCGCCCGTTTCCCTTGCCTTATTTGTCACGCGTACGTTTGCGTAAGTGGCGATTTTCATGCCGACCCAGCCTGCCGTCGCGCTCATTACCGCGCCGATTACGAAAGCTATGGCCGCCTGCCAGCTAATGACAAGAAACACGACTACGGCTATGACCGAGCCGATTATGGCAACCAGTTTGTACTCGTAACGGATAAAGGCGTTTGCGCCTATGCGCACGGCACCGGCAATTTCGCCCATGCGGTCGGTTCCTTCTTCCATCTTCTTGACGCAGAAGTAATTGAATATCGCATACGCCACGGCAAGAATTACCGCCGCACCCACGATAATCAGAAGCAGATTATCCATTTTTCTCTCCTTTTTATTATACTATGAAAATAATATCATACAATGTCGGAAATTGCAATATGCAATTTTAAATTTTCACTCCGTGGCGCCGTTGAATTGCGAAATAAAATATGATATAATATTTACGGCGACGGTTTTTATAACTTATTTAAAGGCTACACTTGGCTGCGTTCCGGCGACATAGGCTGTGCAGGTTACACTCGGTATCTGACTGCCGGCGAAACTATGACTTATACCTATGCTTGCCTTACCCAAGCGGTGCGGCCTGCGATTCACAAAGCGGTTGGCTTATCAACTGCCAAAACGTCATCCTGTCATCCTGAGCAACGCGAAGGATCTTAATTTTTAAATTGCTCACTGCGTTTTGCGCATTATTATTGAAAAGATTCTTCACTGCGTTTTGCGCATTATTATTGAAAAGATTCTTCACTGCGTTCAGAATGACAAAGCGGTGCGCAAAGCATCGCTACGCTCGCGCAGAATGACAAAAAAGTGCGCAAAAGCGTCGTTTTGCTTGCGCCGTGAATTATTTAATATGCGATTGTATGTTTAAAAACTCTGTGGTATAATTTGCAAGGCGACGGTTTTTTATCTTTTTACAGGCTACACTTGGCTGCGTTCCGGCAATGATGTAAATGCCTACACTTCAATATACCTGGCTGCTTCCGGCGCGTATTACTTTACGTATTTTGCTCGTCAGTTAGCTGTGCGGCCTGCGCTTTACAACCGCAATTACAGTATCCGAAAAGTACATTGACTTTCGGACGGATTAATTAAATTTTTAAAGGGCGAGAGAGATTATCTCAACAGTCTTTCTTTGTGAAGGGACGAGCGTTGCCTTTCTGCAAACAGCGGACACCCTCTGTTTGCGCAACGCGAGACGAGCAAACGCATAACAACGCGTTTGCGGTGACCGAGGCAACCGTTTTCCTTACGGTTGCCGAGACCCGCCGTCATGCCCTTTATAATCTTTGTGAAGGGAACCGCCGTCATGCCCCCTTACGTCACTATACATCTGAAAAGCCTTCTCCTCGGGGAGAAGGTGGACTGACCGTAAGGTCAGGACGAATGAGGGGAACATAATCCCCCTCATCAGTCCGCAAATGCGGACAGCTTCCCCCTTGGGGGAAGCCTATGGGGCGCAACCGACCCGATCTTAACGCGACGGCGCGTATCAAACGCGCATTCGGGTTATCAGCTTTTTCGTAAAGCGGTCGGGTTTTATTTTACAACAAAAAAGACTTGCAAAATGCAAGTCTTTAAATTTATTCTTCTCCGGCAAGCTGTGCCTCGCGCTCGGCGACGGCAAGCGCTTCAATCATGCCTTCGATATCGCCCATTATAAACGCGTCAAGCGAGTAAAGCGAGTAGCCTATTCTGTGGTCGGTGACCCTGCCTTGCGGGAAGTTATAAGTGCGGATACGCTCGCTTCGGTCGCCGCGTCCGACAAGGCTTTTTCTATGCTCGTCATAGGCGGACCTGTTCTGCGAATTGTAAAAATCGTACAGGCGCGAACGCAATACTTTAAACGCTTTATCCTTGTTTTTAAGCTGGCTTCTTTCGTCCTGGCAAGTTACTACTATGCCCGTGGGGAAATGAGTTATGCGGATTGCCGTTTCGGTCTTGTTGACCTTTTGTCCGCCCGCGCCCGACGAGCGGTATACGTCCACACGGATATCCTCGTCCTTGATTTCCACTTCGACGTCCTCCGCCTCGGGCATGACCGCAACCGTTGCGGTGGAGGTGTGAACCCTGCCCTGCGACTCCGTCTCAGGCACACGCTGAACGCGGTGAACGCCGCTTTCGAACTTTAATTGCTTATAAGCGTCCCTGCCGCCGACATTTAAAACAATTTCCTTTATGCCGCCAAGCTCGGTTTCGTTCACGTCGACGACTTCGACTTTAAGACGGTGACGCTCGCAATAATTCAGATACATTCTGTAAAGCTCCGCCGCGAAAAGCGCGGCTTCCTCGCCGCCGGCTCCGCCGCGGATTTCCATTATACAGTTTCTGTCGTCGTTTTTGTCTTTGGGCAGAAGAAGTATTTTAAGCTCGTCCGTAAGCGACGCCGCCCTGTCCTTACAGCTTTCCGCCTCGGACAGTAAAAGCTCTTTCATTTCCCTGTCAGTCTCTGTTTTGGCAGCCTGCTCGGCTTCTGTTCTTTCTTTAAGGGCGGTCAGATATTCCTCGTATTTCTGCGCCGTTTCGGTAAGCTCGGACTGCTCCTTTGCGGTTTTTGTCCATTCGGCGGTGTCGGCAATTACCGCGGGGTCGCTTAACTTTTCCGACAGCCCGCGGTAACGCTTATAAATTTCTTCGAGTTTATCCAAAAATTTTTCTTTCATAACCTTACGTTAACGGCGTATCTTTATTGCTTTTTGCGGAAGCACGCTTTGCCGCCCGTCAAGCTTAACCTTACGTTAACGGCGTATCTTTATTGCTTTTTGCGGAAGCACGCTTTGCCGCCCGTCAAGCTTAACCTTACGTTAACGGCGTA
>CAMRTO010000024.1 GCA_947053655.1 uncultured Clostridia bacterium
TTGTTTCCAAGCCGACCGATTACGACGATGTACTTGATTACGAAACTTACTTGTTCACGTTGAATATAGGTTATTTTGAAGACTGTCCTTTTACCGAAGAAAATGATTTGGGTCTGATTTTACCGAAAGAAGACCTTATCGGTAAATCGATACAGTTTTCTTCGAACGGCGGTTATGTCTGTAATCTTGATTCGGTCGAAACCGATGACGTAGAACGCGGCGAACTCTTAATTTCGGAAATGACTGAAGAAAGTATGATAATAAGTTTCAAATGTTTGGTCGAATATGGTGTCGCGGATGTACTTTACGGTAAAATAAAACTTATTCGCGACTCACAAAATTCCGACAAAATAAATGTATTATAAATTTCAATTTAGCTTACTTAATTACTCGCAGAAAGAACTCTCGAACAATTTGTTCGAGAGTTCTTTCTTGCTATTCGTTTTTATTCCCTACGGGAATTGTGCTTACGGCGCGCATGTTTTTTTATTTACTGCTTGTCCTTGTCTTTATTCCGTTTGCCGCGGCGCGGAACGCCTATAAACAGCAGATACGCCGCCGCCGCCAGCACCAAAATTACTATTAAAAGAATCAAAAGCACGGTCTTTATATCGTTTTTGTCGGAGTGCATGGGGTCGGGATGCTCTGTCGGTTCTTTGTCGTCGAATATGTATTCGGTCAGAAACCCGTCGGAAACGTATCCCTTTTTGGTCTGTTCGCCGTCGGTGTATTCCACCTCGTAGAAAACCGAGCCTAAGACGCCCTTCGGCTCCAGCTTATGCAAAACCTTTACCACCGCGCCCGTCGCGGGGAAAAGCGCCGACGTGCCTATTATTACGTAGGGGGAGGCGTAAATTCTGTTGCCGGTAACCGTGGCGGTCTTGAATTCCGCTTCGGTATAGCAGTCTATTTCCGTTTCGTTCAAAAACGAAGGGTCGTTAAGGGTAATGTAGGCGGAGTCGCCCACGGCAACTATCGCGGCGTTGCCCGTATAGCACAAAAGCAGTGCGGAAACGTTTTTGTCCAGTTTTTCCGTCGCGCCTTTCAAGACGAATTTTTCGCCGTCCAGCGCCTTCAAATCTATTTCCGTCCTGTACGCGCCCGCTTGCAGAGTAACGAATTTCAGGCTGTAATCCTTCAAATTTTCCGCCGTGTCGCCGATATTCACGCCGTGTTCGGCGGCGCTGTCGTAAAAATACTCCAACTCGGTACTGAAAGCAAGCACTTCCGTCCCCGAAATTTTGCACACCTCGTTGCCCTTAATCGCGTAAAGAGTGTCGCCGTACTGCTTCAATGCGGAAAAGCTTCCTTCCAGCGCGGTAACGGTGTCGTTTTGAAGGTCCGTATATTTTATAACGTCGCCCAAAAGGTCGTAACGGCTGTATTCGCCCGTTTTGAAGTCCGTCTTAATTTCGGGCATGGTGAAGCTTGCCGCCGCGTTTTCAACGTCGTACACCGCGCCCGTTTCGTCCGCGTAGTACAGCGCCGAGCCGCCGTATTCCAGTCTTGCCACGGTTTTATCAACTTCGTACACGGTCAAATTTCCGCCGGACAGCACGTTTATCGTCCGTCCGTCGGCGAAGGCGTAATTTTCCCCGTCCGCGGTGAAATCCGACAGCGCGGAAAAGACGGCCTTTTTGGTAAAGTCCGTTGCCCCGGGGTAGGCGGTGGAGGGCGCGTCTGCTGAAGCGGTTATCCCGCCCGCCGCGCACATGCACAGCGCCGATGCGATTGTAAGTGTTGCCAAACGTTTCACGGTAAAATTATAACACACCTTATTTTTATTGTAAACTGTTTTTTATCATTAAACGCCGCCGCCGTATTTCCGCCGGCTTGCCGCGCGCAAAAAAACAAAATTCACGCCGTTTTTTGAAAAAATAATTTTTTTTATTTTTAAACAGGACAAAACCTGTCATATTTGGAGGTTATGATATAAGCGAAGAAAACAAACAAATGTTCGGATAGTTTAAAAACATGAAACTCAAAGCATTACTCAAATTCTATTTTTCCGCGGACTTTTTAAACGCGTATCTTGACGGCGCCGTCCTGAAATACGCTTTGAATTACGCGGGCGAAGCCGAAGATATTGCCGACCTTATATTTACCGTAACTTTGCGCAAGCGTGCCCTGAACGCCCTTTGGGGATATATGGATAACGCGTTTGCCGCGCTTACGGACAAAGAGAGGGAGGCTTTGCACGGCTATGCCCGCCTGAGGGAGGGTTACAACTCTCTCCCGCGGGAGGAAAAGAACGCTATAAAGCGCGCGTCCGCAAAATTCTGCCGCCGCGCCGCGGGCATAAACGCCTTTGCGGAGGGGATAGCGCTGGTCAAAGAATACGTCCGTATCCTTGCGCCGTAAGGTCAGGGTTCGGTACGGCGGAATTTGGTTTTTCTGCCCGTAAAGTACAGTATGACAAGCGCCGCAACCGCAAGCGCGGACAGCGCCACCGCCGCTATTATCTTGACGTTCGCGCCGCCCTTTTTCGGGGCTTCTGCGGCGGGCGGGTTCAAGGTTACCTCGTTGTCGGGGTAGTCGAACGTCTGGGGAACGTAATAAAACTCGTTTTTGTACATCACGCACGAAAGGGGCACCGCGCCCGCATAGTACTCGCCGTAATAAGCTACGGTGACGGTCTCGGATAACGCGGGAAGGGAATCCGACGGGAGGTCTACCTTAATAGTGACGGTGACGGGCATATCGAGGAAAATTTTCTCGGGCGGGGCGGATAAAAGAACAAGGTCGTCCTTCAAACACCACCCGTAAAGGGGGCGGTAATATTGCGTTTCGTCGGCGTACTTCACATTGTACCAACCGTTTTCTTCGCCGAGGACAAGCACGCAATATTTAAAAGGTATGACGAACTTTGCCGAGCTTAAATCCCTGCTTTCGCAAAAGTAAATATCCCGTGCGGAAGCGCAGGCGTATTTGCCCGCGGGGGAGTCCTCTCCTTCGGCGAGCGCGCGCACGGGCGCGGCGGGGGCGAAAAACATAATTAAGAGTAATGCGAATATCAGCTTTGCGGTTTTCATGTCAGCCCATTATAAAGCGTCCGGACCGTAAAATCGGAGGTTATTTTGTCGGAATAATATGAAAAGAGAAGATATTTTATCCCGCCTTGCCGCAATCGAGCGGGAGCGGGAGAAGCGAAGCCGCGACTGCGCCGCATTGGAGGGCTACAACAGGAAAAAAAGACATAAAAAACAGATAGCCTTTCACAAATGCAAAAAGCGCAACCGCTGGGTTTTCGGCGGCAACCGCTCCGGCAAAACGGAGTGCGGCGCGGTGGAATGCATCTGGATAGCGCGCGGCATTCACCCTTACAGAAAGAACAGGCGCGACGCGTTCGGCTGGGCGGTTTCGCTTTCTACGCAGGTTCAGCGCGACGTCGCGCAGGCGAAAATTTTAAAATACCTGCCCAAAAGCTGGATTGCGGACATAACCATGATTTCCGGCAGGAAGGACGCGCCCGCGTCGGGCGTAATAGACCAGATAAAGATAAAAAACGTGTTCGGCGGAATTTCCACGCTGGGCTTTAAAAGCTGCGAGGCGGGCAGGGAAAAATTTCAGGGAGCGTCGCTGGATTTCGTGTGGTTCGACGAGGAGCCGCCGCGCGACGTTTACGACGAGTGCTTAATGCGCGTAATGGACAGGCGGGGGGATATTTTCGGCACGATGACGCCCCTTAAAGGGAGAACGTTTATCTTCAACGAAATTTACCTCAACCGCAGGCACAACCCCGAAATATGGTGCGAGTTTATGTCCTGGGAGGACAACCCCCACCTTTCCGCAAAGGAAATAAAGCTGCTCGATTCCGCGCTGGACAAGTCCGCGCTGGACGCGCGCAAGTACGGCAAATTTTCCGCGGAGGCGGGGCTTGTATATCCCGAGTTCGACGAGGGCGTGCACGTCATTCCGCCCTTTGCCGTCCCGCCGGAGTGGCAGGATATAATTTCCATTGACCCCGGGCTGAACAATCCCCTTTCCGCGCACTGGTATTGCAGGGACTTCGACGGCAACGTTTACGCCGTGGCGGAGCACTTTGCAAGCGGTAAGGACGTGGATTTTCACGCCGCCGCCATTAAGGAGATAAGCCGCCGTCTGGGTTGGAAAACGGACGGCAAGGGCAGGCTGCGCGCGCTTATAGACAGCGCCGCAAACCAGCGCACGCTGTCGGGCGTTAAAAGCGTTGCCGAGCTGTTCTGCGAGCGCGGAATTATCGTCGACACCAACGTGGACAAGGACGTCTTTTCTGGAATAGCGCGCGTCAAGTCATGCCTTTGCCGCGGCAACGGAGAGCCGGATTTGTTTATCTTCGAGGGCTGTACGAACATGATAGAGGAATTCAAGACCTACTGCTGGGCGGACGGGGACGCGCCCCTAAAGCGCGACGACCACTGCATGGACGAGCTTAGATATTACCTTTCGCGCCGTCCGCCGATTGCGGAGAGGAGCGAATTTCTTACGCCGCTTGCGGCGGACAAAATGAGGAGGATAAGGCGCGGCGCGCGCGCAAGGAGGAATTATGAGCGATGAAATTTTCGACGCGCTTAAAAAGTGCGCCGTGGGGTTTTCTTCGGGCGAGACGGTGGAGGAATACGCCGCCGAGGACGGAGAGCTTAAATTGATAAAGAAAAAGGTGACGCGGCGTTTTGTTCCGCCCGATATTAAGGCGGTGAAAATGCTTATGGACGACGGCGGGATAAGCGGGCTTACGGACGCGGCGTTGGAGGAGGAAAAGGACAGGCTTATGAAAATGTTGGAGGAGTGCGATGACTGAGGAAGAAATTGAAAAAAGCGCGGAGGAAGCGCTTGTAAAGGACGTGACGGACGACTTTGCGCGCCGCCGCGCGGAGCGCAAAAGGACGGAGCGCGGCTGGCAGCTTAATATGAACTTCGTAAGCGGAAACCAGTACTGCGACGTAAATTCCGCGGGGGAAATTTTCGACGAGGAAAAGACGTATTTCTGGCAGGCGCGCAGGGCGTTCAACCATATCGCGCCAATAATAGACTCCCGCTGCGCCAAGCTGGGCAGGATACGCCCCGCGCTTATCGTGCGCGCGGCGGGCGGCGAGGAGAGCGACAGAAGAAGCGCGGCGCTTGCGTCGGAGATACTTTCCGCCGTGTCGGACGCGGCGGATCTGGACGGGGTTATTTCCGACGCGACCGTCTGGGCGGAAACCTGCGGCACCGCCTTTTATAAAATAATGTGGGACGGCGGGGCGGGCGCGCCCGTAGGTACCTCCGCCGACGGAAAAAAGCTGAACCAGGGCGACGTGAAAATTTCCGCCGTGCCGCCGTTTGAAATTTATCCCTTTTCGCTTTCGGAGGAAAAGCTTTCCGCCCAGCCCGGAATAATACACGCCTGCGCCGTGCCCGTTTCGGACATATACGCCGCTTACGGCGTGAAGCTTGCGGGCAAGGACGCGGCGGAGTTCGCCTTTTCGCCCTATGCGCAGGGTGTTCCCTCGCCGAAAAGCGGCGGCGGATACGAGCTTGTCATTGAGCGGTACGAGCGCCCCGCGGAGGGCATGCCCGAGGGAAGGTTTACGGCGGTTGCGGGAGGAAAGCTTTTATACGACGGACCCCTTCCCTACAAAAACGGCGAAAACGGAACGAGGGATTATCCGTTTGTAAAGCAGACCTCGCTTCCGCTTGCCGGCAGCTTTTTCGGCGCGAGCGTGGTCGACAGGCTGATACCGGTACAGCGCGCGTATAACGCCGTCAAAAACCGCAAGCACGAGTTTTTAAACAGGTTCGCGCTCGGCATGCTTGCCGTGGAGGACGGTTCGGTCGACGCGGACGGCTTGGAGGAGGACGGGCTTACCCCCGGCAAGGTGATAGTTTACAGGCAGGGCGCGCGCCCGCCCGAAATGATGCAGACGGGCTCCGTACCCGCGGAGTTCGGCGCGGAGGAGGAAAATCTTCTTGCCGAGTTTGCGAAAATTTCGGGCACGGGCAGTCTTTCGGACAATGCCGACGGGTTTGCGGGGATAACCTCCGCCACGGGCTTACAGCTTATCATAGACCAGGACGAGACGCGGCTGGATTACACCTACCGACAGATAAAGCGGGCGATACAGCGCATAGGCAGGCACATACTGCGGCTTTACAGGCAGTTCGCCTCCGACGTGCGGCTTCTGAAAACCGTGGGCGAAAGCAGCGCGCAGTCGCTTTTATACTTCAAGGGAAGCGACATTTCTTCCGACGACGTGGTTCTCGAAGCCGACAGCGAGTCCAACCTGTCGCCCGCGCAGCGGCGCGCCGCCGTTTACGAAATGCTGGACAGGGGACTTTTTTCCGACGAAAACGGCAGGCTTACACCCTCGGCGAAAAACAGGGTGTTGGAGCTTTTGGGGTATCAAGGGCTGTCGGGCGGGGTAGACCTTGCGGAGCTTAACAGGGCGCGCGCGGGGGAGGAAAACGCCGCGATGCGCAACCGCGAAGCGGAGGTAAAAAGCTACGACGACCACGCGGCGCACATAGCCGAGCATACGGCGTATCTGCTTACCGAAAAGACGGAAAAGGAGGTTGAAGCGCGCATATGCGCACATATCGAAGCGCACAGAAGATTGTTAAAGGAGGTTGAAAACGATGGATAACGCAATGCCCGAGGCGGAAAAAGGCGGGGCTGAAAGGGAGGCGGAAAAGCTTGCCTTCATAGCCGAAAAATTTTCCGGCGCGGAAAAGCTGGTAAAGGCTTATACCGCGCTGGAAGCGGAGTTTTCGCGCAAGTGCGCACGGCTTAAAGAGCTGGAAGCGGAGCTTAAAACCGCGAAAGCGGCGCCGCCGTCCGAGGAGGAGCTTTTGCCGCTTGCACTGAAAAGCGGGCGGGTGCGCGACGCGGTAATAGAAGAATATTTGAAGGAAGTTTCCAAAACGCGGGTCGTAAAGCTTGTAAGCGGCGGCTGTCCCGCCGCCGCCCCGCGCGACAGACCTGCTTCCGTTAAGGAGGCGGGCAGACTTGCAAGCGAGTTTTTAAACAAATGACAAATGTACGGAAACGTACGGATAAACACAAAAAAATATACGAAAACAATTTGGAGGAAAATAAATGATAACAGTAAAAAATGCCGACGCGGCTTTGAAGGATTACTATCTGGACGCTGTGTCGGGTCAGCTTAACGGGGGTATTTCACCCTTCTTCAACGCGATAGAAAAAAGCGCGGAAAACGTCTGCGGCAAGGACGTTAAAATTGCCGTGGCGCGCGGCTTCACGGGCAATATAATTGCGGGCGCGGAGGACGGGGATTTGCCCGACCCGTTTTCAAACAGGTACGCCTGCATTTCGATGCCGCTTAAAAATTTGTACGGCGCGGTTGAGATAAGCGACAAGGCGCTTCGCGCTTCGCGCGCGTCGTCGGGGGCGTTCGTCAACCTTTTAAACGCGGAAATGGAAGCGCTTATCGCGGGGGCGAAAAGCAACTTCGGGCGGATGCTGTTCGGCGACGGCAGCGGAAAGCTTTGCACTATTAAGAAGAAAATTTCCGACAGGGAATACGGCGTGGACTGCGCGAAGGAATACTTCCGCGGTATGCAGGTCGACGTGTACAGCGTGGCGGGTTCGCTTGCCTACGGCGGCGCGGGAATGTTCGTCGCAAAGGTAAATACAGCCGCGGGAACGGTGACATTCGACAGGGATATTACCGACGCGATTGTAAACGGCGCTATATACGTGCACGCTTCCAAGGGCGGGGAGCTGACGGGGCTTGGCGCGCTGTTCGACGGCGAAACCCTTTACGGATACAATAAGGCGGACGAGCCTTACTTTGCGCCCCAAAAGAAGGACGCGGGCGGAGCGCTTACCGAAACGGCTTTAAGCGACGTTCTGGACGCGGCGGAGGAAAATTACGACAGTAAAATAAATATGATACTCTGCTCCTTTGCGACGCGCAAAAAAATCGCCGCGCTTGTGGACGCAAACAGACGCGTGGTCAACACGATAGACGCGCGCACGGGCTACGGCGCGGTTACGGTAAACGACGTGCCCGTTTACGCCGACAAATACTGCCCCGACGACAGAATTCTTTTTCTGAACACGGACGACTTCACCCTTTGCCAGCTTTGCGACTGGGAGTGGTTGGAGGACGAGGACGGCAGAATTTTAAAGCAGATACCCGGCAAGGCGGCTTACGGCGCGACGCTTGTAAAGTACGCGGAGCTGGTCTGCCGCAAACCCTGCGGTCAGGCTATGCTGTATAATTTTACTTCCGGCGAAGCCGACGGCGAGTAACGGCTTAACGGCGGCGGAGAGGGGCGGTATGGTGTGGTGGGATCCCCTCATCACCGCTGACGCGGAGCTTCTCCCCGAGGAGAAGCCGAGATTCTTCGGCAAGCCTCAGAATGACGGGGAGAGGAGCCTCAGAATGACAAGGGGGGGGTAAAAAGCCTTCCCCCGAGGGGGAAGGTGGACGCGGAGCGGACGGATGAGGGGAATTGTATGGAGAGGAGTCCCTCATCACCGCTGACGCGGAGCTTCCCCCCAAGGGGAAGCCTAAGAATTACACAAGGCGGGAGGGATTGGGGGGACTTAATAAGGAGGAAAAAATATGAGAGTTAAAGACGTTGTAATTTGCGCGCTGGTCAAGCTTAACCTGTGCGAAACGGCGGAAAAAATTTCTTCGGGCGGGCAGACGGACAGCTTTGAAAACGAAGCGGTTAAAACGCTTGTCTGCTGTTATAATGCGGTCGAGGACGAGCTGGCGCGGCGGTATCTGCCGCTTACCGCGCGGGATAAGCTTTCTTCGCCGGACGGCGTTTACGTATATGCGGGCTTTTCGCGCACGCCATTAAAAATAAAGCGCGTGCTTGCGGACGGAAAGGAAATTGCGTTCACGCAGGAGGCGGACCGTCTTACCGCGGACAGCGCAAGCGTGACGGTGGAGTACTTTTACGCGCCCGAAAAAAAGAAGCTTGACGACGTTTGCGAGTGCTCGGCCCAGGCGGGCGCCAACCTTATGGCGTGCGGCATGGCTTCTGAATACTGCTTCATTAACGGGGAAGCGGACATGGCGGACGCGTTCGAGGCGAAGTACCGCAGCGCCATAGACGCGGCGCAAAGCAAAATACGCGACAGGATACACCTGCCGCCGCGGAGATGGATATGAGCGGCAGGGTTAAGCTCGACCTGATAAAAAACTGTCTGCCCGTTAACAGCATAATCGACAACGGCCGTATATTGCCCGCGCTTGCGCCCGTTTACCTGCGCGAAGCGCCCGCGCGGATAAGGCGCGCTTTCTCTTTGGGCGGGGACGCGTTTGCGGTTTGCCGCGCGGACGGCGGCGTATACGTTTCTGCGGACGGGGGATATGAATTTCTTACCCGCACAGACGGCAATGTTTTTGCCGTTTCAGACGTTAAGGACGGTAAAAGGCGCAATCTTCTGGTTTGCGGCGATACGGCGTACGGAACCGGCGGGCAAAGCTTTTCTCTGTTAAGCGGGGTGCGGTTCATATGCGGCGCAATGTGCCGCGGCAGGCTTTTTGCTTCCGACGGAAAAAAGATTTACTGGTCGGGCGCGGGCGGCGTCGAAGATTGGAGCGGCGGAATTTACGGCGCGGGCAGTCTTATACCCGACCCGTGGCGGGGTGAAATTTGCGGCATTGTCGAATTCCGCGGAAAAATAGCCGTCGTCGCGGAGAACGGAATTACGGCGGTTTCCGCCTCGGGCGCGCCCGAAAAATTTACGGTGGAAAGCGCGCAAACGGACGCGGACGGCATTTTGCCCGACACCGTCGCCGTCGCCGCGGGGGAGCTGTTTTTCTTTACGCGGTCGGGGCTGAAAAGCTTTGACGGGACGCGGATAAAGTCAATAGTTCACCGCTGCGGGGAGGATATTTTTTCGCCGTGCGGCGCGTGCGGCTTCGGGGACAAGTATTTTGCCGCGTGCGGGTCGGAAAAGCTGGGGCGGGCGGTTTTCTGTTACGACGCGGGCACAAAGGAAAGCTATCTTGCGGACGTTGCGGCGGAGGCGGTCTGCGCGGGCGGCGGCGTTTACGCGTTTGCGGACGGCGGCATGTACCGCCTCGAACGGGGGGAGCGGGTGCGCGCCTTCGCGGGGGGAAGTTTCGGCTGCGGCGGAAAAAAAATTCTTCTGTCGCTACGTGCGGCGGGCGCCGAAAGGGCGGTTGTGACGGGCGGCGGAAAAGAGCACGCGTTTCCGCTTGCGGGCGGGGCGGCGTTTCCCAGATTTTCCGCGGAAAACATAACGGTGGAAATTTCGGGCGGGGGCGCGATAGAAAACGCCGTTGCGGAGGTGTGCCGTGGAGTATGATATTATAGATATTCCGCAGGAGGAGTACGGGCGGCTTTCCTCCGCGCAGATAAAGCTTTTGCGTACGGCGCAGGGCAAAAAAAACACGCTCGTGCGGGAGGCGGAGGAAAAGGCGCGGGAGTTTGCGTTTGCCGCAAGCGCGCGGGGAACGCATTACTCAACGCTTGCAGGCGACGCGCGGACGGAAATTTACGCGCGGCTGGACTACGACGTCGCCGTGCTTGCGGACAACCTTATTTACGACATGAGTCTGGTTCCGTCGGTGGAGCCGCCGCCAGCGACGGGCGACGGGTACGTGGTGGATTACACCCTTTCGTACAGCGCGCGCTACGTCGCGGTGAGGAACTATTACATGACGATAGAGGACCCGAAGCAAAGGCTTGCCCTTTTTGCCGCCGACGAAACCGCGAAAAAATATCTTGCGGGGTATTATTCCGCGCTGTATAACGTGCTGTCCGCGTATGCGGGCGGGTGAGCGGTTTGCGCCTGTCGCCCCCTCGTCGGGCGGTGCGTGGCGGTTTTAAAGGGGGGTGACCCCTCATCCGTCCGCTTCGCGGCCACCTTCTCCCGAGGGAGAAGGCTGAGATTCTTCGGCAAGCCTCAGAATGACAGGGAGGGGCTTGGGGGCGAGATTCTTCGGCAAGCCTCAGAATGACATAGGGGGGAGGGATAGGATAAGGGGCGGGCGGGGGAGTGGGATAAAAGTGTATTTAAATCACTTTACTTTTTTGCGGTATTTTGATATAATTCTTTTCATATGAAAACCGCCGACGACTGGAAAGAATATAAAATATTGGCTACCGCCAACGGCATGAAGAAGGAAAACTGGAACGGTGTGGTTTTGCTCCGTCCCGACCCGCAGGTAATATGGCAGGGCGCGGATTTGGATACTTCCGCCGTTAACGCCGTCTACCGCCGCAGCGACAAGGGCGGCGGATACTGGGACGTAAAAAAACCTTTCCCGCCCGAGTGGGTAATCTCATATAAGGATTTGCGCTTCAAAGTCAAGCCTATGGGCTTCAAGCATACGGGGCTTTTCCCCGAACAGGCGGTTAATTGGGACGCAATGCGTACCTTAATAGAAAACGCCAAAAAGCGCGACCCCGAAAGGGAAATTAAAATTTTAAACCTTTTTGCGTATACGGGCGGGGCTTCCGTCGCGTGCGCGAAGTCCGGCGCGCTGGTAACCCACGTGGACGCGGCGCGCGGCATGGTGGAGCGCGCGGGCGAAAACGCAAGGCTTTCCGGCATAGATGGCGGCATACGCTACATAGTGGACGACTGCATGAAGTTCGTCGCGCGCGAGCAGCGCAGGGGCAACCGTTACGACGCGGTTATTATGGACCCGCCCAGCTACGGAAGGGGGCCCAACGGCGAAATGTGGAAGATTGAGGATAATTTGTACAAAATTGTCGAAATTTGTACAAAATTATTGAAGGAGAAGCCCCTTTTCTTTCTTATCAACAGTTACACGACGGGTTTACAGCCCGAGGCGCTGAAAAATATTTTAAAGCTTACGCTTAAAGACTTCGACGGAGATGTCGAGGCTTACGAAGTGGGCATCCCCACCGCGGAGGGTATAAATCTGCCTTGCGGGGCGAGCGGTATGTTTTTAGGAAGGTAATTTATGCAGGAAAACGAGCTTGTTATTTTACACGAGGACAACCATATCCTTGTTGTGCTTAAACCGCAGAACGAGCCCTGTTGCCCCGACGCTACGGGGGACGTCAACACGCTTGACAGGGTAAAAGACTATATAAAGACTGCTTACTGTAAGGCGGGCAACGCCTATGCCGGACTTATTCACCGTCTGGACAGACCGACCGGCGGGGTTATGGTTTTCGCCAAAACCTCAAAGGCGGCGGCAAGGCTTTCGGAACAGCTTAAAAACAAGGGGTTTTCCAAACGGTATTTCGCCGTGCTTTGCGGCGTTCCGTCCAAAAAAAAGGGGCTGCTTGAAAATTACCTGAGGAAGAACTCGGTCAACAACTGCGTTTACGTTTGCACGCCGGCGGAGGAGGGGGCGAAGCTTGCCTCGCTCGAATACGAGATAACGGACAGCCGCGACGGTCTGGCGCTGGCGGACATAAACCTGCTTACGGGCAGGACCCACCAGATACGCGTGCAGTTTTCGGCGCTGAACTGCCCCGTTTACGGAGACATGCGCTACGGCGGGGAAAAGGCGGTTAAGGGCAAGCTTGCGCTTTGGGCGTATTCTTTAAGCTTTACGCATCCCGTCACGGGGGATAAGCTGAGGTTTATGGCGGAGCCGCCCGAAGGTTCGCCCTGGAACAAGTTCGGTATAAAATTAAAGTAAAAGCAAAATAAAACAGGTTGACAACGTATTTTTATTATAGTAAAATAAAAGGACAATGCGGGATTGTCCGCGCGTCCGCCAGGTCGGGGTGACAATGAGAGGCTGAGATTCTTCGCGTTGCTCAGAATGACAATGAGGGAAGCCTCGGAATGACAGTGAGGTGACCCCTCGTCAGTCACTGCGTGACAGCTGTCTCGGCAACCGTAAGGAAAACGGTTGCCTCGGGCACCGCAAACGCAGTATATGCTTTTGCTCATCTCGGACGGCAAAACAGCGGGTGTCCGCTGTTTTGAGAAATCCATCCTCGTCCCCAAGGGGAAGCCGAGATTCTTCGGCAAGCCTCAGAATGACAAGGTGTGGGAAGCCTCGGAATGACAGTGAGGAGACCCCTCATCAGTCACTGCGTGACAGCTTCTCCCCGAGGAGAAGCCGAGTATCTTCGGCAAGCCTCGGAATGAAAATGAGGTGACCCCTCATCAGTACGCTTCGCGTACACCTTCTCCCGAGGGAGAAGGCTTGAAATGACAATAAGGAAAGCCTATAATAAGGAACAAATTATGAGAAAAAAAGGACTTAAAATTTCTATTATATCGCTGGCGCTGGCTTTGATTGCGTCGCTGGCGGCTTTTTTCGGTATTAATTTCGTCAAGGCGCACGCTTCCGGCACGGTTACGGTAAGCGGCTCTAACGTGTTTACCGCGTCGGGCGACGCGACCGTGCTTGCCCATAAGGCGGACGAGGACAAGTTTTACACCATGTTCGTGCTCGGCTTCAACGCGGATACCGTGACTTACAGGAGAAATCTTGCCTACGTCTGGCGCGAGAGCGCGGAAAAGGAAGGCTTTTTCAATATGGAAATCGGCTTCGAGACGACTTCTTTCGACAGATATATAATAAAATTCGAGTCCCAGCAGTACAACAAGACCAAGGACAACAAAACTTCCAATTATATAATATTTTTCCCTGCGGGGGAGGGCAAGGTCAACGCCCTTATAACCACGGACGGCGATGCGAAGCTTAAGGAAGGCGAAAGCTACGTCGCTTTGGACAAAGACAATATAACGATAGAGTTTACCGGTCGTGAAAAGGATAAATTCTCCGTAAAGGTAAGCAATAAAAACGGCGCGGGCGAGGCGGCGACGGGCGTGGAAGGCTACTTCGAAAATATCGGCGGCAATTACGCAAAGTCCTCCAACTCCACAACCACGCCGGTGTATCCCCTTTCATTCAAGGCGGAATTCGACAACGAGGAATCCGAAAGGGAGACCGCGCGCATGGCGCTTTACTCCCTCAACGGACAGAGCTTTATATTAGGTTACAACAAGGTCAACGGACCTTCGGCGGACGGACTTTCGTCCTACTACACGCACGGTGACAAATCGGGCGAGTATATTAAAGTTCCGGCAGGTGCGTCGTTCGAGGAGGAGAGGGATTACTTCACCTTTACCGAGCTTAACAAAAACACCAACGACATGTACTACGGCGGCACCGTTTACGACGACACCGCGCCCGTGCTTTGTCTCGAAAAGGATATAACCTACTTCACGCTGGGCGATGAAATAGACGTGGATTACGCCGTTATCGACGTGTTGCGTACTTCGCCGTCGGCTAAGCTGAATTATTACGTGCTTACTTACGATATGTACGTCAACGGCGGCGAGGAACCTATCGCCGACTACAACGACAAGTCGCTGTTCAAGGAAATAACCGCAACCGATAACTTCATTCTCGAAACGGACACGGACAAGTATCTTCCCAACGGCGCGGAGCTGGAAGGAACGAAATTCGACGCGTATACCATAGGCGGAACTAATGCGGAAGGCTATTTCAAGGCGGAAATGCTTGCAAAGGTGTATATGGAGCTTACCGACGTTTCGAGCAATGCTGAAACTTCGGTCGTGTATCTCGACTGGTATGTAAACGACGGTTACAAGATTAATTTGGCGGATAAGGCGGCTAACGCAAGCTTTATAGCCGTGGCTAAGGACAAGCTGGGCGCAACGTACAACTACAACGGCGCTTACTCCATGACCTGGGAGCAGCTTAAAGACGAGTATCAGGCTCAGGTAAACGAGGCGGCGAAAAATCTGTCGGCTGGTTCTTCGAGCTATATGTATCTTCCCTCGCCCGAAAAGCTTTTCGCGGACAACGCAACGCCCTATAAGGATATGCGCTACGGCATATACTTCTATCATAAGACGCAGCAGTCGAATACTTCGCTGGCGTATTCGAATCTTGCCATAAACATATCGCAGCCCGGCGAGTATGTGTTTACCGTTTACGCGACGGACGCGGCAAGCAACAACATGTACTACCTTAAAGCGCTTGAAGGCGATAAGGAAAAGGGCAAAAAATATATCAACATCGACGGAACGGATTACGAGATTGTGGAATTCGCTTCCTCGGAAATATGGAATATGTTCAAGGACGAGGACGAGGAAGGGCTTGCGGATTATCTGCCCTGGTTCCGCTTCGAGGTAGGTTACACGGGCGTAACTTTCGAGGAGACCCCCGGCTTGCAGAGCACTGCTTACGTCGGTACTACGTACACCTCAGCGTCGTTCAAAATAAACGGTATTACCGGCAGCTACGACGTGACTTACAGGCTTTTCCTGTTCGACCGCGCGGCATACTACAACGGCGAAGGCAAGACGCTGACTTATCAGGAATTCGTAGACGGTATGTCTGCGCTTTACGGCGACGCTTCCACGCAGAAGTACTTTAAGGAAATTCCCGCCCTTGCCGATATGGAGGAAACGGACGAGGAATACGAGCTTTATAAGGACTACGGCTGGGATAAAGGCTCTACGTCGTTCACCCCGCAGGATAACAACGCGTTCTACATGATACGCGCCGAGGTTACCGACAAACACATGGTGTCCGAGCCCGTCACGTGCGAGCTGGGCGTGGTTGCTTCCGTCACGGCGAAGTCGCTTAAAGGCGAGTCCGACTGGCTTAAAAACAACGTTGTTTCGGTTGTGCTTCTTTCGATAGCGGGCGCGGCGTTGATAGGAATTGTGCTTCTTCTCGTCATTAAACCCAAGGATAAGGGCGACATAGACGAACGCTTTGAAAACGCAAAGAAAAAGAGCGTCAAGAAGAATAAGAAATAAGTTTTGTACAAAACGGAATGTATTTTGTAAAAAATTGTAGAATTTTGTAAAATTATGTAATAAGCGCGGCTGTGCCGCGCTTATTTTTTAATTGACTGTGACGGCGGACGAGCGGTGACATGATTATTTAAAAGATTCTTCGCTGACGCTCAGAATGACAATAAGGGGTGCAAAGCATCGCTGCGCTCGCACAGAATGACAATATGGGGTGTAGAGCGTAACGCGCGTATAATGGTAGAGTTGCGGTTATGGGCTTTTGCATAAAGACAAAGGGGCGGCGTAGGTTAATGGGCTTGCGCATAAAGACAAAGAGGGGCGGCGGCAGAGCGATTGTAAACGATATGCGGGGCTTCTTTTAAGTATAAGCCGTAATTCGGGGGGAGAGATTTTTGCTTCCGCATGCTTTACTTTTTTGTTACAATATGGTAAAATAATTTTGTACGCATATAAAACTTAAGTTCGGCAAATGATTTGCGCGAATATAAAACGTATCATTTGGCAAAGGATAAAGTATGGCAGAAAACAGCTATAGCGCAGACGATTTAAAAATTCTGGAAGGACTTGAAGCGGTTCGCCTGAGACCCGGTATGTACATCGGTTCTACGGGCGTTAAAGGACTGCACCATATTCTTTGGGAAATCGTCGACAACTCCGTCGACGAGGCGGCGAACGGCTACGCCGACGAAATTACCGTTAAGCTTTGGCGCGACGGCTCCGCCTCGGTAGAGGACAACGGCAGGGGTATGCCCACCGACGTCAACACCAAGGCAAAGATGAGCGGCGTCGAAGTTATATTCACAAAGCTTCACGCGGGCGGCAAGTTCGACACCGCGAATTACGCGTTTTCGGGCGGGCTTCACGGTGTGGGCGCGTCGGTTACGAACGCGCTTTCCAAGTGGCTTAAAGTAGAAGTTTACAACGACACCGTCTATAAAATGAGCTTTTCCAGCCGCTACGACGACGAGCGGAAAAAGTGGCTTTGCGGCGTTGCCGACAGCCCGCTGGAAAACACGGGCGAGCCCTGCGAAAAGCGCGGAACATTTGTACGCTTTATGCCCGACAGGGAAGTTTTCGAGACGGTGGAGTGGAACTACGACACGGTATCCAAGCGGCTTAAAGAGCTTGCTTTTTTGAACAAGGGGCTTAAAATAAATTTGATTGACGAGCGCGAGCTTTACACCGAGGTCGAGGCGGAGGGCGATATGGACGACGACGCGCCGCGGTACGAGCGTGTGCTTCTTCCCCCGCGCGAGCCTGTAAGCTACAAGTTCGACGGCGGGCTTATAGACTTCGTCAAATATCTCAACGGCGACAGGACGCCGCTTTACGCCGAGCCGCAGTATTGCGCCGCGGTAAAGGACATCAAGCTTAAAAACGCGCCCGCGGGCAAAATCAAGATAGAGTTTGCAATCTGTCACACCAAGGACGATACGGAAAGCCTGTTTTCGTTCGTAAACAATATTTCCACGGTGGAGGGCGGCTATCACGAGACGGGCTTCCACAACGGGCTTTTAAAAGTTATAAACGACTACGCAAAGAGCAACGGATTTTTGAAATCCAAAGAGCCGCCGTTCATTGCGGACGACATAAAGGAGGGGCTTACCGCAGTCCTCACCGTCAAGATGACGGGCGTGGAGTTCGAAGGGCAGACCAAGACCAAGCTGGGCAATCCCGAAGTAAAAGCCCCCGTAGAGCAGGCCGTCGTGGAGGGGCTTGGCGAGCTTGTGGCGGATAAAGCCAACAAGGCGGTTTTCGACGAAATTGCGAAGAAAGCCAAATTCGCCGCCGACGACAGAATCAAGCACCGCGCCGAGAGGGACGTGGCGAAGGCTACCTCGGAAAACGACGGATTGAATCTGATAGGCAAGCTTGCGGCGTGCTCGGGTAAAAATCCCGACATGAACGAGCTGTTTATCGTCGAGGGCGACAGTGCGGGCGGCACGGCAAAGCAGGCGCGTGTAAGACAGTATCAGTCCATTCTTCCCCTGCGCGGCAAGCCGATGAACGTGCAGAAAAAGACGGCGTTGCAGGCTTTGCAGAACGAGGAGTTAAAGACGCTTATTTCGGCGATAGGCGCGGGCTTCAACCGCTCCTTCGACGTTGAAAAGACGAAATACAAGAAGGTTATAATCCTGTCCGATGCGGACCAGGACGGCATGCACATACGCTGTATACTGCTTACCTTCTTCTTCAAGTATATGCGCGACTTGGTGAACGCGGGCTATGTTTATATAGGCATGCCGCCGCTTTACAAGGTGTACAAGCGCGATATTGTAGAGTACGCTTACGACGATAAAGAGCTGGACGAAAAAATCAAAAAGGTAGGCAAGGGCTACCAGATACAGCGCTATAAGGGACTGGGCGAAATGTCCGCCGACCAGCTTTGGGAAACGACTATGGACCCCAACTCGCGCAATCTTACGCAGGTTACCATAGAGGACGCGGCGCAGGCCGCCGACGTCATAGACATGCTTATGGGCGACAAGGTTGAAGGCAGAAGGGAATTTTTAAACGACAACGCAAACTTCAACAAAGTCGACGGACTTATCGAGCGCGTCCGCTTCAAACCCGAAAACGACAACGCGGGAGGGTATTGATATGGCAAGGAAGAAAGACAACGGAAGCGTTCAGACTACGATACCCACCGGAAACACCTACGTCACGCCCATAGAGGAAGTGATGCCGCAGTCCATGCTCCCATATGCGGAGTACGTAATTATGGACAGGGCGCTTCCGCGCGTGGAGGACGGGCTTAAACCCGTACAAAGGCGCATACTGTACACCATGCTGGAAATGGGGCTTCTGCCCGACAAGCCGCATAAAAAATCCGCAAGGATCGTCGGCGACTGCATGGGTAAATACCACCCGCACGGCGACAGCTCTGTCTACGACGCAATGGTGCGTATGGCGCAGGACTTCAACATGCGCATGACGCTTATAAACGGACACGGCAACTTCGGCTCGGTCGACGGCGACCCCGCCGCGGCTATGAGATACACCGAGGCAAGGTTGGAGCCGCTTGCCTTGGAGCTGTTGCGCGATTTGGATAAGGAAACCGTTCCGTTTTCCTTCAACTTCGACGATTCGCTGTTGGAGCCGGACCTGCTTCCCGGCAGGTTCCCCAATCTGCTTGTTAACGGCGCGAACGGAATTGCCGTCGGACTTGCGACCAACATACCGACGCACAATCTGGGCGAGGTGATAGACGGCTGCTGCGCGTATATCGACAACCCGAGAATTTCTTTGAACGACATGATGAAGATAATCCCGGGACCCGACTTTTCGACGGGCGGCTTCATTATCGCAAACGAATTAAAACAGGCTTACGAGACGGGCAGGGGCAAGATAACCCTGCGCGCGCGCTACACGGTCGAGCAGGGCGATTACGGCAAAAAGATGATTGTAATAACCGAGCTGCCCTATCAGACCAACAAAGCAGAGCTTTTGAGAAAGATAATGCTTTTGAGGGAGGACAAAAAGGAGCAGCTTGGCGGAATTGCCGACATAGTAGACGAGTCCGACCGTACGGGCATGCGCGCCGTTATTTATTGCAAGAAGGAAGCGGACGTTCAGTCTATTATAAAGCTTTTGTTGAAGTATACCGATCTGGAATGTACCTTCGGCATAAACATGGTCGCAATTGCGGGCGGCAAGCCCAAGCAGTTGGGGCTTCTGGACATAATAAGATATTACACGCAGTACCAGCGTCAGATAGTTCTGCGCCGTACCCGCTTCGAGCTTAAAGAAGCGCTTGCGCGGTGTCACATTCTCGAAGGGTTGATTATAGGCGTGCACAACGTCGACGAGGTTGTAAAAATCATAAAGACGGCGGAGTCCACCCCCGACGCGCGCAGAAAGCTAATGGAAAGGTTCGCCCTGTCGGAGCGGCAGGCGCAAGCCATTCTCGATTTAAGGCTGGCAAGGCTGGCAAAGCTTGAAGTCAAGAAGCTTGAAAACGAGCTTGCCGCGCTTAAATTGCGCATAGAGGAGCTGCGTTCCGTAATAGACAGCAAGGAAAAGCAGTGGAACATTGTCAAGACCGAAATGCGCGAGATAAAGCGCAGATACAAGAGTGAGAGAAAGACGCGCATAGTGGGCGCGGCGGATAAAATTGCGGTCAAGGGCGCGGAAGTAAAGCGCGACGTGACCGATTGGGCGGCGTGCATAACCGCCGGCAACACCGTAAAATTTGTCGACAGGGACGAGTTTATGTTTGCGGCAAAGCGCAAGCTTGCGGCTTCCGCGGCGGTACAGCACCTGCACAGACAGGTCGTGTTCTGCAAGCAGGAGGACGTGATATTCGCGTTCACAAACCTCGGCAACTGCGTGAAGCTCAGCGTAATGTATGCGGAGCTTTCCGAGTTCAAGTCCTGGGGAAACAAGCTGGAAACGCTTGCCGAGGGCGTGGAAAAAGGAGAGTACCCCGTAAAGCTTTTCGTCTGTCCCAAGGACGGCGTGCCCGAGGGTGAGCTGCTGTTCTTCACCAAACAGGGCGCCGTCAAACGCACGGACTGGTCGGAATACGTTCAGGGCAAGCAGGTCTTCCAAGCTATCAAGCTTAAACCCGAGGACGAGCTTCTCACCGTGGAAAAATACGACGCGGACGAATATTCAACAATGCTTTTCGTCACTCGCGGCGGACTGTGCCTCAACGCGGATAAGGAAGGCGTACCCGTTCAGGGAAGAATTGCCGGCGGCGTGAAGGGAATAGCGCTCGGCGGCGGGGACGAGGTTATATTCGCCACCCAGCACACGGGCGAGGGGGAAATTATAATCGTGACGACGCTGGGCGGATTCAAGCGCGTTGTGTCGTCTACTATCGACCCCATAGGCAGGGCGTGCAAGGGCGTAATGATTGCGGATATCCGCGGTAAGGGCGAAATACTGTTTGCGGATTACGTTACGGTTCCCTATTCGCTTGCGGTCGTAAGCGAGGATAAGACCGTCGTTCAGGTAAATACCGAGGAACTGCCTATCGAAACGCGCGTTTTCCGCGGCAAACCGCTTAAAAAGGACGGCATAGGTACGGTCAAGGCTGTATATGCGCTTAAACACCGCTCGGAATACCCCGACGGCAGACAACAGATAAAGTTTTAAACCGACGGGATTGCAGGATTGTCCGCTGCGTTTTGCACATTATAATAGAAGAGATTCTTCACTTCGTTCAGAATGACAAAATATGTCATGCTGAGCGTTAGCGAAGGATCTTGAAAGGCTTCTCCCTTGGGAGAAGCTCCGCGTAGCGGTGATGAGGGGTTTTGACGAATTTGCCCCTCATCCGTCTTGACCTTGCGGTCAATCCACCTTCCCCCAAAAGGGGGGGAAGGCTGACAGATTCTTCACTTCGTTCAGAATGACAAAATATGTCATGCTGAGCGTTAGCGAAG
>CAMRTO010000025.1 GCA_947053655.1 uncultured Clostridia bacterium
CCTTCGGCGCGCCGCCTTTACGTTACGTAAACAGCTTTTCACGTTCCTCTATTATTTTATCGGTTTTATTTATATAAGTAGGTATGTCCTTGGGGGTGGCGTAACGCTCAATACGGTTATCTTCTCCGAAAAGCTTTTTGGAAATTGCGTTTGCGCCGACTGCAATATTGTCGGTCAGCTCCTCCATTACGCCTATATTGTACAGGCACGCTTTGCCGGGTTTGCACCAACCCACGTTTTCGCAGCCGCCAGCCTGATACTTCTGTCTGTAAAGATAATACGGGTCATATCCCGCTTCCGTAAGCTTTTCGCGCGAAAGCGCCACCATTTCGCCTATGCCCGAAACGTTTAATCTTTTTACGTTTTCCTTCAATTTTGCGCCCGATTTAAGCGAAAGGGTATGAACGGTTATGTTTTCCGGATTAAGAGTTACCGCTTTTTCGAGAGAGTTTCCGAAGTCCTTTACGCTTTCTTCGGCAAGTCCCGCAATCAAGTCGATATTTATATCGAAGCCGTATTCCCGTGCGGCGGCGTAGGCCTCCTCCGTTTGAGCGGCGGTGTGCGCCCTTCCTATCGCTTTTAAAGTAGAGTCGTTGAACGACTGCGGATTGACGCAAATACGGGTTACGCCGTAGCGTTTGGAAAGCTTTAATTTTTCCTGCGTGAAAACGTCGGGTCTGCCCGCTTCCACAGTGTATTCGGGAATACCTTCAAACGAGTCGGCAACGGCTGCATAGACGCGTTCGAGCTGCTCGGGTTCGAGGACGAACGGCGTGCCGCCGCCTATATAAACACTGTTAAGCTTTGTTATAAAAGGCTTAACCGCGTAAATTTCCTTAATAAGACAGTCGATATAATTATCGACGTAACGGCGCGTAGAGTTTATCGGCGCGGTTATGAACGAGCAGTAATCGCACTTTGTCGGGCAAAAAGGCAGGCTTATAAATAAATCCTGACCGCCGACTGAAACTCCGTTTTGCGTTTTTATAACCTTATCGACAAGAGAAATATTTTCCGCGTTTACGTCCATTTGACTGAAAAGCGTTTTGAAATCTCTGCCGTCGCGTATTTCCGTATACGCAAGCTTTGTGGGTCTTATGCCCGTCAGCGCGCCCCAGGGCAGACGGATATTTTTTACTTTTGAAACCGTATTGTAAAAAGCAAGCTTTGCAAAACGTTTGGCAAGACGGCGAAAGACAAGTTCGTCCTCCGCTTCGCCTTCGTTTTCGTAATCGTAAAACTCGCCGCGATACTCTATTGAATTGAAAAATTTATCACGCGAAAACGAAAAATAATGGGTGAAGTCCTCCTCCTCGCAACAAAATGCGCGGAGAACGTCCATTATTTCGGGACGCAGATATTCGCTGTTGGTGTTTAACATGTTGTTTATAATTTTTAGCCGTCGACGGCATTTAATTTTTCATATAAGGGTTAGTTGCGCGTTCGCGGGAAAGAGTTGTGTCTTCGCCGTGTCCGCAATAAACCTTGTAATCCCCGTCCAGCTTGCTTAAAGTTTTTAAGCTTTTCATAAGCTTGGCGTAATTTCCCGTCGGCAAATCGTACCTGCCCATACCGCCTTGAAAAAGCGTGTCGCCCGTAAAAAGGCAATCGTCCGCAATATAGCACACGCTTCCTTCCGAGTGACCCGACGTCTGAATTACGGTAAAGCTTATTCCGCCGAGAGTAATTTTTTCGCCGTCGGAAAGAGTCTTGTAAATTTTGAATTCGGGTATAAACACCCCGCCGAAAACACTTCTGTTTTCTTTACAGAATATAAAGTCCTTTTCCTTTTCTCCGCAATAGACGGGCACGCCGTTACCGTAAAAGACGCCGCATCCCCCGACATGGTCAAAATGTCCGTGCGTCAACAGCATGGCGACGGGCGTAAGATTGCGGGCTTTGCAGGCTTCGTAAATTTCAGGTTCGGCGCAGTCTATGACGACGGCGGATTTTCCGTCAGCCGTTAATATATAAGAATTGCACCCGAAGCCGCGAGGAAGAATTTTAAAAATTTTCATACTTAATTGGAAGTCCTGAACACGTCTATTATGCGTTTGTCCTTTTTGAGACGGCCGACAAGCAAATCTATGTCCGACCGCTTGTTAAGCTTAACGCGGATATCGAACTCCGCCTGTTTGTCCTTGTTGATTCTGCCGTTAATCTGCGTCATGTTCAGCTTCATAAGCGAAATTTCCGTCGTTATGAACGCGACGACGCCGCTGTCGTCGGTTGCAATGATTTTTATGCCCGCAATAAAGTCGGATTCGCCCATGCCCGTCCACTGGGCGGGTTGAAGGCGCTCGGCGTCTTCGTTTTTCAAATTGGAGCAGTCCTTGCGGTGGACTATCACTCCCCTGCCGCGCGAAACAAAACCGACTATTTCGTCGCCGGGGACGGGATTGCAACAGTGCGCAAAACGCACTAAAAGACCGTTCATTCCTTTTATGGAAACGCTTCCCGACGGCGTATATTTAAGTTTTTCCGCGTCGGAATTTTCAACGGGCTTGGGGATTTCTTTTTTGTAATAATCGATAAGCTTGAAAATTACCTGGTTGACGCTTACCGCACCGTAACCTACGGAAGCCATCATTTCGTTTACAGAAGAAAATACAAGCTTGTTGGAAAGTTTTTTGAAGGATTCTTCCGTGAGAATATCGCCGAGGCTGTAACCCTTGCGCTTTGCCTCCGCTTCGAGCATTACTTTGCCCGTTTTAATATTCTCCTCCTTCATCTCACGCTTGAAAAACTGGCGCATTTTCGCGCGGGCAGAACCGGATTTTACGTATTTGAACCAATCCCACGAAGGACCTTTTGCGGAAGCCGAGGTCAGAATTTCCACCACGTCGCCGGTATGCAAGACGGAATTTAAAGGAACTATCCGGTTGTTTACTTTCGCGCCGACGCACTTATTGCCCACTTCGGAATGGATTGCGTAAGCAAAGTCTACGGGCGTTGCTTCCAGCGGGAGCGATATTACCTTGCCGTGCGGCGTAAATACCAGAAGCTCGTTCGAATACAAGTCGTTTTTAAGACTGTCGACAAATTCTTTGGAGTCGTTCAAGCTGCCCTGCCAGTCCATAACGTCGCGTATCCAGGTCAGGCGCTGGTCGAAATTGCTTTCCGCCGATTTTTGCTCTTTATATTTCCAATGCGCGGCAATTCCGTACTCCGCCATTTTGTGCATTTCCTGCGTGCGGATCTGAATTTCGAAAATCTGTCCGAAGTTCGTGACTACAGTAGTGTGTAATGACTGATAAAGATTGCGCTTGGGCGTGGCGATATAATCCTTTATGCGCCCAGGAACAGGCTTCCACTTTTTATGAATTTTCCCCAGCACCTCATAACAGTTTTCCATACTGCCGACGACAACGCGGACAGCGGAAAGGTCGTAAATCTGGTCGAGGGATTTACCCTGATTTTTCATTTTACGGTAAATGGAATAAAAGTGCTTGGGGCGGCCGAAAACCTCGCCGTCGATACCGCTTTCCTCCAATATGGCTTTAAGCTCGGTTACGACGAAATCGACGAAGCTGCGCCTTTCCTCCAACTTTTGATGAATATTTACCACAAGAAATTCGTACGCTTCGGGGTCGAGATATTTAAGACATAAATCTTCGAGCTCGCACTTTATCTGCGATATACCCAGTCTGCCCGCAAGCGGGGTAAAGATATCAAGCGTTTCTTTCGCTATGCGCTGTTGCCGCTCGTTTGAAAGGAAGTTCAACGAGCGCATATTGTGCAGTCTGTCCGCAAGCTTTATAATTATTACGCGTACGTCGTTTGCCATCGCAACGAAAATTTTACGAAAGTTTTCGGCGTCCTCGTCCTCATGGGTGCGGAAGCTGATTTTATCGAGCTTGGTAACGCCGTCGACAAGCGTAAGTATTTCCGTGCCGAAACGCGTGCGTATATCCTCGGCGGTTGCCGCGGTGTCCTCTATCACGTCGTGCAGAAAAGCCGCCGCGACAGAGGCTGTATCCATACCCAAATCAATGAGAATTTCCGCCACGGCGCAAGGATGCACGAAATACGGCTCGCCCGAGGCGCGCTTTTGTCCTTCGTGCATTTCCTCCGCATAGCGGTATGCGGCAAAGAGAAGCTCTTTGTCGCTTTCCGGATAATTGTCGGAAATTTTATCAAGTACGGTTTTCATAAGCCTTCACCAAATTGTATAATTCGGAATTGGTCAAATCCGTTTTGACCCCTCTGTTTACGGTCAGCTTTCCGCCCCCGAACCCTATTAGCGAAAGCTGTCTGAACACTTCCAAAGCGAAAGCGGTCTGCGCGGGCGGATATCCGAGACAGCCGCTAAGCGCAACCGACGCAACGCTGTCGTACCTTGACGCCGCGGGTGTAGCCAAAAGCGCGCCGAAAATTTTCAAAAGTTCTTCACGCGAGGCATTGAGATTTTTAATAAAATTACAGCCCGTAACGCCGCCGCAAACAATTACGTCTTTACCCTCAAGCGAAGCGAAACGGTCGAAAATGGGCGAGTCGTCAAGGAACACCACCCTTTTGTATCCGCTTAAATCCACGTCGCACGACGGCGAAACCAGCACGGTATCGGATAAATTTCCGCACGTGAGTGTAAACAATTCCACGGGCAAACCGTTTAAATTTTCGTAATGCGAAAGAGTGGCGTATTCACTTGCAATATAAACCGAACCGTAACCGCCGTCCGAAATTTCGTCCTGCTCCTCCGCGCTTAATAATTTGCGGTTGACGGAAACCCTGTCACCGCCGAGGGTCAAAATATTATTGACGGCTATTTCTTCGGTACAGAGCCCGCCCGCCGAACGAGAGGGAATCAAATCGCGGATAAAGCCCTTTACATATTCCTTGCCGCGGAATTTGGAAACGTTATATTCGAAAATAAAGCGTTTGGGCGCGCGGCTTTCCAGAAGATACGTAAACCTTGCGCCGCCGAAATACATAAACGACAAATTTCCGCTTTTGACCGAAATATGCGGGGACCCCTGCTTTACGGGCGCAACCTCGGCCGCTTCGACGTCGGCAATAAAAAGCGGGCGGCGGTTGCCTACGCCGAAAGGCTCCAACAGGTCAAGCTCCTTGGCAAACCGCGTTGATAGACCTCCGGAAAGACTGCCGCTTATATAGACGCGCGACTCGAAATCTTCGGCGGAATAATTTTCCGTAAGATATTTATTCAGCGCGGCGCGCAGTTTTTCGAAATTTTCTATTTCGATATTCACGCCCGCCGCCTGCGAGTGTCCGCCGAACTCCGCAATGTGCTCCGCACAGGCTTTCAACGCCTCGAAAACGTTGATATTTTCAACCGAACGCGCAGAGCCTTTAAGCTTGTCGCCGTTGCGGACGAAAAGCATTGCGGGGCGGGAATATTCCTCCGCAAGCCGCGCCGCAACTATACCGACGAAGCCGGCGTTCCAGCTTTCGTCCCAAAGCATTATTATTTTATCGGAGGTTCCGCCCTCTTTCAGTTTGCTTTTTGCGCTTGCGTACAGCTCGTCGCAATATTTCTGCCGTTCGAGATTGTAGCTTGTAAGCTTAGCCGACAAATCGAAAATCAAATTTTCGTCTGTGGCGCCGAAAAGTTCGAGCGCGCTGCGTGCGTCGCCCATTCTGCCTGCGGCGTTTATTTTTGGGGAAATACCGAAAGCGAGAGCATGCGAATTTATTACGTCGTTTTTACCGAGAAACTGCGCATAGCACTTGCGCGGGCGTTGATTAATAAGCTTTAATCCCTCGGACACGATATCCCTGTTTTCGCCCGTCAGAGGTACGCTGTCCGCCACGGTTGCTATTGCCGCGAAGTCCAGATATTTATACGCGCTTTCGCCGTTAAGCGCAACGGCGACCTTTAAAGCGACGCCTGCTCCGCAAAGATTGTCGTAAATGTAACCGTCGTTGAATTTTGGATTTATGCAAATACAGTCGGGCAGTCTGTCGGGCAGTTCGTGATGGTCGGTTATAATTATTTCCGCACCCTGCTCTTTGATGTATTCGACTTCTTCCGCGCAGGAAATTCCGCAGTCCACGGTAATGAAAAGCTGGGGGAAATGCTCCTCGAATATATCGTCTATTGCCTTTACGTTAAGACCGTAGCCGTCGCGGCGCTCGGGAATGTAGGCGACGGGTTCTATACCGAAGTCGCGCAACGCCGCGCACATTACCGTTGCGGCGCAAACGCCGTCCGCGTCATAATCACCGTACACTACGACCTGCCATTCCTCGTCGCGCGCGCGCGTTATAAGCCGCACCGCGTCGGACATGCCGCTCATTTTAAAGGGCGAAACGAAATACTCGCGCGAGGGGTGAATAAACCGCTCTATCTTTTCCCTGTCGTCTATTCCGCGTGCGTAAAGAATTTTTACGGTATCCGGCAAAAGCCCGCAGGAAGCCGCAAGGGAATTAATGCTATTGAGTTGTTCTTCCGAATATTCGAATTCGGGTACAGTTCTTTTCATATCGGAATAACAAAAAGGCGGGGCTTACCCCGCCTTGAATAATTATTGTTTTTTAGCGGGTTTTTTGGTATGTTCCGCTTTGAATTTATCGCCTATGCGCTTGAAGCGCGAATGTACCGCGGGGGTAAAGAACGAAGTTCCGTATACACATACTACGGCGCACAGCAGACCGCAAAGCACGGGCATCAACACACCCGAAACGGACAGCGCGCTTATGGAAAGAAGCACGAAAACCAATACCGCCACGGCCGCGAAGCATGCCGCCGTCAAAACTACGGGTCTGAGACTTTCCGCCGCGCAGGTATCCGTCTGTTCGAATACGTCAAGCTTCGCAAACTCTCCGTCCTTGACGTTTTTGCGCAACCTGTCGAACAGGAAGCAACAGCCTATCATGGTAATAAGCACGCAAAGCACCGCGAATGTGAACACCGACGAGCCGACGGGTATGCGCGTTATTGCCAGAAGCGAAACAAACAGCGCAAGATTGTGTATATCCGCCAAAAGCGCGGACAGCGCCGCCGTAAGACGGTATCTCACCGCGAAATATATAAACTGGAAAACAACCGCAGAAGCGAGCGCGATACTGCCGAAAACCAGCGCTTTGGAGCCGCCGAGCACAGTGTCTACGGCATGATAAGACGCATTTGTAAGAAAGACCGAATCTTTATCCTTCAAAGCCGCGTCTATTGCCGCCGCCGCTTTACTGAGTTTTTCGGAATCGGTTCCCTTTGAAAACCTGTATTCGTAAGTAGAGCCGAGCTCGGTATCCTCTATGAAATTGCGGGTGTAATAGCTTAATTTAAGCTCTTTAAACTGCTTTTCGCAAAGGTCGGTAATTTCTTTGTCCTTATACTCTACCGGAGTATAGTTAACTTCTACCGTCTGATAATCCTTATAATCTCCGCCGTAGTTGAAGTAACCGTCCGCGCAGAACTGACAAATAAGTCCCACGGCGAGCCCTACGGCTATTATTACCGCCGAAACAATAACGATTATATGCATTTTTGCCGAAAGTTTAAGCTTAGTCATCGACGGGTACCTCCCTTGTAAAGCCGCAGAATTTGAATTTATCCTTGGCGAACGAGGATATCACATACCACATAAAGCGGGTAAACCAGTACAGAATGTACGACGCTATCGAAGCTATGAAGAATATGAATCCGCACTTGGCTATCTCGCCTACGCAGATAAGCGCGAGCATAAGCGAAACGACTATTAAAATTATGTGCATATCGAGAATAGTCGTCAAAACGTTTTTATAGCCGGATTTTACGGAAGAATAAATTGTTTTGCCCTTCTTGGTTTCCTTGCGCACGCTTTCGAAAAGTACGAAGTTGGACGCGCACAGAAGCGCAAGACCGAGGACCGCCGCAAACGCGCCGGCAACCGTAACCTGAATACCTATAAGCATAATTGCCGTAAGCATGGCGAGCGAGTAAATTACTATCATCATGGCGTTGACAAGCCCCAAAAGCTTGTATTTTACCACCGAATAAACTATCGCCGCAACTATAACCAACAATATTATTACACCCAGATAAACGGGCGCGTTTTTACCGAGGTGAGGGGTCGTAAAATACACTTCGGGGTCTCCGCCGGAAAGATAGTCCAGCGCAAGCGTGTCGCCGTTTATGACCGAGTCGAGAATTATTGCGTATTCCTGCGCCGCCGCGGAATCGTCCGCAGTGTTGCTTACCGAAATAAAGAAGCTTTTACCGTCTATCTCGGACTCGCACCCGAGCGAAAGCAACTGGCTGTTTCCGATGTAAAATCCGATATTCTTATCGGAAGACGCCGCCGCAACCTTAGCGGAAATATCTTTGAAACGTTCTCTGCCCGTATCCGTCAATTTGACTTTAACGGCATAGTTTCCGCCTTTCGCATATTTGGAAATACCCTTGAAATAGGTGTTTACGTTGTCTTTTATGGGCGTGAGAATGTAATTGTCAAGCTCGCTGTCGTGAATTTTACCCACCTCGGAATTGCGGAGGGTAAGTCCGCCGCTGTACGACAAGAATTTTACCGTCTGCGCTACTGCGGATTGTTCCGCGGAGCGCGCCGCGGAATTGTATTCCGGATCGGAATAAGCGGCGTAGGTCATATTGGACGGAACGCTGACCTTTAAAGTAAAGCCGTCCACTACGGAAACGGAATAGCTTGTATAGCCCTTCTGTCCGAAACGCTTGGATAAAATTTCCGCGTCCTTTTTAACCTTTGCCTTGAAGCCCTCTTCCCCGCCGTGTTCTTCCAGCTTGTCCTTTTCGATATAGACGCTGCCGCACTGCGAGTACTTGGCGATATATTCGTCAACTTTATCCGCGCCGTCGTCGGTGTCGGGTTCCGGCATGTTGAAATTGTAATCCGAGGCGGAAAGAACGCCTTCGGGATACAGCACGGTATACGCTTCGCCCGTAATATCCGCCCCGAGATGTATGCCGGAAGCAAACGAATTATACTTGTCCACTTTACCCGTACCTGCTACCGGCCACGAGAACAGGGCGAAAAATGCAAGAACCAAAATTGCGGCTGCAATTATTGCGGTTATTATCGCAGATTTGATTTTGCCCATTAAAAACTCCTAAATTGTTCGACTTTATTATAATTTAACCACTTAATTATATATAAAAATCGCGCGACAGTCAATTAATTAAACTTGCTTACGCCGTATTTTTTTATCTTTTGTCCGCTTTTTTGCGCGCAAGCACGTGCATACCGCACTCTATGCGCTTTTTCATCATATCGCAGGTAATGCCGTAAGGCTTGTTCATATCGCCCGCAAAATGGTAGTTGTTCGCACTGCATCCGCCGCTGCAAATAAATTTGGCAAAGCAGCCTTCGCAGTCCTTACGCGTAAAAAGACAGTTGGATGCGAACTTTTCGCGGATTTGCCCGTCGAGAACGCCGTCGTACACGTTGCCCATAAGAAAATTTTTATCGCCGGCAAACTGGTGACAGGGATAAATGTCGCCGTTCGGCACGACGGAAAAATATTCGTTGCCGGCGCCGCATGCGGAAACCTTTTTCTGCAAGCATACCCCGCCCTCCAAATCTATATTGAAATGAAAAAAGTTAAATCCTTCGCCCTTTTGGTATTTATCCAGATACTTGTCGCACAGCGTTTCGTACTCGTCGAGGATACGCGGAAGATGCTCTTGTTTTATAGCTAAGTCGTCTATATCGGTTACGACGGGTTCCATGGAAATACTGTCGAAGCCGTTCTCCGCAAGAAAAATTACGTCGTTTGAAAAATCGAGATTTTTAGCCGTAAACGTTCCGCGCACGTAATAGCTTTTATCTCCGCGCGAGCGGACGAACTTCTTTATATTTTCTATCACATAGTCGAAGCTGCCCTTTCCGTTTTTTGTCTTGCGGATTGCGTCGTGAACTTCGCGTCTGCCGTCAAGGCTTAAAACCACGTTTTCCATTTCACGGTTGAAAAAATCTATTGCGTCGTCGTCGAGAAGAAGGGCGTTGGTGGTGGTTGTAAACAAAAACTTTTTACCCGCTTTTTCGCCCTTTTCACGCGCGTAAGCAACCACGTTTTTTATGGTTTGCAGACACATCAGCGGCTCTCCGCCGAAGAAGTCTACTTCCAAAACCTTGCGGTTTCCGCTTTTTTCTATAAGGAAATCTATCGCCTTTTTTGCCGTCTGCTCGCTCATGAATTCGCGTTCGGAATGATAAGCCCCCTCGTCGGCAAAACAGTAACGGCACCTTAAATTGCAGTCGTGACAGATATGTATGCAAAGCGCCTTGACCTCGTCAGATTTCAAAGGATAGGTTTTTACCTCCTCATTGAAAAGAAGTCCTCTCCCTTTCAATTCGGCAACGTCCTTTTCGATTTCGGCGATTTTTTCGGAGGAAAGGTCTACCTTTGCGCCGCCCTCGTACTTCATTTTAAGATAAAGCGCGGTATCCTTGTCGCACTCGTGCAGACTGCCGCTGCCCGAGTCGTATATGTAATAAAAATTTTTAAAATTGAAAATGTGTATCATATCGTTTTATATCTCATGAAAAAAGGAGCAGAGAATTTCTGCTCCTTAAAACTTATTTATTCTTTTCGGGATTCTGTTCTCTGGTAATTCTTTCACAGCTTTGGTTGCCTACCGTGCAGCTTGTTTTGCAAGCGGACTGGCATGTGCTTCTGCATTCGCCGCAACCCGTAACCTTTTTTTCGCGGGGAGCCGATATCGTTTTTATCATTAAAAAATTCTCCTTTGGTTGTCTTAATTTATATTATAGTGTAAGCGAAATAAAAAATCAAGTGTTTTTTGCAAAATTTCAGCGGACGCGCCTGCGGATATTTACCGCTATTATGCCGGTAACCGTACCCGCAACAACGCCGAGAAGTATTTCCAGAGCGAATTTCCAGCTTATGGAAAGGGAATGAGCTATAAGTCCGTACAAAAGATATGTAATAATTACGGCGATAAGTCCGTATACCGCGCCCTTAATCCAGCCCTTTTCGCCGCGGATAAATATAAGCCCGCCGGCTATTATGGATAAAATTTTGAACACTTGGTTTACGGGCTTTATCACCCCGACGGACAGCGAACAAAACTGTATTATAAGTGTGAACACAAGCACGAACAGAAGCGAAATTATTACCGCCGCGGCGGACGCTTTGACTACCTGAAAAATATTTTTACGCATAAAGACCTCCGCTTTAATTTATGCGGAGGTCTTTGCGTTTATTATTGTTTTTTGCTTTTCTTTGCGGTGGTCTTTACCTCGGGTTCCGCTTCGGTTTCCGCCGGTGCGGCCTCTACCGCTTCCGCGGGCGCCGCTTCGACGGCTTCCGCAGGCGCTGCGGCCGAAGATTCTTCAAAAGGTTCTTCGGGTGCGGCGGAACTTTCTTCCGTCTTTTCCGCAGGCGTTGCAACGGTTTTTTCCACTACCGCGTCGGTCTGATATATTGCCTGTTTATCGAACTTGATAAAGCATTTGCCGGACTGCTCCGTGCCGGTTTCGAGAACGAAGGTATTTTCCTCTGCGTCAACCTCGACGACGATGCCGCAAATACCGCCTATTGTCTTGACTTTGTTGCCGGGCTTGACGGAATTTATCAAGTCTTTTGCGTCCTGCTCCTGCTTTTTACGTTTGCGGGACGAGAATATAAACATAACCACTATGGCAACTACCAGCACGCCCAGAATGACGTAGGTGAAAATAGTGCTGCTGTTTACGAGAAGCGAATTTAACATTTTATTATCTCCAGATTTTATTTACTTTTCAAATATAATATTTTTACGGATATTTTGCAAGCGATTTTATGCGGTTGTAAAATATTGCACGAAACTTTCACTTATTCCCCATAATCCGCGTAAAACCCGTTTGCGAATTCTGTCAGACTGTCTGCGAAAATCGCTTCGCGCATGCCGCGCATAAGCCTGTGCAGGAAAGTTATATTGTGAAGACTTAAAAGCATGGACGCAAGCATTTCGTTGACGTTCAAAAGGTGCCTAAGATAAGCCTTCGTGTAATTTTTGCAACAATAACAGTCGCAAGAAGCGTCCAAAGCAGAAAAATCTTCCCTGTATTCTCCGTTGCGAACCACAACCTTTCCCTTAGAGGTGAAAGCCGTACCGTTGCGCGCCACACGGGTTGCGAGAACGCAGTCGAACATATCCACGCCGCGCTTCACGCCCTCTATCAGGCAATCGGGACTGCCGACGCCCATCAGATAGCGCGGAACGGAAGTCGGAAGCTCGGGCCGCATCAAGTCGAGAATTTCGTACATCCTTTGCTTGGGTTCACCGACAGAAAGTCCGCCTATGGCGATGCCGTCTACGGCGTAGGGCTTGGCGCGGCGCAGACTTTCCATACGCAAATCGTCGAACATATTACCCTGAATTATGGGGAAAAGCGCCTGGTCCTCACGCGTTTTCACCGCGGCGCAACGTTCAAGCCAAGCGCTTGTCCGCTCCATTGCCTGTTCGGCTTGGGCATGGGTATAACCGTACTCGCTGCACTGGTCGAACTGCATAATTATATCGGCGCCGAGGTTTTCCTGTATACCCATAACTTTTTCGGGCGTGAACAAATGCTTTGCTCCGTCCACATGCGAGTTGAAGTATACCCCTTCGTCCTTGATTTTATTCAGTTTCGTAAGAGAAAATACCTGAAAGCCGCCGCTGTCCGTCAGAATCGGGCGGTCCCAGTTCATGAATTTGTGAAGTCCGCCGGCTTTTTTTACAAGCTCGTCGCCGGGGCGGATAAACAAATGATAGGTGTTGGAAAGTATTATCTGCGAACCCGCTTCCTTCAAATCGCGCGGATAGACGCCCTTTACGGTCGCCTGAGTACCGACGGGCATATAAACGGGCGTTAAAATATCGCCGTGCGGAGTATGAAACACGCCGGCTCTCGCTCCGGTATGTTTGTCTACGTGTTGTAATTCAAATGAAAAATATTTACTCATAGTTTTTAATTAATTTGTATCGCGTCCCGTATTTGCACGGGAAACAGGATTGCTTGGCTTAGAAGCAAGCAGGTCGAGAAGCGCGAGCTTTTTTGAGGGGAGCATACACAGATGTATGTGACCCGATAAAAAGCGAAGCGCGACAAAGAGATGTGCCGCTTATACAATCATCATAGCGTCGCCGAAAGAGAAAAAGCGGTATCTTTCCCCCACAGCCGTTTTGTAAAGGTTTAAAATTTCCTCTCTGCCGGTCATGGACGCGACAAGCATTATAAGCGTGCTTTCAGGCAAATGGAAATTGGTTATAAGCGCGTCGACGCACTTGAATTTGTACGGAGGATAAATGAATATTTCCGTATTGCCGTTACAGGGTTTGACAAAGCCGTTGCCGTCCGCGACGCTTTCAAGCGTTCTTACGGACGTTGTGCCGACGGCTATTATGCGCCTGCCCTCGCGCTTGGCGCGGTTAATTGTTTCCGCCGCGCTTTCGCCTATTTCGTAATACTCCGAGTGCATTTTATGGTCGGTGATTATATCTTCCTTGACGGGGCGGAACGTGCCGAGCCCCACGTGAAGGAGAACCTCAGCTATTTCCACGCCTTTGTCTTTGATTTTCGAAAGAAGCTCGGGTGTGAAATGAAGTCCAGCCGTCGGCGCCGCCGCCGAACCGTCCGTCCTTGCGTAAACGGTCTGATAGCGGTTTTTATCTTCCAGTTTGACTTTAATGTACGGCGGCAGGGGCATGGAACCCAGTCTTTCCAAAATTTCCTCGAACACGCCTTCGTAATAAAATTTTATTATCCTTTCGCCGCTGTCGGTTATATCCTCCACCGTTAAGGAAAGCCCGTCCGAAACGGTAAGCCTTTTGCCGCGGACGCACTTTTTGCCGGGTTTTACAAGCGCTTCCCAAACGTCTTTTTCAAGTCTTTTCAAAAGAAGCACTTCAACCGCGCCGCCGTTTTCCGTATGCGCGAAAAGTCGGGCGGGCAATACCTTGGTGTTATTTACGACAAGCACGTCGCCCTTTTCCAGATAACCGATAACGTCGCGGAAAATTTTATGTTCGGTATTTCCGCTTTTCCTGTCGTAAACCAGAAGGCGCGAGGAATCCCTCGGCTCTGCGGGGGTCTGAGCAATCAACTCCTCGGGTAAATCGTAATAAAAATCGCTTTTTTTAAATTGCATGGTCAATCTTTATCGAACAGTGTAAGCTGTTCCCGCTGTTTTTCGGTTATAGAGTAACCCAAATGTTCGTACCCGCCGCGGAGAATTACCCTGCCGCGCGGCGTGCGGGCAATGAAGCCGAGCTGTAAAAGATACGGCTCGTAAACGTCCTCTATCGTACCCGCGTCCTCGTTTATCGTCGCGGCGAGTGTTTCCAGTCCCACGGGTTTGCCGTCGAATTTTTCGACCATGGCGCGCAAAAGCCCCCTGTCCACCTCGTCGAGGCCCAAATCGTCTATTTCCATTTTGCCGAGCGCGAATTTCGCATCCGAAACGGTGACCGAAGAATTGCCGTTTATCGTCGAAAAGTCGCGGACGCGCTTTAAAAGTCTGTTGGCGATTCTGGGCGTGCCGCGCGAACGGCGCGCAACCTCCGCCGCGGCGTTTTCCTCAATCGAAATGCCGAGCGTGCGCGCGCTGCGTTTTACTATGTCTTTAAGCTCCTCAGGCGTATACATTTCGAGACGGCAAACAATGCCGAACCTGTCGCGCAGGGGATTGGCAATCATTCCCGCGCGGGTCGTTGCGCCTATGAGCGTAAATTTTTTAAGAGAAAAGCGGATATTTCTTGCACTCGGACCCTTGCCCACTATTATATCCAGCGCGTAATCTTCCATAGCGGAATACAGTATTTCCTCAACGCTGTGGTTGAGACGGTGTATTTCGTCTATAAACAGCACGTCGCCTTCGTTCAGGTTTGTCAGTATCGCCGCCAAGTCGCCGCCGCGCTCTATCGCGGGCGCACTTGTTATTTTAAGCTGTCCGCCCATCTCGTTTGCTATTATATGCGCCAAAGTGGTTTTGCCGAGACCGGGCGCGCCGTAAAGGAGGACGTGCTCCAGAACCTCGCCCCTCTGCTTTGCGGCGTTCATGTAAACTTTGAGATTTTCCTTTACCTTAGCCTGACCGACGTACGCTTCAAGCGTTTTGGGGCGGAGAACGTTTTCTTCGACGTCGTATTCGCCCTTGGTGCTTTTTACAAGCCTGTCGCCGCCGTCGGCGGTATAATCTTCTTCGTCGTCAAAAAACATTTCACATTCCTTTAAGCGCAAGCATTATTATATCTTCCACAGAGCTTGCACCAGCCGCCCTTGCGCGGGCAATTGCCTTTTCGCTTTCCGAACGGGTAAAGCCCAGCGTCGTCAAAGCGACGACGGCATCCTCGTCACCGGAGGATATAACGGGCAAAGGCGAACCGTCCTGTGCGGGAACTGCGGCGGAAGTTACCTTTTCACGCAGTTCCAGAATAATGCGCTCCGCCGTCTTTTTACCCAGCCCTTTGACCGAGGAAAGACGTTTGACGTCCTGTGTGGCTATCGCTGCGGCAAGCTCTCCCACGGTCATACCGGTTAGCACGCCTATACCCATTTTTGGTCCGACGCCGGAAACAGAGATAAGCTTCAAAAACATATTTTTTTCGTCCGGAGAGGAAAAACCGTACAGCGCGACGCCGTTTTCGCTTACCTGCATATAGGTATACAGCCCCGCCTCCTGCTTGTCCGCAAGCGACGAGAAAGCCGAGCCGGAGCACATTACTTCAAACCCTATGCCCGACGGGGTTTCTATCAATGCGCACTCGGGCGTGAGGGATAAAATTTTTCCTTTTACGTAGCCTATCATATCTTCTCCACACTACTATCTTATATTGAAAAGTCTGCCGAAGCGCGACGTATGCGCATGACACAGAGCGACGGCAAGCGCGTCCGCCGCGTCGTCGGGACGGGGAATTTTATCCAGCCGCAACAGCGAAGTTACGACATGCTGCATCTGGACTTTATCCGCTTTGCCGTAGCCCGTAAGCGACTGCTTGATTTGGTTTGGGGTGTATTCGTAAAGTTTGCCGCAATATTTTATGCATGTAAGCAGCATAACTCCCCTTGCGTGCGCCACGGGAATACCCGTCGTAATATTCTTTGAAAAAAACAGTTCTTCGACGGCAATTTCGTCGGGTTTGTATTTGTCGAGTATTTTATTTATGCCCTCTTCAAGCATTGCAAGCCGTACGGGCAGGCTTTCGTCCTTGGGCGTAAGCACGACGCCGTAATCCACCGCGACGGTATTGTCGTTTTTAAGTTTTTCCACAACGCCGTAACCCATTGTGGCAAGTCCGGGGTCGAGTCCCAAAATAATCATTGCTTTATCCTGCGTAAAAACTTGATTTAAACGCACCGTTCCGTTATAATATAATTGTAATTTAATTTTACCGATAAGTCAATTTTTTTAAAGGTACATTATTCATGAAACTGTGGGAAGGCAGGTTTGAAAACCCGACCGCGGCTAACGCCGACGGATTTAACGACTCTTTACCGTTCGATAAAAAACTGTGGAAAGAGGATATCACCGCTTCTGTTGCGCATGCGACCATGCTCGGCAAACAGGGAATTATATCGCAAACGGAAACCGAAAAAATAACCGACGGTCTCCGTTCCGTTTATGCCGATATCGAAAACGGAAAGCTTGAAATTGCCGGTGCGGAGGATATACATTCCTTTGTGGAAAACGAGCTTGTGAAGCGCATCGGCGACGCAGGCAAAAAGTTGCATACGGCGCGCTCGAGAAACGATCAGGTGGCTACGGATTTCAGACTGTATGCGCGGACGGCGTTTGAAAAAACCGCGCATAGCCTTGTAAGGCTTATAAAATCTTTGTGCGGACTTGCGGAAAAGGGGCTTGACTTCATAATGCCCGGGTACACGCATTTGCGTAAAGCGCAACCCATGTGCGCAGGGCATTTTTGGAACGCATACTCGGAAATGTTTTTGCGCGATTTGGACAGAATACACGGCTCCGCCGACAGAGCAAACGTTATGCCGCTTGGCAGCGGCGCGCTTGCGGGAACCTCTTACCCTATCGACAGAAGCATGACCGCGCGGCTTTTGGGCTTTGAAAAACCCTGCGAAAATTCTTTGGACGGCGTATCCGACAGAGACTTCGTTTGCGAATACCTTTTCGACGGCAGTCTTATAATGACGCATTTAAGCAGGCTTTGCGAGGACATAATTTTATATTCTACGGAGGAGTTCGGTTTTATAGAAATTCCCGACGAATACTCGACGGGTTCCTCCATTATGCCGCAGAAAAAAAATCCCGACGTGTGCGAGCTTACGCGCGGGAAAACAGGCAGGGTCTACGGTCACCTTACCGCTATGCTTACCATGCTGAAAGCCCTTCCGCTTGCCTACGACAAGGACTTGCAGGAAGATAAAGAGGCCTTTTTCGACGCCGAAACGCAAATTTTGAACTGCGTAAATATTATGGCGGAAATGCTTGAACACGTCGCCTTTAAGCCCGAACGCGCGGCGGCGGCGGCTGAAAGCGAGTTCTGTTGCGCCACGGACGTTGCGGACTATCTTGCGAAAAAGGGCGTTCCTTTTCGCGACGCGCACGCGGTCACTGGGAAAATCGTACGCAACTGTATAGAAAAAGGCGCGACTTTGCAAAGCATGACCTACGAAGAATACAAAAGCTACGACGCGCGCTTTGAAAAGGATATCGTTCAAACCGTAAAAGCGAAAAACTGCGCGGACGCGCGCACGTCATTCGGCGGAGCTTCTTCCGCCTCCGTCAAAAACAATTTACGCTCTATAAAGCAAAGGCTTGAAAAATATACAGGTTAATATTAAACGGAAACGCGGCGCGTTTCCGTTTTTCAATAGTCGTTTGTTCTGCCCAGAAGATAATCGCAAGAGCATTCCAGCGCGTCGGCAAGCTTTACCACCGCCGAGGCGATAGGTTCCCGCTCCCCTCTTTCCCAACGCGCTATCATAGACTGGTTTATTCCCGCTTTTTCCGCAAGCTGCGTCTGCGTCAAGCCCTTATCCAAACGCAGTTCTTTTATCCTTTTACTTAAGACCATAAAAAAATTATATCAAAAATATGCTAAATAGCATTGACATTATGTCAAGTAGCATATATAATGTATTTACTCTCTCAGTTTACCACATCATCGGGAGGAAGCGGACTTAAAGTCCGCTCCTTTCCGTTTTTAAAGATTATAGCTTTTGGCAAGCGCTTCAAAGGAAGGAAGCGCGCGTCCGATTGTTTCCGGCGCGACGCAGTAGGCAACGCGCACGTAGCCTTTACAGCCGAAATCGTCGCCGGGAACGAAAAGAATTTCGTACTTCTTCGCGCGTTCGGCAAAAGCAGCCGCGTCCGCCTCGGGCGATTTGACAAAAAGATAAAACGCGCCGTCCGGCTTAACCACGGTAAAACCGTAACTTTCAAGCGCGGAACACAGCTTGTCCCTGTTAAATTTGTATACGTTTATGTCGGAGGTTTTGTCGTAAACTCTCTCTATAAGCTTCTGAAAAAGCGCGGGCGCACAGACGTAGCCCAACGCCCTGCCTGCGCCGCATATACCCGCGTAAACGTCCTTATACTCGTCCATGGCGTTGTTCACGGCGATATAGCCTATGCGCTCGCCCGGGAGAGACAGACTTTTGGAATAAGAGTAACACACCAGACTGTGCGCGTAATAATTCATTACGTAAGGAACCTCGGTTCCGTCGTCAAAAACAAGTTCCCTGTAAGGCTCGTCGGAAATAAGATATACGGGGCTTCCCCTTTTTTCGGAAAAAGCGGTTAAAATTTCCGCAAGCCTGCGGATTGTTTCCGCGCCGTATACGACGCCGCTGGGATTATTGGGCGAGTTTATTATTACCGCCTTTGTTTTGGCGTTCAAAGCCTTTTCGAATTTGGCGAAATCTATCTGAAAGGTTTTTTCCTCGCTTTGTACGGCTACAAGCTTCGCGCCGGCGTGCTCGCAGAAAACCTTGTATTCGGGAAAATACGGTGCGAACGTTATAACCTGGTCGCCGCGGTTTACAAGCGCGTTTAGCGTTATGGTAAGCGAAGCCGCCGCGCCGCAAGTCATGTAAAGGCAGTCGGCGTCCAGACGCGTTTCGAAACGGCGGTTTATATAGTCGGCTAAAACTTTTCTGACGCCGTAGCCGCCCTGCGCGGAGGTATAGCCGTGAAGGACAACGGGGTTTGTGTTTTTTACGAGGTCTTCGAGCGCGGTCAATACCTCGGGCGGGGCGGGAACGCTTGGATTGCCGATTGAAAAATCGAATACGTTTTCCGCGCCTATTTCCGCTTTACGCTTGGAGGCGTACTCGTACAGCTCGCGTATACACGAGCGTACTTTACCTAAATTTACGTTTTTTTCGTTTAACATAACACACCTTTATGTAAATTATAGCACAGAAAATACGTTATTACAAGAAAATATATAAACGTATTTACGATAAGTTAATAAAAATCCACGTGCATAGCACGTGGTATTTCATTTTCGGGCAATAAGCCCTA
>CAMRTO010000026.1 GCA_947053655.1 uncultured Clostridia bacterium
TCCTTCGCCGACGCTTGTAATAACGTAAAAAATAAGGTAAAATCCATATGAGAATAGATAAATTTTTAAAAATTTCAAGAATACTTAAAAGGCGCACGCTTGCACAGGAGGCGTGCGATAAGGGCAAGGTAAGCATTAACGGCAGGGAAGTCAAGCCCTCGCACCCCGTCAAGGCGGGCGACGTTGTAGAAATAAACTACGCCGACGGCAAGACGGTCAAATTCACCGTAAAGGAAATAAGGGAATTTGTGAAAAAGGACGAGGCTTCCTCTCTTTACGAAATTCTGCAAGGCGAATAAAATGAAAAAAACCAAAATTTCCGCAATTATCTGCGCGGCGGGCAGCGGACAACGCGCCGGCTTCGATAAAAACAAGCTGCTTGCGCCCCTTTACGGCGCGCCTGCCCTCTACTATACTTTGAAGGCTTTCGCCATAAACGAGATAGACGAAGTAATCGTCGCCGCGTCGGAAAAGGACTTAAAAGAAATTTCCGCGTTGTGCGCGCCGTTCGGCTATTTAGTAGTGCGCGGCGGCGGGACGCGCACTCAAAGCGTAAAGCTTGCGCTTGAAAGCGTCACCGGCGACGTCGTGCTTATACACGACGGAGCGCGTCCCTTCGTTTCAAAGCAAATTATTTTAAAATGCATAGAAAGCGTTAAAAAATTCGGCAGCGGCGTATGCGCGGTCAAGGCGACGGATACGGTAGTAAACGTCGGTTACGGCGAAATATGCGACAGACCGGACAGAGACGGCGTTTATCTTGTGCAGACTCCGCAGGGATTTTTGACCGAGGATATAAAAAACGCCTACGCGCTTGCAGGCAATAAAATTTATACGGACGACAGCGCCGTTTACGGAGAGTTTATCGGTAACCCGCGCATTTCGGAGGGCGACCCGACGAATATCAAGCTTACGTATAAAAGCGACTTTTCGCGCGGTATACCCGCAATCGCCGCCTCGGGCGGAACGGTAGGCTTCGGGGTGGACGTGCACGCTTTCGGCGAGGGAAATTGCGTCACCTTGGGCGGGGTAAAAATACCGTGCGACAGAGGGCTTATCGCGCACAGCGACGGCGACGTTATAGCACACGCCGTCACGGACGCGCTTTTATCCGCCGCGGGACTTGACGATATCGGTCACTACTTCCCCGACACGGACGAAAAATTCAAAGACGCAGACAGTATACTTCTGTTGAAGCAAGCTTTAAAAGCCGTAAACGCGAGGGGCTTTAAGGTGGGGAACATATCCATCAGCGTTCAAGCCGAAAAGCCCAAGCTTTCCCCCTTCATAGACGCCATGAAAGAAAATTTAAGCGCGGCTTGCCGGACGAAACCGGAAAATATAGCAATTGCGGCGGGAACGTGCGAGGGACTTGGCTTTGTGGGCGAGGGACTTGGTATCTGCGCGTATTGCATAATACAACTGACAAATATTTAAAGCCGTCAGGCGCTTCGAAATAAGCGCATCTTACCTATTTTTAACTTAAAGGAAATTTTTATGGCTAAAAACACAACAGAATACGTTTGCAGCGAATGCGGCGCGACAAGCAGCCGCTGGCTGGGCAAATGCCCCTCCTGCGGAAAATTCAACACTATGGTGGAAGAAATAATAAAACCTGCGCCGGGCGCAAAAGACGTAAGAAAAGCGGTTTACTCCAACAGGGCGAAGCCGCTTAAAGATATAACCTTCGAGCGGTACGACAGGACCTCCTCCGGCATTTCGGAATTCGATAACGTTCTGGGCGGAGGCATTGTGGCGGGCTCGCTGGTGCTTATAGGCGGCGACCCGGGAATAGGCAAATCCACACTGCTGACGCAGATTGCCGCAAACCTTTCCGCAAAGAGTAAAACGCTTTACTTTTCCGCAGAGGAAAGCTGTTCGCAGGTCAAGCTGCGCGCGCAAAGGCTAAACCTTAAAAGCGAAGAACTTTTTATAATAAACGAAACGTGTATCGACGGACTCGAAACCGAGTTGGACGGCGTGCAATTTTGCATAATAGACAGTATTCAGGCGGTATACACGGAAGATTTGTCCTCGTCGGCAGGCTCGGTAGGGCAGGTCAGAGAGTGCGCGTCAAAGCTTATGCGCATAGCAAAAAGCCGCGGAATAACCTTCTTCATAGTCGGGCACGTCACCAAGGAAGGCGCGTTGGCGGGGCCTAAGGTTCTCGAACACATCATGGACACGGTGCTTTACTTCGAGGGGGAAAATCAGGAAAATTTCAGAATTCTCCGCGCAGTAAAAAACAGGTTCGGAAACGTTCAGGAAGTCGGCGTTTTCGAAATGACCGACTGCGGAATAAAACCCGTTACCGATTATACGGGCGTATTCCTGTCCGAAAGCCGCGGCGAGGAGCCCGGGTCTGCCGTAACGCCTGCGCAGACGGGCGCACGGTGCATGAACGTGGAAATACAGACGCTTATATCCAAAACGTCGTTCGGATTGCCGCGCCGCATGCCTATCGGCATAGACTACAATAAGCTTGTTCTTCTCATTGCGGTGCTCGAAAAGCGGTGCGGGCTTAACCTCTCCTCCTCCGACGTCTATCTGAACGCCATGGGCGGAATTAAGCTTGGCGAGCCTGCGTGCGATTTGGCGGTGTGCGCCGCTTTGGCTTCCGCATTTTACGGCAAGCCGATAGATAAATATGTCGCCGTTTTCGGCGAAGTGGGACTAACGGGCGAGGTGCGCGCCGTGTCGTACTGCGAAAAGCGAGTTGCGGAATGTGTGAAAATGGGCTTTAAAAAGGTGCTTTTACCGGCAAAAAACATGAAGTCCGTAACGAAATTTACGGATAAAATTTCCGTCGTGCCCATACTTTACGTAAACACAATGATTAAAAATCTTTTCAAAGACTGACGCCTGTTTCTTGCGATAAAATTAAAACGGCGCTCCGCGGAAAATCCGCGGAGCGCGCTTTTTATATTGATTTTATTGTTCGTTCTGCTCGTAAGCGCGGGGAACCGAATAAAGGTCGAACTCCTGCTCTATATCGAACTCGCTGTCGTCGTCGAAGGCGGCAAGCTTTGAAATAGACACCTCGTAAGCCGTCATCGAAACAAAGCTTTCGTCGGGCTGTTTTTTCTGGTACTCCCTGCTCTGTATCCTTCCCGACAAGGCAATTTTATCGCCTACGGCAAGATTCCTTACAAAGCGCGCGTTCCTACCCCAGGCTATTGCGGGAATATAGTCCGATTTATTGTAACTGCGGTTGACGGCAACCAGCAGGTCGGCAATTTCTCTGTTGAACGGCGTTGTGCGGTACACGGGCGGTTTGCAAATATAACCCGACAGCACTATGGAATTGGGATTTTTTACGGGCGGCGCTTCGAGAAGCTCGCGCACGAACACCGTAAGCATCAGGCGCGATTTGGCTCCGTCCACTTTGTTGTAGCTGCGGAACTGCCCGAGCGCGCATATGTAGCCGCCGACCTTCATCTCCTCCGTCATAATACGTTCGGATACCGTGACGGGAAGTATATCCGCCTGACCCGAAAGACGCATTACTTTGACGTAAAACTCGTAAAATCCTTCGCCGTAAACCTCGTGGGAAAACACCGCTTCCGAAACTATTTCTCCGTAAATGTAAACCTTATTGTTTTTCTCAGTACTGTAATTCATAAAAAAGCCTCCAAATTGTGTTTCCTGTATGTTTTTTTACGGCGAAAGCCGCAGTAACACCGTTTTTACTGTGCGGGCTTTTGCCTGCCCGCGCCGTCTATTACGTAATTTTCCCTGTAAATAAGCTCCCCTATGGGTACGAAGCTGTAACCTCTGTTTTTAAGCGTTTCGAGTATTATAGGCACGGCTTCGGCAGTGTGAAGCCCGTTGTTATGCATTAAAATAATAGAGCCGCTTTTTACGTTGTTTATGACGCGCATTGCTATGTCCGACGCAGAAAGGTCACGCCAATCCAAGCTGTCCGTATCCCATTGAATCGTATAGAATCCCGCTTCGGACGCGGTGCGTATAAGCTCGTCGTCGTAATCGCCGTAAGGCGGACGGAAAAGCTCTACCTTTTTGCCTGTTATGCTTTCTATTACCTGCGACGAAGCGGAAAGCTCCTTCTTTATCTCCTCCGCGTTCTGTTTGGACATATACGAATGCGTTGAGGAATGGGTGCCGATTTCGTGACCGGCTTTATCTATTTTCTTGACGTAGTCGGGGTATTTATCCGCCCAAAACTCCACCATGAACCAGGTGGCGCGCACGTTGCTTACTTTAAGCGCATTTAAAATGTCGTCAGTGTGCTCGGTTCCCCAGGCGCAGTCAAAGGAAACAGAGATAACCTTGTCATCCCTGTCCACACTGTAAATGGGAACAAGCCGCGGCGTTGTTCCGTAATAAACCGCATATGCGCCCGTGTAGTAAACGGATACCGACAGCACGGTAATAAGCACGACCGCAAGCGCGGACAAAATCAGGGTTTTGAATTTAAAGACGCGTACCAATCTTCTCTCCGATAATAACATAATGGAAAGGCGTATTTTTTGCGGTGTTTTGACGATTATTTAACTAATTCGGCGAAACCTTGCGCCGCCCTTCCTGATTATATTTATTTTTGCAAAAAACAAATTATACTAATTATTGCAAATAAAAAAACGCCCCCTCGGAGCGTTTTGTTTTTTTATTTTTCGTTATTGGTTTTTTTTCTTTCCGCACGCCGCTGTTTTACCGTCTTTTCGAAGCCGTAGTCCGACGGCGTGTAATACACTCTGTCTTTCAGTTTGTCCGGAAGATACTGCTGTTCGACGTATCCGCCCGCATAATCGTGAGGATATTTATAGGCGGCGCTATTCGCCTTACCGTCTCTGCCCGAGAAGGAATTGTCTTTAAGATAGGGCGGAACGCCGTCGTCGTCGCGCACTTCGCGCGCGTCCTTTGAAGCGGCGCTCATTGCAGTAATTACCGCGTTGCTTTTGGGCGCTTCGCACACGTAAATTATCGCGGCGGAAAGCGGAATCAAGCCTTCGGGATAGCCCGTCTTTTCAAGCGCGTACATTGCCGACGTCGCTACGACAAGCGCGTTCGGGTCCGCCATTCCAACGTCCTCCGACGAATGAATAACCAGACGGCGCGCAATCAGCATGGGGTCACAACCGCCCTCCGTAAGACGCATGGCGTAATACAGCGCGGCGTCCGGATCGCTTCCGCGCAGGCTTTTGCAGAAAGCCGAAAGATAGTCGTAATAAGCGTCCCCGTTGTACGACAGGGCTTTGCGCTGAATGGATTGCTCCGCGTCAGCAAGTGTCACTTTTACCGTCCCGTCGGCTTGCGGCGGCGTAGTAAGAACGGCAAGCTCCAAAGCGTTGTACGCCGTGCGCAGGTCGCCGCCGGCAACGCGGGCTATATGATTCAACGCGTCTGCATGGATATCTGCTTTATATGCGCCCAAGCCCTTGCGCTTATCGACAAGCGCGCGGGTCAAAGCGTATTTTATATCTTCCTCCGACAGGCGTTTGAATTCGAATACGCGGCAGCGCGAAACTATTGCCGGCGTCATCGACGCGTAAGGATTTTCCGTCGTGGAACCTATTAATATTACGGTACCCTGCTCTATGGCGGGAAGGAGGGAATCCGACTGCGTTTTATTGAAGCGGTGACACTCGTCAAGCATTAAATATGTACGCTTATTGTACATTTTCAAATCGGAGCGCGCCTGCTCCACCGCCTTTTTTACGTCCGCCACTCCCGACTGAACGGCGTTCAATTTAACGAACCGTCCGTGCGTAGTGGAAGCGATAATATTGGCAAGGGTTGTTTTTCCCGTACCCGGAGGGCCCCAAAAAATGCAACTGCCCAGCCTGTCAAGCGAAATGGCGCGGCGCAAAAGCGAGCCTTCCGCAACGATATGCCGCTGACCTATAAACTCGTTTAAATTGTTTGCGCGCATGCGCTCGGCAAGCGGTTTGGCGCTCTCCTCGTTGCCGTTTAAATCGAATAAATCCATTTATTTCAAAAGTTCCTTGATTTTCGGCGCGTTAAGCTTGCCGAGCATGTAACCCTCGTCGTAAGGCTTACCCAAATCCCTTACCTGCATAACGGTTACGCCAGCCATTTCGGGTTCCAGATACAAATCGCACAGATGTCCGTCGCGCTCCCTGTACATAGAAGTGGCGTTGGCGTCCATAACGTCGTAAACCCTTAAAAGCATCTTGAAAATGTTATGCAGCTCGTCCGACGGCTGAGACGTGTTTTTAAGCACGTCCACCGCGACGACTACGTCCGCACCCATATCTTTAACAAGCTTTATGGGCACGCGGCAAAGACAGCTTCCGTCCACGAAAAGCTTATCCTCGAAGGGTACGGGTCTGAAAACCGACGGAATAGTACTCGAAGCCTGTATTGCCAGCGCCGCGCTTCCCTTGTCGAAAACGTGAAGCTTGCCCGAAATAAGGTCCGTAGCCACGCACTTGAAAGGAACGGGAAAGTCCTCTATATTCTTTTTCCTTAAATTCGCTTCCAGAAGCTCGCGCATTTTTCTGCTGCCGAGAAGCGACATCTGGAAAATCACCAGAGGGCTTAAATCGAAAATATCGCGTATTTTAAGCGAAAGCAACGCCTCTCTCATTTCATTAACGGGCATGCCGCTTGCATAACAGCCGCCGACAACCGAACCCATGGAACAACCGGTTATATAATCGGGCCTTATACCTTCTTCTTCCAAAGCCTGTAAAAATCCCGCGTGCGCGACGCCGCGCGCACCGCCCGCACCGAGTGCAAGCCCCAACGTTTTACTCATAATAATCTTCCCTCCGAAATAATTTTAATATTGAATGAAATTTGTACGCATTTTTAAATATTCGGCGCTATGCTGCGCGCTTTTACTGCTTGCCGCGGCGATAATAATTTACCCCGAGCGGTACATAACAAGCTGTTTCAACGGATTCGCGCTGTGGGCGGAATGCGTCCTGCCGTCGCTGTTTCCGTTTATGGTCATAACTTTAATATTCATAAAAACGGGAATGGCGGAAAAAGCCGCCCTGCCGCTTAAAAAGGTTACGGGGCTTTTCTCGCTTCCGCCGTCCGCCGCGGTATGCTTTGTTATGAGCATATGCTCCGGTTATCCCGCAGGCGCGCGCGCCGTCGAAGAATTTTACGAAAGCGGCTGTATAAGCGGCGCGGACGCCAAAAAGCTTTGCGCGCTGTGCTCTACGTCCGGCCCTCTGTTTATTATTGGAAGCGTCGGGGTGAAGATGCTTCAAAGCAAGACAGCGGGTTGGATTCTTTTAGCCGCGCACGCTTTCTCCGTGCTGTCCGTCGCGCTTATTATTTCCGTCTTTTCACGGAAAAAGCAAATAACGCAATACCGCCGCGCACCCGCCGATAAAAACGTTTTGTACAACAGCTTTTTCGGCGCGGTCACCTCGGTGGCGGTTGCCGGCGGATTTATAGCCTTTTTCTGCGTGGCGGCACAGATTGTCTGCGACTTCGACCTTTTGTATCCTATCGAAAAGCTTTTATCTATGTTCACGGGCAGTGAAGCCGCTTCCGCCGTTTGCCGCGGACTTATCGAAGCGACCGCAGGCTGCGGCGCGCTGTCCGCTACGGGCGCGAAACTCACCCTGCCGCTTACGGGATTTTTGATAACCTTCGGTGGCGTATCCATACTTTTGCAACAGCTTTCCTATTTTACGAAAGCCAAAGTAAGCGCTTTGTATTTTATATGCGTTAAATTTATACAGGCGCTTGTGTGCTTTGCCGTGCTTCTGCCATTCGTATAAATCAATAGCAGCCCAAAATTCTGAAAGATTTCGCCCCGCTTTTCACTTCCTCCAAGGCGCGCCTTACGTTTGCGTCGGAATAATCCGCCTCGGCTTCTATGAAAAATCTGTATTCGTCTCGTCTGTCCTTTATCGGTCTGGAATGAATTTTCGTCATGTTCAGACCGTTTTCGTATACCGGGCGCAAAAGCGACAAAAGCGCGCCCGCGCGGTTGTCGCATACGGCGGAAAAATATATCCTGCGCGAAGGAATTTTTTCATCCGCGCAACCGCGCTTTATAAGCAGAAAATACGTATAGTTTTCGCTTTCGTCCGCAATATTGCAGTCCGAAGCAGTCAATCCCTCGGCGCGCATGTGCGCGCCCGCAATGCCCGCGTCGCCGTCACAGGTTATCATCTCCAGTCCCGCCGCGGTGGAAGGCACTGCGATAAGCTTCGCCTCGGGTAGATTTTTATAAAGAAAACGCGAGCATTGCTCTATAGCCTGAGCGTGCGAAAAAACGCGTTTTATTTTTTTTACGTCCGCGCCGTTACGGACAAACAGTCTGTGGTCTATTTTGACCGCGTGCTCCTTAAAAGCGAAAAGTCCGTCGAAGCTTTGTAAAAAGTCGATATTCTGCGCGATGCCGCCGTTTAAAGTGTTTTCTATGGGTACGACCGCGCAATCCGCCCCGCCCGCAACAACCGAGGCAAACACCTTTGAAAAATTTCCGCAAGCGAGAAGCTCGGCTTCGGGCGTCATTTCCAGCGCGGCAACGTGGCTGTAACTGCCCTCAGGTCCCAGATACGCCGTCGTCATGTTACACCTTCTCCGCTATGTCGAGAATAAGCCTTTCCGTATCCTGCCAGCCGAGGCAGGGGTCGGTTATAGATTTGCCGTAAATTTTATCCTCCGCCTGACAGCCTTCTTCCAGAAAGCTTTCTATCATAAAACCCTTTAAATTGCGTTTGAAGTCGTTGTCGTAAAGGCGGTTTTGCATTACTTCCTCGCAAATTCTTATCTGCTGTCTGAACTTTTTGCCGCTGTTGGAATGATTTGCGTCTATAATTATAGCGGGGTTTTTCAGACCGGACTGCGCGTAACCTTCTATTACCTGCATGACGGTTTCGTAATGGAAATTGGGTATGTCGTTGCCGTATCCGTCCACCGCGCCGCGAAGTATCGCATGCGCAAGCGGATTGCCGTTCGTCTTTACCTGCCAGCCGTTAAGCTTGAAAATCTGCCCCGACTGCGCGGCGTAAATAGAATTAAGCATTACCTTTAAAGAGCCGCTCATGGGATTTTTTATCCCGACGGGAACGTCTATTCCGCTGGAAACAAGGCGGTGAAGCTGGTTTTCGCTCGAACGCGCGCCGACGGCTATATATGAAAGCAAATCGTCAACGTAATGTATGTTTGCGGGATAAAGCATTTCGTCCGCGGCGGAAAGTCCGCTTGCTTCTATTGCTTTTATATTCAATTCCCTTATGGCGAATATACCTTTTAAAATATCCTCTGATTTGGTAGGGTCGGGCTGGGAAAACATGCCCTTGTAGCCCACGCCGCGCGTGCGCGGTTTGTTGGTGTAAATTCTGGGAACGAGAACAAGCTTGTCCTTTACTCTTTCGTTAAGTTTGCCCAGTCTTTCGACGTACTCCAAAACGGGCGCCGCTTCGTGAGCAGAGCAAGGACCGACTATTATTATAAGCTTTTCGCTCTTGCCCGATATTACATCGGAAACCAGCCCGTCACGCTCCGCTTTTATTTTTTTAAGCGACGCCGGCAGGGGCATCTGCTCGACCAGAATTTCGGGGTCGGGTATCTTTATCTGTTTTTCAAACATTTTTCTTCTCCAATATATCGCATAAATCAACGTAAATTTCCGCGGGAACGTATTGCGAAAAATCCTTCCCGAAGGCGATACAGTTTTTTACCAGCGTAGAGCTGACGTGTATACTGTCCTGCTCTGCGGGAAGATATACCGCCGTCATTTCGGGATACAGCTTTCTGCTTGCATAAAGGTCGGCGTTTTCATACTCGAAATCTACCGTGTTGCGCACTCCGCGCACGTAAAACGGCGTATTTTCGCGCGCGAGCAAATCTACCGCCGCGCCGTCGAATACGGTAACCTTAACGCGCGGCTCGTCCGCATACAGCTTTTCCAAAAGCGCCGCCCTCTCCTTTTCGGTTAAGAGCGGCGTCTTTGACCTGTTCACCATAACGGCGACGACAACCTCGTCGAAAATTTTAAGGCAGTCGTCGACGGTCTTTTTATGTCCGGTTGTGGGCGGGTCGAACGTGCCCGCAAAAACGCACTTTTTCATTATGTCACCGCTTTGAAAAAACTTAAATACGTCTTGCCGTATTTTCTTTCGTCGTACATTTCAAGTCCGTCCACCGTGCCGCAAAAGCTTTTGTCCCGCTCGTAAACGGCGACGCCGCCCGCATTAAGCAAACGGTTTTTTGCAATAATTTCAAGCGCGCGCACACCCGCGTCCGAGCGGTAGGGCGGATCTATTAAAATAATATCGAACGCACCACCCCGCGCAAGGCATGCGGCATAATCGCACACCGTGACGGTATAATTTTTTTCGGGTATGCGCGCAAGGTTCTTTTTCAATACGGCTATGCTGTCACGGGAAGCGTCGTTAAAGCCGACGAATTCCGCCCCGCGCGAAATGCATTCTATGCCGAGATTGCCGCTTCCGCAAAACAAATCCAAAACGCGCGCACCGCCCGTTTTGTCCGACAGAATATTGAAAAGACTTTCCTTTACCCTGTCCGCGGTGGGACGGATTTCCGCGCCGTTGAACTGTGCGAGGACCATACCCCTGTATTTGCCGGAAATTATCCTCATCTTTTGGGCTTGTCCTTTATTTTTTGCGCTTCCTCAACCTTCGACTGCCGCTTTTTCTCGCCGCGCGCGCCGATATAATAGGCGAGCGCATGTATGCATACGGGGATAACCACCCATATGAAATTGAGCCAGGGCGAAAGATTTCCTACGGACGGAGCTTCTGAAATAACTATAAACGGATATGCCGCCCAGCCGAAAGCGTATTTCAAAATAAATTCGCAAACGATATTCGGCGCGACGCACTGTATAAACTGAAAAATCACAAACGGAACGCAGCTTATAGCGCCTATGACGAAGCCCTTCCAAAGCGCGTATTCGCCCGTTTTGTAAAGGGCGCGCTTATCATCCGTGCCGCCCGCCCGCTTTTTTTCGCCGAGAACGGTACGCCTGTACGCCGCAAGACCGTTCTGCCTGCCGAAAATGACGTAAGCCCCCGCAAGCAGTATTTCGCCGAAAACAAGGACGAAAACCTGCAAAACGGGCTCCTCGTTATAATCCGCGAAAAGAATTATCGACGTGCTGAATATAAGCTGAAGCATTACGGGAAACGCCGCGCCCGTAAGCAAGTCCCTTATTTCGTACAGTATTTTATCGCTTTTTTTGTTTTCCGTCGTTTCCATAAGTATATATTCCCTTTTCGCATACAAAAAAATCAAGCGGAACGTCCCACCCGTCGGCGGAAAATTTTTCAATCTGGAAAGAATAGCCCAGCCCGACCTTTAACGTATGCCTGTCCTTTAAAAATTTGTCGTAACAGCCTTTGCCGTAGCCTATGCGGAAGCCGCTTTCATTCACTGCAAGAAGCGGTAGCACCGTCACGTCTAACTGTCCGCCGTACGGTTCGCCTATCGGCTCAAAAATGCCGAAAGCTCCTTTTTTCATTTCCTTCGAATAAGCTACGGCGACAATGTTTTCCCCCTCCGTACGCGGCAAAAATACTTTTTTACCTGCCGAAACGAGGGCGTTTATTATTGCCGAAGTGTCCGCTTCCGCAGAGAACGAATTGTAAATAAAAAAACTGTCGCAGGAGGAAAAAGCGGCAAGAAAATAATCCTTTATGCAACCGTCGGCGACCTCTCTGCGCACGCCGTAAAAATATCTGCGTTTTATTTTAAGCTTTTCGCGTATTTCTTCCTTACCTGACATATACCCTCTCGCTTCGGCGCGTAACGCCTGTAAGAACCTCGTAAGAAATTGTGCCGCTTCTTAAAGCGTATGCGTCCGCATCGTCCATTACGCAGACCAGCTCTCCGCCGCCGTCCGCCACGAAGGAATCCATGCAAAGCGTCTTTTCGCCGAGCGGCACGGTACGGAAAAACCCGTCCGCATAGCCGCACCTGTACGCTGATAAATCGCCGTAGCCCCTGTCTGCGCGGTTATAACCCACTCCTCCGCCGATAAACCGCGTAATCTGAGTGCGGCGGGCGTAAACCTTTAATGCCCTTTCGAAGCCGTCCGCCTTAAAGCCCGCGGGGGCGTAGCCGTACAAAAGTATTCCGCAACGCACGCCGTCGGCTAAATATTTACCTCCGCGGAGAAGTCCTCCGCTTGCAGAAATATGGGCGACAGCCTGCGGATTGACGGCTTTAACCATTCTTTCCGCGTGTCGGAAAATTTCCAACTGAGACGCGCTTGCCGCCACGTCGTCGGGCGCGTATAAATGCGAATAGACGCCGAGGACGCTTTCGCGCGGAAGCGCTTTAAGAACGTCTGGAAGGGTATGAATATCGCACCCGTGTCTGTTCATACCGGTATTCACCTTAATATGACACGGTGCGCCGCCAACAAGCGCCGCAGTGCTTACGGAATTTACCGTCAGCGTCAGATTATAGGCGCGTGCACGCGAAACGTCGTAACCGTCGAGCGGCGGCGTCAACACCAGCACGGGCTTGGACACGCCCGCAACGCGCAGGGCAATGCCCTCCTCTATTATGGCGACGCAGAAGCCGTCCGCAACGTCTTCGATATATCTTGAAACTTCTTCCGCGCCGTGACCGTAAGCGTCCGCCTTTACCACGGCGTAAAAATTTGCTCCGCAGGCAAGCTTTTTTATTTTCAAAGCGTTGCCGCGCACGGCGCGCAAATTTATTATAGACAAAGTTCTTTGCATACCGGTATTATATGCCGGAGTTGTATTTTAAGTTAAATGCGCGCTTTGCCCCCGCGTATTACGGGAACCAACGTTTTAGCCAGCAGCGCAGCCAAAACGCACAGCACGGCGTCTTTTGGCATGTAAATAAGATTGCCCGTCAAAAAAAGTTTTGTAAGGTCTGCAACGCCGAGAAGCTTAGCCGCTATTATGCAATACGGTATCCCCACTGCGTAATCGACAAGGAACGCGACAATCGCCGCCGTTAAGTAACGTTTTATACCGCAGGTTTTGTTCCCAACTATCGCGCCCGCGACAGCCGCCGCGGCAATAAAACCTATTATGTAGCCGAAGGAAGGTTTTAAAACGTAAGCAATACCGCCGCCGCCCGTAAAAAACGGCAGCCCCGCAAGACCGGCGAAGCAATATACGCACATGCTTGCCGCGCCCTTTTTCCAACCGAGCAGAAGCCCCGCCAAAACGCTTACCACCGTCTGGAAGGTGAGCGGTACAATCGGGAAAGGTATAGATATCCAAGACGCCGCGACCATAAGCGCGACGAAAACCGCAACTTCGGCAATATCTGCCGCTATACGCTTACTCTTTTTCATAATCTATATAACACCGACAACAAAAACTTAACTTGAAAATATTATTATTTTTTAGTGTAGTTAAACGTATAATAATATTCGGTCAAATCACCGGGGGTACCGAAATAAAACGTTACGTCTGTTCCGGATTTATACACGGAATAAAGAGTATCTTCCCCTTCCGAATATATATCGTACCAGTTATGGTTGCTCTCGCTTTCTTTAAGCGTAAAAGTAAATTCCCTTACGTAAGCTTCATTGACGTTAAATTTGATATCTCTTTCTGTGACCGTGGGCGTAATCGAGCCGTGCACGGTCATTTTCTTACCGTTTATCTCGACCCAAAATTTTTCGGGAACAATAAAGCCGCCGTTGATATTTTCATAAAAGCCCTGCTCGTTTTGCTGCATGAGCTGATACACGGGTCCGCCGTTTTGAGCACCGCCGTTTTCAAGATAATACTTACCGTTAAGTTTGGTTTGTTTACAGCCGGAAAGCCCTGCCGCAAAAGCGCAAACGAGTATTGCGCTTAAAACCGCAATTGAAAACTTCTTCATTAAAGACACTCCTTATATTTTACTCCCACTCTATCGTTGCGGGGGGTTTAGAGGTAATATCGTAAACGACGCGGTTAATATTGCCCACTTCGTTTACAATTCTGTTTGAAACCTTTTCCAGAACGTCATACGGAATACGCGAAAAATCCGCGGTCATGAAATCCGTTGTGGACACGCCGCGCAGGGCAAGCGTATAGTCGTAAGTTCTTCCGTCGCCCATGACGCCTACCGAGCGCATATCCGTCAGCACCGCGAAGTACTGGTTTATATCCCTGTCAAGCTTTGCCGCGGCGATTTCCGCGCGGAAAATCGCGTCCGCGTCCTGCAAAATTTTTACTTTATCTTCCGTAATATCGCCGATTATACGTATAGCAAGTCCCGGTCCCGGGAAAGGTTGGCGCCAAACAAGTTTTTCGTCCAGACCGAGCGCCGTACCCAGCGCGCGCACCTCGTCCTTGAATAAAAGGCGCAGGGGCTCTACTATTTCTTTAAAGTCCACATAGGAGGGCAGTCCGCCCACGTTGTGGTGAGATTTTATTACAGCCGCGTCGCCGAGACCGCTTTCTATTACGTCGGGATAAATAGTGCCCTGAACGAGGAAGTCGACCTTGCCTATCTTTTTAGCTTCCTCCTCGAAAACGCGGATAAATTCTTCGCCGATTATTTTACGCTTTTTCTCCGGTTCGGAAACGCCTTTAAGCTTTTTAAGAAAGCGCTCCCCCGCGTTGACCCTGACGAAATTCACGCCGCTGTCCGCAAACGCCGCCTCCACCTCGTCGCCCTCGTTTTTGCGCATAAGACCGTGGTCTACGAAAATGCAGGTAAGCCTGCCGCCTATTGCGTTTGCCAAAAGCTTGCACGCGACAGAGCTGTCCACCCCCCCCGAAAGCGCGAGTAAAGCTTTACCGCCGCCTATTTTTTCGCGCAGCTCACGCGTGGCGGTTTCCGCATAGCTTTCCATAGTCCAGTCGCCCTTACAGCCGCACACCTTGAAAAGAAAATTGCCGAGCATGTCGAAGCCCTGCTCCGTATGGTTTACCTCCGGGTGAAACTGCGTGCCGTAAAACTTCCTTTCGGGATTTTCAATCGCGCCGAATGGACATTTTTCGCTGTGCGCAGACGAACGGAAGCCGTCGGGTAATTTTTTTATGTAGTCGTTATGGCTCATCCAGACGACGGACTTCTTCTTTAAGCCTTTGAACAGCAGTGACTTTGTATCGAAATTGCAGTCCGTCCTGCCGAACTCCGCCGCCGAATCCTTATCCGCCGCGCCTATTTCGCCGCCTAAGCCGTAAACAAGAAACTGCGCGCCGTAGCATATGCCGAGTATGGGAACACCGAGGTTAAAAATTTCCTTATCCGCTTTGGGGGAATCTTCAAGATAAACAGACTTGGGTCCGCCCGTAAAAATGATGCCTTTAAGGTCCATCGCGCGTATTTCTTCCACCGGCGTCTTGTAAGACTTAACTTCGCAATAAACGTTGTGCTCGCGCACTCTCCTTGCTATAAGCTGGTTGTACTGACCGCCGAAATCCAGTATCAAAACTTTTTCGTGCTGCATTAAATTCCTCTCGTAAATTTTATTAGGCGAAAGCATACGCTTCCGCCGTGATAATCAGTTTTTGGGTGAGTAGTTGGGGGCTTCCTTGGTAATGGAAATATCGTGGGGATGACTTTCCGCAAGGGAAGCCGCCGTCATTTTGACGAACTTTGCGTCCTTTCTCAGCTTTTCCACCGTGCCGCAGCCCACGTAGCCCATGCCCGCGCGCAGACCGCCCATAAGCTGGAATATAATATCCGCAAGCGCGCCGCGGTAGGGAACGCGTCCCTCCACGCCCTCGGGAACGAATTTTTTCGCGTCCGCCTGGAAATATCTGTCTTTGCTTCCCTTAGCCATTGCAGGGAGAGAACCCATGCCGCGGTAAGATTTGAAGCTTCTGCCCTGGTAAATTTCAAGCTCGCCGGGGGACTCTGCCGTGCCTGCGAAAAGAGAGCCTATCATGACCGCGCTTCCGCCCGCCGCAAGCGCCTTTACTATATCGCCGGAATATTTGATTCCGCCGTCGGCGATTATGCGTTTACCCATTTTATCCGCCTGCTCGGCGCAGTCCATTACCGCGGTAAGCTGAGGCATGCCTATGCCTGCCACTATACGCGTCGTGCATATCGAGCCGGGACCTATGCCTACCTTTACGACGTCCGCACCCGCGTCGATTAAATCGCGCGTGGCTTCCGCCGTAACGACGTTGCCCGCAACAAGGGGAATTTGCGGGTAAGCCTTTTTAACTTTCGCAACCGCTTGGACAATGCCCTTGCTGTGACCGTGCGCCGAGTCGAGTACTATCATATCAACTTTCGCCTGAACGAGCGCCGCAACCCTGTCCAGAACGTCGGGGGAGCCGCCGATTGCCGCCGCGGCGAGAAGTCTGCCGTTTTTATCCCTCGCGCTGTTGGGGTACTGAATCGATTTTTCTATATCCTTTATTGTGATAAGTCCCTTTAAATAGCCGTTTTTATCGACTATGGGAAGCTTTTCTATCCTGTGTTTACCGAGAATTTTCTGCGCTTCCTCCAAGGAAGTACCCTCGGGCGCGGTGACTAAATTTTCTTTGGTCATCACGCTTGCGATAGGCTGGTCGAAATTCGTTTCGAAGCGCAAATCGCGGTTTGTGAGTATACCGACAAGTTTGCCGCCCTCGGTTATGGGAACGCCGCTTATTTTGTACTTTGCCATAAGCTCGCACGCGGCTTTGACGGGCGCGTCGGGCGTTAAATGAAACGGGTCGGTTATTACGCCGTGCTCGCTCCTTTTTACCTTGTCGACCTGTAATGCCTGTTCCTCTACGGACATGTTTTTATGAATTACGCCTATGCCGCCCTCGCGCGCCATTGCAATGGCAAGCTTGCTTTCCGTAACGGTATCCATCGCCGCGCTTATAAGAGGTATATTCAAATTAATACCCTTGCACAGCGTGGTGCGCAAATCTACGGTGGACGGAAGCACGTCGGACGCCGCAGGTACCAGCAAGACGTCGTCGAAGGTCAAAGCTTCTTTTACAATTTTATTCATAGCCTCTCCTCAAGTAAATTAAAGTATATTTGCTAATTTTTCGTAATTCAGTTCGGTAAGCACGTTCTTCAATTGACTTTTTTCATCAGCCGTGCCTCTTTCGGAAACCGCAACGGTAAGCTTGATAAAGCCCGCTTCCGTTCCGCTTATCACCGCGCTTTTTACCGCGGAAGAAAAGTCGCCGCGCCTGTACTGCGAGTAAGCAAGGTTTCCGCAGGCAAAACTTTTATAATCCACCTTGGTTTTCGCGGTTTTCTTTTCGCAAACGGCGCCGAAGTTTTTGTCCGCAACAAGCTTTTCGCCGTATTTCACCACCAGCTTGTCCTTGCCGCAAAGTATACTGTCGTCAAGACAGCGCGACAGATCGTCCGCATTTTTGGTGTACTTGTAACGTAAATCCGCACAGGTTACCGCAAAGGAATAGTTACCCGTCCTCTCGCATGCGGAAGCCATGGTCTGGGGCGAGCAAAGTATCCACATGGAAAACACCAGCAGCGTGCACAGGCAAAGCCCCGCAAAAGTTATACAAGCTTGTTTGACGATTAATTTATTCAAAACCGGCGCCTTTTCATAAGAATTGTATATTTAAACTATTTTATCATAACCGCGTTTAAAATGCAACTGTTTGAAAAATATAAAATTATTATTCATATTATCGCTTGTACAAAATATATTGAAGTATGAGAAAATTTATATTTATCGCCGCAGCGACGTGCGCGGCGGCGTGTCTTTTTACAGGTTGTAAGAAAAACGTTAACTATTTGGACTACATTTCCGAAAAGCGTACGGACATTTATCTGTATTCCGACGACGGTCTGGAAATAAAAATTTACAAGTCCGAAAAAGAAACGCCTTACAGCGCGGACGGAATTAAAGGTAATATGGGCAAGCTTTGCGAAATTTTCGTCACTCTGCCGAAGAACGCCGAAACCGTTGAAATAAGCGTCGGCGGCATTAACGGAGAAATGAGTTACCGCACCGTCGAAAACTGCTATTACATAAGCGCCGCAGACAGCGGAATTGACGGGGAAAGCGCTTCTGTCACGCTTGTGTGCGACGATGAAAGCGCCACCTACACCGCACAAAGCGTGCTTTACGACGGGGTAATGAACTGCGACCAAGCAGTCAAATGCGTCATAGATTACAATACCGAGCTTTTCAAGTCGCTGACGACCGACAAACTTTTCGACGGTGAAATATTCGTCAGACTGCTGTACGACGAGGGGTGCTATTATTTTGTAGGAGTGTGCGATAAAAACTCTAAAATAACCGCCTACCTTGTAGACGGCGAAAGGGGCAAAATTATCGCCCAGCGCGAAATAAACGGATAAATAAGACCCGACCGCTTTATTAAAAAGCTGATAACCCGAATGCGCGTTCGATACGCGCCGTCGCGTTAAGGTCGGGTCGGTTGCGCCCCATAGGCTTCCCCCAAGGGGGAAGCTGTCCGTATTCGCGGACTGATGAGGGGGGTTATGTTCCCCTCATTCGTCCTGACCTTACGGTCAATCCACCTTCTCCCCGAGGAGAAGGCTTTTCAGATACTTCGCTGACGCTCAGTATGACATTGTCTGTCATTCTGAACGCAGTATCCTGTCATTCCGAACGAATACTCTTGTCATTCAGAACGAACACTCCTGTCATTCTGAACCCCTTTACGGGGTGAAGAATCTTGTAGATACTTCGCTGACGCTCAGTATGACATTGTCTGTCATTCTTAACGAAGCCTTTTGTCATTCTGAACCCCTTTACGGGGTGAAGAATCTTAGGGGGCATGACGGCGGTTCCCTTCACAAAGATTATAAAGGGCGCGTTGCGCAAA
>CAMRTO010000027.1 GCA_947053655.1 uncultured Clostridia bacterium
GCAAGGTGGTTCTTCAAACCTGTTCCCCCGACGACTATATTCTGCGCTACGCGGTAAATTACGACTATAAGGGCTTTTTCGGGAACGAAACGGCAATGCGCAAGGCTTCGGGCTATCCCCCCTATGCGCTGATATGCAGGATTATGGTTACGTCGGAGGATAACGCCGCCGCACTTGAAGCGTTGAAAGGCGTATATACCGACGTCGGCGAACTGAGGGGGCAAAGACCCGATAAATTTATATTCATGAACAAAATGCATTCGCCCGTAAAAAAGATACAGGGCAGGCACCGCTACCAGGTGCTTATGCGGCTGACGGACGGCGCGCTTTTGGAGAAGCTTTACGACATATCTTTAAAGTACACTTCGGGCGACACGCTTGTCTACGTGGAAGAAAATCCCGTAAATTTATCATAAAAAACAAGGAGAGGACAAATGGCAAGACGTTACGTCGTACAGACGGGTGAACCCGTTTTAAGGGAAAAGTGCGCGGAGGTAAAAAATTTCAATCCGGAAATTGCCGCGCTTCTCGACGATATGAAGGAGACCGTCCGTGCGGAGCACGGCGCGGGGCTTGCCGCGCCGCAGATAGGTCTTGCTATCCGTGCGGTCGTAATAGACGTGGACGAGGGATATTACGAGATGCTTAACCCCGTCATAATTTCCGTCAAGGGGGAGCAGACCGGCGCGGAGGGCTGTCTTTCCGTAAAGGGCAAGCAGGGCACGGTCACGCGCCCCTATAAGGTTAAGGCGGAGTACAGGGACAGATACGGTAAAAAGCACAAGCTCACGGCGGAGGGATTTTTCGCCCGCGCCGTCTGTCACGAGCTGGACCATCTCGACGGCATACTTTATACCGACAGGGCTTCGGAGGTCTACGACCTCCCGCCCGAGGATTGATTTATGAAAATAATTTTCGCAGGGTCTCCGCAGTTTGCCGTCCCCGTATTGCAGGCGCTTTACGACGCGGGCGCGCAAATAATTGCGGTAATAACCCGGCCGGACAAGCCGACGGGCAGAAAAAAAATTCCCGCGCCGACGCCCGTTAAGCTTCTTGCGGGCAGTCTGGGCATACCCGTGTACGACTTTGAAAAAATCCGCTTACATGCGGACGATGTTCGCGCCCTTGGCGCGGATATAATGATAACCTGCGCCTACGGTCAGCTTTTGACGCAGGAAATTTTGGACTGTTTCCAGCGCGGTGTGTGGAATACCCACGCGTCGCTTTTACCCGAGCTTCGCGGGGCTTCGCCAATACAGTCCGCCGTGGCGGAGGGAAAGGAATACACCGGCATAACCGTAATGAAGACAGAGCTTTCGCTCGATTCGGGCGGAATACTGCTTGTAAAAAGATGTCCGGTGGGAGAAAAAACTTACGGCGAGCTGGAAAAGACTCTTTCGCTTCTTGCGGCGGAGGCGGCGACGGAGGCGGTCGCGCTTTTGGAAAAGGGTGACGCCCAGCTTCTGATTCAGGACGAGGCAAAGGCTACTTATTGTAAAAAAATAACCAAAGCCGACGGAAAAATAAATTTTGAAAATTCGGCGGAACAAATTTGCCGTCTTGTAAGGGCGATGAATCCCGAACCCGTCGCATACTGCATGCAGGGAAGCGCCCCTTTGAACATTTTGCTTGCGCAGCCCTGCGACGGTGCGGGCGCGGCGGGTGAAGTTCTTTCCGCAGACAAGCGCGGAATAACCGTTGCATGCGGCGGCGGCGCCGTGCTTATTACCGAGCTTGTGCCCGCGGGCGGGAAAAGAATGAAGGCTTCCGACTACGTGAACGGCAGAAAGATAAAGACGGGTGATAAGCTTGACTAACCCGCTTGCCGACCCCTATCTTATTCTTGAAAAGGTATATTCGGACGGAAAATACCTCAAACAGGCTATAAACGAAACGCAGATTGAATTTACGAATAAGGCGCGTACGGTAAAAATTTGCTACGGCGTTGTGGAAAAGGATATATTTCTTTCGCGCATAATAGCCGCCAACACGCAAAAGCAACCCAAAGTCGCCGTAAAGCTTATACTTAAAATAGCGCTGTACATGCTTGAATTTATGGACAAGCACGGTTATATGGTGGTCGACCGCGCGGTGGAGCTTTGCAAAAAGCTTGGCAAGGACGGCGCGTCGGGATTTGTAAACGCCCTTTTACGCTCCTATAAAATTCCGCCTCTGCCCGAAAATACGGACGAAAAAATTTCGCAAATAACCTCGTCGCCCTTATGGCTTGTAAAAAGACTGCGGCGCAGTTATAAATCTGAAGCGGAAGCAATTCTTTCCGCACCGTCGCAGGGCGTATGCGTATACTTTAAGCACGGCGCGGAAAAATACATGTATTTGCCGCATACGGATACCCCGTTTGAAAACACGTTTATTTTCAAAAATTTTGCGCGGGACGGCGGATACGACGACGGAGATTATACATTCCGTTCGGTTGGCTCCGCGGCTATATGCGCGGCTGTGCCGCCGTGCGGAAAGCTTCTCGACGCGTGCGCCGCGCCCGGCGGCAAGTCGGTATTGCTGGCGGAAAAGTGCGCGTCGGTCACCTCCTGCGATATTCACGCGCACAGGGTAGAGCTTATAAATTCCTATAAACAGAGAATGGGCGCGGACAACGTGACCGCCGTTTCGGCGGACAGCTCCGTCTTCAATGCGGAGTATGAAAACGCCTTCGATACTGTCTTATGCGACGTTCCCTGCTCGGGCACGGGCGTTATAAACGAAAATCCGGATATAAAGCTTTTCAGAAAGGAGGAAGATATCGCGTCGCTGAATAAATTGCAGCTTGCGATACTCGAAAACTGCTCGCGCTACGTAAAAAGCGGCGGAAGGCTGTTTTACTCCACCTGCTCGGTACTGCCGGAGGAGAACGACAGCACGGTTTATAATTTTTTGCAGAAGCACAAAAATTTTACGCTTGAAATTCCCGAAAGCCCGCTTGCGCACAGAAGGACGAAATTCGGCTTGCAGTATCTTCCTCATATATCGCTGGGCGCGGGGTTTTACGTGACTTCGTTTATAAAGGAATGAAATTTTGAAAAAGATATTACAGGATTTAAGCTTTGAGGAGCTTGAAAATTTAATATTTTCCATCGGTGAAAAAAAATACCGCGCGAAGCAGCTTTACGAGGGGCTTATGCGCGGCAAAAAAATATCGGAAATAAACGTGCCTGCGGATCTGCGCGAAAAGCTTGCCGCGGAATACGAGGACGAACCCGTAAAAATAATTAAGACCCTGACGGCCTCCGACGGAACGGAAAAATATCTGTTTTCCCTTGCGGACGGAAACATTATCGAGGGCGTTTTAATGAAGTACGAATACGGCTATTCGCAGTGCGTTTCCACGCAGGTCGGTTGCCGTATGGGCTGTAAATTTTGCGCAAGCACGCTGGGCGGACTTGTGCGCAACCTCACCGCGGGTGAAATAATTGCTCAAATACTGACGGTTAACGCCCTGCATGCGGAAAATAGCGGCGGACGCGCCGCGGCACGGGCTGTAAGCAAAGTGGTTTTAATGGGCAGCGGAGAACCGCTTGACAATTACGGTAACGTAATAAAATTTTTACGCAACGTCACCGCCGCGGGCGGAATAAACATTTCTGCGCGCAGTATTTCGCTTTCCACGTGCGGCATTGTTCCCAAAATTTACGCTCTCGCGGACGAGGGCATTGACGTAAATCTTTCGATTTCCCTGCACCAGACGACGGACGAGGGTCGCGCGAGAACTATGCCCGTAGCCAAAAAGTATTCCATTGCGGAAATTTTAAAGGCGTGCGATTATTATTTTGAAAAGACCGGCAGGCGGTATATTTTCGAGTATACATTGATAGACGGCGAAAACTGCGACGGACAGCATGCCGACATGCTTGTTTCGCTTTTGAAGGGACGTTGCTGTCACGTGAATCTGATAAGACTGAACGAGGTAAAGGAGCGTAAACTTTCCGCCGCGACCGAAAAAAAGGCTTACGAATTTTGCGCACGTCTTGAAAAGGGCGGACTTTCCGCAACGGTGCGCCGCCGTGTCGGCGCGGATATAGGCGGCGCGTGCGGACAGCTTCGCGCGGGATATTTGAAAGGAGAAAACATATGACGACAAAAATAGCGCCCTCCATATTATCGGCGGATTTCTCCGTCATGGGGGAAACGGTAAAAAAGCTTGAAAAAAGCGGCGCGGATTTAATTCACTGCGACGTAATGGACGGCAGCTTTGTGGAGCCGATAACTTTCGGCGGGCAGATGGTAAAAAATATCCGTCCGCTTACAAAGCTTACCTTGGACGCGCACCTTATGGTAGAGCACCCCAAAACCCAGATAAAGTTTTTTGCGGAGGCGGGCGCGGATATCATAACGGTACATTATAAAGCTTGCAGAAAGATATCGGAAACCTATCTGGAAGAAACTTTGCGCCTTATCAAATCCTACGGCGTGAAGTGCGGCGCGGTGGTTAATCCCGACGTGCCTGTGGAAAATATTTTCCCCGTCTTTCCCCTGTGCGACATGGTCGTTCTAATGTCGGTATTCCCCGGGTACGGCGGGCAGAAGTTCATTCCCGAAGTATTCGAAAAAATAAAAACGGCGCGCGCCTATGCCGAAAGTATCGGACGCGCGGGCATGGATATAGAAATCGACGGAGGCGTTACGGAAGAAAACGCCGCCGATATACGCGCCGCCGGCGCGAACGTGCTTGTCGCAGGCTCGGCGGTGTTCAAATCGCCCGATATGGCGGCGACTGTTTCAAGACTTAAAAACAATTAACCTTTTTATATTTCCACGCATATAATAATTGTGCGGAGACGCGTCTCCGTAAAAATTATGGGGGATAAGTTATGACTATAATTTGCATTAAGCCGCCCAAACCCGTCAGGTTTATTTTAAGGCGCATCTGCCGCAAATGAAGTACGTCGACATGCACTGCGACACGCTGACGGCGTGCTTTGACGCGGGCGCGGGACTTGCGGATAAAGGCTTTCAGGCAAGCTATGATAAACTGAGCAAAAGCGGGTGCGCGGCGCAATGCTTTGCGGTTTTTACGCAAGGCGACGGCTCCGCGCTTCGCTTTGAAAAGTACCTTTCTTTTTTCGGGTCGGAAATAAAAAGGCTGGGCATAAAGCAAATTCTTTGCCCGACCGATTTGGACGACTGTATCCGTTCGGGTAAAACGGGTGCAATTCTCACCGTGGAAAATCTCGGCTTTATAGGCGGCGACCTGAAAAAAGCGGAAGCTCTTTCCTCGCACGGAGTAAAAATGGCGTCGCTTGTCTGGAACTATGAAAACTCGCTGGCAATGCCCAACCTGAAATTTGCGGACGGCGTTCCGCTTTTTTCCGAGAGGGAAAGCGGGGGGCTTACGCCGCTCGGGGAAAAGACGGTCGAAATTCTCGACGCGCTGAAAATAATAATAGATATCTCCCACCTGTCGGACGGCGGCGCGCTGCAAATTTTAAAAAACAGAAAAATTCCGCTTGTCGCAAGCCATTCAAACGCGGCGGCGGTGTGCGGGGTAACGCGCAATCTTACCGATTCTCTTATAAAAAAAATCGCCGGCTGCGGCGGCGTAATAGGCGTAAATTACTGTAAGGATTTTCTCGGACGCGGCGCGACCTTTGCGGAATTGCTCGCCCACGTGAAGCATATTGTAAACGTCGGCGGCGAGGACGTCGTTGCTCTCGGCAGCGACTTCGACGGAATACCCGCCCCGCCCGATTTGGAGGACTGCCTTAAAGTCCCCGCGCTTTTGCAATATTTACAGGACAATCTCGGTTACCGTCTTACGCGTAAGCTCCGTCATGAGAATTTCACACGGGTGTTCCGCGCGGTCTGCGGTTAAGTTGTTGCATTCCGGCTACCGACGTGATATAATAAACGCGTTATGAAAAGAAAATTCACGGCTTTATTTGCCATTGCCGCAATCGTTTTGGCGTGCGTTCCCGTATTTTCGGGTTGCAGCGGCAAACAGGTTTACACCCTGAAAGAGGACGAACAGGGTAAGTATTATTCGGTAAGTTATTCGGGTTATTCCCCCTCGCTTAAAGGCAGGCTGGAAATCCCTGCCGAGCATGACGGTATCCCCGTAAAGGAGATAGAGCAGGAAGGGTTTGCCGGTGGAAATCTTACGTCGGTTGTAATCCCCGCCACCGTCACCAAGATAGGTAACGCGGCGTTTGCGCACAATTATCAGCTTGAAGAAGCAAGCTTTGCCGAAGGCTCCTCGATAACGGAAATCGCCCGCGGAATGTTCGGCTTCTGCCAGTCTTTGAGAAGTATGGAAATTCCCGAAACCGTAAAGGAAATAGGAATTTCGGCGTTTTTACACTGCGAAAAGCTTTCCGCAATAAATCTGCCGCAAGGTCTTGAAAGGATAAACGACCAGGCCTTCGAGGGGTGTTACGAAATTACGCAGGCGGAGTTTCCGCAAACCCTTACGTATATAGGCGAGCGCGCTTATTACGGTACGGGTCTTAAAAAAATCGCCATACCCGACAGTGTGCGCGACGAAGTAACCACCGACGACGATGGAAAGGAAAAAACCGTGCGCGCGCTCGGCTACGGCGCGTTTCATACCTGTCTTTCGCTTGAGGAGGCGACTGTCGGAAGCGGCATATCGGAGCTTCCCGCAGGAACCTTTGCGGCATGTTCGTCTCTCAAAAAAGTTACGCTTTCTTCAAGTCTGAAAAAGGTGGAGGGCGCGGTGTTCAAAAACAATAATCTTTATTGCGGACATGCCTTCTTCGGTTGTTCCGCGCTCGAAGATATATATTTTAACGGCAGTAAAGAGCAGTGGGCGGCATTGAAGGAAAATATCGACAATAAACCGTACAAGTACAATAATGTAACGTACGATAATTCCCCCGTGCTTCGCGCAACCGTGCATTATGTGCAGTAAAGAAAAATATAATAAAAGGCGTGCGCTTGCCGCGCACGCCTTTTGCGTTTTAAAATAAATTTAAGCTCTTTCTACTGTTTTAAGGCACCTTGTGCAAACGTAACCCGTCACCTCTTTGCCGCCGGAAACGTAGGAAACCTTCTGGACGTTGGCTTTGAAAGTCCTTCTCGTCCTTCTCTTGGAATGGCTGACGTTGTTACCGGAAGTCTGACCCTTACCGCAAACGCTGCAAACTCTCGACATATATTTGTACCTCCGTGGGATTTTAAGCTAAAATAAAGCCGCTTAGACAAACGACCTTAAATAATATATCACCTGACGGACAAAAAATCAATCAAAAACGGCGAAAAAGTTTAATTTTTTTTATTTTTTACAAAATAATTTATGTAAAGGCTAATCAAAAAAGGTAAAATCTCTCAAATATTCTTGCAAAATATAATTAATTGGTATAGAATATTTAAGTGAAAGCCGCTATTTTCAGGCTTCGCATTTATCGGACGGGAGTAATTATGTCAGTAAGTACCAGCAACGTATACGGTAAAATATCAATATCCGACGCCGCCATCGCAAAGGTGGCTAAAAACGCTACGCTGGAATGTTACGGTATAGTGGAAACGGTTTCGCGCCGTTTTACCGACTCTTTGACCGAGCTGATAAGAAAACAGCCCGGCGGACGCGGAATAAAGGTCGTGACCTCCGGCGACAGAATTTTTATCGATATATACGTAATTATCAAGTACGGCGTTTCTATAAACGCCGTAGCGGAATCGCTCAAAGAGGGCGTAAAATACAAGGTTGAAAAGTTCACCGGCATGATTGTCGATACCGTGAACGTAAACATAATAGGCGTAAAATTGTAAACGGCTGTACTTATTTTTTAAGTGCGGCTTTTGCGCGTTCAGTTTTCAACCCGTACAAATCTACAAACCCCTAATAAAAGGAGTATTATGCAGAAAACCATCAACAGCACCGAGTTCCGTAAAATGGTCGTAAGCGGTGCCAGAATGCTTGAAATAAACAGGGCAAAGGTCGACTCCCTGAACGTTTTCCCCGTACCCGACGGAGACACGGGTACAAACATGTCGCTTACGTTGCAGTCCGCCGTAAAGGAAATGAACGGCTGCTTCTCAAACCGTTTTCAGGAAATTTGCGACGCGGTATCCAAGGGCGCATTAAAGGGCGCGCGCGGCAATTCGGGCGTAATTTCTTCACAGATTTTCAGGGGCATTTGCTCCGTTTTGAAGGACACAAAGGAAACCTTCGATACAAAAAACTTCGCCAAAGCGCTCGAAGAAGGTACAAAGGTAGCTTACAGCGCGGTGTCCATTCCCAAGGAAGGAACAATTTTAACCGTAGTGAGGCTGATGAGCGAGTCCGCCTCCAAGCTTGCTTCCAAGCATAAGGACTTTGTCGAATATTTCAACGCCCTCATAGCCGTCGGCGACGAGGCGCTGGCTCAAACGCCGGAGCTTCTTCCCGTACTCAAAAAGGCGGGCGTGGTCGACTCCGGCGGCGTCGGACTTATGATGATAATGCGCGGCTTCCTTGCGGCGATTTCGGGCGAGGATATAGGAACCGACAGCATACCCACCGAAGCGCAGACCTCCAAAAACGAGGATACCGTTTTCGGCGACAATTCTGATATAATAAATCTCGACCTCGGCGATATAGAGTTTGCGTATTGCACGGAGTTTTTCATAATACATTTAAAGCAGATGACTACGCTTGCGGATATAGATAAGCTTAAAGAAAAGCTTATGAGTATAGGCGACTCCGTTATCTGTATCGGTGATTTGGAGCTTGTAAAGGTTCACGTCCATACGAACACCCCCGGCGTTGCGTTGACCTATGCGCTGGAGCTGGGCGAGCTTGACAGGCTTAAAATAGAAAACATGCTTGAAGAAAACCGCGAGCTTAAAGCCAAGCTCGAAGCGGAAAAGAAGGAAATGGGCATGCTTGCAATCTGCGCGGGCAGCGGGCTTGAGGAGCTTTTCAAGGATTTGCTGTGCGACAGAGTAATCGAGGGCGGTCAGACCATGAACCCCTCCGCGCAGGACATAGCCGACGCGGTGCAGAAGATAAACGCGTCAAACGTGTTCGTATTCCCCAACAACTCCAACGTAATTCTCGCGGCAGAGCAGGCTAAAGCCCTCGTCACGGGCAGGACTATACACGTAATTCCCACCAAAAACGTGCCGCAGGGCTTTGCGGCGGCGTTGCAGTTCAATCCGGAAGCTTCCGTTCCCGAAAATAAGACCAATATGACCCACGCAATAGACAACGTGGCTTCGGGACAGGTAACTTATGCGGTGAGAAACACCACCATGAACGGCTTCAAGCTTAAAGAAGGCGATATTATAGGTCTTGACAACAAGCGCATACTTGCCAAGGGCGAAAACGTGGACGAAACCACCTTGAAGCTTATAAAGGCGTTGAAAAACGACGAGCACGAGGTTATAACCCTTTACTACGGTAAGGACGTAACCGAGGAAGACGCCGAGGCGCTTGTCGCCAAGGTGCAGGAGGAATACCCCGACTGCGACGTGGACTTCCACTTCGGCGGTCAGCCCGTATATTATTATATGGTATCGTTAGAATAAGCGGCTCGCGAAAATTTGCTTCTAATCTGCGAAGCAAATTTTCCGTGATTTGAAAGGCTCTGCCTTTCTTTGCGCAATCATAAGGGTAAACTTATGATATAATTGTGCAAATTCAAACCGCCGCGGCGCAGGTATGCGCAAAAGCGCGGTTTTGCTTGCGCCGTTAATTATTTCAGATAATAAGGGGAAGACGAACGTCTTCCCTGAAAGTTTAATATGCAGCTTAAAAATTTAAAATTCGTTTCCGAAAAAAGGGAAAAGGATTTAAACAAACTTAATATTTATACCGTCGAGGAGCTTATAAGGCATTTCCCGCGCGACTATCTGGACATGACGCGCGTAACGCCTGTCAAGGACGCATATCACAACGACTATATTCTGACCTCGGCGGAAGTTATTTCTGTAGAAGTCAACCGCAACGCGCGCAAACCGTACATAAAGGCGCATTGCCGTCAGGAAGGCTTCTCGTTTACCGCCATATGGTTCAATCAGCCTTACGTCGCGCAGAAGCTTTTCAGGGGAGTCTTTCTTTTTTACGGCAGGGTTCAGAACAAGTACGGTATGGGCAGCTCCATGGTCAATCCGCAGTTCGAAAGCGCGGATAAGAACGCTTATTTGAAGGGTTTGATTCCCGTCTATCCGCTTGCGGGCGCTTTGACGCAGGGCGTCGTCCGCGCGGCTATGCGGCAAGCTCTTTCAGAAGTCGGCGCAACAAGCTACATACCGCCGGTCTTGCGTGAAAAATACTCTTTGATTCCGCTTAAAGACGCATACGTCAAGGTCCACAGACCGCAGAGTAAAAAGGACTGCCGTCAGGGCGCGGAAAGGATAGCGTTGGAGGAGTATTTCCTGCTTATTTCCGCGTTCAAGGTAATAAAAGGCGGGCGCGACGACGCGCGTCTGAACGCGTATTCCGTAACGCGCGCCCAGCTTGACGGCTTTGTTTCGCGTTTCCCGTTCGAGTTTACCGCGGGGCAAAAGTCTGCCGTGGACGAAATTTTTTCAAACCTGCATTCCCCGCAGAAAATGAACAGACTTTTGCAGGGCGACGTCGGAAGCGGAAAAACCGCCGTGGCGCTTGCGGGAATTTTCATGGCGGTAAAATCTGGCTATCAGGCGGCGATGATTGCGCCGACCGAAGTGCTTGCCCGCCAGAACGCCGCGCTTATACAAAAATATTTTTACGATTATAACGTTTGCACGCTGACGGGCTCCACGCCCGCCGCCGAAAAACGCGAAATAAAGAAAAAACTTGCCTCGGGCGAAATAAATATAGTCTGCGGCACGCACGCGGTAATTCAAAACGACGTGCAGTTTAAAAATCTTTCCTTTGTAGTCTGCGACGAGCAGCACCGCTTCGGCGTTGCGCAGCGCGCTTCGCTTTCGGACAAGGGCGAGGGTTGCGACGCGCTTATCATGTCCGCAACACCCATACCGCGCACGCTTTCGCTTATTTTTTACGGCGATTTGGACGTAACCACTATTAAGGACAAGCCCGCTTCGCGGCAGGAAATTACCACGGCGATAATCCCCGAGCGCAAGTACGGCGGCATGTTTTCATACGTGGCGCAGCAGGCGGCGCAGGGTAACCGCACGTACTTTGTCTGCCCCAAAATAGAGGGCGACGACGAAGGAACGGTTATGTCCGTTACCGAGCTGTATGAAGAACTTCAAAGTAAAATGCCGTCTGTGCGCATAGCGCTGTTGCACGGCAAAATGAAAGATAAACAGAAAAACGAAATTATGTCCGCCTTTAAGGACGGGACGTACGACTGTCTTGTTTCAACCACGGTAATAGAGGTGGGTGTGGACGTGCCCGACGCGACCACAATGATAATTTACAACGCGGAGAGGTTCGGGCTTTCGCAGTTGCACCAGTTGCGCGGCAGGGTCGGCAGGGGCGATAAAAAAAGCTATTGCTTTTTACTGTGCGGCACCGACTCCCCCGAAGCGCAGGAGAGGCTTAACGTATTCAAAAACAGTACGGACGGCTTCGAGATAGCGGAGTACGACTTAAAGCAACGCGGCAGCGGAGATTTTATGGGCACGCGCCAGAGCGGGCGTATTTTAAGCGAATTGAAAAGTCTTAAATTCCCCGTGCAGACTGTGTTTACGGCGAAAGCTTTATCCGACGAAGCTTTTTCCGGCGCGTTCGATACCAAGCTTTTAAAGCGCATTGCGTCGGAAAAATACGAAAGCTTGAAAGACGTAATATTGAATTAAAGCGGAATGCCGTCACGGGCATCGCGAAATTATTCACTGCGTTCGGAATGACGTATCGTCGGAATTTTCCTTTAAAATTTGGCTTATTTCCGATAAATGCTCTAAAACGTCTTTTAAGGTTTTCAAAGATATTTGTCTGCGCATTTGTCTTTTAACGTTCATATTCGCACGGGTGTTGTATTGCCAAGCGGTACAGCACTCGTTTTTTTGTACGCATTTGTCGTGTCGGCACATTCCGAAATTTTGTTTGTCAAAGCGGTGATAGCCTTTTGTGTACGCCGCGGAATACCAACGGCAATTCCAACACGCCTTTTTATCTTCTTCCATAAAGCTCCTTTCAAGTTTTCTTGAAAATATATTATATCAAGTTTTCTTTAAAGTCAAGACAATTTTTAAGTTTTCTTGTAAAATTTACTCTATGAACACGATTTTTCGCCAAAGATTAAAGGAATTGCGCACTTCAAAAGGATTAAGCCAGCAAAAGCTTGGCGAAATTATCGGCGCGACCTGTTCCGCCGTCAGTTATTGGGAAAAGGGGATAAACGAGCCTAAATTGAGTTACATAATTAATCTTGCAAAGCTTTTCGAAGTATCCTCAGATTATTTGCTGGGTTTGGAAGATTAATGCAGGGACTTGGTGTAAAAATTAAAAATTTGCGGCAGGCGGCGGGATTTTCTCAACCTCAGCTTGCGGAAATGTTGGGGGTGTCCAAAGCCGTAATTTCTTTTTGGGAAAACGACATAAACGAGCCTAAGGCAAGTTATGTAAAAGCGTTGGCCGTTGTTTTTAACGTTTCGTCGGATTATTTGCTGGGTTTGGAAGATTAAAGTAAAAAATTCCGGCAATAAATTTCTAATAAAAAATCGGGTCTAATTTATTTGACAATTAAGTAAATATTTGTTAAAATTGCCTTTGCGATTATGTTTAATATGGATTATTATGCTAATCGCAAAGGAATTTTTATTCCTTATATATAAATACAGCAATCTCCTTTCGCATTTTAAGGGTATGCGGAAAGAAGTATTCCACAGGATTTAAATCCGAGTAAAACAAGGAGGATAACATGCCTACAATCAATCAGCTTATCAGAAACGGCAGGGAGAAATTGGTTTACAAGAGCAAGTCGCCCATTTTGGACAACTGCCCCCAGAAGCGCGGCGTATGCCTTTCGGTTACGACTACCACGCCCAAAAAACCTAACTCCGCTATACGTAAAATCGCAAGAGTAAGACTGACCAACAAACAGGAAGGTACCGTTTACATTCCCGGCGAAGGTCACAACTTGCAGGAGCACTCGTCCGTACTTATAAGAGGCGGAAGGGTCAAGGATTTACCCGGCGTCCGTTACCACATTATCCGTGGCGCGTTGGATACCGCAGGCGTTTCCAAAAGGAAGCAGTCGCGTTCGCTTTACGGCGCAAAACGCCCCAAATAAGTTAACAAAAGCCTCATAACAGTGCGTTGCGTGCCTTGTTGTGCACGCCAATGAAAATACCGGCGCAACTTGTGCTTTCTGCTTTTCTTAACTTATTACATTTAAAATTAAAAACTCACGGCGCAAATTTTACGCAGTAAAATGTGCGCGTGAATATAGTTTTAAAACAAATGAACGCCGAAAATCGCAAGCGCGGATTTATTCCGTGCGTTAAGCGGTTTACGACATCAGCAATCTCACAGCGCAAATTTTACGCAGTAAAAGGTGCGCGTGAACAAAAATTTTCCTACTTGTTTCGGAATACTTACCCTTACCGATAAAAGTAGGCAGTATTCATTATTAATTTAATGGAGAAGGTTTGCTACCTTACCAAACTTAGTATTTACGGTTTATATAATCGGTGAGGCAAGCAATAGCTTATTTAAGGTAAACCCTTAAAATTCAAAATTTAAAATTATTTGCGTCGGGAAACGCAAGGCGGAATTCACTTCTGCCGATAAGCGTTTTCGCGGCATTGAAAATCCCGCTAAAATATTGCGGGCGGGATTTAAGCGAAAAAGGAGGATTTTATGCCCAGGAGAGGCGGCGTTCCCAAGAGGGACGTATTACCGGACCCCGTGTACGGCAGTAAGGTTGTAACCAAACTTATCAACCAGATTATGTACGACGGCAAAAGGGGTACAGCACAGAACATCGTTTACGATGCTTTCAAAACAATGAGTGAAAAATTGGGTCAGGAACCCATGGAAATCTTCAACCAGGCAATGAACAACATCATGCCCGTGCTCGAAGTAAAGGCAAGACGCGTAGGCGGCGCCAACTATCAGGTTCCCATAGAAATCAGACCCGAAAGAAGACAGACGCTTGCAATCCGCTGGCTTGTTATAGCAACCCGCAAAAGAAGCGAGCGCGAAATGTCCAACAAACTTGCGGCGGAGCTTATGGACGCGTACAACAACGCGGGCGGCGCCGTAAAGAAGAAGGAAGACACGCACAGAATGGCAGAAGCAAACAAGGCGTTTGCGCACTTCCGTTTTTAAGAGGTAAATTATTATGGCAAGAGAATATGACTTACTGCATACCAGAAATATAGGTATAATGGCTCATATCGACGCAGGTAAAACAACCACTACCGAGCGTATCCTGTACTATACCGGCATCAACCATAAAATAGGCGAAACGCACGACGGTTCGGCTACTATGGACTGGATGGTTCAGGAGCAGGAGCGCGGCATTACCATAACGTCCGCGGCCACCACGTGCCACTGGACAAGAAGCGGCAAAGCCAAAGCGGACGAGTGCAGGATAAACATTATCGACACCCCGGGACACGTTGACTTCACCGTCGAGGTAGAGCGTTCCCTGCGCGTCCTTGACGGCGCCGTCGCAACCTTCTGCGCGAAGGGCGGCGTAGAACCCCAGTCCGAAACCGTCTGGCGCCAGGCGGACAAGTATGCCGTTCCCCGTATCGCGTACGTCAATAAAATGGACATCAACGGCGCTAATTTCGAGCGCGCCGTAAACATGATGCGCGAAAGGCTTAACGCGCACCCTGTTCCCATAGAGCTTCCCATCGGCAAGGAGGATACATTTAAAGGTATAGTTGACCTTGTCGAAATGAACGCGGAAATTTACGACTCCGAGGACGGCAAACAGTATCATAAAGCGGAAATCCCCGCCGAAATGTTTGCCGCAGCCGAGGAAGGTCATATGGCGGTCATGGAAGCGGCGGCAGAGGGCGACGACGAGCTTATGGAAAAGTTCCTCGAAACCATGGAGCTTACCCCCGACGAAATCCGCAAGGGTCTGCGTAAAGCTACTATAGCTATGAAGTGCACGCCCGTGCTTTGCGGTTCTTCCTACAAAAACAAGGGCGTTCAGATGCTTTTGGACGCGGTTATAGATTATCTGCCGTCTCCCGTAGACGTTGCGCACGTCAAGGGCGTCAACCCCGATACCGGCGCGGAAGAAGAAAGAGAAACCTCGGACGAATCTCCCTTCGCCGGACTTGCGTTCAAAATCGCAACCGACCCGTTTGTCGGCAGACTCGCTTATTTCAGAGCTTATTCCGGCGTGCTTGAATCTGGTTCGTACTGCTATAACTCGACCAAGGGCAAGAAGGAAAGGGTAGGACGTCTCGTACAGATGCACGCAAACACCCGTACGGAAATCCCCAAGGTTTATTCGGGCGACATCTGCGCGATAGTCGGTCTTAAAGACACCACCACGGGTGACACGCTCTGCGACGAAAAGCATCCTATAATTCTGGAACAGATGACTTTCTCCGACCCCGTTATCCAGCTTTCAATCGAGCCGAAAACCAAAGCGGGACAGGAAAAGATGACCATGGCGCTTATTAAGCTTGCCGAGGAAGACCCCACGTTCAAGACTTATACCGACCAGGAAACAGGTCAGACAATTATCGCCGGCATGGGCGAGTTGCACCTCGATATAATCGTCGACAGACTTTTGAGAGAGTTCAAGGTCGAAGCAAACGTCGGCGCGCCGCAGGTTGCTTACCGCGAAACTATCAGAAAAGCGGTCGACTGCGAGGGTATGTACAAGCGTCAGTCGGGCGGTAAAGGTCAGTACGGTCACTGTAAGCTTCACCTTATCCCCGGCGAACCCGGTTCCGGTTATACGTTCGAGGATTTGACCGTCGGCGGCTCTATTCCCAAGGAATATATACCCGCAATCGACAAGGGTATTCAGGGCGCGGCGAGAAACGGTTTCCTTGCAGGCTACGAAGTTGTGGATTTCAAAATTCAGGTCTACGACGGAAGCTATCACGAGGTCGACTCCTCGGAAATGGCGTTCCAGATTGCAGGCTCTATGGGCTTCAAAGACGGTATGGCAAAGGCGAATCCCGTTCTGCTTGAACCTATAATGAAGGTTGAGGTTATCACCCCCGACGACTATTTCGGCGATATAATGGGTAACGTTACCGCGCGCCGCGGCACAATCGTCTCCACCGACGACAGAGCGGGCGCAAAGGTAGTCGACGCGGAAGTTCCTCTTTCGGAAATGTTCGGTTACGCAACCGATTTACGTTCCAGAACGCAGGGACGCGGACAGTTCACCATGCAGTTCGATCATTATGCCGAAGTGCCTAAGTCGGTAGCCGAAAAAGTTATCGGCGAGAGAGCCAAGAAAGGTTAATAAGCATAAATTTTATGTCATTTTGAGCCTTGGCGAAAAATCTAAATCTCTGTTTAATTGGGGACAAGATTTTTCACATGCGTTCAAAATGACGTAATAAAACCGCATTTTTGCGGTGTTAAAAAAATATAAAAATTCTACGTTTTTTAATTGTCTTTTTATTAAATTTAATATATAATATAGGCAATGTGTAAAAAAACGCATTAATTGCAGCGATAATGATAGATAGCTGCGACGCCGCTTGCGGCGGAAGTTATCATTTAAAATATATAATTTCAAGGAGAAACTTAAAATGGCAAAGGCTAAGTACGACAACAGCAAGCCCCACGTCAACATCGGTACTATCGGACACGTTGACCACGGCAAGACCACTCTGACCGCAGCTATCACTATGGTTATGGCATGCAAGGGTCAGGCAGCAAAAATGAAATACGACGAGATCGATAAAGCTCCCGAAGAGAAGGCGCGCGGTATAACAATAAACACCGCTCACGTAGAGTATCAGACAGACAAGCGTCACTATGCGCACGTTGACTGCCCTGGACACGCTGACTACGTTAAAAACATGATTACGGGCGCGGCTCAGATGGACGGCGCAATCCTCGTAGTTGCGGCAACCGACGGTCCCATGCCCCAGACCA
>CAMRTO010000028.1 GCA_947053655.1 uncultured Clostridia bacterium
GGTGAAGAATCTAAGGGGGCATGACGGCGGTTCCCTTCACAAAGATTATAAAGGGTGCGTTGCGCAAACAGCGTAACCGCCGTCCGCAAAAAATGCAACGCTTGTCCTTTAAAAATTTTAATTAATCCGTCCGAAAGTCAATGTACTTTTCGGATACTGTAATACGCGGTTGTTTAATTTAGCCTTCCCCCTCGGGGGAAGGTGGACTGACCGTTAGGTCAGGACGGATGAGGGGATATTAATAAAGCCCCTCATCACCGCTACGCGGAGCTTCTCCCCAAGGAGAAGCCGCTTTGTGAGTCGCAGGCCGCACAGCTAATCTACATAAAGAGTACGTACCGTTCCTGTATCCTGAGGAAGTCAGGTAATTAGAGTTGTTCGCAATTGCAGTATTGCCGGAACGCAGCCAAGTGCGGTCTAATAAGTTAAAAACCGCCGCCGCAAATATTGTAGCTTAATGCTTTATTTTTGTAAAGCGCAGGCCGCACAGCTAATCTACATAAAGAATAAGTATTGTACCAGTATCCCGAGGAAGTCATGTAACGACATCTGTCCGCCTCCTCAGAAACGCCGGAACGCAGCCAAGTGTAGCCTTTAAATAAGTTAAAAAAACCGCCGCCGCAAATATTGTAGCTTAATGCTTCTTTTTTGTAAAGCGCAGGCCGCACAGAAAACTGTCGGGCAGGATAAGCTCCGAGAGACGCGCCGAAAGCCGATATGTAAAATGCAATGTAATCGGTTTCGCCGTGACCGGAACGCAGCCAAGTGTAGCCTTTAAATAAGTTTAAAAAACCGCCGCCGCAAATATTGTAGCTTAATGCTTTATTTTTGTAAAGCGCAGGCCGCACAGAAAACAGTCGCGCAACATACGTACTATACCAGACGCCTGAAGAAGTCAGGTAACCGGAACAGTCCGCGTCCGCAACACGTCCGGAACGCAGCCAAGTAAGTTAAAAACCGCCGCCGTATTTATTATAACTTTTTAATATGCAAAACACAAGCTTCCGCCGTACGGCGGAAGCTTGTGTTTTACCTTGCGGTAAATAAAATATAACGGAGAACGAACACAGGCAATTTATGCGGAGCGCTTGCGGCCCTTTACTTTTGCCGTTAAGCTTAAAGGACGCATTATCAAGCCGCCGCGTTTGCGTTCCGATACACGCCAGACAAGCTTGTAAAGCTCGCCCACGGGTATTACCGTCAACGACAGCGCGAACACCGTCACCCACTGAACCGCCGAAAGGCTGCACAGTCCGAACGCGCGCGAAAGAGGGCTTACTACCAAAATAACGTTTACTACTATGCCGATAAGCACCGTCGCAAGCAGTAACTTGTTGGAGAAAATTCCGCATTTGAACAGCGACTGTCTTTCCGAACGTATGTTGAACGCCTGAAACAGTTCCAGAAAAGATATCGTAAGGAACGTGACGGCGGTAGCCGCGGCGTTGCCCCAAAAATGAAGCGCAAAAGCGTATATGCCTATTGTGACGGCGGTCATATAAAGTCCGAAGAACGTTATAAAGCCGACCGAGCTTTTTGAAAACAGACTTTTTTCCGCTTTGACGGGCGGACGCGTCATTATGTCGGCGTCCTCCTTTTCCATGCCGAGCGCAAGCACGGGGAAGCTGTCCGTTATAAGGTTGAGCCATAGCAGCTGCGTCGAAAGCAGAAAATCGTATTTGAAAAATGCAAGCGAAGCTATAAGTATAGCCAGTACTTCCGCAAGGTTGGTGGACAGGAAAAACTGAATCGTCTTTCTGATATTTGCGGAAATTCTTCTGCCCTCGCGCACGGCGGAAACTATCGTGGTAAAGTTGTCGTCGGCTATTACCATGTCGGAGGCGTTTTTCGTGACGTCTGTGCCCGAGCCCATGGATATACCTATATCGGCGCTTTTTATGCTGGGCGCGTCATTTATTCCGTCGCCCGTCATTGCCACGACCTCGCCGCTCTTTTTAAGCGCTTCAACAATCACGTTTTTATGCTTAGGAGAGACCCGCGCGAATACGCGGTATTTTTTAATTGCCTTGCTTCTTTCGCGCGGAGTCATTGCGTCGAACTCGTCGCCCGATATGACCTGACTTATATCGTCGGCAATTCCGAGATTTTTGGCTATCGAAAAAGCCGTGCGGACGTGGTCGCCCGTTATCATTACGGTTGCCACACCTGCGGTTTTGCACTCCGCAACCGCTTCCTTTACACCCTTCTTCGGTCCGTCGTTCATACCGCACAGCCCTATAAAGGTAAGGTTTTCCTCCTTAGCCGCGCCGTCGAAGCCGCCGTAAGCGAAACCGAGTACGCGCAAAGCGTCGTCCGACATGGCGTTATTTTCGGCGGTTATACGCTTTCTGTCGCCGTCGGTAATTTCACGCACGCCCGATGAAGTCATAATTTTATTACAGCGGTTTATAAGCACGTCGGGCGCGCCCTTGACGTAACAGTATTTCAAGCCGCCGAAGGACGCCGCGACGGTCATCATCTTGCGCTCGGAGGTGAACGGAATTTCCGCAAGCTTTTCAAAGTCCTTAGAAAATCCGCATTTGTCTGCGTAAAGCTTTAACGCAACCTCCGTAGGGTCGCCGATGTATTTTCCCTTTTCGCCCTTTACGCCCGAGCAAACCGTCATACATTCCAGCATTTTTATTCCGACGTCGCCGCCCGCGTCAATAGACAGCGGCGCGAAGTTGCCCCACGTCTTCACCACGCGCATTTTGTTTTGCGTGAGCGTGCCTGTCTTGTCGGAGCAGATTACCGTACACCCGCCCAGCGTTTCGACGGATTTAAGCTTTCTTATGACAACGTTTTTCTTGCTCATTCTCTGCACGCCCATAGCCATTATTATGGTTACGACTGCGGGCAGTCCTTCGGGTATGGCGGCCACGGCTATTGCAACCGAGGTCATGAAGTTTTTAAGTATACCGTCGTTGCGTACGAAAAGCCCTACAATGAAAATAAGCGCGGTTACGGCAAGCACAAAACCGGATATGAATTTGCCCAGCTTATTCAGGCTTTTTTCAAGAGGAGTACCCGTCGCCTTGGTTTCTTTAAGCATTGCGGCGATTTTGCCCATTTCCGTGCCCATGCCTACCGCCGTCACCACCGCGGTCGCGTTGCCGCGAACCACGTAAGTGGAATTGAACAGGGTGTTTTTCATGGCGCCCAGCGCAACCTTGTCGCCGCGGATTACCTCCGCGTCCTTTTCGACGCTCACGCTTTCGCCCGTAAGGGCGGACTCGTCGCATTTCAAGTTATTGCACTCTATTATTCTGCAATCGGCGGGAACGACGTCGCCCTCCTCCAAAAGCACGATATCGCCTACGGTTAAAAGCGTGCTGTCAAGCGTAATTTCCTTGCCGCCGCGCCTTACCTTTACCGTACAGGCGGAAAGCTTTTTAAGGTTTTCGATAGCTTTATCCGCGCGGTATTGCTGTATTGTGCCGACAAGCGCGTTCATGAAAATAATTGTCAAAATTATTATTGTGTCGGTTAAATCGTTTACATCTTTTGAAATGAAAGCGATAACCGCGGAAACCGCCGCCGCCGCAATTAAAAGCAGGGTCATTACGTCCTTGAACTGTAAAAAGAAAAGCTTTATTATCCCCGCGCTTTTGCCTTTTTCGAGAGCGTTTCCGCCGTGGGTTTTAAGCCTTTTTTCCGCCTCTGCGTCATCGAGTCCGCCGCGCGTGGTTTTAAGAGCTTCAAGCGTCTGTCCGACGCCTGTAAAACAGAAATTTTGCATACAATTATTTGTATGCGCCTTGTCCGCCGTATATGAAAAAGACGCGGATACTTTCCGCGCCTTTATAATTTAATCGTCCTCGAAGTGGTGTTCCTCCTCCTCGTGAGGGTCGGGGAACCGAGTTTTGTCGTACTCTATTCCGTTTTTGTCGTAATAGTCCTTAATAGCCGAGCGGATTGCCTCCTCCGCAAGCACCGAACAGTGCATTTTATGCGCGGGAAGTCCGTCCAAAGCTTCCGCAACCGCCTTGTTGGTAAGCTCCAACGCCTGCGAAAGGGGTTTGCCTTTTATAAGCTCGGTCGCCATGGACGAAGAAGCTATCGCACTGCCGCAACCGAACGTTTTAAACTTTACGTCGGAAATAATATCTCCGTCTATTTTAAGATAAATTTTCATTATATCGCCGCACTTGGCGTTTCCTACTTCACCTACGCCGTCGGCGTCCTCTATAACGCCCACGTTGCGGGGATTATTGAAATGGTCCATAACCTTTTCACTGTAAAGTGCCATAATTTTCTCCTTAAATAAAGTGTTTCGTTTTGCCCGACGCCAAATCGTCCCAAAAGGACGAAATAGCGCGCACCTTTTTAACCGCCTCGGGTACTTCTTTTAAAATATAATCGATATCCTCGTCGGTATTGTCGGCGGAAAGCGTAAGACGGAGCGAGCCGTGCGCAATTTCATGCGGCAGTCCCAACGCAAGCAGAACGTGCGACGGCTCCAACGAGGCTGTCGTACAGGCGGACCCGCTGGAAGCGCATATCCCCGCATTGTCGAGATTGAGAAGAAGGCTTTCACCTTCTGTTCCCTCGAAGCAAATGTTTACGTTGCCCGGCAAACGGTTTTTTCTGTCCCCGTTAAGCTTGGAATGAGGAATTGTAAGCAGTCCGTCGATAAGCCTGTCCCTCAGCTTTAAAAGCTTTTCGCTGTCTGTACGCATATTTGCACACGCTTCTTTAAGCGCCGCCGCCATGGAAATTATTCCGGCTACGTTCTCGGTACCGGCGCGGCGGTTCCTTTCCTGAGCGCCGCCTTCGATAAACGAATTTAAAGGTAAGCCGCGCTTGCAGTAAAGCGCGCCAACACCCTTAGGTCCGTGGAATTTGTGCGCGGAAAGCGAAAGCATGTCTATGTGGTCCGCCTTGACGTCCACGGGAATATGCCCCACCGCCTGAACCGCGTCTGTATGAAAGGGTACGCCCGCCCTGCGGCAGACCTCCCCGATTTCGCGTACGGGCTGTATTGTTCCCACCTCGTTATTGGCGTACATTACCGTAACCAAAGCCGTGTCGGGGCGGATAGCTTCCTCCACCTGCCGCGCCGTTATCAGTCCGTCGGAATGAACGTCGAGATAAGTGACCTCCGCGCCGGACTGCTCTAACTTTTTAAGAGTATGAAGCACTGCGTGATGCTCGAACGAGGTCGTTATAATATGTCTTTTGCCCTTGCGCGCGCCGTTAGCCGCCGCGGAACGTATTGCCTGATTGTCGGACTCGCTTCCGCCCGACGTAAAGTAAATTTCTTTAACGTCGGCATTAAGGCATTGCGCTATTTCAAAACGCGCCTTTTCAAGCGCGTCCTTGGCAACCTGCCCCGCCGCATACAGCGACGACGGATTACCGAAGACCTCTTTAAGATACGGCGCCATGGCGTTTATGGCCGTATCGCTCATAGCGGTTGTAGCCGCATTGTCTGCATAAACGGTTTTCAAAATTTTTAATTCCTATTTATTGAGTATGAATTAATTATAAATTTTAATTCCTATTTTGTCAATAGGAATTTGCATATTATCGAATTTTTTTATTGCTAAACTTAATGCGGTATAGTAAAATTTATTGCGGCGACGGTTTTTATAAATTATCAGACCGCACTTGGCTGCGTTCCGGTAATACAGCCTCGGCAGCAACCCGCGTTTTAGCGAGTATCGGTTACTGGAATGATTGTTACCCGTTCCGTACCCAAGCTGTGCGGCCTGCGACTCACAAAAGCGGTTGAATTTACTGTCATTCTGGGGCTTGCCGTAAGGAGCGAAGCGACGGAATAGCGATTGTTACGCACAGCGTCAATCGCGTCAGGATCTGAACTACAGATTCTTCACTTCGTTCAGAATGACAGGGGACTGCGCGCAGAATGACAAGATAGAAAAATAATGCTACAATATTATAGGCGGCGGTTTTTAAACTTGCTTGGCTGCGTTCCGGTAATCCTATGTTTTCCGGTAAAGCTCCTTGGCTTACGGCATGCGGAGCTTCCCATGCCACGTATGTTTCCGTGCATTTGGCGGTGCGGCCTGCGCTTTACAAAAATCAAGCATTAAGTTATAATGTCTTCGGCAGCGGTTTTTTATCTTATTTGGCTGCGTTCCGGTAACAAGGGTGTTTCATACCGTGCACATTACTTGTCCGCCTCCGGCGTGTCAGATCTTTTGTTTGCGGCATGTCGGCAAGCTGTGCGGCCTGCGCTTTACAACCGCAATTACGGTATCCGAAAAGTACATTGACTTTCGGACGGATTAATTAAATTTTTTAAAGGACGAGCGTTGCATTTTTTGCAAACGGCGGTTACGCTGTTTGCGCGACGCGCCCTTTATAATCTTTGTGAAGGGAACCGCCGTCATGCCCCCCGTCACTATATATCTGAAAAGCCTTCTCCTCTGGGAGAAGGTGGACTGACCGTAAGGTCAGGACGAATGAGGGGAACATAATCCCCCTCATCAGTCCGCAAATGCGGACAGCTTCCCCCTTGGGGGAAGCCTATGGGGCGCGACCGACTCAATCTTAACGCGACGGCACGTATTAAACGCGCATTCGGGTTATTTCCGCAAGGGATTGGGTCTTACCGAGAAAAACAGACCTCCGTTACGGAGGTCTGTTTAATTTATTTCAATAAATCTTTTAACGTTTTGGAGTTTAAAAAATTCATAATTACTTCGTCAAGCTCTTTAAACAGAGGCAGCGTCTGACAGGTTCCCGCGTTTTCACAGCCGTTTTCTATACACTGCACGGGCGCAAGCGAGCCTTCGCCCGACAGCAAAATTTCCGCTACCGTGTATTGCTCCGCCGGACGCGAAAGTTTGTATCCGCCGCTTTTGCCGCGCGCGCTTGTAACAAGTCCCGCGGCGGACAGTTGAGAAGCGGACGACTCCAAATATTTCAGCGACTCCCTTTGCCTGTCCGCAACGTCCGCTAAGGAAACGTACCCCTCCCCCTCGTGTCTGGCAAGGTCGACCATAATTTTAAGGGCGTTTCTGCCCTTGGTAGTTATCATCATAATATCACCTGTTACCCGCCGTACTTTATCATCCTCTCTATACTTTTAACCGCCTGCAAGCGCAGCGTTTCGTCCAAAACTATTTCTTCGCCGCCGCAACCTTCCAGACAGTGCATTACGTCCGTCAGGGTGGTAAGCTTCATGTTGGCGCAGAGTAAATCCTTAGACAACGGATAAAATCTTTTATCGGGACAGTTAACCTGCAAATGCTGTACAATGGAATTTTCCGTCCCTATGATAAATTCACGCGCGGAGGAGTTGTTGGCGTAATCCGTTATGCCGGAGGTTGAACCGACGTAATCCGCAAGCGCGACAACTTCGGAGCGGCATTCCGGATGAACGAGAAGCAACGCCCCGGGATGCGCTTTTTTTGCGCGCTCCGCGTCCTCTTTACACATTTTAGCATGCGCGGGACAGCCGCCCGAAACCAGCTTGAAATTTTTTTCGGGCACTTGATTTTTAACGTAAGTTCCCAAATTTATATCGGGTATAAAAAGAATGTTTTTCTGCGGAATTGCCCGACATATTTTGACTGCGCTGGAAGAAGTTACGCATATGTCAGCAACGCTTTTAAGCTGTGCCGTCGTATTGACGTATGCGACCACCGCATAATCGGGATAAAGCTTTTTAAGCCGCTCTATTTCACCTTTGTCCATCTGCTCCGCCATAGGACAGCCTGCGTCGGGATGCGACAGAATAACGCGTTTTTGCGGCGCAAGCATTTTTACGGTTTCCGCCATGAAGCGGACGCCGCACATAATAACGGTGCTTTGCGTGGCGCTTTTCGCCTTAACCGCAAGCGCGAAGCTGTCGCCGGTAAAATCCGCAACTTCGCATATTTCTTCCGACATGTAACTGTGCGCCAGAATACAGACGTCTTTTTCCGCTTTCAGCCGAAGTATTTTTTCCTGAATATCTTTAATCATAGTTTAAAATAAATTATATTACTTATGCGCGGCAATGTCAACAAATAGCGGGTATCAGCAGCCGCGGCTTCCGCCGCCACCTCCTCCGCCGCCGGACGAGCCTCCTCCCCCGCCTCCGCCGCCGCTTCCTCCGCCTCCGCCGCCACCCATAGAGACGTTGAAGGAAATATGGTGGAAGGTGTGCGAGGTGCAACAGACTATTGCTTCGGGGTCGAGACCTGCCAGCATATAATCGGGCTGTATAAAATCTAGCGCGGCAAAGCGCTTTTTGATTTTTTTGCTTATGCCCATTATATAGCAGTACGGAAGAATTTGCGTAAAGTAGTCGGGGTGTTCTTCAAACACAAGCTGTATACGGTCAAGCTCGGTATACAGTAAAAACTGTCTGAAACCGTAAATTTCGGTATATTCTCCGTTTGTTTTCTTTGTACGGAAACCGTTGGCAAAGCGCGGCAAAAAGAACAGTCCGACCGCCCACCAAAGCGGCGCGATAATTGCAAGCCCCGCATAATCGTACACGGTATATGCAAATATGAAAACATAAAAAAAGTACAGTCCACCGTAAAACATTAAAGGAAAAATCAGCATTATCAGGTTTTTCGTATTATTGAACACGCAACCGACAAGCGTTCCCGCCGCCATAAACACAACAAAGAAAAGGAAAAGCCAACCGTCCAAAAGTACGGCGAAATACAATATCAGCGCAACAGTAGGTATCAGCGCCACAAACGGCAAAATATTTGAAACCGTCGCGGCGGATACGGAATACGGCTTCGGGTCATTCGCTCTTTCGACAAGCTTTTCCGCCCCCTCGTACACTCTGCGTTTTGAGACGTACCTGCGCTTTTTAAACGCTTTTGTGGAAAAAGACACAAGCTTACCGGTGAGAAACATCGCTTCGAAAAAGTTTCTTTCGGCAAAATCCATGTCGTAAAGAACGTCTTTGCGCTTTTCCGCATCGTTAAGACTTTCTTTCGGAACAACGCGGAAATTGCGTTTGCCGTCCGCCTGTACGGTTACAAGCCCTTGCGCCGCCCATTTTAAAATTAGCGCGCCTATATCCTTATAGCGTGCGCCGTTGTGCCATACGGCTGAAAAGCGCATGATGTCTATATCGGGCGGAAGATATTCCACGGCGGCAACCGTTTTTTTGTGTATTCTGCCCGCAAACAAAATTACAAAATAAAGCGCTATACCCAATACGGCTATGCCGAAAAATATCAAATAGTAGCTGTAAAAAGTAAGTTTTTGCGTGAAATAGCCTTCGGGCAGAATTACCTGAACGGTATAACCCTTTTCCGCCGCAAACGGATATGCGTGTATACTGATTTTGTTTGCGGAAACCGTAGCGTATTCGCCTTTTTCCGCATCGGGATACCATGCCGCTTTATTATTCGTGCGGAAGCTTACGCGCGACAGGTCCGCGTCCGACGGAAAAGTTATTCCGGCGGTAAACTCCACAGTCTCCGCCATGGCGTAGCCCAACACGTCAAACGTGAAATCATCATACCCGTAAGCGCTGTCATCGCTCATGTCGTAGGTGTAACTCAACACAAAGGTGTGTATGCCCGCGGACAGGTAACCGGCGTCAGGCTTTTGCATCTGCACGGCGTGAAAGGCACCGTAAAGACTGCGCGTAACCTTTGCGTCAACGCCGTCCACGGTAGCGCAAACATTATCCAATCCGGCAAGATATCTTCTTCCGCCCTTCTTTTTGCCGTCTATTATACGGGTGGTCTTGCTTTCGCGCTGAATGTCGCGTATTATTCCCGTATTTATTCCGCTTTCGAAAAACTCGGCTTCCAGCGTTTCGCGGATATCAAAAGTTTTATCGCGGTTGACGGAAATATCGATATTAATGCTTTTGAAACGGTAATTGTCGTCGACGGAAACAGCCGCTGCCGTTTTATTTCCGCCGAAAAACAGCATTGCCGCGCATAGGGCGGCAACTGCAAGAACGATTACCGCAAATATTTTTTTATGCTTTATAAAACCGTTCATAATAATTTTACGTCACGCCTTGACAGACGCGTTAAGATTTGCTTTTCGCCGTCCGCTTTTTTGCTGCGGGTTTTGCGGACAAGTGTTCGGGAACTTCGGTCTTGGGCACGTGGGAAAAGTCTGATGTCGCCTCTTTATATTCCTTTTTTATACGCGAACGCACGGTCTTTTCCTCTGCCTCCTCCTGCGGAGTGCTTTCATGATACGGAACCTCGAAAATGCACGACTCGTAGGGGCGCAGATTGAAAACAAGCTTGTATTTTCTGCCGTCGCAAAGCTCCTCTCTTGCCGTAATTTCAAGCGGACTTCCGTCCGGATAAGTTGAGAAAATGCGCTTGTAAACGCCGTCTACGGGCGCGCCGACGCCCATTTCATACCTTTCGACTGGCGCAAAATTGCAGACGAAAATAAGCGCGTTGTTGTAGTTCCACGGGTTGCGTCTTATAAAAGTGAATATATTGCGGTTGTAGTCGCCGCTGTTTATCCACTCGCAGGTGGTTTCACCGCCGCAGTCGTTGTGCAGAACGGCGCGTTCCCTGTAAATATGTAGCAGAGTGCGGAAGCAGTTTAAAACGTCGCGGTGCCCCTCGTCGTCGCAAAGGAACCAGTCCAGTCCTGTTTCGAAGTTCCATTCCCTTTCCTGCGCGAAGTCCTGACCCATGAAAAGAAGCTTCTTCCCGGGGTGTCCCATCATCATGGTGTAACAGGTTTTCAGACTGCCCAGCTTATCCTGCTTACTGCCTGTAAATTTGTTTATCATACTGCCCTTGCCGTAAACCACCTCGTCATGGGAAAGAACAAGCATGTAGTTTTCATTAAACGCGTACTCGAAGGTGTGCGTCATAAGCCCATGGTGATACGGGCGGAAAATGGGGTCGGTGTTGTAATATTTTATGGTGTCGTTCATCCAGCCCATGTTCCATTTAAGTCCGAAGCCGAAGCCGCCGTTTTTAGCGGGTTTGGTTACTCCCGCTATTATAGAGGAATCCTCCGCTATAAGGAAAGCCGAAGTGCGGCTTCTTAACATGCTGTTGAGGTGACGGAAAAACTCGAAGCTTTCGAGATTTTCGTTTCCGCCGTTAATGTTTGGTCTCCACTCCTGCCTGCCGAAGCTGTTATAAAGCATAGCCGCAACCGCGTCGACGCGCAACGCGTCGATATGGTATTTTTCAACCCAGAAAAACGCGGACGCAATTAAAAAATTGGAAACCTCTTTTTTGCCCAAATCGAAGGCCTTTGTCCCCCATTCGGGATACTCCGCGCGCAGGGGGTCGCCGTACTCGTAAAGCGGGGTGCCGTCGAAGTTAGCAAGCGCATAATCGTCCTTGGGGAAGTGCGCGGGCACCCAGTCCAAAATTACGCCTATGCCGTTTTTGTGCATGTAGTCCACAAAATACATGAAGTCCTCGGGCGAGCCGTATCTTGACGTGGGGGAAAAGTATCCCGTTACCTGATAGCCCCAGCTCGGGTCGAAGGGATACTCGCATATGCCCATAAGCTCTACGTGAGTATATCCCATCCATTTGACGTATTCCGCAATTTCGTGCGCAAGGCGACGGTAGTCGAAATACTGGTCCTCGTCCCATTTGGACAAATCCTTTTTCCAGCTTCCGAGATGCACCTCGTAAACAGCCATCGGCTTTTCGAGAAAGTTTTCGTCCTTTTTTTCCGCAAGCCAGTCCTTATCGCCCCATTTGTATTTTTCGAGATCGGCGACAATGGACGCGGTTGCGGGTCTCAGCTCCGAACGGAACGCGTAAGGGTCGGATTTATAGACCTCGCTTCCGTCGGCGCGCACGACGAGATATTTGTATTTAACACCCTCGCACATGCCGGGCACGAAAAGCTCCCACATGGCGTCGTCGACCTTTTGCATAACGTCAGTCCACGGCGTCCAGCCGTTTCCGTCCGAAACAACGCATATGGCTTTGGCATGCGGCGCCCACACGACGAAATGCACGCCCTTTACTCCGTCAACCTCTCTGAGATGCGCGCCCATTTTATTGTAAAGCTCGTAATGGGTGCCGTTGTGGAACAGATATCTGTCCAGTTCGCCGAAAAATTTTTCCATTATTTTCCCCTCTGTTTTTTTTATTATATTCGTAAAGACAAATTATTCTTCGCGGAAATTAAAGTAATAAACCGCACCCGACTTTTCGGGCAGAGTAACGAAAAGTCGTCCGTGACGCACTTCGCTTTCTTCCTCGAACTCGGTATAGCCCCAACCGCCGCAGGCAAATTTGGTTGTCATTACCGCACCGGTAGAAACGCCTATCTCCCATACGGGTACGGCAAGAGAAATTTCGCTGTCGGCACAGTTGATAACAACCGCGCAACATTCGTTGCCGTCGAATCTGCCGTAAGCGATATAACCGTTGCCCGCGTCAAGCGGCTTCAAGCTGCCCGTTTTAAGACAGCGTATTCTTTTCCTCAGCGCGACGGCGCGTTTGTGGAACTGTATAAGCTCGGCATCCTCGCCGCCCCAGGGATAAGTTCTTCTGCTGTCGGGGTCCGTCCAGCCGACCTGCCCCGCTTCGTCCGCGTAATATATGCCGGGCGCGCCCACCCAGGTCATCTGTATCAGCGCCGCAAGCTGCATAACGCGCTTGTCCACGCCGTAGCCCGCCGCATGCGGTCCCTTTGTTTTGAGCGTGCCGACCACGCGGTTGGTACGCGTAAGGAAACGCGAATGGTCGTGGTTGGAAAGCTGGTTCAAGGCGCAATCCAGCGACGGCCGCGGGAATCTCGACATGTTTTTCAACATGCTTTCAAAGAAAAGCTTGCCGTCCAGAAATTTGTTTCCGTCAAACGCTTCGCTGTGCTTTTCCATGCCCGTTAAAAACCAGGTAACGGGTTCCATAAACGCGTCGTAGTTCATTACAGAATCCCACTCCTTGCCGTTAAGCCAGTCGGTAGGGTCGCCGTAATGCTCGGCAAATATTAAAGCTTCGGGATTTGAGCCTTTTATCCTGCTGCGGAAATTTTTCCAGAACTTGTGGTTGTATGCGGGGCTGTGACCCAAATCCGCCGCAACGTCCAGACGCCAGCCGTCGACGTTATAGGGCGCGGAAACCCACTTTTCACCCGTCGATAAAATATATTCTTCAAGCTCCGCGCTCTGCTCGTAATTCAGCTTGGGCAGCGTGGGGAAGCCCCACCAGCCTTCATATCCGCTTTTTGCTTCATGCGGCTTATCGAATTTGAAATAACTTCTGTAAGGGCTGTCCGCGGACTGATATGCGCCCTTAACCTCATAGCCCTCTTTATCGAGATAAATGCCCTCTCTGTCAAGCCATTTGTTGAAGGAACCGCAGTGGTTGAAAACACCGTCTATAACAACGCGCATGCCGCGGTCATGAATTTCTTTAACAAGCTCTGCAAAAAACTCGTTGCTCTTTTCCAGATTTTTGCGGGATATTATGCGCTTTATATACCTTGCCGCATATCCGTTGTTCTTTTCCCAAAACTGCATTGCGTGGTCGCAGTCTTCCTCTATCACGGCGATATGCGGGTCAATATAGCCGTAGTCCTGCGTGTCGTATTTATGGTTTGACGGCGACACGAACAAAGGGTTGAAATATATGGCTTCCACACCCAAATCGCGCAGATAGTCAAGCTTTTCCCTGACGCCCTGCAAATCGCCGCCGTAGAAGCAGTTTACGTCCAGCGCGTCGGGAAATTTGTACCAGTCCCTTATTTTGCGGGAGTGTCCGCCCGTGTAATAATATTCGTTGTCCTCAACGTCGTTAGACGGATTTCCGTTACGGAAACGGTCTGTAAATATCTGGTAAAATACCGCCCCTTTCGCCCAATCGGGAACCTTGAACCCCGGAACGAAAGAAAAGTCGTACTCCGGCTGGGCGTTTTCCACACAGCCGAGTCTGTTGTATAACACGTAATCGTCGTCGTCGGAAACGAGAAAATGATAGCTTACCGTTTTACCCGTACATGTAAACGAAACCTCGTAATAGTCGAAGTTATCGCATTTCGCGTTAACCGCACCCTTGGGTAGCTTTGCCATATTGCGCTTTATGCCGTTTATTACGGCGTACGCGTTCAAAACGTCGTTTGCCAACGTCCTTAGCCGAAGCGTAACCCTGTCGCCCGCCTCGGGTTCGTAGGGCGATTTATAATCGCAGGTTTCGTCTGAAAACAAAGCCCTTTTGTTTATCATAATTTACGTCCTTTATTCCGGTCTGATAACGGATAAACCGCCGAAAAAAATTATAACATACAAGGCTTTCAAAGTCAATACGGCATAAATAATAATAGGCGAAAAATAAATTGACACGGATAAATATTTTGTGTTATGATTTATGCGCTTGAATAAACCTTTTTTACGGAAAAATATGAACACACGCGATAAAAAGAAAAAATCGGTTCCGCAGGAAGCGGAGACGGCGCCTCTCGCCGAAATCGAAAACCCGACCCCTGCGGCGGAAGATAAACCGCAGGAAATTGCGGAAGAAATTTCCACGCTTGCCGACGCGGCAAACGTAGAGGAAAACGCAGAGGAAATCACAGCGGAAAACGCCGCGGAGAGCACCGCGCCCGTAGTACAAAAGCCGCGCGGCGATAAAGTGCTGACCAAGGCGCAAAGGCGCAAAAAAACCGCAATAAGATGGATTTTAATGAACGTCGGCATCATTCTTATGTCGCTGAGCGTTTATTTTTTTCAGATGCCGTACAATTTCGTCCTCGGCGGGGTCGGCGGTATTTCGATTATGCTGTCAACGGTCATAACGCCGCTTGTTCCCTGGCTTACAAAGGCAGTCATTATGCTTTTTATAAACGTTTTCCTGCTTGTGCTGGGCTTTATTATTCTCGGCAAAAGCTGTACGTTTAAAACGGCGTACTGCTCCGTGCTGTATACGGGTATTATACTGTTTTTGGAAAAGGTCGTACCGCTTGACAAACCCGTCACTGCGGTTTTCGACGCGGCGGGCAACATTACGGGCGGTCAACCCTTTTTGGAGCTGTGCTTCGCGATACTGCTTTTCGGCGTGGGCGGGGCGATAATTTTCAACTGCGGCGCCTCCTCCGGCGGTACGGACATAATTGCGCTGATACTTAAAAAATACACAAAAATAAACGTCGGCGTGTCGCTGCTTATAGTAGACCTTATTGTGGCTTCCGCTTCGATATTCACGATTGGCGACGTTGCCATTTCGCTTTATTCGTATCTCGGACTTTTCGCGCGCACATTCCTTCTCGACGGAATTATAGAAAGCTTCGGAAAGACGAAATACATAACCATAATCACGCAGAAGCCGGAAGAAATTTCGGACTATATTTTAAACGTTATCCAACACGGAGTTACAATGTACGACGCCGAGGGCGGTTACACGCACGAAAGCAAGAAAGTGCTTATAACAGTATGCAAGCGCGGGGAAGCGTTGAGACTGAAAACAAAGGTCAAAACTTTCGACCCCGAAGCTTTCGTAATTATAACCGACGCGAACGAAATACTCGGAAAGGGCTTTGTGACGGGTTTTTAACGGAGTTTTTATATGAGCCGCAAACGCAAAACGCAAACGACGGGAAGCGAAAAATCGCAAAATGCCGCAAAAACGGCGTTATATTGGCTTGTTCTTAATTTGGGCATGCTGCTTCTTGCCGCGGGCGTGTACTTCTTCAAAGCACCCAATAACTTTGCTACGGGCGGCGTAAGCGGCATATCGATAATCATTTCCAAATACGTGACGCCGCTTGTCCCCTGGCTTTCGCAAACTATTATAATGAACGCGATAAACGTTCTTTTACTTATTGTAGGCTTTATATTTCTGGGCAAGGGCTGTACGTTTAAAACGGTTTACTGCTGTCTTGTATACAATCTGGAAATGTTTTTAATGGGACTTGTCGTTCCCGCGGAGTCTTTGCCCCTGACGGCAACCGCAACGCTGCCCGAAGGACAGAAGTTTTTGGAATTTATGCTTGCCATGCTTTTGACGGGCGCAGGCAGTGCGATAATTTTCAACTGCGGCGCCTCCTCCGGCGGTACGGACATAATTGCGCTGATACTTAAAAAGTTTACGAAAGTGCCCATAGGCTACGCTCTGTTTTTTTCGGACGTGCTGATAGCAAGCTCCACCTTCTTTATATTCGACGTTACAACGGGGCTTTTTTCTATACTGGGACTGTTTATAAAGGCTTTCCTTGTGGACAGCGTAATCGAAAGTATAGGCAAAAGCAAATACGTAACGATAATTACTTCCCATCCGGAGCTTATTTCGCCTTTTATACTTAACACCATTCACAGAGGGTTTACCCTGTTCGAGGCGGAGGGCGGCTTCACGCACGAAAAAAAGACGGTTATGATAACCGTTTTAAAGCGCGGCGAAGCGCTTAAACTTAAAATGAAAATCCACGCCGTCGACAAAGACGCCTTCGTCATACTGACGGACGCAAAAGAAATTTTGGGTAAAGGCTTCCGCACGACTATAAATTAAATATTATTAAAGCCGCCGTCCGCAATTTGCG
>CAMRTO010000029.1 GCA_947053655.1 uncultured Clostridia bacterium
TCAAGCCGTACTTCTTTCTTTCCTTGACCCTCGGGTCGCGGGTTAAGAAGCCTTCTTTTTTAAGCGCGGGGCGGCAGCCTTCTTCCGCCTGCAACAGCGCGCGGGCGATACCCAGACGGATTGCATTAGCCTGACCGGTATAACCTCCGCCGTATACGTTAACAAGCACGTCGTACTTGCTTTCAACGCCTAAAAGGGCAAGGGGCTGTTTGACAACGTATTGCAGAACGCCCTGGGGGAAATAATCCTCAAAAGCTCTTTCGTTTATTTCTATTATTCCGGAACCTGCGGGAATGAGACGAACGCGGGCGATAGCCTTCTTTCTTCTGCCTGTTCCCCAGAATTGAAGTTTTTTCTTTAAATTAGCCTTTGCCATATTAACCTCTACCTTTTACCTTAAAATAATTTGAGCTGTTCGGGTTTCTGCGCAGCGTGGTTATGTTCCGCACCCTTGTATACCCTTAACTTTTTAATCATATCCCTGCCGAGCGAGTTTTTGGGAAGCATGCCCCTTACCGCCTCGTAAACGGCAAGGTCACTCTTTTCCGCAAGCATTTTTTTATAGGATATTTCTTTCAAGCCGCCGATATAACCGGTGTGATATCTGTAAAACTTGTCGTCAAGCTTTTTGCCCGTAAGCGCAACCTTATCGCAGTTTACTACGATTACAAAGTCGCCCGTGTCTACGTTGGGCGTAAACGAAGGTTTATTTTTGCCGCGAAGTATGGCAGCCACCTTGGATGCAAGCCTGCCGAGGGGAATACCCGCAGCGTCGACAACGTACCATTTTCTTTCAACTGTCTCGGCTTTTGCCATATAGGTTTTCATTGTAAGCTCCTTATTGCGTATTTCAAAACAAAACGTACTTTAATTTTTATCTTCAAAACGTAAACTTATTTTATTATTTTATAAAATTTCTGTCAAGCTGTTTTGTGTTTGGTTTTTAAAGTTTTTTATAAATTTTGAATTATTTTTATTTTACCGCAAAACCGCCCGTTTTAAGGCGGTTTTGCGCGAAAAAAAGTCAATTTTGTATTAAAACGGCTTTAATTCTTTTAACTCCGGCGGAAACGTTTTCCTGCTTTGCTATTTTAAACGTACCCAGCTCGCCCGTGCGCGACGCGTGCGGACCGCCGCATATTTCCTTGGAAAACCCGCCTATGGAATAGGTTTTTACCGTTTCGCCGTACTTGCCTTCGAAAAGCCCCGTAAAGCCTTCCTCCCTTGCCTGATCCAAACTCATTTCCCGCATGACGACGGGAACGTCCGCCTTTATCTGGGCGTTGACAAGGTTTTCGACCTCCGCCACTTCCTCGGGCGTCAGCTTGCGCGAGAAGTTGAAGTCGAAGCGCAGTCTTTCCTCGGTTATGTTGCTGCCCTTTTGCTGTATGTCGGGAGAGCAGACTTTTTTAAGTGCGGCGTGAAGAAGGTGCGTCGCGGTATGCAGGCGCGTTGTTTCCTCCTTGTGGTCGGCAAGTCCGCAGGCAAACTTCGCCTCGCTGCCCGCGCGGGATTTTTCCTGATGCTCGGCATAAGCGGCTTCGTAACCGCCGACGTCGACTTTAAGCCCCTTTTCGCGCGCCATTTCGCACGTGATTTCCACGGGGAAGCCGTAGGTGTCGTAAAGGTGGAATGCCGTAACGCCGTCTATGACGCCGCCCGCCGCGATGCTGGCGGTAGCCTTTTCAAACTCTCTCAGTCCCTGCTGTAAGGTTTTGGAAAACTTGTTTTCCTCCTTTTCCAGCTCCTCGTAAACGCGCGCGGAGTTAGCCGAAAGCTCGGGATAAACGTCCGCATATTTTGCTATTATCGTTTTCGCAACGTTATTCAAAGCGCCCTGCGGCAGACCGATATTCCTGCCGAAGCGTACCGCACGGCGGATTATGCGCCTTAAAATATAGCCCTGGTCGGTATTGGAGGGAACTATCCCCTTGGTATCGCCCAGCATGAAAGTAGCAGTGCGCACGTGGTCCAAAACGACGCGGACAGCCTTAGTTACTTCCTCGCTCTGTCCGTACTTGCATCCCGTCAGCCTCTCTATTTCCGCAATGGCGTTTTCGAATATATCCGTTTCGTAAACGCTCGCCTTGCCGTTCAAAATGCACAGCGTGCGTTCCAGCCCCATGCCCGTGTCTACGTTTTTCTGCTTCAAAGGCTCGTACTTGCCGTCGGCATTTTTATTGTACTGCATGAAAACGTCGTTCCACACCTCTAAAAAAGTGCCTGCGGGCGCATTGTCGAAGTCGTACGCGCCGAGCTTGTCCGCCTCCTTACGGTTGCGGATTATGTGCATTTCGGTATCGGGACCGCAGGGACCCGTCGTACCCGCGGGGCCCCACCAGTTGCCGGACTTGGGCAAAAAGTAAATGTTTTGGGGAAGAATGCCGCACTTTTCCCATAAAGCCGCGCTCTCCCCGTCCTTGGGGCAGTCGTCGTCGCCCGCAAAGCAGGTTACGGCTATATCCTCTACGGGAATACCGAGATACTCGGGCGAAGTCAAAAACTCGAACGACCAGGGTATCATTTCGTTTTTGAAATAATCGCCCAGCGACCAGTTGCCCAGCATTTCGAAGAAAGTGCAGTGAGAGCTGTCGCCCACCTCGTCTATATCGCCCGTGCGCACGCATTTCTGCACGTCGCAAAGCCTGTTGCCCGCGGGGTGCTTCTCGCCGAGGAGATAGGGAACCAGCGGATGCATGCCCGCCGTGGTAAAAAGAACCGTCGGGTCGTTTTCGGGAATAAGCGAAGCCGAGGGGATTATTTTATGCCCCTTGCTCTCGAAAAATTTAAGATATAATGTTCTGAGTGATTCCGATGTAAATTTTTTCATATTTTTACCCTTTTACGATTATTTCGTAGCCGTCCTTGCCGTCCTTGACAAGATAGCCCGCTTTGTCTATTTCGTTGCGGAGCGCGTCTGCCTCCGCCCAGTTTTTATTTGCTTTAGCCTGCCAGCGCCTTTCGGCAAGACTCTTTATTTCTTCGGGTATTTCTGCGCCGTCTGCGGAAACGGCTGCAAGATAGCTTTCCGCGTCCGACTTGAAAAGCCCCAGAAGGGAATACGTTTGCCTGACCTGCTTAACGTCGTCCGCGGCGGTCCTGTCGCCCGCGGCAAGCTTTTTGCTTATGCTTTTGAATATCCCGAACAAATCCGACAGGGCGAGCGCGGTGTTGAAGTCGTCGCCCATGACCTCGTCGAAGCGCCTGTCTATTTCCACGTTGCCCCCGCTGCCCTTGCCGAACGTTTTTTCGACAGCGGCTATTACCGAATAAAACTCGCCGAGGTGTTTTTCCGCCTCGTCGAAAATTCCGTCGGTAATGTTAATATCGTTCCTGTAATTTGTTTGAAGAAGCGCGAATTTTATTGCTTCCGCGGAATATTTTTTCAGCAAATCTTCCAAAAGCAGGCTGTTGCCGAGACTTTTGGACATCTTCTGTCCGTTGACCTTTATAAGCCCGTTGTGCGTCCAGTACTTTGCAAACTGCTTGCCCGTCAAAGCCTCCGTCTGCGCAATCTCGTTTTCGTGATGGGGAAAAATGAGATCTCTGCCGCCGCCGTGAATGTCTATTTGGTCTCCGAACGCCGTGCGGTTCATTGCCGAGCACTCTATATGCCAGCCCGGTCTGCCCTTGCCCCAGGGGGAATTCCAGCTTATTTCTTCGGGCTTGGCGGACTTCCACAGCGCGAAATCCGCGGGGTTTTTCTTTTGCTCGCCGTTTTCCACGCGCACGCCGTCAAGCATGTCCTCCACCGAACGGTTTGAAAGACAGCCGTAGCGTTTAAAGCTTGAAACGTCGAAATACACGTCGCCGTTGTCCGCGGCGTAGGCGTGACCTTTTTCAATAAGCGTTTTTATGAATTTTATTATATTGCCTATATTTTCGGTGGCTTTAAGCCAGAGCGTGGGGTCGTCCACGTCGAATTTTCTCATAACGTCGTCGATATGCTTAATCATATCTGCGGCGTACTTGTCCGCGGGGATACCCGTCTCCCTGCTTTTTGCAATTATTTTGTCGTCCACGTCGGTATAGTTGCGGGCATAGGTAACGTTGTAACCCTGTTTTTCCAAAAACTTGCGCATAATGTCGTAAATGAGCGCCTGGTAACCGTGACCTATATGCGCCTCGCCGGAAACGGTAATTCCGCAGGCGTACATTTTAACGTTGCCCCCGTCAAAGGGAACGAATTGCTCCTTTCTGCGCGTAAGCGTATTGTAAATTTTCATTTCCGCTCCTTATTTTCCGATTTTTGCATGCTTTGCTCCAACGCGGCGACCCTTTCCCTCAATGCCCGAAGCTCCGTAAGATACGGGTCAGACTTTTCCTGTGCCAAATCCGGCACGGTTTTGCCGCCGTTCACCCTGACCACCTTTGCGGGAACGCCTACGACCGTCGCTCCGGCGGGGACGTCGCGCAATACCACCGCTCCCGCGCCCACCTTGGCGCAGTCGCCGACGGTAATGTTGCCCAAAACCTTAGCCCCTGCGGAAATTACGCAGTTTCTGCCGATTGTGGGGTGACGCTTGCCCGTTTGCTTGCCCGTTCCGCCGAGAGTGCAACCCTGATAAATTACCGTACCCTCGCCCACCTCCGCGGTTTCGCCTATGACGACGCCGTGACCGTGGTCTATAAACACGCCTGACGATATTTTCGCCGCGGGGTGAATTTCTATCCCCGTAGAAAACTTTGCCCATTGAGAGCATATCCGCGCGGGAAGCTTCAACCGCATGCGGTAAAGCAGATTTGCCAACCTGTGATAAGACAGCGCGCGAACGCCCGAATACGTAAGAAAAATTTCAAACTTGTTTCGCGCGGCGGGGTCGCAACGCTTTGCGGCGGCTATGTCCGCGCGCAACGCTTTAAAAAACATATATTATTATATGTTGTGCGCGGTATAAATGCAAGCATTTTTGACACTAAGCGCACCCGTATAAAAAGGCAAAGGTAAAATTTGTAAATTTTTAACACTTTTTTTGCGGCTTATCTGAAAAATATTGTTTTTCCGTTGACTTTCGGCACCGCGTTTTGTTATAATCAGTGTATAAGATATAAAATTTGTTAAATTTTCACACAGGAGGGATATATGAAAAGGGAAAGAATAGAGGAGCTTGCCGAAGTAATAGACAAACGCGGCAGAATAACGCTGGAACAGCTTGAAGAAGTTTTCCCCGACGTATCGCAAATGACGCTCAGGCGCGACCTTTTGAAGCTGGAAGAAGACAACAGGATAATACGTATACGCGGCGGCGCGATGTCCGTTAAGGAAGTGCAAAAGGTTTCCGCCGAAGAATATACGAAAAAGACGACTATAAACACCGACGCGAAAATCGTAATAGCGCAGAAGGCGGCGGGGCTTATAGACGAAAACACCAGCATCTTTCTGGACGGCGGCACGACGGCAATGTACCTTACAAAGGAAATGCCGGATATCAAATGCAACGTGTTCACCAACGGCATTGCCGTAGCCATGGAGCTTGCGCAGAAGAAAAATATAAATATTACCATAGTCGGCGGTCAGCTTATGCGCGACAACCTTTCCACGGCGTCCCCCGCCGCGCGCGAATACTTTGACAGAACAAACTTCGAAATAGCTATTGTTTCCGCGACGGCTTTCACGCCCGAGCAGGGCTTTTCCTGCAACAGCCAGATAGAGAGCGAGCTTTTGAAAAACGTTTTCAGAAAAGCGCGTCACGTATATATGATGCTTGACAGCTCTAAAATAGGCAAGATAAATCCCTTTACTTTCGCCCATCTGGAAGATATAGACGTGCTTATCACCGACGACCACTTCCCCAAAGAGTATAAGCAGCTTTTCGAGGAACAGGACATTGTGGTAATGTAAATACGAATAAAAATACGCCCGCCCCGCATGCGTCACACCGCATGCGGGGCGGTTTTTTCAATCGCTCCATTTGTGTTTGTCCAGCGTCCTGTCCTTTACGTCGTCGTAGTACCCGAAGTACTTTTCGCGCATTTCTTCCACCGTCATGTTTTCGTCCAACAGATTTAAAAGTCCGTCCAGCTCCTCCGCGGTGAAATCCGAAAGGCAGAACTCCCCTTCGAACGCCTGCGCAAGCTTCATTAAATCCCAATTAGTCGCTTTCATAAATTTTAACTCCCGATTGAATTTTATCAGAACGCCGCAAAAAAGTCAACGCGGCGTGCGGGGCTTTTTATACGCAGTTGACAAAAACGCGCGGACGGTGTATAATTTCACTCAGTGATAATTAAGGAGAAAACGTTATGGAACAGCAATCACCCGCGGGTTATGCCGCGCTTATAAATCTTAACGAAAAAATATCCGCGCTTATCGGCACGGTCAGACTGTACAAGGACAATAAAAAAGCGCTTAAAATTTGCGCAAAGCTTGTCAAAGCCGATAAAAACTTTATAAAGCAGTCGTCCTTGCCCGTTTCCGACTCTGCCGGACGGGAAATTCTTTGGAGATATGACGAGCTGGCGACCGCAGTCAAAAATCTTGCCTCGGGCAATTTGGAAGTTGCAAGAAAAGCCTCCTGCGACATAGACTCCATTGCGGTTCGGACCGAACAGGAAATTGAAAACATCCGCGAAAATCTGCACCCCGTAAAGACAAACGCGCAGAAGCTTACGGAAGCCGTAACCGACGTTGCGCAGAAGCTGAAGCAGTCCGTAGGCAAAGCGGTAAGCGAAAAGGTCGACCAAATCAAAAAGAAAATAGCCGAAACAGCCGCCGCCGCGGTAGAAGAATAAATCTAAACCAAATAAGAAAAGCAAGGACTGTTTACCGTAGTTCCCATAGGGAATTTAATAAAACGCAAATAAAAAGATTTAGGCATAGCGTTAAGCTGTGCCTTTTCTGTACTTTTTTCGTGGACGAACTAGGCTACTCGTAGCCTAGTGAGATATAGATATGTTTTATATTTCCCGCAAAATTCAATCGGTTGCGTTCTTTCATTTTTCGTGATATAATGATTGTACGATAAACAGTAATTTAGCGGAGTATAAAGAGTGAACATAAAATTGATTGAAGAAAACGAAATACAGGAAACCTGCGATATGGTTATTCGTTCTTGTAAATATTCCGATTTTGCGGAGTTCTATCCGTCGCAATATTTTTATTGCACATACGACGAAATCAAAACGAAAATGGACAACGGACATTTTTATGTCGTCAAAGACAACGGAAAAATTATCGGTTGCGGTGGCATTGCTGCATATTGGGACAGCTTAACCGAGAGTTGGATACATACTATTTTTGTTGATCCGGAATATCAGAGAAAAGGTGTCGGCAGAAAGATTATAGAGTTTTTGGAAAACGACAAATACGCAAAAAGAGCAAGTAGAATTGAAATTCACGCCGCAATGTCAGCGATACCATTTTACCGTAAATTAGGCTATGAGCATAAGAACGGACAATTAATTTACGCTGAGGGACATTTCGACCTGGAAAAATTTATATAATAGGACGATAAATTTCAATTTATCGTTATTAAAATGTATAGTTAAAAGCTCTCAAACAAATTTGTTTGAGAGCTTTTTATAATCTTATTTCTGATCCCTATGGGAAGCGCGCTTTTAGATCCTTGCTTTTATCTCTATGAAATACACCGTAAAGCCGCGCTTTTTCTTATGTTTTGTTTTTAGCCTTTGACCTTTTTTGCCTGTTCGAGCATGGCAATGTTGTCGGTCATATCGCAGTCGTCCGCGGAGTAACTGTAATAATAAGTTATCTGCGAGTCCGCCGTGCCGTTGAAGCCGTGTGTTTTGCCGCGCCATCTTTCTATTATGGTGTTACTGCGGAAAAGTCCGTTTTTCCAGATGCGGAAAATAATTCTCAGTCCAGTGTCCACGGCTATACCGAAGGAATCCTCCTCCACGTTGCCCTTTTTCCAGTAGCAGTTGCCGCTTGTGTCGTTGGCGTGGGTAAGCATTCTGACGGAAGCTTCGTCCTTGTTTGCAACGTCGGTGTTCACCGTCATCATGACATTAATACAGTTTTCGTCCTCGGTTATGCTGGCAAACTGAATTATATCCTCTGCGAGAATATTTATATTGCCGCGTATAGTCGGGTCGCTGTCGCCCGCCTGCGCGTTTATATCCGCAAGAATATTTTCGGGCGCGATAAAGTCGCTTTTGCGCATGACTATATCGGGCTTGCCCCAGTCGTCGCCCGTGCGCCATTCGCATTTTAACATCTGCGTTTCAAGCACGTCGTGCCAATCGCCGAACTGTATGTCGTTCCCCTCGAAGCGGTACAAAAGGTCGGTTTTGTCGGTAAATCTTAGTCTCGCGCTCTCGAAAAGACCTTTGAACGTGTCTATTATGCCGCTGGAGCTTACAACCTTCCTCAACGTATAGTGATAGCGGTAACCGCAGGTTACTTCGGGCTGTTCGTTTACGCGGAGATAATACTCCTGCCTTCTCGCCACGGCTTTACCGTTCGAGCCGAGGTCGGTGGTTCCCTCCATGTCGCTGAAAAATACGTATCTGTCAAGCGTCCTCTCGTTATAGCAGGCATATGCGTAAAGCTTTGCGGCGGCGGGAATTGCCGCGGCGATAACCTCGTCGCGCAGGATATCGATTTCCCCTTCTCCGTCCCTGTAACTGCCTGCGACGGCTTTATAATCGTTATAAGCCTGAACGGAATACTGCTCGTAATCGGCAGTGACGGCGGGAAACGCGTCTATATCCTGCATAATAGACTTATTTTCCATATTCACCTTTTTGCCTTTACAGCTTTTACAGCCCGCAAACAGTCCGCATGCCAGTACGGCGGGAGCAACTATGAGAGATATAATTTTTACCGCTTTTTTCATTTTTTCTTGAACCTTATCCGATAATAAACTAAGTATAACACAACAAATTGCAAATAGCAACCAAATTATGACAATTGTAATAAAAAGATATGACAGGTTTTAAATCGACTTTTCCTCGGTAAAAACCGACGACCAAAGCGGCGCGCCGAACCTTTTTGCAATGTGCGCGCACTTACAGGTAAACGCGTAAAAAATACCGTAGCCGGAGCCGTAAAGCGTTTCCAGATTGCCGAGCCCCTTTGAAATAACCACGTCGCTTTTAAGTAAATTTATAACTTCGGGCGAAGCTTCCTTTAAATACGTGCCGGGGACGTCCGTCCCGTTTGAGACAACTTCGGCAAAGTCGTAAAGTTTTATCTGCGCCGCGTCCTCAATAGTCACGTCGTTTATTATTGCCCCGCCGCGCACTATCGAAACGACTTTTATATGTTTATACAGTTTTTTTATTACACGGATAAGAATTTTATCCAGCACGATTTCTCCGCAATTGTCGTGTAAAAAGCAAAGCTTCCGCGCCCGCGCAAGCTTCTCTTTAAAGCTTGCGTAGACTTCGCCGTCCACAAAAACTTCCTCCGCGGCGGAAACGACGCGCTGCACGGCGTCCTCCTTCAAATCCGACAGCCGCGCAAAATCTATGTAATTTGACGCCATGGAATATTTCAAAGCCTCGCGCAAGGGCTCGCGCGAAGATATTATTTTGCCGTATAGCCTGTCCTCGAGCGCGCACAGCGCGCAATTGAAAAGCCGCTTTTCACGCGAGTAGTCAATGCCGCGTCCGAAAATTTTACAGTGCAGATTGTTAATGTCGCGCATTAAAAGGGGCGCGCAGTAGTCCGCGGGCGGATTGGCGCAAAGCGACTTTACCCCCGCTTTGAAAAGAGCAAGCTTGCTTTCGTCGTTTTGGTCTTTTTCAACCTTTTTCATCTGACTGTTATAAAGGCAGTCTTTACATTCTTCGTCAAGTATCATACAAACATTGTACCCGAAAAGCGTCAAAACGGCAACCCTGAGGCTGCCGTTTTTTATCTTTGGTGTTTTTTCTTTACGCGTTAATAATTACCGTCATGGTCGAAGGATAACTGTTGCATGTAAGCGTAACAACCGCGTAGGTGTCCGCGCCTATCGTTTCCATTTCGATAGTAAACGTCGGCAAATAATTCGAGCCTGCATTCGCAGTGAAGCTTATACCGACCTGTTTCTTAGTCGTGCCTGCGTTTACCTTAAACTTAAGCTTAACGCCCGCATTGACCTGAACGTCTTTTCTATCAGGTCTGGGTGCGAATTTTGCACCGCTTTCCGTTGCGTCTACTATTATGCCGCGGTAAGTAGCAGTGTTACCCTGTACCTGACCTGTGGTGAACTCAAACAGATTGACCGTGCCGCCGGCGGTGAGGTCTATATCGCCGGCAACTTCCCATTCGGCAACAAGCGTAAACGCTTCGGTTACGTTCTGTGTGAAATCATAGTCAGCGCCGTTCACTTTCCAACCGACAAATTTATATCCGTCGCGGACGGGGTCTGCCGGCTTTGCCAAAGGCGAGCCGACAACCGCGGTCAAAGTTGCGTTCGGCGTTGCTTCGTCGTTATAATCTACCGTTATATCCACGGTCTGCGTATCTTCGGGCGTTTTGGAAGTATCTATAACAATGCTTCCGATAAAGTCGCCGTAAGTACCCGTGATTGAAGTGAACCTGATTGTAGCCTTGCCCTCGCTGTAAATTATAATGTAATCCGACGTGGGCAACTGATAACCTACAACAAGCGAAACTTCGCCGACAACGTTTACCGTGATTACCGTATCCAGACCGACTTTAACGCCGTTTTCGGGTTTAGCGGTTTCGAATACCGCCGTGCCCGACCAGCTGAGCGTTTCCGCATGCTTTTCGTTAATAGCCGCAAGGCAGTTGCCGTTGGGAAGCGCTTCGTCCTTTAAGTTTACGGTGACTGTGGGATCTTCGGGAATTTCGCCCGAATCGAGTCCGACAAGTATTCTCAGCTTCGCGTATTCGCTATCGCAGTCGAATACCGTCGTGTAGGACTGTTTGCCGTTTGCCGTGCCGAAGACGTTCGTCTTTGTATAATTAGCCGCCTGAGCCGCGTCAAGTATCTTTCCGCCGGTAACCGCCGTAGTAATTGCGCCCGCGCCGGTAGAGCCGTACTCGCAGAAGTCTGCACTTGTAGGGCTTACGCCGCTCATTTCGCTCCAACGGTGGTCTTTACCCGCCGCGTCGCTTGCAAGCGTGGAATAAGCCGCGCTGAACGAGCAACCTATATATGCGACGGTAGCCTTTGCTCCCCAAGGTCTGCCGAGCGACATTGCGCCGTCCTTGACCTTGCCGTCGTCGGTAAATTCGCAATTGTTGAAAACATAACCGTAATCGGGTTTGCTTGCGTCAACATGCTTTGCCGCCGTAACGTAGCCGTTTTGCTCTTTACCCTTCTCGCCCTCTGCAACCGCGGTTCTGTTTATCGCAACCACTCTGCACTCGTCAAAATAAGCGAGCGAGGTTTCACCGCCGAATATGAAGTCTACGTTTCCGTCAATTTGCGACTGGTAATAGTACGATCTGCCGCTCTTCATATAAAGCGTATCCTGATTGCCGTAAAGGTGGCACTTGAAAAGAACCGCTCCGTCGGCGTCAAGCGTTAAAGCCAATCCCTGCGCCGCTTGGTTACCGGAATAGTTGTTTGCATTGTTAATATAGTCGAAGTCGTTTCTTATAGCAAGATTATACGCCTTGAAATTTGCGCCCGTAACGTGAAGCGTTGCGCAGTCCAATCCCCAAAGCGAACCGCTTAAAGCGTCCGCGTCGCCCTCGACAAGCGAATATGTAAGTATTGTGTCGTCGATATTTTCGCCGCCGCCCACAAGCGTCACATTGTCGATATCGAGCCATACCTTTTCGGTATATGTGCCTGCCTGAAGCTTTATCACCTTATTTACCTTACTTTCGTAATTGCAAGCTTTAAGATACTGAACGGCTTGGGTAAGCGTTTTGAACTCGCCCGTTTCACCGACGGTTACTTCAACCTTATTGTCGACAACGGCTTTCTTTGCCTTTACTACTACTTTATAAGAACCGTTAAGCGTCTTACCGTCAGTTGTATAGTCAGTTTTTACGCTGTAATTAACTGTCTTTTCACCTTCCGAAGAAACGTCGGGAAGGGTTACCTCTAAGGCAGAAGCGGGAAGATTGAACGTGCACGAACGTCCCTCTACCGTACCCTTTCCTTCTACGGTAAGATAATCCGCAGTTACGGCTGTGCCCGTAACGGTTGCCTGTTGAAGGGTAACCTGCTTTTTATTCAAATAGCCTATCGTATGCATCTCTATACTGTCGATTGTATAGACAAATACGTCGTAAGTTGCCTTGAAATTTTCGTTCGCTTTGTATTTTACCGTAACGGTGTACTTGCCCGCCGTATTTTTATCTACGCTTTGAACAACCTCGTAATCTTTAGCGGCAAGAGTGTCCTTTCTGCCGTTTTTGTAATTTAATATTACCGTCAGACCGCTTGCGGAGAAGTCCTCGCCTTTAAGGAAGTCTACCTTGCTCGCCGTTACGGAAATTCCCTCCGCCTCGGACTTTTCAAGCTTCTCGGAAATACTCAATTCGGAAATTCTTACGGACGTGCCCGAAACTATTGTATAAACGCCCGCAGGCAGCTTTTCAACGGCAATGGATATAGCCACACCGTTGCCGGTAGAAGTTGCTTTGCCCCATTCTTTACCGCTTGCGTCTTTCAAAATTATGTCGCCCGCCGTATCGGAAGCGCCCTGACCTTCTATTTTTATACTGTTTTCAATGCCGCCAAGAGTAATTTTTATATCTCTCTTTTGCGTGTTTATGCAGCTTTTGCCGGGCTCGAACCTGCCGCCTTCGGAAAAGTAAAATTTTCCGCCGTAGGTATACCCGCCGCTCCCTACGGTTTGGTTTGCCGTAGTTTCCGCGCCAGCAAGCTCGTTTGCCGCCGCTTTAAAGTCGACGGAAGTTTTTATTATATCGTATTCTTTTTCCTGCTCGCCCGACTGAACGGTCGCACCGCAGTTGTCGCACTTGCCGTCCGCCCCGTCTGCCTGTGTAGCGTTGTTTTTTATATCCACGTGTGCCTGAGAAGGTTTTACTTTCGCGTCGCACTCGCCTGCGGCGTTACATTCCTGATGGCAATTTTTGCCGTCGGCATCTGCTACCCAGGTATAGTTATGCGTATGGGTGTTACCGTCGCCGCCGGGTTTTTTAGTCGTCTCCTTACATGCCGACGACGTTACGACGGCAGTAGCCATAGAGGCGCATACAACCGTACTTAAAAGAGTCTTAATCCACTTACTATTTTTCATCACTTTCTCCGTTTTTTTATACGCAATTAGGTGTTTTTAAAGGGAAGGTACTTCCCTTTACCGGTGATATTGAAAATATCACCGCGACTACGCGTATTTAATTATATTTATATTATATTATCATTTTTTTCAAAACACAAGACAATTTTGGTAATTAATTTCATTTTTTTAATATTTTTTTCAGAAATTTTTTCCATTTGCAGACAAATTTAATAAATATCGTTTTAAACGGTTTACTGTCGGCTTCTGTTTTTAATATTATAATGAAAAACCGCTTTCGGCTATTACCCGCCCGTAGCGCGGAACGTGCCCATTGCCGCCGTTTGATAATAACCAAAAAAAACGTCTGTTCCTTCTTTGAAAACAGACTTCTGAAATAAATATAAATTCGCAATATAATAACGCCTGACAAAAAAAGCAACCCGCCCGTTTTCGCTAAGAAAACGGGCGGGTTTTAATTGAAATCCGGCAGCTACCTTATCTTGCGGGGCATTATACCCAACTACATCGGGCGTAACGGAGCTTAACTTCTGTGTTCGGAATGGGAACAGGTGGATCCTCCGTGCTATCGCCACCGGAATGGTTATATAACGGCGTAAGCCGATAATATACGTAATATCGTGCGGTTCGTAAAACTTCCCCCAAACCGCAACGAACGGTTTTTTCGTGCTTTTGCTTGCACTTAAAACAAATTCAACTCTCGCTTTTCCGCGAAGGTCGGCAACTGCATAGTATGGAAAAAAGGTGGGATAAGAACAAGTAAGAAGGCAGTTATTACGCTCGTTAAAAATGTAGCTAATCTTTGTGTTCTTAAATTT
>CAMRTO010000030.1 GCA_947053655.1 uncultured Clostridia bacterium
GTCTAAGCTTTTATTAATCATAATATTATTTTATTAGGTATTGCCTAAATATAATAATGTTGATGAAAACCTTAGATTCTTCGGCAAGCCTCAGAATGACAATGCCGTAAAAAGGCTTCCCCCAAGGGGGAAGCCTTACAAGATCCTTCGCTAACGCTCAGGATGACGTTTTGCTGTCATTCTGAACCCCCTTTATGGGGTGAAGAATCTCTCGTCCCAAGGGGGAAGCATTATATGGCGGTAAAAATTATTTATTATGGTATTCTTCAAACAGGTCGTTGGGCGTACACTCCAAAATATCGCATAATGCCTGTAAGTTATCAAATTTTATGCCCTTCGTATTATTGTAAACCATATTGTTAAAATTTTGATAGCTTAAACCCATTTGCATGTTCAGCCAATATTTGGTTTTACCTTTTTCTTTAAGGATTTCAAGTACTCTTAATTTCATTATCTATCTCCGCATTATATAATGCAAACATTATATAATGTAAAGATGCTTGACAAAAAGACTTAATTATTAATATAATGTGCACATAGGGTATATAAACAATGGATAAAATAAATATAACGTTTTGCGGGCAAAAACAGTTATGCTTATCGAAAGCGGACCACAAAACGTTAATGAATAATCTAAAAACCGAATTTCTGAAACTTTTCGAAACATACAAGGAAGAAAATATAGTTTTCTATTTCGGCGGCAACGACGGATTATCTGCAAAAGCGTTTGCGGCTTTAAGCGAAATGAAGCGTGAATTTAAATTCGAAAGAATTTACGTAAGCACTTCGCCCGTGGAGGGATACACCGAGTTTTACGGTTATGACAGGGCGGTTTTTCCTTTTGACGCAAACAAAACCGGTTGGTCGCACAAGCGCCGCCGCAACGAATGGCTTGTAAACATTGCGGATATTATTTTTGCGTACAAGCCGGTAAATTCCGTTACGGACGCTTACATGCTGGAATGTGCCGAGGCGCGCAAGCAAATTACGGACAAGCCCGAAATTTTTTTTGTAACTTCGCGGTAAAAAATTTTTCAAAAAAATTAAACTCAGGTTAATTTTTTGTTGACAAAACAAATATGACGGAATATAATATGTATTGTAAAAAATAATCCGAGGTTAATTTTATGCCTATTGCGATTGCGCCTAAGGGCTGTCCGCTTCAAATAAAAAAGGTCGGCGCCGAAGATAAAATAAAAAAGCACTTACAGGAGCTTGGCGTTATAGAGGGGGGAGACATTACAATTGTTTCTTCCTCGGGCGGCAACGTGATAGTTATAGTAAAGGAGGGCAGGCTTTGTCTGGACAGAAGTCTTGCCGGTAAAATTCTGGTGGCGTAAGCCGCTGAATTTTTTATCAAAAAACTTAACCATGGTAAACTTTTGATTTAAGGAGAAAACATGAAAAAGCCGTTAAGCGATTTTAAAATAGGCGAAAAGGGCAAAATCACGTCGGTCGCGGGCGAGGGCAGGATACGCCGCAGACTTTTCGATATGGGCGTGACGCCCGGGGCAGAGGTAATTATGCGTAAGAAAGCGCCCCTCGGCGACCCGATAGAAGTTACTTTGCGCGGGTACGAGCTTACTTTGAGAAAGACCGAAGCCGCGTGCGTGGAGGCGGAGCTGTTATGAGGACTTTTGCTTTGGCGGGAAATCCCAACTGCGGTAAAACAACCTTGTTCAACGCGCTTACGGGTTCCACGGCGCACGTGGGCAACTGGCCCGGGGTCACGGTCGACAAAAAGGACGGCGTTTATAAGGGCGATGGCGAAAACGTAAAAATCGTCGACCTGCCCGGTATATATTCGCTTTCGCCGTATACACCGGAGGAAGTTATTTCGCGCAATTACATTCTCGAAGAAAAGCCGGACGGCATTATAAATATTGTCGACGCAACCAATCTGGAAAGAAATTTATATCTCACGACGCAACTGCTCGAAACGGACGTGCCGGTAATAATCGCGCTGAACATGATGGACGAGGTGGAAAAATCGGGCGACAAAATCGACGCGAAAGCGCTTGAAAAGGCGCTCGGCGTGCCCGTGGTGGAAATTTCCGCGCTTAAAAATTCAGGCATAAAACAGCTGATGTCCAAAGCGACGGCTATGCCGCGGGAGCGGAAGGGCGGTTCGGTATTAAGCGGCGCGTTGGAAAAACAGATTGAAACCGCCTGCGCCTATTACGAAGCGGAGGAGGTAGCCTCGCCGCTTTTCCACGCGGTCAAGCTTTTGGAAAACGACGAAATAGAGCTTACGCGCAAGGGCGCGTCCGAGGCGAGGGATAAAGCCTGCGGCGGCGAGGATCTGGAAGCGGTTATTGCGGACGAGAGATACAAATACATATCGGCAAACCTGTCCGCGGTAAAAGTTAAGTCGCATAAAGAATTTTTAACCAAATCCGATAAAATAGACCGCATTCTGACGCATAGGGTATGGGCTATACCCATATTTATAGTTATACTGTTTTTCGTGTTCCACTTTACTTTTTCGGAAAACCTGTTCTTTTTGAACGGCTTTACCGAAAGTCAGCACTGGATGCCCACTCTCGAAGAGTTGGGGCTTTACAACGCGGACGGCGAACCGAAGAATTTCGGCGTGGAAATTGCCGCAATTTTTTATGACGGCACTCTATACTCTCCCGGGGTAATGCTGACAAACTTTTTAAACCTGTTCCTCGACCATATTTCCGACGGAATAATCGCGCTTATGGAAAGGGGCGGCGCGGCAGAGTGGTCAACGGGACTTATCGGCGACGGAATTCTGGGCGGAATCTTCGCGGTGCTCGGCTTCCTGCCGCAGATACTGACGCTGTTCATGTTCTTCTCTGTTTTGGAAGACAGCGGTTACATGGCGCGTATTGCTTTCGTTTTAGACAGAATTTTCAGAAGATTCGGTCTTTCGGGCAGGGCTTTTATGCCCATGATAATGGGCTTCGGTTGTTCGCTCCCCGCAATGATAAACACGCGTACGCTTGCGGACGATAAGGAGAGGACGGCGACGATAAGGGTAATTCCCTTCTTCTCGTGCGGGGCAAAGCTGCCGATACTTACGGCAATTGCGGGCGGTATTGTATCGTTTTTCGGCGTAAGCAATGCCGACGTTATAACCTACGGAATGTATCTTTTGGGTATCTGTACGGCGATACTGTGCGTACTTTTGATGAGAAACACAACGCTGAAAGGCGAAACGCCGCCGTTTATTATGGAGCTGCCCGCCTATCACGCGCCGGGATTTAAAAATCTTATGCTTCACTTATGGGATAAGGCGAAGCATTTTGTAAAGAAGGCGTTTACCGTAATTTTTGCGTCGACGGTTATTATCTGGCTGTTCTCGCACCTCAACTGGACGTGGCATTATCTGCCCGACGAGAAAATGAACGAGTCAATGCTTGCCTCTTTGGGTATGTTTATACAGCCCGTGTTCACGCCGCTCGGCTTCGGCTCTCAATTGGGCAGCTTCGGCTGGGTGTTTGCGGTTGCGGCGCTTACCGGTCTTGTCGCAAAGGAAAACGTTATTGCAACCTTCGGCACGCTTGCCGCATGCCTTATCGGTATGAACGTAATCGGCGGCGACGCGGGCGAATTGCTTGCGGACGAGGAGGGTATATCCTCCGCAGTGGCAATGATAAAGGCAACGGGAATATCCATACCCGCATTGATAGCGTTTATAGCTTTCAATATGACTACCGTACCATGCTTTGCCGCCTGCGCTACGGCAAAGGCAGAGCTTCCCAAGGGTAAATTCAAATGGACGCTTTTGTTCTGGCTTGCCGCAAGCTTTGCCGTGTCCGCCTTCATATATACGGTAGGCAGTTGGTGGTGGCCGCTTGCAATTTGGGTTGCCGTCGCGGCGGTAATAGTGACGTTTATCGTATTGAGAAACATAGGCAAGTTCGATATTATGAAAATTTTCAAACGCATAAAGCGGAAGGAGAAGTAAATGGGCGCGGTGGAAATTGCCGTAATAGTAATTGTGGCTGTAGCCTTTGCCGGCGTTTCAGGCTGGCTGATTTACAGGAAGGTCAAGCACAAGGGCGGTTGCGCGGGCTGTGACTGCGGTTGCGGAAGCGGCGCAAGCTGTCCTCACTGCAAAAGCGGCGATAAAAAATAAATATACTCCGTTATTTTAATACGTTTTCTGCCGACGCGCCTTATGGCGCGTCGGCAGGATTTTATGTTGATTAAGCGTTTAAAAAGCGTTATAATAATTTCGGCGGCGGTTTTTTAACTTATCAGGCTACACTTGGCTGCGTTCAGGTAACGGAGGAGCATATGCAAACAGCGGGCGCTATCTTTCGTCCAAAGCTTCCTATTACTATACGTACGTTGCCCGTCGGTTATCTGTGCGGCCTGCGACTCACCAAGCGGTTGATAATAATTATCGAGTATGATATTATAAATTAGGCGGCGGTTTTTATAACTTACTTGGCTGCGTTCCGGGCTTGACAGTGCGTACGCTTCTTATTACCTGACTTCCTCAGACTGCCGATATGTTGCATACTCTGCACATCTGTTTGCTGTGCGGACTGCGCTTTACAAAAAGGCTTCTCCTTGGGGGAGAAGCTCCGCGTAGCGGTGATGAGGGGCTTTATTAATATCCCCTCATTCGTCCTGACCTTACGGTCAGTCCACCTTCCCCCGAGGGGGAAGGCTAATTAAAACAACCGCAATTACGGTATCCGAAAAGTACATTGACTTTCGGACGGACTAATTAAATTTTTTAAAGGATTAACGTTGCATTTTTTGCAGACGGCGGTTACGCTGTTTGCGCAACGCGTCCTTTATAATCTTTGTGAAGGGAACCGCCGTCATGCCCCCTTAGATTCTTCGTTTCGTTTTGCACATGATAAAAGAAAAGATTCTTCACTTCGTTCAGAATGACAAGTGTGTTTTAACGCAACAAAGGGGCGCAACCGACTCAACTGCAACGCGACGGCGCGCATTACGCGCGCATTCGGGTTGCTTCCGTAAGGGGTTGAGTCTCTTTTTCATTATGTCCGAAAATTGCGTTATAAAAGAACACGTTTCAATAATCCCTTCAAATATTTGCCAAACAGCGGTTGATATTGTATAATTACATATGTTTAAACAAGAGATTTCAGGAGATAATTATGGTAAAGGTTTCCGAAAGAGTAGCTTCCATATCGCCCTCTATGACGCTTGCCATTTCCGCCAAGGCGAACGAATTGAAAGCCGCGGGTGAAAAGGTAATAAATTTCGGCGTGGGCGAGCCGGACTTTAACACCCCGTCGCATATAATAGCCGCCGCGAAGGACGCGCTGGATAAAGGTTATACAAAATACGTTGCGGCGGCGGGTCTGCCCGCTTTGAAAAAAGCTATTGCAAAGAAGCTTAAAGCCGACAACAATCTCGACTACGACCCCTCGCAGATAATAGTTTCAAACGGGGCAAAGCACTCTATTTTCAACGCGCTTTTCGCTACGATAAACCCCGGCGACGAGGTACTTATTCCCAAACCTTACTGGCTTACATATCCCGAGGTTGTAAAAAGCTGCGGCGGCGTTCCCGTTTTCGTAATGGCGAAGGCGCGCCACGGCTACAAGCTGACCGCAGGTCAGATAGAAAGCATGATAACCCCGCGCACCAAAATGCTTATATTCAACAGCCCTTGCAATCCTACGGGCGCCGTGTATACGGAAAAGGAAATCCGCGAAATTGCGGAGGTGTGCGAGCGGCACGATTTGCTTGTTCTTTCGGACGAAATTTACGAAAAACTTATTTACGGCGGAGAAGCTCATTTTTCCATAGCGTGCGTTTCCGAAAAAATGAAGGAAAACACGATTGTGGTAAACGGCGTTTCCAAGGCTTACGCCATGACGGGCTGGCGACTGGGCTATCTTGCCTGCGCGCCCGAAATTGCCAAGGCGATTGCATCTTTCCAGAGCCACTCCACCTCGAACGTAAACACCATGACGCAGTACGCCTCGCTTGCGGCGTTGGACGGCGACGTCGCGCCCATGCGCGATATGGTAAAGGCTTTCGGCGCGCGCCGCGAAAAGATGCTTGAAAAGCTGGATTCGATGAAGGCTTTGGGGCTGGATTACGTCAAACCCGACGGCGCTTTTTACGTCATGCTTTTATGCGACGAGCTGTACGGCAAAACCTATAAAGGCAGAAAAATTTGCGGCAGTATGGACGTTGCAGACCTGCTTCTTTCAGAAAAAAAGGTTGCGGCGACCCCGGGCGTTTGCTTCGGCGACGACGACGCGGTAAGGCTTTCGTACGCGCTTTCAATGGACGAAATGTGCGAAGGGCTTGACCGCATAGCCGATTTTGCACGCGAATGTGAATAAGCGGAAAAATTTTTAAAAAAAATTTAAAAAGGGTATTGAAATTCCTTCTTTTTCTTGGTAGAATAGTATACACATAGTTCACAGGAGGATTTTTAATGATTAAGCTTATATACGGCTCGAAGGGCACAGGCAAGACTAAACAGCTTATTCAGGCGGCAAACGCAAACGCGCGTGAGGCAAAGGGTTTAAGCGTGTTCGTAACGGACACAAAAAGATACATGTACGACCTTGAACGCGGCGTAAGGTTTATCGACGTAAACGACTGGGCGATTGCCGGAGAGGACGCGCTGTGCGGCTTTATAAAAGGCGTTGCGGCTTGCAACGGCGATAACGAATATATTTACATAGACGGCTTGGGTCGCATTGCGGGTAAACCGCTTGAGGAGTTGGCGGGCATTTTCTATATGCTCGATAAAATTTCAAACGAAAACGGTATTGTTATTACAATAACTTGCAGCTGCACGAGGGAGGAGCTTCCCGACTTCGTGGCAAAATACGCTTAAAAGTATATTTGACGGACGGCGCAAGATTTTTTGCGCCGTTTTTTATTTTTAACAGATTATCAATTACGGAGAAAAATATGAAATTCGTTAGTACGAGGGGCGGAGAAAAGGTAACCGGCGCAAGGGCGGTTGTTCAGGGCTTGTCCGCAAACGGCGGGCTTTTCGTTCCGGAAAAGTTTCCTAAAATAACAGCGGCGGAGCTGGAGGATATGACGGAGCTGGGCTATCCCGCCCGCGCCGCGAAAATTCTTTCCAAATTTTTCGACGACTACGACGCCAAGGAGCTTGCCGCCGCCTGTGAGGAAGCTTACGCCAAGTTCGAGGGAAACGACCCCGCGCCGCTCGTGCGGCTGGACGACGGCGTGTATATTTTGGAACTTTTCCACGGTCCCACGTGCGCGTTTAAGGATATGGCGTTGACCCTTTTGCCTTATTTACTTAGGAAGGGTTGCGATTTGTGCGGCATAAAGGAGGAAGTCCTCGTCCTCGTTGCGACGTCGGGAGATACGGGCAAAGCTGCGCTGGAAGGCTTTAAGGACGCCGACGGCGTAAAAATAGCCGTGTTCTACCCCAACGACGGAGTATCCAAAATGCAGAAGATGCAAATGTGCACGCAGGACGGAAAGAACGTGGACGTAGCGGCGGTAAAGGGTAACTTCGACGACTGCCAGACGGCGGTGAAAGAAATTTTCGCAAGCGCGGAATGCGTCGCCGCGCTGAAAGAGAAAAATATCGTGCTTTCGTCGGCAAATTCCATAAACTTCGGCAGACTTGCGCCGCAGATAGCATACTATTTTTCGGCTTATGTAGACCTTGTTTCCGCCAATCAGATTAAAAACGGAGAGGAAATCGATTTTACCGTGCCCACGGGCAACTTCGGCAATATTCTTGCGGCGTATTACGCAAAGCGTATGGGACTGCCCGTAAGGCGCCTGCACTGCGCTTCCAATAAAAACAATATTCTTACCGACTTTTTGCAGACGGGCGTTTACGATATTCGCCGCGAGTTTTACAAAACCACTTCGCCTTCGATGGATATTTTGGTTTCTTCCAATCTGGAAAGGCTTTTATTCGAAATTTCCGGCAGGGACGCAAAGCTTACAGCAAAGCGCATGAACGAGCTGAAAACCAATAAATTTTACTCGGTAACGGAGGAGGAGCTTGCAAAGCTGAACGAAACCTTTGACGGCGGCTTCGCCACCGACGAGGAGGGCGTCGAGGCAATGTACGACGTTTTTGTTGATACTGGTTACTGTATGGACACGCACACCGGCTGCGCCATGAAGGTTGCCGTAGACTGGTTCGAAAAGAACAAAAAAGACGAAACGAACATGGTAATCGTCTCAACGGCAAGTCCTTACAAATTCCCTCAGGACGTGCTGTACGCCATGACGGGCAACGACGTAAAGGACAGCTTCAAGGGAATAAAGCGGTTGCACGCCGCAACGGCAATGGCGGTGCCCAGATGCCTGAAAGAATTGCGGGACAAGCCCGTCCGCTTCAATAAGACCGTCGACAGAAAAAAGCTTTTCGAAGAAATTCTTGAATTTGTAAAATAATACGGCTTTTTATCCGCCCCGTCCGCAGCTGCGGACGGGGCGGATTTGTGTGCGACCGGTGATAAACGCTTTTAAGTTTCGTGATTATACTTTAATCGTCAAAAAAATCTTTGCATTTTGGCTTCGGATATGTTATTATTGCAGTGAGTAATATTTTGACTTTTCCGGCAAATTATGGATGACAATAAAAAAACGCTGTACTCTGCGGTTCAGCCCACTAACAATTTAACAATCGGCAACTATATCGGCGCAATCCGCAACTTTCTTGCGCTTCAAACCGATTATAACTGCTATTTCGCAATAGCGAATATGCACGCCATAACCGTCAGACAGAACCCTGCGGAGCTTCGGCAGAGAACGCTTTCCCTGCTTGCACTGTATATTGCGTGCGGGTTGAACCCCGAAAGTACCGCAATTTACGTCCAGTCGCACGTTTCCGCGCATGCAGAGCTGTGCTGGGTGTTGAACACTTTCACCTACGTCGGCGAAATGGAAAGAATGACGCAGTTCAAGGATAAGAGCGCCAAACATGCCGATAATATAAACATGGGGCTTATGGATTACCCCGTTTTAATGGCGGCGGATATACTTCTTTATCAGACGGACGTCGTGCCCGTCGGGCTTGACCAGCGCCAGCACGTAGAAATAGCGCGGGATATTGCCCAGCGCTTCAACAACGTGTATACGCCTACGTTCAAGGTGCCGGAAGCGCTGTATATGAAGGTCGGCGCCAAAATCTGCGATTTGCTCGACCCGACTAAAAAAATGTCCAAATCGGCGGAAAATATAAACGGCTCTGTATTCCTTTCCGACGATAAAGATACGATTATAAGAAAGTTCAAACGCGCCGTAACGGACAGCGATACGCTTATTAAATACGACCCCGAAAACAAGGCGGGCGTAAGTAATTTGCTTAGCATATATTCCGCGTTTACCGGCAAAAGCATAGCGGAGGCGGAGGCTGACTTTGCAGGCAAAGGCTACGGCGAATTTAAGCTTGCCGTAGGCGAAGCGGTTGCCGATAAGCTTGTGCCTATACAGGCAGAGCAGGCAAAGCTTCTTGCCGATAAGGAATATTTGAATTCGGTAATGAAAAGCGGAGCCGAGCGCGCAAACTATACCGCCCGCAAAACTCTTTCCAAGGTTTACAAAAAAATAGGGTTTTATCAGTTTTAGCAGACGTGTATTTTAAATTTCCTTTTTGCTATGCCGGGCATATATTTCTTTTTGCTATGCCGAGAATGTATTTCTTTTTGTCATCCTGAGCAACGCGAAGGATCTGAAAAAAGATTCTTCACTACGTTCAGAATGACAGTTGCACTTCAATGTAGGTTTTGCGGGGCTTCTGCGCCTTAAAATTTAAAGTTTTCCGAGGTTCGATTTGTTCGGTTATATCCAACCCGATACGCCTTATCTGTTTATAAAGGACGAAAATTTATACAAAGCGCTTTACTGCGGGCTGTGCAAAAGCATAGGCGCGGGTTGCGGTCAGCGCGCGCGGACGTCGCTTACTTACGACATGGCTTTTGTTTCCGCGCTTGTTCATAATATACGCAGGGAAGACGTAAACATAAAAAAGGAGCGGTGCGCGCTTCATATATTCAAAAGAAGACCTGTTGCTTCTTGCGATGGCACGTCCGTACTGATAGGCTGTATAAATACCGTACTGACGTACTATAAGCTTTGCGACGACAAGGCTGACGGCGACAAAAAAGGTATTTTCCGCCACTTTTACAAGCGCGGTTTAAAGCGCGCTTACAGGAAGCATCCGCAGGTTGTCGATATAATAAGCGGACAGATGCGGGAGCAGGCTAAGCTTGAAAAAGACGGCTGTACCGTAATAGATATGGCTTGCGAGCCGACGGCGGAGATGATGCGCAAGCTTTCCGTCTACGCGCTGGGGGAGTTTTCCACCGCGGACACGGAAGGACTTTTCTACGATTTGGGCAAGTGGGTCTATCTTGCGGACGCGCTTGACGACTACGACAAGGACGTAAAGAAAAAGCGCTACAACGTGCTTGCGCTTTCGTTCGGGCAGAGCAGCAAGGCGGAAGCGGTCGCGGAAAACAGGGAGGAATTGAATTTCCTTTTCGACAGTCTTTTCGCGGACATGCGCGCAAGGCTCTGCAAAATAAATTTCAGGTTCAATCACGATTTGACGGATAACATAATTCTGCGCGGCATACCGTTAAAGACAAGAAGTCTTATGGCATGCGGCTGCAATAAAAAAGGATGCGAAAATGAACAAAAAAAATCTTGAACTTTTCGGACTGGATGAAAACGCCTCTAAGGAAGACGTAAAAGCGGCGTACGATAAGCTTAGGGAAAAATACCTTGAAGAAAGGTTTATGGACGGCGAAACGGGCAACAATGCCGCCAAAATGCTTACAAAAATAGAAACCGCTTATAACGAGCTTATCAGCGAGCTGTCCGAGGACGCACGCGCAGACGACGGCGAAAGCTCGTTTGCAAGGGTAGAGGAGCTTATCCGCACGGGCGATATTCCCGAAGCGCAGAGAATTCTCGACGGTTTTAACGAGCGGGGCGCACGCTGGCACTATTTGCAAAGCGTGGTGTTTTACCGTAAAAACTGGATAAACGAAAGCAAAAAACAGCTTGAAATTGCCATCCAGTTGGAGCCGGACAACGATAAATACAAGGAAACCTATAAAAAGCTTAACGATAAAATAAATTACGACTCTAAAAACAACGCGGGCGGTACCGTTTATCAGGGTCAGACAATGACGTCGGACGCAGACGAGCAAATGGGCGGCAACTGGTGCTCGTCCTGTCTGCAATGCTGTTACCTGAATATGTGCCTTAATTGCCTTTGTAACGGCTGTTGCAGGTAATGGGCAAAAACAGAAATCCGCGCACGTTTGAAATAGCTCTTTCCGGCATTTGCTGCGCCGTTGCGGCGGGCGCGTTGGCGTTGGGGCTTTTAAGCGGTTATCTGACCGCCACGGGATACCTTATCGGCATAGTCGCGCTTATGGTGCCGCTTTCCAAACAGCTTTACCGCGGCGCGTTTCTCGCATACGTCGGCACGGTAATTCTTGCAATCGTGCTGGGCGCGGTAGTAAGATTTTGGGATTTGGTTCCGTTTGCCATGTTTTTCGGCATACATCCGCTTGTAAACGCGTTACAGCTTAAATACCGCATAAACAAGTGGCTTGCCTACGCCGTCAAAGCGTTGTGGTTTGACGGTACTTTGATTGCGGCGTACTTTCTTATATACGTTGTGGGGGGAATAGTTCTTCCCGAGCCTGTCGCCGCGTTTATTGCGGGTTGGAGACTGTACGTAATAATTTTCACTGCGGGCACGGCTGTTTTTTTTCTTTACGACTATCTTATTTTTTCTTTGCAGACAGGCGTGAACAAGCTTGTATACAGGATAAAAAAATGAATTACGAAAACGAACTCTCTTACGAAGAACAACTTGACCGTGCGGAAAAAGAGCTTGCCGAAGGCTATCATGATTACGCGCAGGCCATTATAAATCTTATTCCCGTAAAAAGCGCGAGGAAGTGCTATATCCAAAGCGAAATTTATGCGCGCAAGCAATGGTATAACGAACAGTTAAAGCAGCTTAAAGCCGCGGTAAAGTTAGCGCCTAAAAATGAGACCTATAAAGAAAAATTAGCCGAACTTGAAGGCTTGAAAAATCAAAATAAAAGCAAAAAGAAAAAGACAAAAAAGCAAATGGGTAAAGGACTGAACGGCGAGGACAAATTATTTTTAGGGGCTTGTTGCGAATTCTTCACTGTTTGTTTTCATTAAGATATTATAAAGTCATGATAAAAAAGAACGAAGATTACATAGGCGACGTCGGCGATATCGGCGCCGGCGGCGAAGGGATAATAAAAGCAGAAGGCGCAACGGTGTTTGTGCCTTTTTGTCTTACGGGCGAAAAAGTTAAATTCAAGGTCCTCAAATGCAAGGACAATATAGCTTACGGCAAGCTTTCGGAGGTTATAACGCCGTCCGCGGAACGTTCTTTACCGCCCTGTCCCGTTTTCGGCAAATGCGGCGGCTGCGATTTACAGCATATGAAATATCCTGCCCAGCTTGCCTTCAAGCGCGAAAGCGTGAACGCGACGCTTATGAAAATAGGCGGTATTTATTGCGGCGTGAACGAAACGGTACCGTGCGCGCGTGAATACGGTTACAGGAATAAGCTTGTTCTTCCCGTAAGCATAGAAGGCGGCGCTGCGTTAACTGGTTTTTACGCGCGCCACAGCCACAGGATAGTGCCGGTCAACTCCTGCGCAATTCAGGCGCACTGGGCTGATAAAGTGTTTTCCGCGGTGCAAAGCGCCGCCCCTTATTTGCCCGACGGAGCGGTGCGGCATATTGCGGTCAGGGAGATAAAGGGTAAATTTATTTTCGCGCTTGTCGTCCGCAGGGAGTGCGACGTTTCTCCGCTTATAAAGGAGATAGAAAAAAGCTTTAAAGATTTTACTTTTCTGCTGAATGTAAATCCCGACGAAACAAACGTTATTTTCGGTAAAAAATGGCGCGCGTTGCGCGGAAGCGGGTTTTATTCCGCAGAGGATTGCGGCATAAAATACAAGGCGGGCGCAAACACCTTTTTGCAGGTAAACGACGACGTCCGTACAAAGCTGTATGCCGCCGTTCTTGCGGAAGCGGAAGAAGACGCGGTAATAATAGACCTGTACAGCGGCGGCGGAATGTTGACCGCCATGCTTGCAAAAAAATGCGCGGCGGCGTACGGTATAGAGATAGTGGAGGAGGCTTCGCGTTGCGCGGACGAGCTTAGGGACGCCAACGGACTGCAAGGCAAAATGTTTAATATCTGCGGAAAAGCGGAGGACAAGCTGGACGAAGTGCTTGCGGCGACGGAGGGGCGTCGGCGCATAATTGTCTGCGACCCGCCCAGAAAGGGCATGGAGCGGAGCGTGGTAAAGGCGGTTGCCGCGTCGGGCGCGGATAAGGTGATACTTATTTCCTGCAACCCCGCAACGCTTGCGCGTGACTGCGGCTTGCTTTGCGGCACGCTCGAAGATATCAACGGCGCGCTTTTCAAAATGGGGAACGAGGACGGTGCGTATAAAATAACGTCGGTAACGCCTTTCGACATGTTCCCCCAGACAAAGTGGTGCGAGACGCTCGTCGTGCTTTCACGTAAAGAAGATAAATAAACAAACAAACCCTGCGGTCAAAGCGCAATTCCCATAGGGATTAAAAAACAAAAATTTTATAAGAGTTGC
>CAMRTO010000031.1 GCA_947053655.1 uncultured Clostridia bacterium
AATATGTTCAACAGCCTGTTTACGGTCCCATGCCTCAAAGCGGCGGCGACCTTGCGGAGCTTAAAGCGGAAATACGCGCATTAAAAGCCGAGCAAAACGCGAAAGAATTCGCTTCCATGAAGTCGGAATTCGAAAGCATGAAAATGCGCATGAATATTCCGCAGGCACAGCCGCAAATGTCTGTGGCAATGCCTATGCAAGCGCCTGCGGCACAGCAGATGCCCGTACCGCCCGCACAGGGATATGCGCAATATTCCGCAACGGCGCAGTACGCACAGCCCGCACAGCAGTTGGATGATACCGATATGTCCCAGCTTGCCGAGTTGATTGCAATTACCTGGCGCAAGGCAAAAACTTTGCAGTCTGCTCCTGCCGCGGATAAACGGACGGAATCCCGTCAGGTAGTCCAGGCGGAAACGGCGCCCGTGACGCAACCCGCGGTATATCCCCCCGACGCGGTCATAACCACGACTACGACGGTGGACACTACCAAGAATTCAATCAAATCCCAGTCAAAGGATGAGAGCGAACGCGACAGGTTCTTCGACATAGACGGCTTCTACGATAAGTTCGAGGGATAACGTAATATTATAAGGCGGCGCCGTACGGCGCCGCCTTTAATAGTGCAATTTCTACATTTTTCAGCGTTATTTTATTGAAGAATTTATAATATAATTTATTAACAAACGTTTTTTTAGGGGAATAGTCATGGGCGGATATACGAAAAACATAGCGGTAATACGCGGACTGAAAAGCGGTTTTTCCGCAGACGGCGGAGATTTGAGCGGGCTTATAAAAGCGGAAAAGTACGGCAGCAGCCTTAAAGTAGAAGTATCGCTTATAAACTTTGCGCCGCTGACCGAGGGGAGATACGTAACCGCCATTTCGGACGGAACGCATAAGCAAATTATAGAAAATAATTTCTTCGAGGGGCATTCGGACGTGGATACGGGCGGCGGTTTCGCCGCATTGACGTGCTTTGTAAATAAGCAGGTTTCACCCGTTGCCGCGGCAATATGCGGCGGTTTCCGCGCGGCGGCGTTAGATATAAGGGAGTTTATAGAACAGTCTGAAAGAATCAACCGCACAGAGGCGGCGGTTCCCCAATATGAGGACGAGGCGCTTGCGCAGGAGAATTATTATGAATACGAGCAAACTGATAAAGACGGTGGGTCTGTACGCGAAGATACGGGCGAAAAGGAAAACGGGCGCGACCTATACAAAAATGAGGCGGCTGCTGGCGCTGACGAAGGCGGCGCGGACGGAATAGAAATTCCCCTTGCGCGCGGAGAATGTTTCTATAAAAAAATGCAGGGTGAAATAGATAAGCTTCTTTCCGACTATCCCGCGGAGGACGGGCTGGAAAAGGTGGTGGAAAATTCGCGCTGGGTAAAAATAAGCTACGGCGGCGGTAAGTTTTACGTCTTCGGCGTAATATATAAAGGCGAAACCCCGCAATATCTCTGTTACGGAGTTCCCAGCAAAAACACGCGCCGCCCGCCCGACAGCCTTGCGGGAATGGCTTCGTTTATACCCGCTTCCGAACAGAACGCAGACAGCGGTTTCTGGATAATGTACCAGGACGCCGCAACCGGCGCAAGCGTAAAAGCGGAGGTCGAATAAGTAAAACAAAAAAGCCTTTCCATGGAAGAAAGGCTTTTATTTTAACCCCCTGAAAGGCTTGAAAACTATCAGCGAATAGATGTTGAAAAGCGCGCACACGCCGCCGACGCTCAATACGCAACGGTAAACAACCGTCGAACGGAAACACAGCAGATATAAAAGATCAAAACCCGAAAGTGCGTAAACGCCGCCGCATATTCCCAATGCAATTAAAATTGCGACGCACAACACGCATGTAAATCTCATAACCGAAGTATGCGCTATATGCAAAAATATATGCTGCCGTCAAAGCACTATGTTTTCGAGAATAAGTTTGTCGAAGTCCACGCTTTCGGCAAAATCGCGCGGTATAAAACGCACCGTGTTAAACTTTGCATAATTGAAAATATGCGTTTTCAAAAGCACGGGCGTGGCGATATCCAGCTCCTCGCAAATATCCGCAAGGTACGAAAAAAATTGCGAATAAGTAAATTTTTCGTCGCGTTCGTAGGTAAGTTGTTTTGTTATTTTGCCGTCGGCGATTACCTTCGCCCAAATTCTGAACATATTATCATTATACTCCGTATCACTTAAAAAGTAAAGCGTTGACAACCGCGGCAAAAAAGAATAAAATAGTCATTGAAAATCCAAACCGCAACAAGGAGAAACTTTATGGATAAGCTTGAAAAAGACATACTCGCGCTGATTACGGAAAATTCACGCCTGACGACGGATAAAATTGCCGCAATGCTGGGCGCGGATAAAAAGACCGTAGCGGAGGCAACGGCAAAGCTGGAGGAAAGCGGGGTAATCGTAAAATATACCGCGATAATCAATTCCGACAGTTTGGAGGAAGAAGCTGTGGAAGCGCTTATCGAAGTAAAGGTAACTCCGCAGCGCGGGCACGGCTTCGATAAAATAGCGTACGAAATAGCGGAGCACGATGAAGTAAAAAATTTGTATCTGATGAGCGGCGCGTACGATTTGGCGGTGATAGTCCACGGCAAGTCGCTGCGCAGCGTATCCAGATTCGTTTCCGAAAAAATTTCCACATACGATACCGTTATATCCACGGCAACCCATTTTATTCTCAAAAAATATAAAGTAGAGGGGGCGGAAATGTATAAGAAAAACGACGGCCGCCTCAGCGTGCAGGCTTAGCGGACGGACCACGGCAATGAGAAATTTCGTGAATAAAAGAGCCGCATCCTTACAGCCAAGCGGTATCAGAAAATTTTTCGATATAGTCCAGAAGATGGAAGGGGCTATATCGCTCGGCGTGGGAGAGCCGGACTTTGTTACGCCCTGGAACGTCAGGGACGCGGCTATACGCTCGTTACAGCGCGGCTGCACCCAGTACACGGGCAACAGGGGGCTTACGGAACTGCGCGAGCTTATTTCGCGCTATTTGCAGGAGCGCTTCGGCGTTTGCTATCCGCCCGAACGCACAATTGTTACCGTCGGGGCAAGCGAAGCTATAGACCTTGCTTTGCGCGCGGTGTGCGACGTCGGCGACGAAATTCTCGTACCCGAGCCTTCCTACGTTTCCTATGCGCCTGCGGTGATTTTGGCGGGTGGAACGCCCGTCGCCGTCAAGTGTTCCGCCGAAAACGATTTTATCCTCACGCCCGAAATTCTGGAAGCGGCGGTAACGCCCAAAACAAAAGCCGTTATTCTGGCGTACCCGAACAATCCTACGGGCGCGGTCATGACGCGCGGACAGGTGGAAGCCATAATCCCCGTAATAGAAAAGCACGACCTGCTTGTTATTTCCGACGAAATTTATGCCGAGCTTACTTATACGGACAAACACGCGTCAATTGCTTCGATGGGCAATATGGCGGAGCGAACAGTGCTTATAAACGGTTTTTCAAAGGCGTTTGCAATGACGGGCTGGCGCGTCGGTTTCGTATGCGCCCCCAAGGAAATAGACGAAGCTATGTTCAAAATACACCAGTACACAATTCTGTGCGCGCCGCACATGAGTCAGCGGGCGGCGGTGTGCGCGCTTAAAGACGGCTTTTCCGACGGGTTTTCCGTCGTGGAAGAAATGCGCGCCGAGTATTGCCGCAGAGGGGTCTTTCTCGTAAACGCGCTCAATTCATTGGGTTTGAAATGCTTTAAGCCGAAGGGCGCTTTTTACGTTTTTCCGTCCGTGGAAAAGACGGGGCTGGACGGCGAAGGTTTTGCAAACGCCCTGCTTGAAAAATGCAAGGTTGCGGTGGTTCCCGGGGCGGCGTTCGGCGCGGCGGGCGTTAACCACGTCAGGTGTTCTTATGCGACGTCAATGCGCAACCTTACGGTTGCAGTGGAAAGAATTTCCGACTTTGTTAACGGCCTTTGAAATAAAATTTCGTTTAAAATTATTGCCCTCCGCCGAGGGTTATTGTGTTGACAAAATCGGCAATTGCATATATAATAGTTAGGCGAAGATGCGTGATTCCGTTTATCCGGAATCACGTTTGTTTATCGCTTAGTGAAAAAAATCGGCAAAAAGAGGTAACGGAATGTCAGAACGTTTTGTAATGACGCAAAAGAATTTGGACGATTTGAAAAAGGAGCTTGACTATCTCGTCAAAACCAAACGTCCGGAAATTATAGAAAGAATTGCGGAAGCCCGCAGCCACGGGGACCTTTCGGAAAACGCGGAGTACGACGCGGCGCGCGAGGAACAGCGCTCCAACGAGGGAAAAATAGCCGAGCTGGAATATCAGATTAAAAACGCGGACGTGCGCAAGGAAGAAACGGACAATACTTTCGTTCATCTCAACAGCGTTGTTAAGGTTTACGACGAGGATATGGAGGAGGAGAGCGTGTATACCCTCACCTCGGTAACCGACGTAGACGTAATGAACGGAAAAATTTCCATCGAGTCGCCCATCGGCAAGGCGCTTTTGAAGAAGAAGAAAGGCGAGCGCGTGAATGTGGAATGCCCCGACGGAACGAGCTATATACTGAAAATACTGTCGATAAATTAAAGGTAATTTTATGGAAGAAAAAACTGTGGAGCTTACGGAAGAAGAACTTGTCGAGCAGGCGAGAATACGCCGTGAAAAATTGCAGAAACTTATAACGGACGGATGCAATCCTTTTGCAAAAACGTCATACCGCCTTACCGCGCGTTCCGGCGAAGTTAAGGGAAATTTCGACGCGTTCGAGGGCAAGGAAGTCAGTCTTGCCGGCAGGCTTATGTCCCGCCGGATAATGGGCAAGGCTTCCTTTTCGCATATTCAGGACGATAACGGACTTATTCAGTTATACGTGCGGCGCGACGACGTGGGCGAAGACGTCTACGCAAGTTTCAAAAAGGACTACGATATCGGCGACATAATAGGCGTTACCGGTTATGTTTTCAAAACGCAGACGGGTGAAATTTCAATTCACTGCAACCGTGTGGAAATGCTGACCAAATGTCTGCATCCCCTGCCCGAAAAGCAGCACGGGCTTAAAGACACCGACATAAGATACCGCCGCAGAGAGCTGGACCTTATAGTTAATCCCGAAGTCAAGAAAACCTTCGTGAAAAGGTCCGCCGTGCTTTCGGCAATCCGCGGATATCTTGACGGCGCGGGCTTTTTGGAGGTGGATACCCCCGTTTTAAACACGCTTGAAATAGGCGCGGCGGCGCGTCCTTTCAAAACAAAGCACAACGCGCTGGACATAGATATGTACCTGCGCATAGAGACAGAGCTGTATCTGAAAAGGCTGATAGTCGGCGGATTCGAACGAGTTTACGAGGTGGGCAGAATTTTCCGTAACGAGGGAATGGACGCTTTCCACAATCCTGAATTTACTACGGTGGAAATGTACGCGGCTTATCTTAACTACTTCGACATGATGGACATTGTCGAAAAAATGTACGCGCACGTTGCCGAAAAGGTGTGCGGTACGACGGATATAAACTATCAGGGAACGGAAATCCGTTTGGGCGGCAAATGGGCGCGGCTTACCATGAAGGAAGCGGTTAAAAAGTACGCCGGCGCGGACTATGACGATTGGAAGACCGACGCGGATGCGCGTGCCTGCGCAGAAAAGTTGGGCGTTAAAGTTGAGGAAGGCGCCGCCGCAACCAAGGGGCATGTTCTGATAGCGCTTTTCGACGCGTTTGCCGAGGATAAGCTTATCCAGCCCACTTTCATTTACGATTATCCCGTGGAAAATTCTCCGCTTGCAAAGCGCAAGGAGGACGACCCCGCATTTACGCAGAGATTCGAATATTTCATCTGCGCGCACGAGTTCGGAAACGCGTTTTCCGAGCTGAACGACCCCATTGACCAAAAGCAACGGTTTGTAAGACAGGTAGAGCAAAAGCGCGCGCAGGAACCGAACAGCAACGCGCAGATAGACGAAGATTTCGTCACGGCGCTGGAATACGGCTTGCCGCCCACGGGCGGACTGGGCTTCGGCGTAGACAGACTGGTCATGCTTCTGACGGACAGCCCCACAATACGCGACGTTCTGCTGTTCCCGACGATGAAACCCAAAAAATAACACGAGGGAAAATATATGTACGAGTATTTGATTTATTCGCGGCTTAAAAAGTTCGCAAACGCAAAAAAAAGCTTCCATATCCCGGGGCATAAAGCACGCGGGGATTTCAAAGCGAAATTCCGCACGGCGGATATGGACGTTACGGAGCTGTCCTATTCTGACAATCTTTTAAGTCCGTCAGGCGTTATCGCCGCGGCGCAGAAGGATATTGCGGAAATACTCGGTGCTGTAAAAAGTTATATAACGACGGACGGCTCGTCAAGCGGAGTTTATTCCCTTTTGTACGCGGCTTCCAAACGCGGGAACAAAATTATAGTTTTCCGCAATTCGCATCAAAGCGTCTGGGGGGCGTGCAGACTTTTCGGTCTGGAGCCTTTAATTGTTCAGGGCGCGGAAAAAGAGGGCGTGCTTATGCCGCCCGACAGCGAAACTATTGAAAAGCTTCTTTCCAAGGACGCGAATATCGCAGGCATACTTGCCACTTCGCCGGACTATTACGGCAATATCGCCCCGCTTGAAAAATATGCGGAGACGGCGCGGCGTTACAACAGGCTTCTGCTTGTGGACGAAGCGCACGGCGCGCATCTTGCATTCGGCGACAGAAAGGGCTATGCCGGTTCCTATGCCGACGCCTGGGTGGACGGGGCGCACAAGACCCTGCCTACGCTTACGCAGGGCGCCACGGTCAATGTGAATAACGAGGAGATTATCCCCCTGATAGAGGAAGCGCTTTCCATGTTCCGCACCACCTCGCCCAGTTATCCTGTAATGGCTTCCGTGGAATACGGCGTAAAATATCTTGCCAATAACGCAAACCGCGTACAGCGCGCGCGTTCCGCCGTTAAAGATTTCGAGAGGAACGCGGACGAGGTTCTTCCCGTCCTCAGAAACGACGACTGGACTAAGCTTATAATAGACTTCAAACAGCTTGGAATTTCGCCCGAAGTTGCGGCGCTCCGCCTTGAAAAGAAGGGAATATATCCCGAGCTGACCGACGGCAGATATATGCTGTTTTATCTTTCGCCTATGATTGAAGCGGCGGATTTGAATTCGCTGTATAAAGCGCTTTCGGCGATAGTAGCCAACAAAAAATTAAAGGGCACTTACGAGGAGAAGCCTTCCGTACCCGAGGGCGAACGCTCTTACAGCTTCCAGTACGCTTTGCGCAAACCGTGCGAGTATGTGCCGCTTTCGGACGCGGTCGGCAGAATGTGCGCCAGAAACGCGGGGCTTACGCCCCCCTGTATACCCGTAGTTGTTACAGGCGAAATAGTAACCGCGGCGGCGGTTAAGTGCCTTTCTTCCGCTAAAACCACGTTCGGCATAACGGACGGAAAAATCTGCGTGGTCAAAAAGTAATGAAAGGTCGTTTCGTAACGTTCGAAGGCTGCGAGGGTTCGGGTAAAAGCACGCAACTCAGACTGCTTTGCGAATATCTCGATAAAAACGGTACGCCGTACATTCTCACGCGCGAGCCGGGCGGCAGCGCCATAGCCGAGCAGATACGTAAAATTATTCTCGACGGTAAAAATACCGAAATGAGCGACGAGTGCGAGGCGCTTTTATACGCAGCCGCGCGCGAACAGCATTTGACGGAAGTAATTATTCCTGCGCTTGAAAAGGGGCTTTTGGTTCTTTGCGACAGGTACGTCGATTCCTCGCTTGCCTATCAGGGCGCGGCGAGGGGATTGGGCGCGGAGTATATAGAGAATATCAATATGCACGCCATGCGCGCGTATCCGCCGGATATAACCGTGTTTCTGGATATCCCTCCCGCCGCGGCGTTTAACCGCAAGCACGGCGCGGACAAGGACGACAGAATGGAACAGCAGGGACTGGATTTCCACAACAGAGTATACAAGGGATACCTTGCGCTTGCGGAAAAATATCCGCGCATATGCCGTATAGACTGCGGCGGCACCAAATACGAGACAAACGCAAAAATAACCGCGCTTTTAAAAAGCAGAGGATTTATTTAAAAGTGGACAAGCTTATAAAAAGCACCGCGGCATACAGAACATTTTCAAACGACGTAAAAAGCGGAAAGCTTTCGCATGCGTACATGCTGTATTTCGACGATGCGAAAAATCTGCGCGCCGCGCTGAAAATGTTCGCTCTGGAATTTTTCGGAACGGAAGCGGATAAAGCGGACGGCAGAAGAATTTTAAGCGGAAGCTTTACAGACTGCCGCATATATCCCGACGAAGAAGGTAAAAAGCTTACCGCCGAGACGGTTTCTCAGCTTTTGGAGGACAGCGTTTTGCGCCCCGTCGAACGGAGTAAAAAGCTGTATATAATCAGTAATTTCGAGCAGACGTCCGCCCTTTTGCAGAACAAGCTTTTGAAGACCCTGGAAGAGCCGCTGGACGGCGTGCACTTCATTTTGGGCGTAACTTCGCTGGCGCCCGTATTGGATACGGTCAAGTCGCGCGTGAAGACGCTGACGATAGCGCCGTTTACCGAAGGTGAAATTTTTTCCGCTTTGCAGAGGAAGGGCGATAACCCGCTCAACGCGGACGCGGCGAAAAACTGCGGGGGCTGTCTCGGCGCGGCGGAGAATATGGCGGGCGGCGGCTGGTTCGGCGAAATCGTTTCGGCGGCGGCGGAAATATGCGCGGCCGACAATATTGAAAAAGCTTCTGCCGCGGCGCTTAAATACGGCGACACGAAATACAAGACGGAGCTGCTCGGTCAGATAAGACTGAACTTCCGCGCCGCTCTCGGCGAAAAGGTCGGGGGATATGCGGCGGCGAGTCCTGCGCAAATTTGGCAAACGCATACGCTTATATACGCGCTCGAACGTGCGGATAAAGCTTGCGGCGATTTAAAATTCAACGCATTTTTTCAGGGACTTCTATACGATTTAATGCTGGGAATTATAGAGGAGAACGACAGATGGTTAAAGTTACGGGCGTAACGTTCAAGCAGGGCGGAAAGGTTTATTATTTCGCGCCCGGCAAAGACAGATACGAAAAAGGCATGGGGGTAGTCGTTGAAACGAGCCGCGGTCACGAATACGGCACCGTGGTGTTGCCTTACGGCGAAGTGGAAGAAAATAAAATAATTTCTCCGCTTAAACCCGTGGTCAGGATAGCCACCGCGCGCGACAGGGAAAACGTCAAACGCAATTCGGAGCGCAAGCCCGAGGCAATGCGTATCGCGCAGGAAAAAATAGAAAAACGCAAGCTTGACATGAAGCTTATCGACTGCGAGTTCGCTTTCGACGGCAGTAAAGTCGCGTTTTACTTTTCCGCGCCCCAGCGCGTTGACTTTAAGGAGCTTGTCAAAGATTTGTCCTCCGCGTTCAAAATGCGTGTGGAGCTTTGGCAGGTCGGCATACGCGACGAAATAAAGCTTTTAGGCGGCATCGCGCCTTGCGGCAGGGAATGCTGTTGTTCAAGCTGCATGCCGGAAATAAAAAAGGTTTCCATAAAAATGGCAAAGACGCAGGGGCTGTCGCTGAATCCGGGCAAAATTTCCGGACTGTGCGGAAGACTTATGTGTTGCCTCGGATACGAAAACGACTACTATGCGGAGGCGGGCAGGAAGTTCCCCAAACCCGGTACCGAGGTCGGGACCCCCGACGGCAAGGGCACGGTCGTAAACATAAATATGCTTAAAATGCAGGTCCGCGTAAAGATAGAGGATAAGGACAAGGATATTTTCACTTATCACGATTACGCTCTCGACGACCTTAAATTCAAGCGCGGCGCAAAGATAGAAAGGGAAGACGCGGACGAGAAAATTTCCGGCGAGCTTAAAGAAATACTCGACTGACGGACAAAAAAATTGCTTTCCCCGCTTTACAGCGTGGAAAATGTGTGTTATAATTGCATAGAAAAGCGGGTAATCCGCATAACGTATTAAAAATGGAGGAACTCTGATGGCACATTATATATCTGACGAGTGCGTAAGCTGCGGCGCGTGCGCCGGCACCTGCCCCGTTGAAGCTATTTCCGAGGGCGAGGGCAAGTACGTCGTAGATCCCGATGTCTGCATTGACTGCGGCGCATGCGAGGATGTCTGCCCCACGGGCGCGATTCATCCCGCGGAATAATTTAAAAGGGAAAAGCGGCGGGAGATACTCCCGCCCTTTTGCTTTATCAGGATATGTTAAAGAAAGACGAAGTTCTCGAAGAATTTTTCGAAGACAAAAAAATAATACAAAACACCAAATTGTACCGCTTCACCTCGGACAGCGTTTTGCTGTCCGCTTTCGCGCGCGCGAAGGTCGGCGATAACGTTGCCGATTTTTGTTCGGGCAGCGGGGTGGTCGGCTTTCATTTCGCCTGTCTGAACCCGCGCATAGCAAGCCTTACTTTGTTTGAAATGCAGCAGTCGCTTGCGGATATGTCGCGCCGTACGGCGGAGCTGAACGGATTTAACTGCACCGTAATTAACTGTAAATTACAGGATATAGGCAGGGAGTACGACGATAAATTTTCGCTTGTGCTGTGCAATCCTCCCTATGAAAAAGACGGGTTTGAAAACGAGGTTTACGAAAAAGCCGTCTGCCGGAAGGAGATAACTTTAACGCTTAAAGAGACGGCGGACGCGGCTTACAAAAAATTGAAATTCGGCGGCAGGTTGGCAATCGTCAACCGCGCGGACAGGACGGCGGAGCTTATTTATGTTTTAAAGTCGCGCGGGTTGGAACCTAAAAGGTTGCAGCTTGTCGCGGGGGCGGACGGGGCAAAGCCTTACCTTGTTATGGTGGAAGCGGTAAAGGGCGGCAAGGAAGGCATAGAGATATTGCCGACTAAAATAAACGGCGGTAAATAGAATGAAAAAGAAAGGTTATATAAAAAGATTCATACCGTACTATAAGCCGCACGTAAAGCTGTTTGCCATAGATATGGTGTGCGCGTTTGTAATTTCCGTATTCAATCTGGTATATCCCTTCATATCCAAAGAAATTATAAACAATTACGTGCCGCAAAGACTTATTTACAGCTTGCTTGCGGGCATGGGATTTCTGTTGGGGTTATACGTTATCAAGGCGGTTTTAAACTACGTCCTGCAATATTGGGGACATCTGGTCGGTGTGCGTATTCAGGCGGATATGAGAAGCCGTCTTTTCAATCACCTGCAAAGATTGCCTTTTTCCTATTTCGACGAAAACAAAACGGGCGTTATCATGAGCAGAATGACAAACGACCTGTTTGAAATTTCAGAGCTTGCCCACCACGGTCCCGAGGACGTGTTTCTCTCCTTCGTGACGCTTATCGGCGCGTTCGTAATGCTGGCGTTCATAAATGTCTATTTGGTTTTGATAGTGTTTGCGTTTGTTCCGCCCATTGTAATTTGCGCGGTAATTCTCCGCAGACGCATGTTGAAGGTTTTCGGCGAAGTGCGCGTTGCGCAGGCGGAAATAAACGCCGATATAGAAAGCGCCGTTTCGGGCATGAGGGTGTCGCGCGCGTACGCGGCTCAACCGCACGAAAGCGAAAAATTCGAAGAAGGCAACCGCAGATTCGTTAAAGCCAAAAGCCGTCAGTACAAGGTTATGGGGCAGTTTCAGTCCTCCATGAATTTTTTCATGGACTTCCTGTATTTTGCCGTTTTGCTTGCGGGCGGACTGTTTTTCTACTACGGTTTGATAGACGCGGGCGAGTTTACCGCATTCGTGCTGTATATTACGACGCTTATAACTCCCGTGCGGACGCTGGTAAATATATTCGAACAGATTCAAGAAGGAATGACGGGCTTCAAACGTTATTGCGAAATTATGGATATACCCGAAGAAGCCGAGGCGGAAAACGCTGTGATTCCCGAAAATGTAAAGGGCGAAATAGTTTTCCGCGACGTTTCGTTTTCTTACGGCGGCGAAGACGGTCAAAATGTAATTAGCGGTTTTTCGGTAAAAATACCCGCGGGTAAAACTGTCGCGCTTGTGGGGCCGTCGGGCGGCGGCAAAACCACGCTTTGCCACCTTATACCGCGTTTTTACGAGGTTGAAAAGGGCGAAATAACTTTGGACGGAATCCCGATAAATTCGCTGGACAGGGCGGCTTTGCGCAGGAACATAGGCATAGTTCAACAGGACGTATTTTTATTCAACGGAACCATACGCGAAAATATCGCTTACGGCAATTTCGACGCAACGGAAGAAGAAATTGCGGAGGCGGCGAAAAAGGCAAACATACACGACTATATAGTTTCTCTGCCGCAGGGTTACGATACCTGCGTCGGGGAACGCGGCATAAAGCTGTCTGGCGGGCAGAAACAGCGCGTTTCCATTGCAAGGGCGTTTTTGAAAAATCCGCCCGTGCTTATTCTGGACGAAGCGACTTCCGCTTTGGATAACGCCACGGAGATGCTGATACAGCAGGCGCTGTACAAGCTGTCCGAGGGAAGAACCGCATTGGTTGTCGCGCACAGGCTTTCGACCGTAAAAAATGCCGACGAGATAATCGTCTTGACAAAAGACGGCATAGAAGAGCGGGGCACGCACGAACAGCTTATTTCCGCAAACGGCTTGTATAAACAACTGTATGAATATCAGTTCAAAAACTTATAAGGTGATTTATGGTATATTTTGTTGCGACGCCTATTGGCAATTTAAAGGATATTTCTCTGCGCGCGCTCGACACCCTGAAAGAAGCGGATGTCATTTTCTGCGAGGACACGCGCCATACGTTAAAGCTTTTAAACGCATACGAAATAAAAAAACCGCTTAAATCCTGTCATAAATTCAACGAAAGGGAGGCGGCAAGTAAAATTATCGCGGCGGCGCAGGAAGGAAAAAAAGTCGCCGTCGTTTCGGACGCGGGCATGCCGGTTATATCCGACCCCGGCAACATAGTCTGCGCCGAGTTGAAAAAGGCTGGCGTGGAATATACCGTAATTCCCGGGGCAAACGCTTTTTTGTCCGCGCTGGTGCTTTCCGCCCTTCCTGCGGAAAGGTTTGCCTTTATAGGCTTTCTTCCCGATAAAGCTGGGGAGAAAAAAGCGCTTTTGGAAAAGTATAAAAATCTTGACATGACGCTGTGCTTCCACGTCGCCCCGCAGGATATAGACCGCGACATATCAGCCATGTATTCGGTATTCGGCGACAGAAACGCATGCGCCGTAAGGGAAATAACCAAGCTTCACGAGCAGGCTGTGCCGTTCAATTTGCGTGACGGTTTGCAGGGCGAAAAGCGCGGCGAGTACGTGGTTCTGGTTGAGGGCGCTCCGCATAAGGAAAACGCGCTGAATTCGCTTACGGAGAAAGAACATATCCTGTACTATATGCGCGGCGGAATGGATAAAAAAGATGCGGTTAAGCAGGTTGCAAAAGACAGGGGCGTCCCCAAATCCGAAATATATAAAATAGCGCTTGAACTGTAATAAACAGATGTAAATGCGGCGCGCGGA
>CAMRTO010000032.1 GCA_947053655.1 uncultured Clostridia bacterium
CAATAGCCTCATTAGAACCCCGCCACTATGGCGGGGTTTTCGTTTACACAAAAAAATAAAGCGGTTTTAAACCGCTTTATTTTTCATTCAAGATATTTTTAAGAAACTGTCCCGTATAGCTTTTGCCGCAAGCCGCTATTTCTTCCGGCGCGCCGACCGCTATAACAGTGCCGCCCTTGTCGCCGCCCTCGGGACCGAGGTCGATAATCCAGTCGGCTGTTTTAATTACGTCGAGGTTATGCTCTATGACGAGAACTGTGTTTCCGCCGCTGCGCAATCGCGAAATAATTTTTACAAGTTTATCCACGTCGTAGCTGTGCAGACCCGTCGTCGGCTCGTCAAGGATATAAAAAGTCCTGCCCGTGCCGCGTTTGGAAAGCTCCGTAGCAAGCTTGACGCGTTGTGCCTCACCGCCCGAAAGAGTGGTCGCGCTCTGCCCCAGCTTGATATAGCCCAGCCCCACGTCGCAAAGCGTGGAAAGCTTGTTGTAAATACTCGATACGGGCTTGAAAAATTCCGCCGCTTCTTCAACGGTCATTTCAAGCACGTCCGATATGCTTTTACCCTTATACTTTACGTCCAAAGTTTCGCGGTTGTACCTTTTACCCGCGCATACCTCGCAGGGCACGTAAATATCAGGCAGGAAGTGCATTTCTATTTTTATTATGCCGTCGCCCTGACAATGTTCGCACCTGCCGCCAGAAACGTTGAACGAAAATCTGCCGCTCTTGTAGCCCTTTTCCTTTGCGTCGGGCGTCGCCGCAAACAGATCTCTTATCATCGTAAACACGCCCGTGTACGTTGCGGGATTGCTTCTGGGAGTTCTTCCTATGGGCTGCTGGTCTATAGCGATAACTTTATCGAAATATTCCAGCCCCTCGAATTTTTCCGCATTGCCCGAAAGCTGGCGCGCTCCGTTGAGATTGTTAGCAAGATACGGATAAATTATTTCGTTTACAAGGCTGGATTTACCGCTTCCCGAAACACCTGTTACGGCGGTAATAAGACCGACCGGAATTTCCACGTCAACGTTTTTAAGATTGTTCTGTCTGCATCCGCGAACCTTTAAATATCTTCCGTCGGGCTTTACACGCATTTCGGGTATTTCAATCTCTCTTCTTCCCGAAAGATAGTCGCCGGTTATCGAACGCGGCTCTCTTTCTATATCTTCCACACTGCCGCACGCAACCACTTCGCCGCCGTGGACGCCCGCCTTGGGACCTATATCCACAATATAGTCCGCCGCGCGCATCGTGTCCTCGTCATGTTCGACTACAATAAGCGTATTGCCCAAATCTCTCAGTCCGAGAAGCGAATTGAGAAGCTTTTGGTTGTCGCGTTGGTGAAGTCCTATGCTCGGCTCGTCAAGTATATACAAAACGCCCGTAAGCGCGCTGCCTATCTGCGTTGCAAGACGTATGCGCTGGCTTTCGCCGCCGGAAAGGGTCGCCGCACTGCGCGAAAGGGTAAGGTATCCCAGTCCGACGTTTTTCAGAAAACTGAGGCGGCTGTTAATTTCCTTTATTATGCTGTCGGCAATAAGATGCTCCGTCTTGCCGAAGAATCCGAAATCCGCGAAATCCGTCAAATCGTCCACGGACATGTCGCAGACTTCCATAATATTTTTCCCGCCGACGGTTACGGCAAGCGCTTCCTTTTTAAGCCTTTTGCCGCGGCAAACGGGGCAGTCGGCAGTACGCATATAGCGCTCTATATCCCATTTGACGCCTTCGGAAGAAGTTTGGTTATATCTCCTTTGAAGGTTTGTGACAAAGCCTTCCCACGCGGTTTTATAGCTACCCGAAAAACGGAACGCGTTGTATTCCAAATCTATTTTTTCCCCGCCGTTGCCGAACATCAGCATATTGTAAATGTTATCGGGCAAGTCCTTAACGGGCACGTCCAGAGAAAAACCGTAAACCTTGGACAGCGCGTTAAGATACATCTGCGTCATGGACGAGGAGTCCAGATTCCAGCCGCTTATTTTTATTGCGCCGTCGCGCAGGGATTTGCTTTTGTCGGGACAGATAAGGTCGGGGTCTACAATCTGCTTGAAACCGAGACCCGAGCATTCCGGACACGCGCCCCAAGGCGTGTTAAAAGAGAACAGACGCGGCTCTATTTCCTCGATGGATATGCCGCAGTCGGGGCAGGCGTAATTTGCCGAATACAGTTCTTCCTTTCCGTCGTTTTCTATAACCACAAGACCGTCGGCAAGCTTCAAAGCACTTTCCAGACTGTCGCTCAGTCTTTTAAGAATACCGTCCTTTATGACTATTCTGTCTATTATAACGGAGATATTATGACGGATGTTTTTTTCAAGCCTTATCTCCTCCTGCAAGTCGTAAACTATGCCGTCAACCTTCACCCTTGCATAACCGCTCTTTTTATACCCTGCAAGCTCCTTGACGAATTCGCCCTTCTTGCCGCGCACGACGGGGGCTTCCACCATAATTTTACTGCCCGACGGCATAAGCATTACCCTGTCGGCTATTTCGTCTACGGACTGGCGCCTTATTTCCCTGCCGCATTGCGGGCAATGCGGTATGCCTACGCGCGCGAATAAAAGACGGAAATAATCGTAAATTTCCGTAACCGTTCCGACCGTGGAACGCGGGTTGTGCGACGTGGTTTTTTGGTCAATGGATATTGCCGGCGAAAGCCCGTCGATAAGCTCTACGTCGGGTTTTTCCATTTGTCCGAGAAATTGCCGCGCGTACGACGACAGACTTTCTATATATCTGCGTTGACCTTCCGCGAAAATAGTATCGAAGGCGAGCGTCGATTTACCGCTGCCCGAAAGTCCCGTAAATACGGTAAGAGTATTTCTCGGGATATGCACGTCTATATTTTTTAAGTTGTTTTCTTTTGCGCCCTTGACGTAAATTTCTTCTTTCATTGCCTTTTACTTTTTAACATTTTTTTCTTTAATTCGGATATGGTGTCGCGAATTTCTATCGCCTTTTCAAAATCCAACTGCGCCGAAGCGACTTTCATAAGCGCTTTCAGTTTTTCTATTTCGTGCGGAATATCCGCAAGCTTTACTTCGTCCGCGGACGTCTTTTTACTGGAAATGCCTATCGTGTTTTTTACTTCTTTTATTATTGTTTTGGGTATTATGCCGTGTTCTCTGTTATAATCCGACTGAATTTTCCGTCTTCGGTCGGTTTCGTCTATGGCGCGGCGCATACTTCCCGTAATTTCGTCCGCATACATAATTACCCTGCCTTCGCTGTTCCTTGCCGCCCTGCCTATCGTCTGCACCAGCGAGGTCTCGCTACGCAAAAAGCCTTCCTTATCCGCGTCGAGTATGGCAACCAGTTTGACCTCCGGCAAATCCAGCCCCTCGCGTAGCAGGTTTATACCGCACAAAACGTCAAATTCGCCCGAGCGCAAACCGTTAATGATGTCTATTCGTTCCAGCGCATCTATATCGCTGTGCATATAGCGGACTTTGGTATTGTGTTCTTTCAGATAATCCGTAAGGCTTTCCGCCATACGTTTGGTCAAAGTGGTAACAAGCACCCTGCCGCCCTGCGCCGTAACGGTGTTAATTTCGCCCAGTAAATCGTCTATCTGTCCCTTTGTCGGTCTTATCGTAACCTCGGGGTCTACCAGTCCGGTCGGGCGGATAATCTGCTCCACGACGTTGCCCGCCTGCTCCAATTCGTACGGCGCGGGAGTCGCGGAAACGCAGATAAGCTGCGGAACGCGCGCGTCGAATTCTTCAAAAGTAAGCGGTCTGTTGTCGTAAGCCGATTTAAGACGGAAGCCGTATCCGACAAGATTGTCCTTCCTTGACCTGTCGCCGTGATACATTGCGCGTATCTGAGGTATCGTCATATGGCTTTCGTCTATGAATACCAAAAACTTACCCTGCGGAAAATAATCGAGCAAAGTAAAAGACGGTTCCCCGGGACTTCTGCCGTCGAAATAGCGGCTGTAGTTTTCAACGCCGCTGCAATAGCCTATTTCGCGCATCATTTCCAAGTCGTAAGTAGTGCGCTGTTCAAGCCGCTGGGCTTCGAGTATTTTTCCCCCGTCGCGGAAAGCGGTAACTTCGTCGTGCATGTCCCGCTCTATCATGGCAAGCGCACCGCGCATTTTGTCCGAACCTACCGCGTACTGGCTTGCGGGGAAAATGAGAACGTGTTTAAGCTCTGCAACCACGTTGCCGGTCAGGGCGTCCTCCTCGCAAATTCTTTCGATTTCGTCGCCGAAAAACTCTACCCTTACCGCCACTTCGGAATTGCTTGCGGGGAAAATTTCAACCGTGTCGCCGCGGACGCGGAAGGAAGAACGCCTGAAATCCATGTCGCGCCGCGCGTACTGTACTTCGACAAGCTTTCTTATAAGCTCGTCGCGGTCAAGCTGCATGCCGGGGCGCAGTGAAATTGCCAGCTTGAAATACTCCTCCGGCGCGCCGAGTCCGTATATACAGCTTACCGAAGCCACGACGATTACGTCCTCGCGCTCCCCGAGCGAGCTTGTCGCCGAGTTGCGAAGCTTGTCTATTTCGTCGTTTAAGCTCATATCCTTTTCGATATACGTGTCTGTGGAAGGGATATAGCTTTCGGGCTGATAATAGTCGTAATAGCTTACAAAATACTCTACCCTGTTATTCGGAAAAAATTCCTTGAATTCGTTGCAAAGCTGCGCCGCAAGCGTCTTGTTGTGCGCTATTACAAGGGCGGGTCTGTTAACGTTGTTGATAACGTTAGCCATTGTAAACGTTTTACCGCTGCCCGTAACACCGACAAGCACCTGCGTGCGTATGCCGTCCAAAACGCCGTCGGTCAGACTTTTTATTGCCTCGGGCTGGTCGCCCGTCGGATTGAATTTTGAATGCAGTTCGAATTTCATTTCATTAAAATTATAACCCATTACGGCGGCAAATACAACCGTATGAGTAATTATCGTAAAAATAAACGTTTGTTTTATTATACGGAAAGCATTTGTTTTTGTCAAACGAAAAAAGCCCGTCTCACGGGCTTTTAGATATTTTACTTTTCTTCGGGCAGTATCTCGCAGGGGACGGACGGAAAATCCACCCAAAAGGTCGACCCTTTGCCCAATTCCGACTCGACGCCGAAATCGAACGCGTGATTTTCCAGAATCTTCTTTACTATATTCAGCCCAAGTCCCGTTCCCTTTACGGGTCGTAAATGCGTTTCCTTTACCCTATAATACCTGTTCCAGATTTCGGGAATGTCTTCCTTGGCTATTCCGTTGCCCGTATCTCTTAAAGAGAACCTTATTCTATCCCCCGCAAGGTTGCTTTTCAGACTGATAAAGACGGTTTTATCCGCGCCCGTATAGTTAACGGAGTTGCCCAAAAGATTATAAAATACCTGACCTATCTTCTCCTCGTCGGCGCGCGTGTAAAGATTTTGGTCGATGTCGACCATAAATTTATAATCCTGAGTTTCCTGCAAATAGTCGAACTTGTTTATTATACCGTAAAGAAACTCGGTCAGATTAAAGACCTTGAAGTTAATTTCGCTTAAACGGGAATTGACCTTGGAAACGCTTAAAACGTCGTTTACAAGCCCCGTCAGCCTGTCGGATTCATCTATTATTACCTGCAAATGCTTATTGCGTTTTTCGGGGTCGTCGCCCGAAATTTCCTGTATCATGGACGCGTAAGCTTTTATCATGGTAAGGGGCGTTTTCAAATCGTGCGAAACGTTTGCCAAAAGCTCGCGCTGGAAATCTCCGCTTTTTTTCACTTCGTCGCGGACGGAATTCAAGGTGTCGGAAAGGTCCGCCAGCTCCTGATACTCGGCATTGGCGAAGTTTACGTCAAAATCGCCTTTGGAAAAGCGCACCGCCGTCGTGGAAATGTGTTTAAGTCCGTTTGACAGTTTTTGAGAAATAAAATATGCTATAAGCGCCGCGACCAGCAACACCAAAATTCCCACTATAATGAAATAGTAAATAAGACTGCGCGTGGTTCCGTTGATAATTTTAAGCGAATACGCCGCCGTAATGTAGCTTCCGCCGTTGTAAGCGCTCGAAGCCGCAAAATTGAGTGAGCCGTTTTCCGTAAAAACAACCGACCCGCCCGCCTCCACATTGGCGAGCCTGCGCTTCAAACTTTCGGTATCGTAAACGGCGGTGCCGTCCGCGCCGTCGTCAAACGGCAGTATCATTTTGCCGTCGGGCGATAAAACGGCTATGTTTATTCCCTCCTGACGGTATTCGCGGATATATTCCGTAATTTCGTCTTCGCCGTTTTCGGCAGTGTCCAAAAACACGGCTACGTGTCTGCCCGCGCCGACAAGTCTTGTACGCGCATTTTCCACCGCCGTGCTTCCGACAATAAAGTAACACGAAATTTCGACTATTAAAATAAGCAGCAAAGCCAGCAAAAGCAAGTATTTGAGCATTACGCCGTTTATGCTTCTCGGAGTCCTCACATTGCCGCCGCGGGTTAAATCATACTTCAAATTTGTATCCGAGTCCCCTTAAAGTGACGATAAATTTTCTGTACTGTTTCAGATTGGAGCGCAGCATTTTAATATGCGTGTCAACCGTCCTGTCGTCGCCGTAGAAATCGAAGCCCCAAACATCTGTAAGCAGTTTTTCACGCGTAAGCGCAACGCCCTTGTTTTTTACGAAATAGAATAAAATTTCATACTCTTTGGGGGTAAGCTCCGCCTTTTCGCCGTCCACAAACACGTTGCGTCCGACCATATCGACAGTAAGCCCCTCGAACGAAATTACGTCCTTGTTGTTTTCCTCTCCGTTACGGCGTTTCAAAACCGCATGGATACGCGCCATTACCTCTTTGGGCGAAAAGGGCTTTGTAACGTAGTCGTCCGCGCCTATTTCAAAACCGAAAAGCTTGTCGTACTCCTCGCCCCTTGCGGAAAGCATTATGACGGGGATATTTTTGATTTTTTTGATCTCTTTCACGGCGGAAAATCCGTCGAGCCGAGGCATCATAATATCCATTAAAATTATATCGAAGTCGTTCTCCCGACACATTTTTACGGCTTCCATTCCGTCGGCGGCCTCGTAAGCCGTCCCTCCTTCAAACTGAACGTACTCTTTAAGCACGCTCCTTATCATAGCTTCATCGTCGACAATAAGTACTTTCATCGTCCGTACCTCCCATTTAATAGTAACCTGCCCGAATTAAATTCAATTAATATGTTAATGAAATATAGGTGAAATTTACAAAGTTTTTATGAAAAACAGTTCCATCGCCTGCTTGAACGGCGAATTTTCCAAAATAAGACAGCCGCATTCGGAATATCCCGCTTTGCGGTAAAAATGCTGCGCGCCTTCGTCGGATTGCGTGGAAAGCAAAACCGCCCTGTGTCCCGCGCTTTTCATTTCGCTTTCGAAAAGCTTCAACGCCTTCGTACCCACGCCTTTATTGCGAAACTCGGGAATAATCTTCATAAGACTCAAATAGGGCATACCGTCCCAAAAATCCTTATACTCTATAACCCCGACCTCTTGTCCGTCGGAAAAAACGCCGTATCCGTTTAACGTCTTATTCAATGAAACCATAGACATATTTTACCACAAAAAAATTTTTTAGTCAATTTATAAAATACGTTGACAGAAAGACACGTGACGTATATAATAGCTATATAAACATTTGTTTAAATTGCTTTAAGGAGCCGTATATGACGTTTGAAGAAAAGCTTGAAATATTGACTGAAAGCGCAAAGTACGACGTATCCTGCTCCTCGTCGGGTTCAAGGCGGAAAAATATGAGCGGCGGCATAGGCAACGCCGCGCCGACCGGCATATGCCACTCCTTTACGCCCGACGGCAGATGTATCTCCCTTTTAAAAATTTTAATGAGCAACGAGTGCGTTTACAACTGCGAGTACTGCCCCAGCAGAAACAGCGCCGACAGCAGACGCGCGCGGCTCACCCCCGACGAAATTTGCAATCTGGTAATAGGATTTTACAAACGGAATTATATAGAGGGGCTGTTTCTTTCCTCTGCGGTTTTCGGCACGCCCGACAAGACAATGGAGTTGTTGTACGAAACGGTTTTCAAGTTAAGAAAGGTTTACCGTTTTAACGGATACATTCATTTGAAAGGCATACCCAATGCAGACCCGCAAACCGTTATGAAGGCCGCCGCGCTCGTCGACAGAATGAGCTACAATTTGGAACTGCCCAGCGAAAAATCTTTAAAACTGCTTGCGCCGCAAAAAACAAGGCAGAGCCTGCTTTTACCGATGCTTAATCTTAAAGGCGCGCTTGACGAAGAAAAGCAAAACGGAAACCGCCGCAAGATTATACCCGCGGGACAAACCACGCAATTGATTATAGGCGCTTCGCCCGAAAACGACGGACAGATATTGAAACTTACCGAGTCGCTTTACAGAAAAATAAATTTACGGCGCGTCTACTACTCCTCCTACATTCCCGTAGTGCAAAGCGACAAGCTGCCGACGGTCGGCGCGGGGCTGTTACGCGAACACAGACTTTATCAGGCTGACTGGCTGATACGCTTTTACGGCTTCGACGCCGGTGAAATTTGCGGCGAAGGCGAAAACCTTTCAAAAGAATACGACCCGAAATGCGCCTGGGCGCTGAGAAACATGCAACTTTTCCCCGTTGAAATAAACAAAGCACCGTTGGAAGCGCTTCTCCGTGTCCCCGGTATCGGCGCAAAAAGCGCGTATAAAATTATCGAAGCGCGGAGATACGCGGCGCTGGACTTCGACTGTCTTGCGCGGATGCGAGTCGTCCTGAAAAGAGCCAAACACTTTATAACCTGCAAAGGGAAATTTTACGGCTCCGACAGTACGGCGCAGATTAAGAACTCTTTACTGATTGCAGGACGAAGCGAAGCCGACGAACAGCTTTGCATGTTTTCCGAACCTGTCGCCGCAATGTCCGCCGTCACGGGTGAATTATGAAAATTTTTATTACCGACGGGCTGCCCGACACGTTTTTCACCGCGGTTTTCGCCGCATACGGCGAAAAGGACTGCACCGTATCGTCAGACACGCAACTGCAACTCCCTCTCGACGGAGAAATTGTAAACGTTGTATACGACAAAGAAAAAACCCGCCGCGTTTTGCAGACATTAAACAAATACGACGGCGAGGCGGAAAGCGATATAACACTTGTTCTGCACAGCGGAGACAGCCGCAAAGAGCAGATTTGTCTGGAATATATAAGACTGCTCGTAAGCAATAAGGCGCCCGTAAAAAGTATGTTAAACAATGCCGTTATTCTGTCGTTTAACGACCTGATTTACAAAATGACCGGCGAAATACACAGGCTTAAAGGTCTTTTACGGTTTACGGAAAGCGCGGAAAAAATTTTGTACGCCCCTTACAGCCCCGATAACGATATTACGGAATACCTTATGCGTCATTTCGCGGCAAGACTACGAAGCGAAAAATTCGTCATACACGATATTAAACGCGGAACGGCGGGCGTCTACGACGGCGAGCGTTGGATTTTATGCAAGGCCGCCGCCGCACAAATTTCCGTTTCCGACAGTCAGGTCTTTTACGAAAAGCTTTGGAAGACGTATTACGAAAGCACGAACGTAAAAGAGCGTCCGAACGACAAACAAATGAAAAGGTCTATGCCCGTTCGGTATTGGAAGTTTCTGCCCGAAAAGGAATAAAGGACCCTGCTTTACGCAAGGTCCTTTACTCCTCCCATTCGACCAGTTCGTCCAGACTGATTTCGAAAATTTCGGCAAGCCTGCAAAGCATGTAAATATCGGGCGTGCTGTATCCGTTTTCGTAATTGGAAATAAGACTTTTTTTACCGTTTAGTTTTTCGGCTAATTGCGACTGCGTCATTTTCAGTTGCTTTCTATAAAATTTAATATTTTCCGCAATTTTTACTTTCATTTACTTTACAAATGTACAAGCAACTTGTATAATATAATCAATAGTTCAAGTATCTTGTACTTTTAAAGTATGAGCGGAGGGTTAATTTTATGAAAAAACTATTAAGTATTATTGGCGCGGCGTTATCTTTGGCAGTTATTTTTGCGTTTGCAGGCTGTTCTGATAACGCAAAATCCGATTTTGTCGGCGAATGGGAATGTTACTCTATAACTGAATTTAGCGGAGAAGACAGCGGCACTTACGACGTTCCTGCCGAAGTATGCATTCTTACCGTAAACAAAAACGGAACGTTTAAAGCCGCGGGCACTTACGAAAACGAATATTATGATATAGTGTCAGGCAATTGGACGCAGGACGGCGAAACCGTAAAGGTAAGCAACGTAATTTTCGGTGAAGGAATAGCGGATAACGACGGAACCAGTCTGTTGACGTTTATTTTTACGGACAGCGACCATGTAACTTTAAAAATCAACGTTGAAATAAATAACGACGGAGGTTATGAGATTGGTTCTTCATATCACCTTAAAAAAAGATAATTTAAAGGCAAATAAAAATACACGTTTACACAAACAGGCGGCGGACGTTAACGTCCGCCGCCTTTACGCTTGTATTTTATAATTTCTCCCACAGCTGCAACAAGCCCGCAAGCAAACGCGCCGGCGACGACAATTATCCAAAGCGGGTGCCACAAACTCAAAAAGGCGCCGAGCAGAAGATAAGTTATCGTACAGACCAACATCAAAATTCCGCAAATTGCTCCGGTATAAGGATTTTCGCCCCGCGCAAGCTTTGTTTGCCGTTTTTTTGCATTAAACACGTCAAACAAGACGCCGATAACGCCGCAGAAAAGCGCGCTGACGGGAATTATTACCCAATACGGCGTCCACAGTCCGCCGAGAATCCCCAAAAGAAAGTAAACGGTAATTCCGCAAAAAATCACTGCCGCGCAGACCGCGCCGCAAATCTTTTCGGGAAGAGTTTCGCTGTCGCCCTTACCGCGCGTAAAAATACGGTCCTTTATACTTTTTTGTTCAACGCCAGCATCTGCATTTTCACTGCGCTTCCCGTCCAGCAGCTCGTCCACCGAAACGCCGAATATGCGTGAAATAGGCAAAAGCAAAGCGGTTTCGGGCATGGCTTCGCCAGTTTCCCACTTGGATACGGCTTTATTCGTCACGCCCAGCGCCTGCGCAAGCTCTGCCTGGGTCATGCCCTTCTCCTTACGCAACTTAAATAGAAATTCACCGAAATCGTTCATAACCCCTCCCGTTACGTAAAAATTTTAACATTTGCAATGTAAATTTACAATAGAATGAAGTCGAATTTAAGTAGAACTTTTTTATAAACACAAATTAAAGCCCGTCGGGATAAGCGGCGGGCTTTGTTTCAAGTAAAAATTCGATTATCCGCGCAAAGCGGAACCGGAACAGCTTATAATACCTACCCCCTGCGAACTGTCGCAGGACATATTTTTATTATCCGCATTATACTTAATGACGACGTAATTTCCGTAATACAGACAATCGTCCGGTTCGGTATAAGTTACACGCATTCTGAGACCTGACGCATTTGTAACGTAAGGTAAAGCAACTTTTTCCCAGCTTTCGTTTTTATAAATTTCCAGACCCGTGACGTCGAGTCCTGCGGTATGAAACGCTACGTCCGTTATCTCGATTTCTCTTTCAATAGACACCATAAACTGAATTTGCGCTTCGTTTTCGTTAGCGTTATATCCGACCATTTGCAAGAGATTGGAAGGCTGTATAAAGTAATCCCTGACGCCGTCGTTATACACCCATTTAAGCGTTATATCCGCCGTGAAATCGTACACCTTGCCGCCGATAGTCACCGAGATGCCTGTAATATGCTCGTTTAAAACAGGGTCGCCGGATAGATAAACGTATAATAGATAGCAGTAATTTCCGTCATTTGAAGTTTGTTCCAACAAATTGTAATCTACGGCGACGAGACGCTTGATTTCGCGGTGTTTCAGCTCGACTTTTTCTATTTCTTCGGGTTTAATAGGGTCAAGCGAAATTATAGGCAGTTGCATCGGCATGCGGTAATAACTGCTTGACTGCCAACAATAATAGTTTTTTATATAAGTCTTATCTGAATTTAAACCTATTATTCGTTTTTCTTTTGCACCGCCGTCGCATGCGGAAAGCACAGCAAGCGAAACTGTAAGAATTATCAGCGATAAAACGAAACCGAAAGTTCTTTTAATAATTTTTTTCATAATTTATTTACCTATGTTATGGATTATATTCGAATATTGCTGTTGCGTTCCTATCAAACCTATTTTTTGATAAAAAACCGCATTATTACCGTTTAACGCATAAAATACACGTTCGTATCTTCAACCATTTCCGCATCGGTTACATTGGAATTAGGTATACCTTAATTAATTACATTATAACACTTTATATTGGCATGTCAATAGCAAACGGAAATTTTTGGAAAGCCGAAGAGCGTCAGTAAATATCCACCCGCACAGCGGGTGGCTTTACATTTTCGGGCATAGCCCTTG
>CAMRTO010000033.1 GCA_947053655.1 uncultured Clostridia bacterium
TATTAAACGTAAAATAACAAATCTATTTAAAAACGCCGCGCGCTTTTTTTAAAAGCGCGCGGCGTAATTTGTTTTTAAAATATCTTACTCGGCTTCCGTCTTGAAATATTTGGATATCACGCATTTACGGGCTATACTTACCGCAAGCGTAACAACAGACAACACCATTACAGCTATAGGAACGGCATAAGAAACATGCAACATTTCCGATACGGAAGTTCCGTCTTCAGCGGATTCCGAAAGAGTTTCCAAAGCGTTTATAAATTCTTTTGCGGCGCATATAGTAAAGACCAAATACAGCACAGCGGACAGCATTAAGACAACGGGAATAAACAAATTTTGTTTTTTATTCTTGTTTGTCGTCGAAGCGACCGCCCCGTTAAGAGCAAGCGCGACAAAAATTATAATAGCAATAAGTGCAATAAACGCAATAATACAATACGCCATTATTTGGTCGGCATTGTCGATATGCGAATAACTTTCATCAAAAATACAAGCGTAAGCAAAAATTTGCAACAGATATATAACGTTTATTTCGGCTTTTTCGCCAAGTCGCATATCGGGAGAGCTTAAATCAAACGAAGGCTTTATGCACAGTGCAAGTATTACTATCGCAAAAACCGCAATAACTGCCGATAAAATAAGCTTTACAAGCGAGTCGGTTTTTATAAGCTCTTTCCCGCGGTTTGCAATTAATGTGCCGACGCTTGCAACCGAAAATAAACCGCCGAGCGTTATACCCGCAACAGAAGCGGCGTTTAACTTTACCGAATAGACTTCCGCGCCGCCTTCGGCAAAAACGTTAAAGCTTTTTATATAATTATTATTTAATGCGAAAAGAGCGACCGTTCCGGCGATATAACACAAAAAGGCAAATACGGCAAGTCCTGCTCCGGTGTTGTCCGTCTTGCCTGCAAGACATCTTACGCTGCGCACTATAGCCGCCACGGAAACACATACAACAGAAAGCAGAGTCAGCGCGGCAATAACTGTACCGAACACGGCGGGAACATGAAGCGAACTTTCGAAAAATGCGGAATAGCCGTTGTTGAAATCAATAACATTTAAAAGGATTTTGTCTATATCCTTGTATGCGTTGCCGAAATAATAAAATAAATTAATACTACTCTCGACGGTGCCGCCTTTTGCCGACATTTCGACTGTTGTAACGCCTATAAAAAACACGAATATGAGTGCGGATAACGCGGCGACAAGCGCAGACGCCGATGAAATAATTTTTAAAGTCTTTTTCGCCGCGGGCTGTTTATCTTCGGTCACTGCCGATTCTTCAACCTGCGAAACATCGGCTTCGCGTTTAACCCCGCAATAAGGACAAAAGATACTGTCCGCAGAAACTGTTTGACCGCAATTTTCGCAAACCACGGTTCCGTCCAGCCTTTTGCCGCACTTTTTACAATACACGGCGTCGTCGACATTTTCCGTCCCGCAAAAAATACAATTCATTTTCATTCTCCTTTGTAAATAATAAAATTAAATTGTGTCAAGCTCGTCCAAGGTAAGGGAAAAGCTTTCTATAAAGTTTTTGAAAAAATATTCCACCTCCGGCATGTTGCGGGAATGAAGGTCGTCCTCTATACTCTTTTTCGCTTTCGCAAACTCGTTATTGCCGCAGCGCAGCTCCTCAAGACATTTTACGTACGCCGCAAGTCTGTCGGCGGCTTTCATAATTGCGTACTCCTCGCTTTGCGCATCGGGAATTATACTTGCCGAAAAGTCCCCTTCAAGCTCCTTAGGCAGCATGGACAGAAGCTTTAAGCTTGCCTTTTCTTCCAAATTTTTATACGCGCCGCGGATACTGTTGTCAAAGTACTTTATAGGCGTGGGCAAATCGCCCGTCATAACCTCCGCGCACTCGTGATAAACGGCGTAAAGCACCGCCTTTTCCGCATTGACGTTTCCGCCGTAAATCCTGTTTTTTATTACGGCAAGCGCATGCGCGAACATCGCAACCTGCTGGGAATGCTCCATTATGTTTTCTTCGCGCACGGAGCGCATAAGCTGCCAACGCTTTATGTACTTCATTCTGTCGGCGAAAGCAAAAAAATCGTAAGACATATTTCCTCTGTAAATTTTTATATTGTTATTATAATACTTTTTTCCGTAAAATTCAATTGACTTTGAGCATAAATTTAACTATAATTTCATTGAGCCTTGCGGCTTAATAATTAAATATACCGTCGGGGGTGCCGCCCGCTGTCTGCGCGCGGCTGAGATTATACCCTTTGAATCGGCAACGTAATGGTTGAGCGATATGACAAAGAATAATTTTCGGCGTACCCTTATTTTTTCGGGGCGCTTTTTATTTTCGGCGGTAGAAGGAGTTTTATGTTTCACTTATCCCTCCTGTCCTCGTTCTTCGACCGCATCGAATACGGCGAAAACGGCGACAAATACTACCTGTACAAAGAAGTCTGGGCAGACTACGCGAAGGACTCGCTTTCGTCGGTCTTTATGTACGCGGCTATTGCGCTGGCGGTCATACTTATCGGCATAGGCATTTTCGTGAAGTTTAAAAATCCGGAACGGTTTGCGGCTTTTGTAAAAACAGGCTTGACAATAGCCGTAACTTTTGCATTGACGGTAATTGTAACAATGCTTTCGCTCGGCTTCGAAAAGATTGCCGAAAAGGGCTATGCGCAGGAAAAAACAATGCTTTTGGAATTGGTTCCCCCGCTCGTCCTCGGCGGAACGATAGTCGCGGGAATAGCAGCGTGCTATATAGCAAGTCTTTACTCACGCAAAGTGTATAAAATTACTTTGATAACTTCTCTGTCCGTAATTGCGGCGGCGCTGGTTGCCGTAATAGTTTGCCTGGTTATATTTTTTGCGAAGCGTATTTCAGGCGACGGATATTACGACTCGCCCGAATACGGCAAGCTCAACCAGGTAGGGCTTTACGTGTCGGCGGCGGCGCTTATAGTCGTTTCGGTTGCGGCGGCTTTCCTTTCGGACAGAAAAAGCAAGCTTATATTCGACAGCAGATGCATAGCGCTTGCGGGAATTTGCGTCGCGCTGTCGTTTGCGCTGTCGTATATTAAAATTTTTTCCATGCCGCAGGGCGGCTCGGTAACGCTTGCCTCCCTTTTGCCGGTGATGCTTTTCGCATACATATACGGACCGAAAAAGGGACTTTTCGTCGGCTTCATTTACGGTGCGTTGCAAGCCATGCAGGACCCTTATATCGTCCACCCCGCCCAATTTGTGCTCGACTACCCCATGGCTTTCGCCTCGGTCGGGTTTGCGGGAGTATTTGCCAACCTAAAAGCGCTTGACAGGGCGCCGCAGGTTAAATTTATTCTCGGTGCGGTAATTGCGGGCGCGCTGCGCTTTTCCGCGCACGTGTTTTCGGGAGTGTTCGCTTTCGGCGCGTACGCCGTCGACGCGGGCAACAACAACTTCTGGGCGTACAGCACGGCTTACAACAGCTACGTGTTTATTGATTTGATTATGGTAATCGTTGCGGGCGCGCTGTTGCTTACGTCAAAAAGCTTTAACAAGCGCGTTGCGTCTTTCAGGGATATTAAAATTAAAAAACAAGCCGACGGCGACGGCGCGGCGGAATAATTACTTCTGTAAAAAATACGGTTTTTTATCATGCCGCGCGTCAGCGGAAAATTTTAAAAAGATTCTTTGTCAATTTTCATAATGACAGTGCGAAGCGCAGTACGCAAACCCGCGAACGGAAAACCGCCCCCGAACAAAGTTCGGGGGCGGCGTTTGTTTATATTTATTTGGGCTGTTTGCCGATATAAGCGAGGATACCGCCGTCGACGTAAAGGATATGTCCGTTTACGGCGTTGGACGCGTCCGAAGCAAGGAATACCGCGGGACCCGCAAGCTCGTCCGCTTCAAGCCATCTGCCGGCGGGCGTTTTGGAAATTATGAAAGAGTCGAACGGGTGACGGCTGCCGTCGGGCTGTTTTTCTCTGAGGGGCGCCGTCTGCGGAGTTGCGATATATCCCGGTCCTATGCCGTTGCACTGGATATTGTATTCGCCGTACTCCGAGCAGATATTTCTTGTAAGCATTTTCAGTCCGCCCTTAGCCGCCGCGTATGCGGAAACGGTCTCTCTGCCAAGCTCGCTCATCATGGAACAGATATTTATAATTTTTCCGTGTCCCTTTTTAATCATGGAAGGGATTACAGCCTTTGCGACAATAAACGGACCGTTGAGGTCTATATCGATAACCTGTCTGAACTGCGCCGCCGTCATTTCGCACATGGGAATGCGCTTGATTATACCCGCGTTGTTGACGAGTATATCGATTACGCCCACTTCCTTTTCGATTTGCTTTACGGTTGCGTTTACGGCGTCTTCGTCGGTAACGTCGCATACGTATCCGTGAGCCTTTATGCCCGCTTCCTTATATGCGGCAAGTCCCTTTTCGACAAGCTCTTTATTGATATCGTTGAAAACAATCGTCGCGCCCGCTTTTGCAAAGCCGCTTGCAATGGCAAAGCCTATGCCGTAGGAAGCGCCTGTGACAAGCGCGATTTTTCCGTCGAGTCTGAAATCCTTCATTTCCATAAAAATAAATCTCCGTTAAATTTAATGTATTTACATTATAACACAACTTTTCGGATTTGTATACGGAAAAAAGGAAATTTTTACCTTTTTAAACAAACTGCAAAATATCTATCACCACGGCGAAAGCCAAAATCAGGAAAAATCCCACGCCGTGAATCACGGCTTCTATTTTGCGCGGCACGGGTTTGCGGAATATCCACTCTATCAGACAGAAAATTACCTTACTACCGTCCAGCGCGGGTATCGGCAATAAATTGAACACCGCAAGATTTACGCCGATATAAGCGGCAATTTCAAAGAAGTTTTGCACGCTTTGCGAAGCTATCTGCGAGGTCAGCTTTATAGTGGTCACGGGTCCGCCCATTGCCGAAAGGCCCAGATGCCCCGTCAAAAGCTCGCCCAGAACCGTGAATATCGTACCCGCTATACGGAAAGAATACATGAACGAGCGGCCTATTGTTTCGAAAAATCCGAAGCGGTGGTTTTGCGTGCCGACCGCCCAGTAACTGATGCCGTCCGCGTCCTCGTACGTGCCTATGCCGAGCGCGCGCCAAATTTTACCCACTTCCTCGGAGTTTTTAAAATCGCAGTCCGCCTGCAATTTTATCACCGTTGTTATTTTTTTGCCGCCGCGGATAAGCTTTACCTTTACCTCGTCGCCGGCGTGCTTGCCTTTTAGCGCGCCCATCATGTCGGTCACAAGATAAATGCCCTCTCCGTCGACGTTCAATATCAAATCGTTTTCCTGCAAGGTGTAGCCGATATAGCTTTCGTCCGCGACGGGCGCGACCGCGCCCACCTTAAACAGCATCTGCCCGAACGAAAAAAAGCTTACTATTATTAAAAGCACCGCAAGAATATAGTTCATAAGCGGGCCCGAAAGTAAGACGATAATTCTTTTCCAGGGCGCTTTATTGTTAAAACTTGCGGGGTTTAAAGTGTCGGCATCCTCGCCCTCGAATGCGCAAAATCCGCCCAGCGGAAGCAGACGGATCGAAAACGCTTCGCCGTTTCTTTTAGACGTGCGTCTGAAAAGCTTGGGACCGAAGCCTATGGCAAATTCGTTTATCTTGAATTTAAGTATCTTACCCGCCGTGTAGTGACCGAACTCGTGTATCGTTATCATTGCCAGCAATATTACTATTGCAAGCACTACGGCAAGTATGGTATTCAGAACAGAAGAAACCGAAAGTAAATTCATTATAACCTTTTAATATATTTCAAAGCGCTTTCGCGCGCGGAACGGTCGCAGTCCGCAAGACAGGCAAAGCTTTCCGCTTCGCGCACTACCGTACTCTGCATTACCGCGTCCAAAACACGGTAAATATCCGTGAATTTTATCGCGCCGCAAAGGAAGGCTTTTACCGCTTCCTCGTCGGCGGCATTTAAAGCGCACGCCGCCGTGCCTCCCAGCCTGCCGCACTGCAAAGCCAGATCGAAGCAGGGATATTTTTCCCTTTCCAACGGCTCGAAGCCGAGCGAAAAGCTGTTTTTGAAGTCCAGCGGCTTGACCGTGGTTTTCAGCCTTTCCGGATAGCTTAAAGCAAGCTGGATTGGGATTTCCATGGTCGGATAGCTCATCTGCGCAAGACAAGACCCGTCCGCAAATTCCGCAAGAGAATGTATTATGCTCTGCGGCTGGATTACCGCCTCTATATTTTCATACGGAACGCCGAAAAGACGGTTTGCCTCTATAACCTCATAGCCCTTGTTCATGAGCGTCGCGCTGTCGACGGTAATTTTTTTGCCCATCTTCCAGGTGGGGTGGTCAAGCGCCTGCGCGGGCGTAACGGCGTCAAGCTTTTCGGGAGGAAAATTCCTGAACGCGCCGCCGCTCGCGGTTATGATAAGACGGCTGACCTTTGCGGATTTATCGAAGTGCAAACACTGCCATATTGCGGAATGTTCGCTGTCGACGGGGATAATTTCACTGCCGCACCGCGCCGCTTCCGCCGTTATAAAATCTCCGCCGCACACAAGCGTTTCCTTATTGGCAAGCGCCACGGGAAGCCCCGCCCGTATAGCTTTCAGGCTGTATTCCAGCCCCGCAAAGCCGCCTGCGGCGTTGAACACAATATCCGCCCCCGCGACAGCCGCTTCCAACGCCTTGTCTTTATCGACCGAAGCGCAGGCATACAGCGCGGGACGGAATTCCGCAACCTGTTTTTTAAATTCCGCGCTGTCACTATCAGAAACAAGCGCGACGATTTTGTATCTGTCGGGGTTGCGCCTGACGACTTCCGCCGCCTGCCTGCCTATGCTGCCCGTACTGCCTATGAGAGCTATTTTTTTCATTTACTATTATACCCGAATTTTTTTATTTAATGACAAAAGCTCCCGAAAGGAGCTTTTAAATTTCTTATTTTCCGTTTTTAAACCATTATCATGCCGAAGCTCATAAGAACGACCGCTCCGCAGAACAGCATGCTGTCAAACCTGTCAAGCACGCCGCCGTGCCCGGGCAGAAGCTTGCCCGTGTCCTTTATGCCGCACTCGCGCTTTATCGCGCTTTCAAACAGGTCGCCCACCTGTGCGAACAGCGCTACGACCAGACCGACGAACATGAACACGACCGCGGGGTGAAGCGCGCCTTCGTATACGAGCGGCGTGTCTAAAACCTTGCCCAGCCCGAAGTATATGAAGTACGCCGCAACCGCGCCCGCCATTCCGCCGATAACGCCGCCGACCGCGCCTATCACGGTTTTATTGGGGCTGACGTTAGGCGCAAGCTTTTTGGGAATCCAACGCTTGAAAAGCATGCCTATGAAGAAAGCGCCCGTATCCGTGAACGTGACGGCGAGGAACAGTGTAATTATCGCCGCAACCGAGTTTTCCGCAATATGGTTGACCGCGCTTAAAACGCAGCTAAGCACTCCGCAGTAAAGCATTGCGAACAGACAGCGCGCAGTGCCGCGGACGGTGCTGGTCCCGAAATTGAAAATATTAAGCGCCGCAAGAATGAAGGCGTATACCGCGCCGAAGCAAGCAACCGCAAGGAAGCCCTGCTCCGTCGTCATCTGCAAAGCGACGTAAAGCGGAACGACCGCGGCGCAAAAAGCAACCGTAACCGTTTTCTGCGCGAAGGACACTCCCTTCACGGCGCGCAAAAGCTCCAGACAGCCCAAAACCGACAGCGCGCAGAACAGAGCATCGAAGCCCAGCGCACCCCAGCCGCCCGGGACAAGCCATTTAAGTGCGATAAGCGCAATCCAGACAAGTGCGAAAACCGTACCCGTTATAACTCTTTTTTTCATAAAAACCTCAGATTTTGCCGAAACGCCTTTCGCGTCCCGAATAATTATTTAAAGCTTTGTCAAATTCTTTTTCATCGAAATCGGGGAAAAGCGTTTCGGTGAAATACAGCTCGGCATAAGCTGCCTGATACATAAGAAAGTTTGAAAGTCTTATCTCGCCGCCCGTGCGGATTATCAGATCGGGGTCGGGTATACCGCCGGTATACAGCAACGCTTCAAAAGCGTTTCCGTCAAGCCGCTTCCCGCCGTCGACCGCAATATTCACCGCGCGCAATATCTCGGCGCGGCTGCCGTAATTTATTGCGAAAACCAACGTAAAATCCGCGTCCGCGGGAGAATTTTTTTCGCCGTCGGAAACTACTTGCGCCACGTCCTGCGGCAATACCGACAAATCGCCAATTATTTTTACGGCGGAACCGCGCGCGTAAAGCTTTTTTACGTTTTTCGTAAAATATTTGCGGAAAAGATTGAAAAGACCTTCCAGCTCGTCAGCGGGGCGTGAAAGATTTTCCGTCGACAGGGCGTATACGGTAAGGTATTTTACTCCGCGCATTTTTGCGTGTTCCGCAAGCTTTATCATGGCGTTCATACCGGCTTGATGCCCGTATCCGCGCGGCATAAGCCGCTTTTTTGCCCATCTGCCGTTGCCGTCCATAATAATTCCTACATGAGCGGGAATTTTACTGTTTTCCATATTCCGGATTAAACCGTCATTATCTCCTTTTCTTTGGCGGCGACGGCGGCGTCTATCTTTGCAACCGCGTCGGACACGGATTTTTCAACGTCCTTTTCGCAGGAAGCCGCCTCGTCCTCGGAGAGAGTTTTATCGTTTTTAAGCTTTTTTAAACCTTCCATAGCGTCGCGGCGGTTATTGCGCGCGGCGACCTTTGCGTCCTCGCCCATCTTGCGGACCTGTTTGGAAAGCTCTTTTCTTCTTTCCTCGGTAAGCTCGGGAAAGACAAGACGGATAACCTTGCCGTCGTTGGTGGGCGTTATGCCTATATTCGAAAGCTGAATTGCTTTTTCTATACCTTTAAGAATGGAAACGTCCCACGGGGCTATTACAAGGCACCTTCCCTCCTGAACGGAAACGCCAGCCGTCTGCGTAACGGGCGTGGGAACGCCGTAATAATCCACCATAACTTTATCCAGAACGTGCGGATTAGCCCTGCCCGCGCGCACGGAGGTAAACTCCTCTTTAAGCACGCTTACGGTCTTTTCCAGTTTATCTTCGAGTACCAAAAACAATTCCTCTGCCTGTTCGTTTTCCACCATAAATTTTACCTCTTATAATTTTGATTTTACCGTAAACGCACGGATTTTTATTTGTTGTCTATAACCGTACCCAGCTTTTCGCCGCAAACCGCCTTGATCAGAGAGTCCTTTTCGTCAAGCCCGAAAGCAAGCACGGGAATATCGTTTTCCATACACATAGTTGCGGCCGTGGCATCCATTGCCTTTATGCCGTTTTTTATTACGTCTATATAATTGATATGCTCGTATTTTTTAGCCGAAGGATTTAATTTCGGGTCGCTGTCGTATATGCCGTCTATGTTTTTTGCCATCATAAGCACGTCCGCCTGAATTTCGCAAGCGCGCTGTGCCGCGGCGGTGTCCGTCGAGCAATAGGGGTTGCCCGTTCCGCACGCCATTATGACTATCCTGCCCTTTTCGAAATGATGCAACGCCTTCCGCAAAATATAAGGCTCTGCAACGGAAGTCATGATAAGCGCCGTCTGTACGCGGGTGGGTATTCCGCGCTGTTCCAAGGCGTCCATCATTGCAAGGGAGTTCATAACGGTAGCCAGCATACCCATATGGTCGGCGGTGGTTCTGTCCATTTGCTTGCCCTGACGACCGCGCCAGAAGTTGCCGCCGCCTATTACAAGCGCTATTTCCACACCCATGCCGTGAATTTTTTCTATTTCGTCCACAACGCCGGAAATTACGCTTTCGTCTATGCCGTGACCCTGCGCCCCCGCAAGCGCTTCGCCCGAAAGCTTTATTAGTATTCTTTTATATTTGGGTTTCATAAAAACTCCTGATATTTGGCTTTCCGGTATATTATACCACAGCGCAATATAAATTTCAACAATTTTATTTACGATAAGAACAATTATCGTGCCTTAAAGGAAATGTCTTTATGCGCGCATAAAGACGCCCCGACGCATAATATGCGTCGGGGCGATTGCCGTCAGATAACTTCTTCTACCGAAACACGGAACTTTTGACCGTTTTTAAAACTTAGTTTCAAATACTTACCGTCCTGCTCGAAAGTTGCCATATAATATTCGTTCATTAAAACTTTCAAGTCCAACAATAAATCCAGACTGTTAGTTTTAAAGGTCAAATTTTCTTCGGCGTCCTCCATCTCGGGTCCGAACAAATGATCGCTTTTGTCCATAATATCCCTCCTTCAGGCTATAATTTTTACGTTAGAATTTTTAAATATCCCAAATCGGGATATTAGTATTATACCGTTTTGGTATTATAATGGCAAGGTTAAATGGCTTTATGAGATTAAAATTTTTAAGAGAACAAAAAAATATATCGCAAGTAAAGCTTGCTATGGATTTAAACATGAACCAAAACAGCATAAGCCGCTACGAAACGGGTCAGCGGGAGGCGGACTATGCCACGCTTATAAAAATTGCAGACTACTTTAACGTTTCGATAGACTATCTTCTTGAAAGAACGGACAACCCCGCATTTTTTAAGTAGCTTTATCTAAGCCGATATTTCCCGTCCGTATAACTATACGGGCGGTTTTCTTGATAATGTTTTAAACATTGTTTAAGTACATTATACTGCTTATAACAGTATAATGTCAATAACATTATGCAGGAAATTTACAATTTAGCAAAAAATTTAAAACAACTGCGCAAGCAGTACGGCTATACGCAGAAATACGTAGCAGACCAACTCGGGATAATATATCAGTCCTATCAACACTATGAATGGGGATTAACTGTCCCCACCTTACAGAATTTTATAAAGCTTGCTAAGCTTTACGACGTTTCTTACGAGGATTTATTGGAATAAAATATTTTAACTAGTTAATCTGTGTAAAGTCTTTATTCAAAGCTTGGCACACTTAATTGTCATTCTGCGCGAGCGTAGCGATGCTTTGCACACTTCGTTGTCATTCTGAACGCAGTGAAGAATCTAAATGTTCAGATCCTTCGCCAAAGGCTCAGGATGACAGAAGAATGTCATTCTGAACGCAGTGAAGAATCTATATGTTCAGATCCTTCGCCAAAGGCTCAGGAAGACAGAAGAATGTCATTCTGAACGCAGTGAAGAATCTATATGTTCAGATCCTTCG
>CAMRTO010000034.1 GCA_947053655.1 uncultured Clostridia bacterium
ATGGACGGCGCAATCCTCGTAGTTGCGGCAACCGACGGTCCCATGCCCCAGACCAAGGAGCACATCCTGCTTGCTCGTCAGGTAGGCGTTCCTTACATCGTAGTATTCCTTAACAAATGCGACCAGATGGACGACCCCGAGCTTTTGGAGCTTGTCGAAATGGAAGTTACCGATACTCTTGAAAGCTACGGCTTCAAGGGCTGCCCCATCGTCAAGGGTTCCGCTCTCAAAGCGCTTGAAAAAGCTTCCTCCGGCGCGGCTGACGCAGACGTTCTCGCTTCTCCCGAAGTTAAGCCCATTCTCGAGCTTATGGATACGATCGACTCGTTCATTCCTACGCCCCAGCGCGAAACGGATAAGCCCTTCCTTCTTCCCGTGGAAGACGTATTCACCATTTCCGGCCGCGGCACCGTTGCAACCGGCAGAGTTGAAAGAGGTACCGCTCACGTAGGCGATCCCGCAGAAATCGTAGGACTTATCGAAAAGCCCATCGCTACCGTTATTACCGGTCTCGAAATGTTCCACAAGAGCGTTGACGAAGCTATCGCAGGCTTCAACATCGGCGCGCTTCTCCGCGGCATTGACAGAAAGGGTATTGAAAAGGGTCAGGTTCTCGCTAAGCCCGGCACCGTTAAAACCGCAACCAAGTTCACCGCTCAGGTATACGTATTGAAGGCGGAAGAAGGCGGACGTCATACTCCTTTCTTCAACCATTACCGTCCTCAGTTCTTCATCAGAACGACCGATGTTACCGGTTCTATCGAACTTCCCGCAGGCGTAGAAATGGTTATGCCCGGCGACAACGTAGAAATTTCCGTTGAGCTTATCAAGCCCGTCGCAGTCGAAGAAAAGCTTCGCTTCGCTATCCGTGAAGGCGGAAGAACGGTCGGCTCCGGTACGGTTGTAAAAGTTCTTTAATTAAAATCGAATAAAAAAGCGTCCGCTTTTGCGGACGCTTTTTTGATATTGACAAAAGTCAATTATCGGGTTATACTGTAAATATGTATTGTATCAACTGCGGAAAGCAGCTTGACGGCGACGCGTTTTTATGTCCCGAATGCGAAGCCGCAAAAAGACAGAGCGTAACGGTAAAAAGAAACTCCAACGCATTGGCGCTTTCGGGCTTCATTTTAACGTTTATATGTTTGGCGCTTGCATTCGCCGCGACAACTATAAATCATTACCGGTATACGGGCGTTAACTTTCAGTTTTTCTTTTTAATTCCGCTTGCCGTAGCTGCGGCGTTAAGCTTAGCGGGCTCGGTTAAAGCCGCAAAATCTAATGCGGGACCGGGCTTTGGAATAGCGGGGTCGGTGGTAAGCTTGTTTTTTCTTGTCGGAACCGCGCTTTATTATCTGTTTGCGGAAAAAATCGCAAAGTTGTTTTTTACATTTATATTGATGTTTTTTCTTTTGTAATTTGTTTATTTTAAAAAGTTTTACTTTTTTTAAAAAAAGAATATAATTTAAGTATCGGAGGTGGAAATATGTTTTGCAGAAATTGCGGGCATGAATTAGACGACCGCGCTGTAATATGCGTCCATTGCGGCGTACCGGTGAATACGCAGGCGCAAAAAGCAGCCGCAGGCGAAAGCAAGCTTGACGGATTGGGATTAGCCGGAATGATAGTGGCTGTTATAGGCGCAATCGGCGGAAACTTTTTATTTTGCATGTTTTCGATTATCGGCGTTATATTAAGCGGAATTGCTTTGGGACAGTGCAAAAAGGAGGGCAAAAGCACCAATTACGCAATAGCGGGCACCGTCGTCGGAGCGGTCGGCTTGGCAATATGGCTGGCTATTTGGATTGTCGCGCTGGCTACCAACGGTGTTTATATGTAAAAAAAGCGTCCTTTACGGACGCTTTTTTAATTATCAATACCTAAAATATATGCGGGGTCGGCTTCTATGATTCTGCATAAAAAGGTGAAGCCCGAATTGTATTATTTTGATTAGATTAGATCAATTGTCCTGCCGTGATGGATAAGCGCGGCAGGACAACTTTTATTAAATCTTACGATCGAATAGTTCGTCAAGAGATATGTTATAAAAGTCCGCGATAGAAATAAGCGTTTCGTAATCGGGGCGTACCGTGTCGGTTTCGTATCTTGTGTAATTTACTCGGTTGATGTTAAGTTTTTCCGCCAGTTGCGCTTGCGTAAGATTTTCAGCCAATCTCAATTCTTTCAGTTTTTTACCGATATTCATATTGACATTGTACACAATTCGTACTATAATAATATAAAATGTACAAAAATCGTACATTATGGAGTGTGCGCCATGGATTATAAATCTTGTTTAACCTGTAAAAATTTTTGCCGATACTATATCAAAAGAACGGACAGAGCGTGTTTTAAACCTGTAAATAACGGAATATGTCTTAAAATCAGTTTATCAAGCAAAATACGCAAAGATTATTTTCAATGCAACGACTGTGAATTTTGGGAGGAGTCGAGCGCGGCGGAATCGGAGACCGCGGATAAGCAAGCCATAGAAAAGCAATTAAAAAAAGCGTTAGATATAATAGAAGATATTGCGTTATATATAAAAAGCACATAAATTTAAGCCGTCCGCGTAGCGGACGGCTTATCACTATTTATTATTATAAAACTTACACAAATCCCTCAAAGTACAGTTCACGCAGTCGGGCTTTTGCGAGTGGCAGACCCGCCTGCCGTGATAAATAAGGTAATGGTGCGCTTTAGACCATTCGCTTTTGGGGAAAGCGGCGTTAAGTCCCGCTTCCACCTTGGCGGGGGTGTTGCCCTCCGCAACGCCAAGCCTGTTCGAAACCCTGAAAACGTGCGTATCCACCGCAATTGCGTCTCCGCCGAAAGCTACCGCGTAGACGACGTTGGCGGTTTTCTGCCCGACGCCGGCAAGCGTTTTAAGCTGCTCTAACGTGCAGGGCACGTTTCCGTCGAATTTTTCTACGATATCGCGCGAGGCGGAAAGAATATGCGCCGCCTTATTGCGGTAAAACCCGCAGGAAAAAATGTATTTTTCCAATTCGGCTTGCGTTAAAGTAAGCATTTTTTCGGGAGTGTTGTATTTTTCGAAAAGCACTTTCGTGACTTTATTTACTCTCTCGTCCGTGCATTGTGCGGAAAGTATGACCGCAACAAGCAGCTCGTACGGAGAACCGAATTCCAGCGCGGGCTGCGCGTCGGGATAAAGCGCGGCAAGTTCGTTTAAAATTTTTTGTGCTTCGTTTGTTTCCATATAACGGATTTTATCACAAAAAAGGCGCTTACGCAATAAAATTTATTAAATTCTTCCTAAAAAAGTATTGCCGTAAACGTTTACGGATTTAAAAAATCCGTAAAAAGAGGAGTAGTTTCCGTTTCTGACCAAAATCCTCGCTTTGTCGAGTAACGGCTGTGGAATTTTAACAGAAAGCCCGCATCCGATATTGGCTTCCCTGGGGGTATTTACAAGGTTTGCCGCTATTCCCGCCGCACGCAATCTTGCGTTGCAGTCAATCGCCTGCGAGCGCGAGCGGAAAACCGCAAGTATTTCTGTCATAAATCAGTCCCTCGTAAAAATAAAATAAATATAAACGAATAAGGCATCCGTTTATAAAACCGCGGGCGGGTAAACCTATAACCGACCGCGCCTATATTATTTTATGTAAAGAGGAAAATTAATGATATATTTCGATAACGCCGCGACGGGCGGATTCAAACCCGACAGTGTGATTACGGCGGCGACCGCCGCTATGAAGTTCTGCGCCAATCCCGGAAGAAGCGGACACAAACTTTCACTGGCGTGTCTGGAACGCGTCTACAACTGCCGCAAGCTTTTGTGCGAATTTTTCAACGGCTACGGCTATGACAGGGTAATTTTTACCAAAAACTGTACGGAGGCGCTTAACATTGCCATTTTCGGCACTTTGCATTACGGCGACGAGGTTGTGACGACCGTTGCGGAGCATAATTCGGTTTTGCGCCCTTTGGAATCTTTGAAATCCAGAGGTGTGAAAGTACATTACGCGCCGCTTAACGGTAAAGGGGAAGTGGATGTTTCCGTGCTTTTGCACTTCGTTACGCCTAAAACGCGCGCGGTAATTATAACGCTTGCTTCCAACGTAACGGGCACGGCGCCCGATATTTCCGTGTTGCGCAAAGTTATACCCGAAGGTGTGCTTTTGATTTGCGACGGCGCTCAGGCGTGCGGGCATGTAAAAATAGACATGAAAAGCAGCGGCATAGACGCGCTTGCGGTTGCCGGGCACAAGGGCATGCTTGGCATACAGGGCAGCGGCGCGCTTCTGTTTTCGGAAAGGTTCAATCCCGACCCCGTGCTTTCGGGCGGAACGGGCAGCGAAAGCAACAATCTCGGCATGCCCGATTTTTACCCCGACAGACTGGAAAGCGGCACGCTTTCCTATCCCGCGATAGTTTCGCTTGGCGAGGGGGTAATGTATTTAAACGAAAACGCCGAAAAAGGCGCGGCGCACACCCGTAAACTCACCGAGTACCTGTGTAAAAACCTGCTCGGGATACGCGGTGTAAAGCTTTACTCGGTACCCAATTTATTCGGCATCGTTACCTTCTCCATGCAAAACATGCAGTCAGAGGTTGCGGCGTATAACCTTTCGGAGGAGTACTCGATTTGCGTGCGCGGCGGGCTTCACTGCGCGCCGCTTATGCACAAGGCGCTTTTGTCGGACGGACTTATCCGCGCTTCGGTTTGTGCGTTCAACAGCATGAACGAATGTGAAAAGTTTATCCAGGCCGTTGAAAATCTTTCCGTAAAAGACAGAAAATAAGTTGACTTGAAAGCTGTATTCATATATAATCCTTAATAATTTCACTTAATAGGTCGTCGGAGAATATACCGCCGCAGCGGTAATATTGATAAGACGTCGGGTGCGCCCGGTTATTTATAACCGAGCGCGTTTTTTTACATTCGGTTATTATGAGAATACAGTTATCGGAACATTTTACATTTAAAAAACTGCTTATATTTGTGCTTCCGTCTATTATAATGATGGTTTCCGTCAGCGTTTACAGCGTGGTCGACGGACTTTTCGTTTCCAATTTTGCGGGGAAAGAGGCGGTCGCCGCAATAAACCTTATATTCCCGCTGATTATCGTAACCGGCTCGATAGGTTTTATGTTCGGCGCGGGAGGAAGCGCGCTTGTTTCCAAAACCATGGGCGAGGGGGATAAGGAACGCGCCAACGCTTATTTTTCATTCATAGTTTACGTGACTGCGATAATCGGCGTTGCTATTGCGTGCGCGGGGCAGTTTATAGTGCCGCCTGTCGCCAAGCTGTTGGGCGCTAAGGGTAAAACTTACGAGTATTGCGTGCTTTACGGCAGGATTTTGCTTGCGGGACAACCTTTTTACATATTGCAAAACGTATTCCAAAGCTTTTTCGTCGCGGCGGAAAAGCCCCGTCTGGGACTGATAATTACCCTGACGGCGGGGCTTACGAATATCGTTCTCGACGCGGCGTTTATCGCGGGGGCAAAGTGGGGGCTCACGGGCGCGGCGGTAGCGACGCTTATCGGCGAGATAGTAGGCGGCGTTCTGCCTATAATATATTTCACGTGCAAAAACAACAGCCTGTTGCGCCTTACAAAAACTCACTTTTACGGCAAAGCCCTTTTGAAGTCGGCGACGAACGGCTCGTCGGAGTTTCTTTCAAACGTGTCCGCCGCGGTTGTCATGATGCTGTACAATTTCCAGATTCAGCGCATTGTTCCCGGCGACGACGGTATTGCCGCTTACGGCGCAATCGGCTACGTTATGATGATTTTCTTTTCCATCTTCATGGGGTACGCCGTGGGCAGCGCGCCGCTTATAGCCTTCAACTACGGCGCGGGAAACGATGCGGAGCTTAAAAACCTGTTCAGGAAAAGTCTTATTATCACCGCAATTGCGGGGGTGCTTATGACGGGACTGTCGGAAGCGCTTGCTTACCCGATAATAAAGCTTTTCGGCTTCGACGGAGAACTTTTCGACATGACCTTGCGCGGCTTCCGTATATATGCGCTCGCCTTTTTGCTTACCGGGTTCAGCGTGTTCGGCTCCTCGCTGTTCACCGCGCTTAACAACGGACTTATTTCCGCACTTATTTCGTTTTTAAGGACGCTTGTCTTTCAGATTGCCGCGGTAATGCTTTTACCGCTTTTATGGAAGCTTGACGGCGTATGGTCGGCTATTTGCTTTGCGGAAGCCGCCTCCGTAATGGTTACCGTCATATTCGTACTATGTTTCAGGAAGCGTTATAAATACGCATAAAACATGTAAAGCACCGCCGCGGACTTATTGTAAGTCCGCGGCGGTTTTTATATTATACGAAATTTCAATTAAAATTCTTGCAATTCGGTTTGATTTGTGCTATACTGACTATGCCAAATAATTCTTACAATTTAACAGGGAGTACGGGATTTTTTTATATTTTAACCTTTAAGTATAATATTTTTTATTACACTCACGCTATGAATGGTAAAAATGCAAATTCCATTTATGTGAGTGCAATAAACCGTACACGCGTAAGAATTGTTTGGCGACAGTCGGAGTTTGCGTTTTTCGTGCGTTGACTTCGGTTGGCGCACTTTTTATTTTACGGAGGTATTTATGAAAGAAGAAAAAAGCTTTGAAAAAAGCGTCAGTAAAGGTTTCGGACTGCGATTATCGTTTGCGATAATACTGTTGTTGTTTGGTTTAAGCGGTATTGCGGTTAATATTGCCGTTCCAAGCGCAAATACGTCTGACGACGTTGTGCGTATTTGTGTATTTATAACCATGTCGGTGGCGTTTATTGCTGCCGGTGTTTTGCAATTTGTAGCCGCGTTTATCGGAAATAAAAGGTTATGGGCGAATAATCTCAGTATAGTTATAGGCTCGGTTTTTTGCTGGACATACGGACTGGGAGCGCTTGCGATTGTAGGAGGAGTCCGCGGCGGCGCAACGTTCCGCGAGGTAAAGAAGGCAAAAAAAGCCGCCGAGGAGCAGCGCAAACGGCAGGAGATAATAGAAAACAAGCTTTCAACGTTTACCGGCGGCGCGTTCATGAACGCGGTTATAGATTGGACTTCCGCGCTCGTAAGTATACTGACCCTCGGAATTTGTTATCCTTTTATGGTGTGTCGGAAGCTTAAATGGAAGTCCTCGCACACCTTTATAGACGGCAGACAGCAGGCGTTCGACGGCAACGGCGGTCAGTTTATGGGCAGATACATGCTTTTGCTGTTCCTTTCCGTAATAACTTTGGGTATTTACTATATTCTGTGCGCAAAGGTTGCAATCGAAAAGTGGCGCACGTTACATACACGTTTTGCGGACGAAGCTACCGCAACGGAGCAGGCAGGGGAAAAGCTTTCCGTATTCGACGGGAAGTGGTATCAGCTTTTGGGCGTAAACTGGCTGTGCAATTTCGTCACTCTGATAACGCTGTCCTTCGGGCAATACTGGGCGCACTGCTATAAGGAACGCTGGTTCTGCAAACACAGGACTATTGACGGTGAAAGGCTTGTCTTCGACGGAAAGGCGGGGCAGTATTTCGGCAAAAGAATTTTATGGCTGTTTTTAACGGTTATAACGTTGGGAATTTATGTGTTTTGGCTTAAAATAAAAACAATTCGGTGGACTGTTTCGCATACGCATATTGCGGTATAAGGCAACCGCGGCGCAAAAAATGCGCCGCGGTTTTTCTTTATATGCTTTTAAGCCGCGTTATCACTTCTTTAAGCTTTTTGCGCTTGAAGCCGTCCAGCATAGGCGACAGCGCACTGTAAAAATTGTCGAGGTCGGCGTTGGTCAGCGTGCCTTCGCGCTTGCCGCGCTCTGCTTCCGCTATTATGGTTTGCAGAAGCTGACCCTGACTTTTTCCGTTCATTGCCTTGGATAATGTTTTTGCAAGCTCTACGGTGGAATTGACGTCCGTTGCTTTTTCGTGTAAGTCCTTTTCGGGTTCTTCAGGGGTATAGCTTTTAAAATCTTTCATAGTCACTCCGCATATAATGATATTAACAATTTATGCAAGGAGTTTGAATTATGCAACTTTTGATAATCCTCGCGCTGCTTCTTTACGGCGGTAAATCCAACGTACAGAATATTTTGACAGAGGTAAAGCCCGTGCTCGAAACGATAGGCGGCGACGACATGAAACAGGCTTTGAAAAGCGCGGAAGAAATTTCCACCGTTTTAAGCGCGGTAAAAGATTTTACCGCCGCGCCTGCGCAAAACGGCGACGACGGATTTACGGCTTCCGGCGGCGACAGCTCGCATTTTGACAGTCCCGCAATAGCTTTTCCGTTAGAGCCTATTTCCAAAATAGCCGACAGGCAAATTACATATTCGCTTTCCAAATACGTTTCGCAAAACTGATTAATATAGTAAAAAAGCCGCCCG
>CAMRTO010000035.1 GCA_947053655.1 uncultured Clostridia bacterium
ATTAAAAACTGTGTGGAAATCGGCTCCTCCGCCGCAACAACCGCCTTGATTACCCGCATGACTTCGGCGTCGTTTTCACCGCTCAGAACGTAGTCGGGACTCTGCTCCTTTTCTTCGGTCTTGTATACGCGGTAAGGCTTTTTAAAGCTTATGGCAACGGGCTTTCCGTCCGAAGTAAGCTTATCCAGATAGTCCTTAATCTTCTTTATCTCACGCTTTGGATTGTTGAAGAAATTTATCGAGTACAGCCTTATAACGTTCCAATTGTTGCGTTTTAAAGTCTGTACCTGCAAGACGGTCCTGTCCTTTACGGAGAAATTGCTTGTTCCGTCGCAAAGCACCGCAAGTATAAAGTTATGCTTGTTTTTGGGGTCAACCACCGCAACGTCGATTTTGAAGTCCGAAACACCCACGTCGCAGCGGCAATCGTAACCGTAGGCGGAAAGCTCCTCCGCAATAAATTTGCCTATGCCCTGCCTGTTTATAATCACCTCGTTGCTCTTGACGGAAATGTTCGTCCTTCCCTTTTCCGCAAATTCGAGGAAGGCTTTCAGCCCCGCCACCCCGCGCGAGGTAGTTCTGGACATATCTATCATGGAATAGCGCATGGAAGAAAATACAATCATTTCCTCCCTCGCCCTCGAAACGGCGACGTTTAGACGGCGCCAACCGCCGAGTTGGTTAAGCGGTCCGAAGTTTAACGATATTTTACCCATCTTGTCGGGTCCGTAGCATACGGAAAACAGTATTACGTCCCTTTCGTCGCCCTGAACGTTTTCAAGGTTCTTGACGAAAAGCGGTTCTTCGCGCTCGTACGCGACAGATTCAAGCCCCTTTTCTATTATTTTTTTGGTCAGCATTCTCTCTATAAACACCTGTTGGGGCGTACTGAACGTCACGATACCTATACTGGAATTTCTCAGCCTTTCGTCCTTTAACCTGCGTATGACCTCCGCAACCAAAGCTTCCGCCTCCTGACGGTTGCACTTGGAAACGCCCCTGTCGTAAACGCCGTGTTCGATATATCTCAACTGAACCTTGCTGTCCAGCGCGTCGGGCGAGGGATATGTGCAAAGCCTGCTGGAATAGTACGTTATATTGGAGAACGCGATAAGACTTTCGTGCTTGGAGCGGTAATGCCAGATAAGGTGCTTTTCGGGCATACCCAAAGCGAGGCAGTCGTCGAGAACGGATTCCAAATCTTCCGTTTCCGGATTGTCCTCGTCCTGACCGGAGCTTGTAAAGAAAGACGTTGGCGGCATCTGCTTGGGGTCGCCGACGATTATGGCGCTCTTTGCGCGCGCAAGCGAGGGAACCGCCTCGCACGTGGGCATTTGCGAAGCCTCGTCGAAAATTACCATATCGAAAGCGCCCGAGCGCGGCGGCAGATACTGCGCGACGGTTACGGGGCTCATAAGCATGCAGGGCGCGACTACGCGCATCAGCTCTGGAATTTCCGTAAATAAGTTCCTTACGTTAAAGCCGCGCGGGTTGCCCTTTATACTGCGCTGGAAGGTCATAAGCTCTACCGCGAGCGGTCCCTCCGTCTCCTTCGCGGGCAGGCGCGAAATCAGGTCGGCGCGAAGCTTTTCACGCGTGAATGCGGAAAACTCCTCCAAAAGGCGCGCAAAGCCTGCCGCCGTTTCCTCCTGCACGCTTGCGGAAAACGACGAGAGCACGTCGTCCGCCGGTATGTTGGTCTGAATGAAATTGCGGTAAACGTTTTTACGGAAGGAAGAAAGAATCTGTTTTCCGTTTATCCGTCCGCTTTCCATTGCGTCGGTTATAAACGTAAGTCCGCCGTCGTTCAGCTTTTGCGCAGTTGCCTTATACATGCACCAGGACGGCAACATGTCTATATTATCTATAAGCGCGGTACATTTTGCGTTGAAATAGTCGAAAATGTCTCCGTCCTCTATGTCGGACTTGTCGGCTTTGACAACCTTCATAAAATGCTCGCAGCTTCTGTTGAACGCCGAAGCCGCCGACAAAAGTCCCGAAATAAGCGGACGAAGCTGTCCGCCCGCAGACGCGCAGCAAACGCTGTTGAACGCGTCGGCGTTATAGTCCATAAACACCTGCGCGCACAGCTTGTGCAGGTTATAAAGCGGTTTTAAAAATTCTTCCCTCTTTCTGTCGTTTATGCCGCCGCCGAGCGTGAGGAAATTGCCGCTTAAATCCGTATTTGCCAAAATGCGGCTTCTTGCTTCCTCTATCTCATAAGCGCGCTTTATCCACTCCGGCTCGTCCTTTTCCTTAACGGGCTTTGCCGCGCACTTGTTTATGCGTTTTATTACGTTTAAAAGTATCTTGGAAGAACGGTAATTTTCCCCCCAGTTGTCGATTTCGTACTCTATTTTATCGGCGAACTTAGAAATATCGGGCAGAGATTTAAAGTTTGCAAGCCAGTGCTTCACCTCGCTGTCGTAGCGGAGATTCGCATTATAGAATTTATAAAAATCTTCCTCGTCGCACTCGAAAAACTCGCTCAGCTCGTCAACCTTTAAAACGTTTGCAATCTCCACCAGATTTTCAAGCTTTTTGTAGGTAAAGGCGCTTACTCGCTGGTTGAACGTATCGAGGAAAAGCCCGAGATAGCTTTTAAGATGCTTTAACTCGGCAAGCACTACTTCCGCCGAGCAGAGTACCGCGTTTTTGGTTTTTTTGTCGCAGAAAGTAAGGTTTACACCCGAAAAAGGCGAGCGGTACACTCCGCCGCATTCGTTTGCCGCGGCTTGCGCCGTCACAAGCATGCTTTCGCACTCCTCAAGCCTCTCTTTGGTAAGCGAGTCGTAAAAGGTGCTTTCTATATTTACAAGCTCGGGCGCGTTTTTGTTTTGCAGGTAATACAGTATACCTTCGTAAACGGATACGCCCAGCCTGCGTTTTTTATGCAGCGCGTCCGACGGCGCCTTTAAAGAGCCGCGCACGGACCTTATTTTTTCCGCCGCGGGAACGAAGCTTTCACCGCCGCCGTTGGAAGAAAGCGCAAGCGTATTTTCGATATTTCTTACAATTTCGCCCTTATCTGCCGACTTGCCGGAGTGAAGCTCGAAACAGAAATCGCCGATGCCTATGTCGGAAAGACGCTTTTTTACGACCTGTAAAGCCGCCTGCTTTTCCGCAACGAAAAGCACGCGTTTTCCGTTATACAGCGCGTTGGCTATTATATTGGTTATCGTTTGGCTTTTACCTGTACCAGGGGGGCCGTGAAGGACGAAGGAGGTTCCCTTCGCCGACTCCGCAACGGCGGCGTACTGGGTGCTGTCGCAGGGGAGAGGAACTATTATTTCGCAGGGGTCGCCCTCATCCTCGCATATGCCCGAAAGCTTGTTTTCCGCAAGCTTGTTCGAGTTTGACAAAAGACTTGCTATTATGGGATTTTTCTTATACTCGTTTATATTTTTCTTTACGTCGGCCCACATCGCATACCGTGCGAAAGTGAACTGGGAAAGATAAATATCCTCGTAGACCATCCACCCCTTCATGTTGGCGGTCTTGGAACGGAACACGGCTATAATTTCTTTGGGGGACAGACCCTTTCCGTCCACGCCGCGCACGTCTATGCCGAATTCCTGTTTTAAAAATTCAAGTAAGGTGGTATTCACCTCGTACCCGTCGCCGAGCTCTAAGGAAACGCCGTTGGTCTTTGTGCGCCTGACGTTAACCGGCAGAAGCGCAAGCGGAGCAAACTTGTCCTCCCTTTCGCCCGTGCCGCGCCATTTCAAGAAGCCGAAAGCGAGATAAAGCGTCTTTGCGCCCGTCTCCTCCTCCGCGGCGCGCGCCTTTCTTATAAGCGTGCCGGAAATTTCCGCAAGAGCGTCGGGACCGGAATAACAGCGTATTTTACCGGCGTTCAGCTCCAAAGAAATAAGCTCGCCCATGTTTTTAATGCCTGTGCCGCCGAAGTAAGCCGCGTCCTTTATAGCGGAAGTAAGCGGAAGCAAGCTGAACCTGTTTCTCGCTGCGGTCTTTTCGCAGAAAGATGCGAGGTCGCACGAAAGAATATGGATACAGTCGCGCTTGTAACGGAAATTAAGCAGATTGTTCTTCATGGATAAATCCAGAAGTCTTCTCTGCCAGCTCTTGTCCTTTGAGGCGGTTTTATCGTACTCGTATTTGCTTGCGTCGATAACCTCGCGCGGTTTTTCGTCATAGGAAAGCTGTCTGTCGTCCAGAAGCTCGTACCCGCCCGCCGTTTTTACTTTAAGCGGCAGGGCGAAAATTCCGCCCACGCGGCAACGCCTGACGTCGAGACACACGTCGAAAGAGTTGCTTTTTAAAAAGGAACTTACGTGCGATTCGCTGGTGGTAAAGCTTGCGTTTTTGTGCGCGAACAAATCGTCCGCGTCGAAAACGGCAAGGTTGTTTACGCCGTCCGTAACGTACTTTTCAATTACCGTCATGTCGTCCTGCATGGGTGACGAAAAACAACTGTCGTACAGCCAGACGCCTACGCCAACTTTGTTTTTGCCGAGTACGAGCACGGGATTAAGCTTCGTCGCCTCGAAGCAGGAAGCGGCGAAAAGCGCCATTTCAAGCGAAGTTGCCTTCTTGCTTTGAAGAATTCCGCTGACGTCGCAGGCGCGTACCGTATCCGTAAAGTCGGAACAGCTTTCGCGCTCTATATTGAGATTGCGTATTGCCGCGTACACGGCGGCGGCGGCGTTGCGCACGCCGTTCTTATCGTTGCCGGAATAGCCGCTCCACTCCGAAGAATAGCCCCAGGTTTTAAGTTGCAGACCGGCTTCCGCCAATACCTTTTGACAGTCGGCAAGCTTGGGTCTTACGAATGCGGCAAGCATTTCCGGATTGCCGGAAAGCCCGCTCCAACAGTCTATGGGCAAGGCTTCTACTTCCGCTTTAAGCGTACAAATTATATCCTTGCCGTTTAACAGCTTTACCTGCACCGTACAGGACGACGGCTCGTCCAAATCGGCGAGATATTTGGGGTTGAGAAGATTTTCCGCCGAAACCTCTATACTGCTTTCGTGCGGTATTTCTTCGAGAGCAAGCTCCGTAGGAATTATCAACGGCGTAGAGCCGGTGATGCTTACCGAAATTTCGCACGCGTTTTCCTGCGCGCGGTTAAATATTTTGAATGACGTAAAAAGCGGCAGACGGCAGTAATATGTTGCGTAACTGACCGTATTTAAAAGTTCGCCTTCCAGCTCTATAGTATCGGGTTGTTTTTTTGTTTTATTTGCCATTTAAGTCCGTCCGTAATTTAGTATTATTTATTATAACATCAAAGCCGCTTTTACCGCAACTAAGATTATTGACACACGGTAAAATTTTTATATGAAAATTTTAAGTAATGCGCGCAAGATATTTCAAAGCGCGCGTGTACGCAATATATTTTTCGTTGTCGCTCATGTCCGAGTCCGCTACGGCGACGGCGGTAAATTCCAGCCCCTTGCTTTCGTAAACGGTAAGAATATTTATCTTGGATTTCGATATTCTGCCCGTGTCGCGCACGGAGTTATAGCTTTTGCGTAAATATTTTCCGTAACCGCTTTCGCTTGTAATTACGGCGCGCAGTCCGTTTTTGTCAGACAGATATTTCGTCGCGGATCTTTCGTCTATAATCTCCACTTCGCTTCCGTCTGCGCCTATTGCGCGCATGTCTATACCCAAATTGCCCGAAACATACTCCACTATCTGATTGGTGTTTCTGTAATTGAGGTTCAGATTATACACTTTATAGCCGATTTCTTCCCAGCTTTTTATTCCCCTGTACGGCGTCATATTCTGTTTCAGGTCGCCGAAAATATTGAAAGCGGCGCGTCCGTTTACGGTGCGGAGAACCGCATACTCCGCGGGGGAAATATCCTGCGCCTCGTCCACGAACACAAAGCCGAACTGCGGGGAAAGCGAAAAGCCCAGCTCCGCCGCCAAAAGACACAGTGCAAACGGGTCGAAGCGGCAAAGCTTCGACGTGGACATGCCGAATCGGGTCTTAATCTTTTTCACGGTTTCGCGGTAGAAAAAGCGGACAACGCCGTAAACGTTTTCGCACTTGCCTATTCCCGAAAGAAAACCGTCGGCGCGCACAACGTCTGCAAAATCGTAAACGGGCAAAAAGCCGTCCGCAATGCGCTGCACGGCGCGGATTGCGTCCTCCGTCTCCTTTTTTAACTGCTCTCTCTTTTCTATCCTGTCGGGATAGGTCAAAACCTCGGTTTCCCCTATCCTGCGCTTGTAACGGCGCAAATCCGATATCTCCTTATCAACCGTCTCGGACAGGGCGTTAAGGTCGTCGACCGCCGCAAGACAAATTTTCTGGGAATAGCGGCGCAAAAATTTAAGCGACTTGTAAAAGGAAAGAAGCTGTCTGTAAAAAAACGCGTAATTGCCCATTCTTCCGTCGGAGAGAAGCTGTAAAAACTCCTTTACGTCCTGTACGCAGTTGAACATATTGCGGAACTGTTTGGTATAGTAAAGACCGCCGTCCGGTTTTTCTTTTATTTCCCCTAAGATACAGCGCCTTACGCGGAGACCCGTATTTTTGATAAACGTATATTGCTTTTCCTGCATTTCGCACGCGGCGGCAAGATTTTCGGAAAACTGCGCGCACTCGCTCGAAGCGAACAAGCCGAATACGCCGTCGTAAATTTTTAAAAGACGGCTCTTAATATCCGCGGTGAACTTTTCGGAATATACGTAATTAAGAAGCTCTTGCGGAACCGGCTGACAGTAGTCGATTTTATCGGCGACGTCCACGCCTGCGTTTTTTAAAAGCTTCAAAAAGTAGCCGTTTAAAGTATAGGTTTTGACCTTTTCCAGCTCCAAAATTGCCGAAAGCTCGTCTATAAAATCGTTAAAGGAATCCGACGGAGTAATTACAAGCACGTCCGAGGGTTTAAGCTTTTCGTTGTTATACAGAATGTAGGAAAGCCTGTGAAGCATAATCATTGTTTTGCCGCTTCCTGCAACGCCCTGAACAATGAACCTGTCGCGCTCGGGCAGGGTAATTATCTCGTACTGCTTTTCCTGTATGGTTTCTATTATGTCGGTTATTTCGCGCTTTTCCTTGCGGCTGAGCAAAATTTCTTTTAAAAACGGGTCGAAAATAACGGAATCGTCCCTGCCGCCTATCTCGTCTACGGTAAGGTAGTCTTTAAGGTTAAGATACTCGTTTTTTATATCCAGCACCTTGCCCTTTTCCGTCCTCAGCGCGCGGCGCAGAATAAGCTTATAATCGTAATCGTTTATTGTAAAAGAAGTGCGGCTTTTCTGATAATACTTCCGCGCGAGCGGGGCGCGCCAGTCGACGATTTCCAGCCCCTCGTCGCCGCGCTTGCCTATATAATAGCTGTTGTAGCCCTCGCGCGCGTCGTATAAATCCATACGCGCGAAATAAGGCTCGTCGAAAAACGGCTTGTAAGAATTTATTTTTTCGTTAAGCGACGAAATAAGCGCGTCAAGCTCCAACACGCGTCTGTAGCTTTCCGCATTTTTTTCGGACGAAGAATTCAACGCCTTGCGTTCCTTTTTCGCCGCGTCCGCCTTCGCCCTCAGCCTGTTGAGTCTGATTATTTTAAGCAAAGCCATAACCGCCGAAAGATGTTCGTCCTCGTAAGCCTTCTGCCCGTCCGCGTCCAAAAGCCCGAGAAAAAACTCCCTGGAAGTTTGCTTGTGCGGATTTATAGAATTTTTCAATTTTTCCAAATCACTCATAACCGACCTGTCGAATATTAAGTATAACACAGCGGAAACAAAAAATCAATAGCTGTTTTTGCCGTAGTAAATATCCACCCGCACAGCGGGTGGCTTTACATTTTCGGGCATAGCCCTTG
>CAMRTO010000036.1 GCA_947053655.1 uncultured Clostridia bacterium
GACAGAAGAATGTCATTCTGAACGCAGTGAAGAATCTATATGTTCAGATCCTTCGCCAAAGGCTCAGGAAGACAGAAGAATGTCATTCTGAACGCAGTGAAGAATCTAGATGTTCAGATCCTTCGCCAAAGGCTCAGGATGACAGAAGAATGTCATTCTGAACGCAGTGAAGAATCTTTTCAGAATACTTATCAGATCCTTCGCTTACGCTCAGGATGACGGTAAAAAGAAAAACTATGCAATTCGGACAAAGATTTAAAGAAGTACGCAAGCAGTGCGGCTATACGCAAAAGCAAATAGCGGATTTACTGAAAATAGAGCAGTCAAACATAAGCGACTGGGAAAACGACGTTTCCCGCCCCGAGTACGAAAACCTTATCGCCTTAGCGGAAATTTACGGTGAAACGCTTGAAAGTCTGCTTGGGATAGAGCTGTAAAACCACATAAAAACGGTCTGTGTTATCCACACAGACCGTTTTAATTTTTAATTGTTTACTTTTTCATTGCGTCTATCTGCTTAGCGACTTCGTCCTGCAAATTTTCGCTTTTCTTTTCAAGTCCTTCGCCCATTTCGAAGCGGACGAATTTTGCAACCTTGAATTTACTGCCGATAACCTGAGAAATCTTCTGGCTGTCGTCCTTTACGTACGCCTGGTCTAAAAGGCAGTTGTCCTGATAGAATTTACCCATCTTGCCCGCGACTATTTTTTCAAGAATTTCCTTGGGTTTGTTCGCGTTCTTCGGGTCGTTCTGCATCTGGACAAGCATTATTTCCTTTTCCTTGTCAAGCACGTCTGCGGGAACTTCCGCGGAATTTACGTACGAAGGCTTAGCCGCCGCTATCTGCAACGCAACGTCGTGAAGAATTTCTTCCGCGCCCGCGTTGAAGTCGCAAGCTTCGACCATGACGCCGACCTTGCCGCCCATGTGAATATAAGTTTCGATTTTACCGCTTGTTTCGTAAACGGCAAACCTGCGGATGGAAATTTTTTCGCCTATTACCGCCGTCTGGGACGTGATATAATCTTTAACGGTAACGTCGCCTATTTTGCAGGCGCCCAGCGCTTCGACGTCGGCGGGTTTGTTTTCCGCAATAACCTTTGCCACGCCGTCAACTATTTCATGGAATTTGTCTCCGCGCGAAACGAAGTCGCTTTCGCAGTTTACCTCAACAAGCACGCCCACGCCGCACTTCGTACAAACGTACGCGCCGACAGCGCCTTCCGCTGCGATTCTGCCTTCCTTTTTAACCGCTTTTGCAATGCCGCGTTCTCTCAACAGCTCGGCAGCCTTCTCCATATCGCCGTCCGCGTCTGTCAACGCCTTTTTGCACTCTAACATTCCTGCGCCGCTTTTTTCGCGCAAAGTCATAACGTCTTTAGCCGTAAATGCCATATTAACTCCTTATTCCGCCTTTTCGGCATTTTCTTCGACCGTTTCGGTCTTCTTCTTTCTGGTTGTCTTTTTAACGGGCTTAACTTCTTCAGCCTGCTCCGCCTTGACTTCTTCCTTTACTTCCTCTGCGGCAGCCGCCTTTTTGACGGTTCTCTTTGCCTTGGGTTTTTCAGCCGCTTCCTCTGCGGGAGCTTCCTCTTTAACTTCTTCCGCAACTTTCTTTACGGTCTTTTTTGCTGCGGGTTTCTTTGCGGGGGCTTCCTCCGCGACGGCTTCAGCCTTTACTTCCTCTGCGACAGCTTGCTCTTTAGCGACTACTTCCTCTATAGAAGCGGGTTCCGCACTTTCTTCGGGGAGGTCGTAAACGGGTGTCTCGCCCTGGTTTGCCTCTATAACCGCGTTAGCAATAACGGAAGAAATAAGTTTTACCGCCCTGATTGCGTCGTCGTTGCCGGGAATTACGCAGTCTATAACGTCGGGGTCGCAGTTGGTGTCCGTGATTGCCACTATGGGAATGTTGAGCTTGCGCGCTTCTTTAACGGCAATTTCTTCCTTGTGGGGGTCGACTATAAACATAACGCCGGGAAGCTTGTTCATATCCCTTATGCCGTTGAGGTTTATCTGAAGCTTGCCCATTTCCTCTTTAAGCTTTGCCACTTCCTTTTTGGGAAGAAGGTCGAACTCGCCGGAAAGCTCCATTTTTTCAAGCTTAACCATTCTGTCAATGCGCGAACGTATCGTCTTGAAGTTGGTGAGCGTACCGCCCAGCCAACGCGAATTTACATAGTACATGCCGCAGCGCTCCGCCTCTTCCTTTACGGCGTCCTGAGCCTGCTTTTTTGTTCCGACGAAAAGAATGGTCTTGCCGTCCTTGACCGCTTCGACCACGTACTTATACGCTTCCTCGACAAGTCCTACGGTTATCTGCAAGTCGATGATATGAATATCGTTTCTTGCGGCGTAGATGTACTTATCCATTTTGGGATTCCATTTTTTCGTCTGATGCCCGAAGTGTACGCCCGCTTCGAGCAACTGTTTCATTGTTATAACCGCCATTTCAATTCCTCCGTTTACCTCCCCGAAAGCGCGGTTTTTAAGGCGTTTATTGCGACACTGAAAGTATTTTGCCGCCACGGGACGCCCGCCCCTCGGGTGTGAATTTTTATAGCCTTAATATTTTAGCAAAGTTTTATTGTAATGTAAAGCGGTTTTCGCGGAATGTGAAAAAATTTTTTATGCCCGCAAAATACGTGCGCGGACGTATTTACGTCCGCGCACAAGCAGTTACTGTATATAACTTAAATTTGCCGAAGTCAAAGCATTGAACGTTTTGACGTTTGCAAAACAAAGGAAATAAGTTAATTTTCTTCCCCGTCCGCCTCGTCCGCTTCCTGCTGGTAAAAATCGAAAACCTCCTGCAAAAGGTTTTCGTCATCGATAGGTTCGAGCGTTTCATCCGCTTCGTTAAGGCGGAAAATAACCACCTCGTCCTCGGCAATACCGTCATTCGGCTCGGCGGCGAGCAAAAGGGTGTATTTTTCGCCCTTGTACTCGGTCACGTCCAGAAGGCGGAAATTAATAACGTGCCCCTCGTCGTCGATAAGCTCTATCAGGTCGCCCTGTTCTTCTTCCAATATATCTTCCTCGTTCATGTTATACTCCTTTTTTATTTATGCGGCGCAGGTATCCGTCGAGAATATTCGCCGCGGCGAGAGAGTCGACGTAATTTTTACGTTTTTCCCTGCGCATGCCCTCGGAAATAAGCGTTTCATGCGCCATTTGCGTGGTAAACCTTTCGTCCTCGCATACGACGGGTATTTGCGTGCGCGATTTCAGTTCTTCAATAAACTGTTTGGTTTTGAGCGTCTGCACGGCTTCCGTACCGTCGAAGTTGACGGGCAGACCGCACACGATAAGCGTAGCGCCCTTTTCCTCCGCTATTTTCGCAACCGCGTCCGCGTCCTGCTTAAAGCCTTTCCTGAAATAAGTAAACGACGGCAGGGCGTACGTGTTGAACGGGTCGGAAACGGCTACGCCTATGCGCTTGTCGCCTATATCGAACGCAACGTATCTTTCCATATGCAAAGTATAACACAAAACTTTTTTTATTGCAACAAGAAAATATTGCCGCGCAAAACTGCGCGGCAATATCCGGGTTTTTACCCTTAGGACTGCGGCTGAGAGCCGCCTTCCATCTTTTCAAGCTTACTGTCGATATACTGTTCCGCCTTCTGCATTAAATCTTCCTGATTTTTCTTAACGAGATTGCGTACCTTACAGTTGTTTGCGACTATAAGCGCGCCGCCCGCCATACCGAGCACGGCGCCAAGAATAAACTTCTCCACTTTTATCTCCTTGTAAGAGGGCGTGAATTTTCCCCTTGATAAAAGTATGGGTATGTGCGGCGGACATTATGATTGTAAAAATTTGTAAGTCAATCGCTTAAATTTTTTATTTGCAGCTTCAAAAGCGAATTTTCGTCCGTCAGCTTTTTTATAAGGGAGGAAAGCCGCTTGTTCTCCTCTTTCAGACCGCTTGCAAGCTTGTCGTAAAGGTTGTTTATTTCGTCTTCCAGCTTTTTACGGTTTTCGTCCTCACTGCCGGCAAGCCCGCATTCGCGCATAAGCCGCTCTATCCGTTCGGGCTGTTTTACAAGAACGTTGCGGTACTTGTTCTGATACCTTAGCATAAGCTTATCGTCTCCGCCCGAAAGGTTTAAAACCGCCTTCCTTACCGAAATCCCCCTGCTTTTCTGCGAGAGAATAGCTTTAAGCATATCGTCGGTTTCCGTTTCGGAAAACGCCGTAATTTTTTCCGCCTTAAGTCCGGTACCGCGCAAAAGCTTTTTCACCCTGTCATCGCCGCTTGTCCTTAAAAGCGCGTAGTAATAATTCCTGACACTGCCCTTCGCCCTGCCCGTCTTTTTGGCATAACCGTCAAACATGCCCGAAAGGGTTTTACCCTCCTTCCTGCCCTCGCAAATGTAGCGTACCAAGTTTTTTGCCTCGTCTTCCGTATAGCCGTTGATTTTATTCATTTTCATTCCTCCTGACAGTGTATGTATTGACATAATTTTGTCCGCATAAACATTAATTAGTACTGAAAGGAAACAAAAATGAGAGTGTATTTTTTATCATACGCGCCCGCCGCGCTTAAACTTAACGGAATGTATCTCGGTACGGTGGACGGCTTTGAAAGGCATGTAAGCTTGGACCCCGCGGACGGAGTTTTGGCGGAAATTGTGCCGTACGACAATTTTCAACCCCTCAACTTCCGTCTGAATACGGATTTTTTTGCCGCGCCGCCGTCCTTTGCGGACGTATATCTTACGGAAGGCGACGCGATAATTTACATACGGGAATTCGAGCCGAAAAACGCAAAGCTGGACGTCATTTACCAAACAAGATTTGCGGGGAATTTGGTAACCGTGTTTTCGCAGGGGAGAATTTATCTTTCGGTTGAGGGGGCGGAATACTCGCTCAACGCTTTGCCGCAAAGCTTTTCCTCCGTGTCGGCGGAGGAAAAAACGCTTGCGGGATACAAAGTGCTCGCCTTATACGGCGGCGGAATGATGATTGTTATTTCCGAAAGCGGCAAAATAATTTACATGAACTCCGCGGAAAACGTCTCATTTAACGGCGGTCTCAGCGTAACCGTAAACTTCGAAACCTGCACGGCGGCAAAAGCCGAGTGTTACTTTGCCTACGACGGTGAAAAGCTGGAGCTTGTATCCAGCAGGACGATAGAAATGCGTCCGCCCGAAAAAAGCATATTGCATTTCGCCTTTTTCGAAAGCGTTTTAACGCGCGGCGACTACGGAAAATATTTGGACGAAAGTCTTTTGCCAAAGGCGGACGCGCTTAAAAACTATCTCGGCAACTTTGTAGGCGTTACCGTCCCGACCGAAAATTTTTATTCCGCCCACGGCGATATAGCCGCCGCGGGGCTTGTTTATCCGCGCGGCAAAAACCTGTTTGAAATAAAATATTTCGCCGTAGATTTCAACGGAGAAAAGATAAGCAATATATATCCCGTAGAATAAAATAAGACCCGACCGCTTTACGAAAAAGCTGATAACCCCGAATGCGCGTTTAATACGTGCCGTCGCGTTAAGGTCGGATCGGTTGCGCCCCATAGGCTTCCCCGTTTGGGACGAGGACGGATTTCTCAAAACAACGGATATCCGTTGTTTTGCCGTCCGAGATGAGCAAACGCATATACAAAGGCGTTTGCGGTGTCCGAAAACGGCGTTATCCTTGCGCCGTTTGAGAAAGCTGTCCGTATTCGCGGACTGATGAGGGGTGTTATGTTCCCCTCATTCGTCCTGACCTTACGGTCAGTCCACCTTCTCCCCGAGGAGAAGGCTTTTCAGATACTTCGCTGACGCTCAGTATGACACTTAATTGTCATTCCGAACGCAGTCTCTTGTCATTCTGAACGAAGTGAAGAATCTTGCAGATACTTCGCTGACGCTCAGTATGACATTGTCTGTCATTCCGAACGCAGTCTCTTGTCATTCTGAACCCCTTTACGGGGTGAAGAATCTAAGGGGGCATGACGGCGGTTCCCTTCACAAAGATTATAAAGGGCATGACGGCGGGTCTCGGCAACCGTAAGGAAAACGGTTGCCTCGGTCACCGCAAACGCGTTGTTATGCGTTTGCTCGTCTCGCGTTGCGCAAACAGAGGGTGTCCGCTGTTTGCAGAAAGGCAACGCTCGTCCCTTCACAAAGAAAGACTGTTGAGATAATCTCTCTCGCCCTTTAAAAATTTAATTAATCCGTCCGAAAGTCAATGTACTTTTCGGATACCGTAATTGCGGTTGTTGTAATTAGCCTTCCCCCTCGGGGGAAGGTGGATTGACCGTAAGGTCAAGACGGATGAGGAGATATTAATAAAACCCCTCATCACCGCTACGCGGAGCTTCTCCGCCAAGGAGAAGCCTTTCTTGTAAAGCGCAGGCCGCACAGCTTGTCGACGGACAGAGTATATACCGTTACTCCCGCCCATAGCTGAAAGGTAATAAGTAGTATAGACAACAGAAGCATTACCGGAACGCAGCCAAGTAATTTTAAAAACCGTCACCGCAAAAATTATAACACAGGGGTTTTAAACATACAACCGCTTTGCGAGTCGCAGGCCGCACAGCTAACCGACGGGCAGAGTACGTATTGTTAGAGGCCCCCGAAGCGGTCAGGTAGCGAGAGAGGTGGGCAGCTGAACCAGGGCCGGAACGCAGCCAAATAAGTTAAAAACCGCCGCCGCAAAAATTATAACATGGTGGTTTTAAACATACAACCGCTTTGCGAGTCGCAGGCCGCACAGCTAAGGTACGCGCGGTGTAAGTATGGTAGCGCATGCTTGACACCGTAAGGTAGTTTGCATAACACGCAGAATAAATATCACCGGAACGCAGCCAAGTGTAGCCTGTAAATAAGTTAAAAAACCGTCGCCGCAAATATTGTAGCATTATTTTTCCACATTGTCATCCTGAGCGTTAGTGAAGGATCTGAAAAATCGCTCGTTTCACTTTGCACATAAGATTCTTCACTTCGTTCAGAATGACAAAAGGCTTCGTTCAGAATGACAGTGAAGTGTGCAAAGCGTAAGGCTTGCGCAGAATGACGGTGGATACAAACGCTTTGTGAGTCGCAGGCCGCACAGCTAACCTACGGGCAGAATAGGTATAAGTCCAATACCCCGACGAAGTCAAATAACGCCCGACGAGGCCTGAGTTATAATCGCTGGACCGCAGCCAAGTGTAGCCTGTAAGTAAGTATAAATACCGCCGCCGACGTTATTTTATATTATAAATCTTAAAACCGCAGTAAATATCCACCCGCACAGCGGGTGGCTTTACATTTTCGGGCATAGCCCTTG
>CAMRTO010000037.1 GCA_947053655.1 uncultured Clostridia bacterium
ACCATCAGTCCGCGCATACCCGAAAGCTGTTTCATCTGGTCGATAGAGCCGCGGGCGCCCGAGTTTGCCATCATCCATATGGGATTGAACTTGTCAAGCGAGCCTTTAAGCGCGTCCGTAACTTCGTCGGTAGCCGCATCCCACGCGTCTATAACCGCGTTGTAACGCTCCTCCTCCCTCAAAAGTCCGCGCTGATATTTCTTTTCTATCTGTATAACTTTCTTTTCCGTTTCCTCTACGATTTCCTTCTTTGCGTCGGGAATGTGCATGTCGAATACGGAAGTCGTGATTGCGCCTATAGTGGAATATTTATAACCGAGCGTCTTTATTCTGTCGAGAACGTCCGCCGCCCTGGGCGCGCCGCCCGTCTTGAAGCAACGCTCTACTATTTTGCCGAGCTGCTTTTTGCCTACCGCAACAGCGCCGCCGAGGAACTCGTAAGAAATTTCGTATTTAACATAATCTTCGTCTTTCTTTCTTTCGACAAAGCCCAAATCCTGCGGCATTTCGTTATTGAAAATAATTCTGCCGACAGTCGTTTTTACCCTGCCCTGCACGGTTTTACCATTTACGTTAACCGTACGGCGGACGTAAATTTCGTCCTGCATATGCACAAGCTTGGTCTGGTAAGCCATCAAAGCTTCGTCTTCGGAAATATAAGCGTTGGCAACGTATTTTTCAGCGCCTTCGTCGCCCTTCCCGCACTCGTAATATCTGTCGCCGCTCCAACGGTAGAATTTGCCGTCCTCACGACGGATAATGGTAAGATAATAAGCGCCCATAACCATATCCTGCGAAGGCTGCATAACGGGTTTACCGTCGGAAAGCTTTAAAATATTGTTGGAAGAAAGCATTAAAAATCTTGCTTCCGCCTGTGCTTCGACCGAAAGGGGAACGTGAACCGCCATCTGGTCGCCGTCGAAGTCCGCGTTGAACGCCGTACATACAAGAGGGTGAATTTTAATAGCTCTGCCCTCTATAAGGACGGGCTCGAACGCCTGAATGGAAAGTCTGTGAAGCGTGGGCGCACGGTTCAAAAGAACGGGATGCTCCTTTATGACCTGCTCCAACACGTCCCAAACCAACGGTTTTGCGCGCTCTACGGTGCGCTTGGCGCTCTTTATATTGTGGCACTGACCGCTTTCCACAAGCTTTTTCATTACGAAAGGCTTGAAAAGCTCTATCGCCATTTCCTTGGGTAAGCCGCACTGATACAATTTAAGTTCGGGTCCGACGACTATAACCGAACGTCCCGAATAGTCTACACGCTTGCCGAGAAGGTTCTGACGGAAACGTCCCTGCTTACCGCGAAGCATACCCGAAAGGGATTTAAGCTCTCTGTTGGAGGGACCGGACAAAGCCTTGCCGCGTCTGCCGTTGTCGATAAGCGCGTCGACGGCTTCCTGCAGCATGCGCTTTTCGTTTTTGACTATCATGTCGGGCGCGCCGAGTTCTATCATTCTTTTAAGACGGTTGTTACGGTTAATGACGCGCCTGTATAAATCGTTAAGATCAGACGAGGCGAATCTGCCGCCGTCAAGCTGAACCATAGGTCTGAGTTCGGGCGGAAGTACGGGAAGAACGGTTAAAACCATCCATTCAGGGCGGTTGCCGCTTTTACGGAAGGATTCGAGAATTTCTATTCTCTTTACCGCCTTTACGCGCTTCTGCGTCGCGCTGGACGTGTCGATTATTTTCTTTGTTTCCTCGCACTCTTTGTCGAGGTCTACAGCCATCAAAAGCTCGCGGATGGCTTCGGCGCCCATACCTACTTTAAGACCGGTAACCGAGCTTTCGCCGTATTTTTCCTCTATTTCGCGCAGCTCTTTATCGTTTATGACCTGCTTGTATTCGAGCGTGGGAACCGTGCCGGGGTCGATTACGACGTATGCGGCAAAGTAAATTACCTGCTCCAACGCCTTGGGCGACATGTCGAGTATAAGACCGATTCTGGACGGAACGCCGCGGAAATACCAGATATGGGATACGGGAGCGGCAAGCTCAATGTGACCCATTCTTTCGCGTCTTACCTTTGCGCGGGTAACTTCTACGCCGCACTTTTCGCACGTGATGCCTTTATAACGTATACGCTTGTATTTTCCGCAGTGACATTCCCAGTCCTTCATGGGTCCGAAAATGCGCTCGCAGAAAAGTCCGTCCTTTTCGGGCTTTTGCGTTCTGTAATTTATGGTTTCGGGTTTGGTTACCTCGCCCTTGGAAAGTTCCCTTATTTTTTCGGGGGATGCTACGCTGATTTTTATAGAACTGAAATCGTTTAATTCAAACATATTTTAACCTCCCGTTAGTCCTTATCCTCGCCGTCGTCGTCGCCGAAAACGTCAAGCCCCTCGTCCTCGCTGTCGAAAAGCGTGAACTTATCGCCGAGGTCGTCGTCATCGTCTTCTTCGTCGCCGCCGAACAGCTCTTTGCCGTTGAACTCCTCATCCTCGTCGCTGTCGAATATGGAAATAGGTTCAAGCTCGATATCCTCGTCCTCGTGCGAAACAAGTTCGAGTTCTTCCTCGGGAATCTTTGCTTCCTGTTCCTGCAATTCGCGGTTGCGCGCGGTGGGTATGCTTTCATCGTCGTCGTCCAGCTCGCGTATAATAAGTTCTTCTCCCGATTCGGTCAAAACCTTTACGTCCAATGCGAGGGATTGAAGCTCCTTTAAAAGCACTTTGAATGCTTCGGGGATACCCGGCTCTGAAATGTTGTTGCCCTTTACTATGCTTTCATACGTCTTTACACGTCCGACGATGTCGTCCGATTTGACTGTAAGTATTTCCTGCAAGATGTGCGCCGCGCCGTAAGCTTCGAGCGCCCAAACCTCCATTTCGCCGAAACGCTGTCCGCCGAACTGGGCTTTACCGCCGAGAGGCTGCTGTGTGACAAGGCTGTAAGGTCCTATCGAACGCGCGTGGATTTTATCGTCGACAAGGTGGTTAAGCTTAATCATGTACTGAACGCCTACCGTTACCCTGTTTTCGAAAGGTTCGCCCGTTCTGCCATCGTAAACCTGAATTTTACCGTCGACCTTGCCTTCGGGGTTGAGAATGTAATTTTCTTTGAATAACTGTTTTATATCCTGCTCTGTCGCGCCGTCGAATACGGGGGTCGCAATCTTCCAGCCGAGCTGTTTGCAGACAAGACCGAGATGCACTTCGAGCACCTGACCGATATTCATACGCGAAGGAACGCCGAGGGGGTTCAAAACTATCTGCAAAGGCGTGCCGTCCGCAAGGAAAGGCATGTCCGCCTGAGGCAGCACGCGGGAAATAACGCCCTTGTTACCGTGGCGTCCCGCCATTTTGTCGCCTATCTGTATCTTACGTTTCTGTGCAATGTAAACGCGTACAAGCTTGTTTACGCCGGGCGAAAGCTCGTCCTTGTTTTCCCTTGTGAATATTTTAACGTCGACGATTATGCCGCCTTCGCCGTGGGGAACCTTCAAGGAAGTATCCCTGACCTCCCTCGCCTTTTCGCCGAAAATCGCGCGGAGAAGTCTTTCTTCGGGCGTAAGCTCGGTTTCGCCCTTGGGCGTTACCTTACCGACAAGTATGTCGCCGGGCTGAACTTCCGCGCCTATTCTTATAATACCGTCGGAGTCGAGGTCCTTTAAGGCGTCCTCTGAAACGTTGGGTATGTCGCGCGTGATTTCCTCCTCGCCGAGCTTGGTATCCCTCGCTTCGGTTTCATACTCCTCGATATGGATAGAGGTGAACACGTCGTCCTGAACAAGCTTTTCGGAAATGAGAATTGCGTCCTCGTAGTTGTAGCCTTCCCATTCCATATAGCCTATAAGAATATTTTTACCGAGAGCAAGCTCGCCGTTGTTTGTCGCGGGGCCGTCGGCGATAACCTCGCCCGCCTCGACTTTGTCGCCCGTTCCCACAATGGGGCGCTGGTTAAGGCAGGTGCCCTGGTTGGAACGTTCGAATTTTTTAAGCTTATATTCGGTTATTAAGCCGTTCTTTTCCTGAATTTTAATAAGGTCGGAAGATACGCCGACGACAACGCCGTCATTTTTAGCGCGTACCATTACGCCCGAATCGCGCGCGATGGCATGCTCTATACCCGTTGCGACAATAGCGGATTCCGTCTTCATAAGGGGAACCGCCTGACGCTGCATGTTCGAGCCCATGAGCGCACGGTTTGTATCGTCGTTTTCAAGGAAGGGTATAAGCGCCGTCGCAACCGAAACAAGCTGCTTGGGGCTTACGTCCATATAGTCTATTCTGTCCGCAGAGTACTGGGTAATAAGCTCGCGGTGGCGGCAACCGATACGCGCGTTTACAAAGTGGTTGTCCTTATCGAGCGGCTCGTTCGCCTGCGCGACAACGTACCTGTCCTCCTCGTCCGCGGTAAGATAGTTTACTTCGTCCGTGACCACGGGACAGCCGTCCGCGTCCTTTATGACCTTGCGGTACGGGGTCATGATAAAGCCGTAATCGTTTACCTTAGAGAAAGTCGCCAGCGAGGAAATAAGACCTATGTTCTGACCTTCGGGTGTTTCTATGGGGCAAAGCCTGCCGTAGTGCGAATAGTGAACGTCGCGCACCTCGAACGTGGCTCTGTCGCGGTTAAGTCCGCCGGGGCCGAGCGCGGAAAGCTTACGCTTGTGGGTAAGCTCCGCCGCGGGGTTGGTCTGGTCCATGAACTGCGAAAGCTGGGAAGAACCGAAGAACTCCCTTATTACCGCGGATACGGGACGCACGTTTACAAGACCGGAAGGCGTTACTTCCATAGCGTCCTGCGTAGCCATACGCTCCTTGATAAGCTTTTCAAGCCTTGCAATACCTATGCGGAGCTGGTTTTGAAGAAGCTCGCCCACGGAACGAACGCGGCGGTTGCCGAGGTGGTCGATATTGTCAATCGTGCCTATGCCGTACTGCAAATCGAGGTTGGTAGAAATGGAAGCGACGATATCGTCTACCGTAATGTGCTTATGGTTAAGCTTTTCTATAACGGGCTTTATTTCTTTCTTCTCGTCCGCGTCAAGCTTATCTTTACCGGAATGTAAAAGCTCGTTAAACTTTTTGCAAGCCGTTACAAACTTTATACGCGTTTCGCGGCGCTTTTCCCTGTTCTTCTTTTCCTCGGGCTTTTCGTCGTCGGACTCGGGAATTTCAGCCGTATAATAAATTGCGTCTATCTCGTCGCATAACTTCTGAGCGACTTCTTCCGGCTTTGCGTTTTCACATTCAGCGGCAAGACGCTGCATAAATTTGAAGTTGGGATAATAAATTGTAGGCAGAAGCCCGAAAATTTTGGCGTCCTTATCGGATACGGCTTTGAAGTTAACCGTGTTGTTTGCGATAATCTTGTGCTTGATTTCGCCCTCTTTGGGGTCGTTGACAAGGACGAAAACTTCGTTGACGCCGCAATCCTGCATCTCTATTGCCTGCTGTTCGGAAATCACGTCGCCCGCATGCGCCATGACCTCGCCCGTTTCGGGGTTGAACACGTCCTCTGCAAGCGTGCAGCCAGGAAGCCTGTACGCAAGGTTGAGCTTTTTATTGAATTTATATCTGCCGACCTTTACGACGTCGTAACGGCGCGGGTCGAAAAACAGATTGTTGAGATGCTGTTTAACGGAAGCTTCCGTGGGGACTTCGCCGGGGCGCAGTCTTCTGTAAAGCTCAACAAGTCCGTCGGATTCCGATTTGGTGCTGTCCTTGGCGATTGTGTTGTCGATGACCTTATCGTTAGCGAACAAATCCAGAAGCGAACGGTCTGATCCGAAGCCGAGCGCGCGCAAAAGCACTGTCGCGGCTATCTTACGCTTTCTGTCCACGTGTACCCACAACGTCACGTTGCCCTGCGCGTCCACGTTTTGCTCCAACTCAAGCCAGGCGCCGCGGTTGGGAATTACAGTTGTGCCGTAAATTTCCTTACCCGTCTTATCGCGCGACGAAGCGTTGTAAACGCCGGGCGAGCGGACAAGCTGGGAAACGATTACTCGCTCCGCGCCGTTTATTATAAACGAGCCGGAGTCCGTCATAAGCGGGAACTCGCCCATGAACACGGGCTGGTCGATAACTTCTTCCTTTATTTTGTTTACAAGCCTTACGGTGACGTGTAAAGGAAGCGCATACGTTGCGTCGCGGTTTCTGCATTCCTTTTCGTCGTACTTGGGCTTTTCGTCAAACCAGTGATTGAGAAAATACAGCTCGTAATGGTCGGAATAGTCGGTTATGGGCGAAAAATCCTCGAATACCTCCGCAATGCCCTCGTTAATAAAGGAATTGTAGCTGGACTTCTGGATTTCCACAAGGTCGGGAATGTCTATGACCTCGTTGATGTTACCGAACTTCCGTCTTTCGGTTTTGCCATACTTGTGAACCGGTAAATTCATTTAAGAAAAATACTCCTTTTTGGCGTGCGCCTTATTTTTATTTCACATAGGCGATTATCCGTATATATCTTTTCACCGGAAAAAATCAATGAAATTTTTTAAAATGCTTGTCCCGCCCTTTACAAATAATTTAATATAGTGTATAATCAAGTGGATTTCAGGCGCAAAAACTGCCGTAAAAAGGCGTTTTTTCGCATAAAAATACGTGATTTTTTGTATTCGAGCATACAATACGCATTTTAGTTCAGTGTATTATTATAAAGCAGGCAGTCAATATTGTCAAGCAATTTATTTCAATACCGTAAAAATTTTTTTTACCTAATTGCTTGCGGTGCGACAAGCTTAGACCTCCACCAAGAGGGAAGGCTTTCTAAGTCCTTCGCCGACGCTTGTAATAACGTAAAAAATAAGGTAAAATCCATATGAGAAT
>CAMRTO010000038.1 GCA_947053655.1 uncultured Clostridia bacterium
GTTGTTTTGAGAAATCCGTCCTCGTCCCAAACGGGGAAGCCTATGGGGCGCAACCTATCCGACCTTAACGCGACGGCGCGTAATAAACGCGCATTCGGGTTATCAGCTTTTTCGTAAAGCGGTCGGATTTTTTATTTTCAGTAATCTTCCCGTCCGTCGACAAACAAGCCGCGCGTGCGCGAGGTTATAAGGTGGTATCTGTTTTGCGGAGTTATTTCAAACATGGAAAACTGTTGCGAGGAACCTGCTATCGCCCCCGACACCTCGGAAAAGTAAGCCATATTGCCCGCGCACATTACTACGGGTACGCCGTACAAATAGGAGTAAGCGCGTATAAGCAAGGGCGGCACGTTGTCCTTTAACTCCTCCGCCACGGCTATTATTAAATTACAGCCGCACAGCGAAAGTGAGTTGAAGCACTCCGGAAACAGCAAATCGTTTTCCACTATCAACCCGATTTTGTATCCGCCTACGGTGTAAAAACCCAGCCCCGCGCCGCTTTTCCAGTCCTCGCAGTCTATAACGTGCGTCATGTCCGAAATGCCGAGCAGTTTGCCCCTGTCGGCAACGGCGACGGACTTCCTTAAAATTCCGCGGCTTTTTGTTTTGCACGCGCAAACGACGCCGCAACCGGCGGTTTTGGACAGGCGGGCGCAGTCTTCGAATTTATCCGTCACACCCCTGAGTTCGCTTTCGTAATCCACTTCGCCCAAACCTTTAAAACCGAACACCGCTATATCGCAGCGCGGAAGATTTGCGGCGTCTTTTATGCTGCCGCCGGCCGCTACGCATATTATCATACCTTACATTTTATTTACGGTAAAAGAAATATGTTAAAAAAAGTTTTATCGGGCGCGGGACACGCATAAGCTATTTCGAGGTGTATTGTGAAAAAACTATTATCTTTCCTGCTTATCGTATGCGCTTTTGCGGCGGTGCTTTCGTTTACGGCATGTAAAAAGAAGACCGTCAAAGTCAGCGAATACGATATTAACGTTACCTACGACAGCCAAACGCGTACCTTGACGGGCGTAGAAAACTTCACATATTATAACGATACCGACAACGAAATAAGCGATTTGAAATTCAACCTGTACGGCAACGCTTTCCGTGAAAACGCGAAATACAAGCCCGTGTCGCAAAGCTATTCCTCCAAGGCGTATTACGACGGGGCAAGCTACGGCGGAATGAGCATAGAGGGCGTGGAAAACTGCGCGGGCTGGAACGTAGGCGGCGAGGATGAAAATATTCTTACCGTCACCCTGCTCAGCGCCGTTTATCCCGAACAGAGCGTTAAAATTTCCATAAACTACACGCTTACGCTTGCAAAGGTAAACCACCGCACGGGCGTGACGGCAAACACCGTAAACTTAGGCAACTTTTATCCGGTGCTGTGCGCGTATACCTCCGAAGGGTTTGCCGAATGCAACTATTATGTCTGCGGCGACCCGTTCCTTTCCGAATGTGCGGACTATAAAGTTACGCTGACAATGCCCGCGGGATACTCCGCGGCGGCAAGCGGAAAAACCGTAAGCGAAACCTCCACCTCCGACTGCAAAAAATGCACGTACACCCTTTCGGGCGCGCGCGACTTTGCGCTGGTACTTTCGGACAAATTCAAAACCGTGACTCAAAACGTAAACGGCGTGGACGTAAGCTATTACTATTATGCGGACGTCAATCCGCAGGCAAGTCTTACCGCGGCTTGCGAAAGCTTGGATTACTTCGGCAAAACCTTCGGCAAATACGTATACCCCTCGCTGTCCGTAGTGCAGACGGGCTTCTGCTACGGCGGCATGGAGTACCCCGCGCTGACCATGATAAGCGACGAGTTGACCACGGACGGAAATATTTACACGATAGTGCACGAAAACGCGCATCAATGGTGGTATGCCATGGTGGGCAGCGACCAGCTTAACTGCGCCTGGCAGGACGAGGGACTTGCGGAATACAGCAGTCTTATGTTCTTTGAAAGCCACCCCTCTTATTCCTTTACCCGCACGGGACTTATAGGCACGGCTACAAAATCTTACCGCTCCTATTACTCGGTATATAACCAGATTTTCGGCGAAGCAAACACAAGCATGAACAGGAATTTGAAAGAATACGAAAGCGAATACGAATACACTAATATAGCCTATAACAAAGGGCTTATCATGTTCGATATGTTAAGGCAGTCCATAGGCGACGACAAATTTTTGGGCGGAATAAAAAAATATTATGCAAATAATATTTATAAGCTGGCGTCTTGCGACGATTTGTTCGGTTGCTTTATAGGCGGCGGTAACGACGTGGAAGGATTTTTCAATTCCTTTATAGAGGGCAAAATTGTTATCTGACAAATTAAATACAAACGCTTGCATTAAAGAATATAATAATATATAATTTAGATGATTATGGATACCGACGGTAATTTATATTTCAAAAAACCGAATAGGCTGTAACATTCCGTACCAAAGCAAAACGCAGAATTTTGTTCGATTGCAGATGCACGGAATTTTCCGTGCATTTTTTATTCGGCATCAGACAAAATTTTAATGAGGAAACGGTTATGGTAAAATACTTTCTTACAACCGGAAGCGGCGCGCCCGAACAGCGCGCACAGTTCGAGGAGCGTTGCTGGATTGACATGGTAAACCCCAGCGACGACGAGTGCGACGACGTTGCCGCGGTAACGGGTATACCCGAGGATATGATTAAAGCCGCGCTGGACGAGGAAGAACGCGCCCGTACCGAATTCGACGACGGTTGCGCCATGTTCCTTGTGGACTGCCCTTTGATAGAGGAGAGCGACGGGGGCGACAGCTACACCACCCTGCCGCTTGCGGTGATATACAATAAGAAATGTTTAGTTACGGTCTGCCTGAAAGGAAACACCGTACTGAAAGATTTCATTACGGGGCGCGACCGAACGGATACACGCGCGCCGTTGCACTTCGTGCTCAAATTCATGCTGGGCAACGTAAAACGCTTTTTGTACTGCCTTAAACAGATTGACAGAAAGAACCACCGTATTCAGAGCGAATTGGGAAGAACAATGCGCAACAGCGAAATTATACAACTTCTCGATTTACAAAACTCGCTGGTGTACTTCTCCACCTCCCTCAACTCAAACGAGCGCGTGCATGAAAAGCTTTTCAAAGTAGAGGGCGTCGCCACGCGCGAGGAGCTTACGGATTTATACGAGGACGTAATTATCGAGGGCAGGCAGGCGATTGAAACCTGTAACATTTACAAAAATATTTTAAGCGTGACTATGGACGCGTACGGCTCGGTCATTTCCAACAACGCCAACGACACCATGAAAAAGCTGACCATTATTACTATCCTGCTTGCGGTGCCGACAATGATTGCGGGCTTCTGGGGAATGAACATGCCGGTGCCCGGGCAGGACGGATATGCGTTTTATCAGACAGGCTGGTTTTGGCTGGTTGTGTTTTCCGCAATAGCGCTTACGGCGGTAATAGGAATTTTTTTGATAAAGAGCAATCCGTTCAAAAAAAGAATAAAACAGAAAAAGAGCAAAAAACGTAACAGAAGGGAAAAATAAATGCCATTACTGCAATATGTCTGCAAAAATTGCGGCAAAAGCTTTGACGAGCTTGTCAAAAACCACGGCGACTCCGTAAAATGCCCGTACTGCGGCGCGGCGGCACAGCGTTGCTATTGCGGGGAAATGTTTTCGTCGACGGGAAAACCAATAAAAAAGTGCAGCGGCAATTGTAAAACCTGCGGCGGCTGTAAATAAAGAATTATAAAAAAGACTTGCATTCAGGCAAGTCTTTTTTTATTGCAAAAATTAAGACCCGACCGCTTTACGAAAAAGCCGATAACCCGAATGCGCGTTTAATACGCGCCGTCGCGTTAAGGTCGGGTCGGTTGCGCCCCATAGGCTTCCCCGTTTGGGACGAGGACGGATTTCTCAAAACAACGGATATCCGTTGTTTTGCCGTCCGAGATGAGCAAACGCATATACAAAGGCGTTTGCGGTGTCCGAAAACGGCGTTATCCTTGCGCCGTTTGAGAAAGCTGTCCGTATTCGCGGACTGATGAGGGGTGTTATGTTCCCCTCATTCGTCCTGACCTTACGGTCAGTCCACCTTCTCCCCGAGGAGAAGGCTTTTCAGATACTTCGCTGACGCTCAGTATGACCTTTTTACTGTCATTTTGCGCGAACGTAGCAACGCTTTGCACACCGCATTGTCATTCTGAACGCAGTATCCTGTCATTCTGAACGAAGTGAAGAATCTGAGGGGGGCATGACGGCGGTTCCCTTCACAAAGATTATAAAGGGCGCGTCGCGCAAACAGCGGAAACCGACATTTGCAAAAATGCAACGCTTGTCCTTTAAAAAATTTAATTAATCCGTCCGAAAGTCAATGTACTTTTCGGATACTGTAATACGCGGTTGTTGTAATCAGCCTTCCCCCTCGGGGGAAGGTGGATTGACCGTTAGGTCAGGACGGATGAGGGGAAATTTATAAAGCCCCTCATCACCGCTACGCGGAGCTTCTCCCCAAGGAGAAGCCTTTGTTGTAAAGCGCAGGCCGCACAGCTGACAGTCGGGAAACATACGTATCATACCAGGATCCCGATGAGGTCAGATAATAAGCTCTGTAAGCATTTGCATCAGTGCCGGAACGCAGCCGAATAAGTTTAAAAACAGCCGCCGCAAACATTATAACATAGTGGTTTTAAACATACAACCGCATCTAAAATAATTCACGGCGCAAGCAAAACGCCGCTTTTGCGCCCGCGCACCCGATTTGCGGCTTCGCCGCTTGAGCGGAGTGAATGTCCGCGATTAAATTATTCTTTGCCCTTAGGCATCGCGGACAGGGAGGCAGAGCCTCCTACCCTCACGGAATTTTTATTTCGCAGAATGCAAATAAAAATTCGTGAACTTTTTTGTGAATCGCAGGCCGCACAGCTAACAGTCTGGCAGAAAAAGCAATATCCAGCGCGCCGCAAGCAGTCAGGTAAGGAGAACAATGCTCGGAAACGTTATGACCGGAACGCAGCCAAGTGTAGCCTGTAAATAAGTTAAAAAACCGTCGCCTTTAAAATTATAGCTTTTTTATCCCCGCCGCGCAAACGGTAACCGCGCACAAAAAAATTTTTTTGCGATACGTATAATAATTTTTTGCTTAGGCTATAACACGCTTGCAAGGGGGTACGGTTTAATGCGGTTTATAAAGCTGCTGTCGGTGACGGTTGCCGGCGCTGCGTTTTTGGCTATGCTTGCCGTACTGCCGGCAAGGCTGTGCTTCGATTACGGGGACGCTTACACATTTTTCACGGGGGACACCTCCAAAAATTGCAGTGAGATTACTCTGACGGAAAATATAGAGCGTGAAAGACTTAAGCTTACAGGCGTATGCGGAGAGTGCGCGACATATACGCAGTTCGACTTTGAAAACTATTTGAAAACGGTAAACGGCGAAATAGTTTTCTGCGAAAAGCTTTCCGACAGCGTAAATTATTACTGCAAGGCGGATTTACCCTACTCCGTAGAGCTGTACGGCAAAACGATAAATTTACACGTCTGCATAAGAAACGACGGCGTAAAAGTTGCTTCCCCGATAATTTTCGGCGGATACTGATTAAAAAAATTTTTTAAGTCAATAAAAAAAACAAGGAGTTAAAAATCATGAAAGAAGAAAAAAAAGCAAAAAACAAAAAGAAAATTTTACTTTACTACCTGGTTCTTGCGGCGTGTCTGCTTGTAATTGCGGCGGTAACCGTAACGGTTGTCTTTACAGTGGGAACACCCAAAGCGCCCCCTATTGCCGGTAACGACCAAACCAACCCCGACGATAACAAGCCGGACGACGAGGACAAGCCGGACGACGAGGACAAGCCCACCGTAAGCGAAACGGGTTACAAGCTGCCCGTAAGCGGCGCGCTTACGCACGAGTACGAATTCGTATGGCATCCCTCAATCACCCAGTACAGGGTCCATCTCGGTCTTGACTTTGCGGGTAACGTAGGCGACGAAGTGTGCGCGGTTCTCGACGGAGAAGTAACCGCAATTGCAAAGACAAGCACGATAGGCGAAACGTTTATAACCGTAAAACACGCCGACGGCAACTCGTCCACCTACAAATATATTGACGTAAAAGACAATTTACAGGTAGGCAGTAAGGTTAAGCGCGGCGAGGTTATAGGAACCATTGCGGCGGCAGGCGGCTACGAACACGAAAAGGGTGCGCACCTGCATCTTGAATTTACCGACGCCGAAGGCAAGGAATTCGACCCCGCAACAAAGCTTTACGACCAGAAATAACGCGTATACAGACCCCCTCTTATTATAAACAGCGCCGCCGTAAAGCGTTACGGCGGCGCTGTTTTATCGGCGTTTTCAATTATGAGTAAAAAAATGTTAATTTTTAAAGATTTTTGTTA
>CAMRTO010000039.1 GCA_947053655.1 uncultured Clostridia bacterium
ACGCGACGGCGCGTATTAAACGCGCATTCGGGTTATCAGCTTTTTCGTAAAGCGGACGGATATACGAAGTTAAGCTTGAACACCAGGCATAAAAATAAGCCCGACAGCGCATTGCGCTGTCGGGCTGTTTGTTTTACTTTTTATCGTTATTTTTCTTTTCGGGTTTTTCGGGTTGTTGCTTCTCCGTCGGAGCTACTATTTTGGGTAAATTCAAACCCGCCATGGAGTAAACGTCTTCGAGAGGGGGAAGCGACTTTAACATTCCCGAAAGGAAGCTTGCCGTCGCCGTTTTTCCGTCGGCGGACTGTCCGTTGTCCCAAACGGTTACTTTGTCTATCTTGATGTTCTTAATCGCCTCGACCTGGGTGGCGACAAGTTCTTCGAGTTTGTCGGCAATCATAAGACGAACCGCCTCGTCGGAGGTGCCGGCTGCTTTGACAAGTTTATCCATACCTTCGGCCTGTTTTGAAAGCGTTTCGTAAAGACCGCGCGCTTCGGCTTCCATTTTTGCGAATATAGCGTCCGCTTCACCTTGTGCGCGGCGGCGTATGTTTTCCGCTTCCGCGTCCGCCTGAATTTCAACCTTTCTCTTTTCGATTTCGGACGCGACTATGATGTCGGCTTCCTTGGTTGCTTTTTCACGCGAGGCACGCGCGATTTCCGCCTGCTTTTCAGCCGCATAGCTTTCTTCCTTTGCTTTCGCCGCCTGAACGTTTTCCGCGGCGACGGCAACTTTCATTGCCTCGGCTTCTTTCTGTCTTAACAGCGCTTTGGACTGGGCAATTTCCGCTTTGGCTTTGTTTTCGCCTTCTATGGCTTTGCTTTCCGCTTCTGCCACGTTTACGCGCTGCATCATCTGCGCGTTTGCCTCGCCTATGGCGCCTTTTTTGTTTTCTTCCGCAACGGAAATTTTAGCGTCGTTTATAGCCTTTGCCGCCGCTTCTTTACCGAGGGCGACTATGTATCCGCTTTCGTCGGAAATATCGGTCATGTTAACGTTAATAAGCTTTAAGCCAACTTTTTTAAGCTCGCCTTCCACGTTGCGGGAAATAGCTTCCAAAAATTTGTCGCGGTCGGTGTTTATTTCTTCAATCTCCATGGTTGCGATAACCAGACGGAGCTGACCGAAAATCACGTCTTTTGCAAGCTCGGAAATCTGTTTAAGCTGTAAACCCAAAAGTCTTTCCGCGGCGTTCTGCATTACTGCCGGGTCGGTGGAAATACCGACGGTGAAAATGGAGGGAACGTCTATCCTTATGTTCTGTTTGGAAAGTGCGTTTTTAAGGTCAACCTGAATGGAGAGGGGGGTCAGGTCAAGGAACGTATACGACTGCACGAAGGGCCAAATGAATGCCGCGCCGCCGTGTATACATTTAGCGCTGCGGTAAGTACCGTCCTTATTGGGCGAAATTTTACCGTAGATGACCATTATTTTGTCAGAGGGACATTTTTTATACCTTAACAGTACCACTAAAAGAAGCAGTACAAGTACCAGCACGATTACCACCGTAAGAACTATCGCAAGAGCCGTTACGTTGGTTGCAAGCAGATTGTTAATCATATTCTTTATTCTCCTAAAAAATTATTTTACTTCTTCGTTTTCTTCCGCGGGAACGCCGTCGGCTTTTTCCGTAAGCGTTTCTCCGTTTTTGTTTTCGACGTCTGACTTTTCGCCGACGCGCGCGACAACCGTACACTCGTTTTCAGTAGCTATAATTTCGACTACTTCGTCGACGTTCAGCTTTTCCTCGCTGTCGGTGACGGCGTCAAGTTCCATAAATCTGCCCTGTGCGGTCAAAGTTATTTTTCCGCGTCCCGTGCGCGAATGGGGTACGGTGACGTAAACCGTCGCCTGATGACCGACCAGCTTTTCGGGCTGAACCGTTCCGTTGCATTGTAACTTCAATATAGAACGCATAAGCAGTATAACCACGGCCCAAGCCGCCGCGCCCGCGAGTATCGCCACAAGCACAGACAGCCATTGCAGTTTGTCGCTTGCCAAAGCGCATGTCAACAGTCCCGACCAAGCGCCGACCGCAAAAAATGCCGTTATGCTTTTTACCGTGAAAATAGATACGCCGGAATCCGTATCCACGTCAATATCGCCGTCGCCGTCTATATCCAAGTCCCCGCCGAAAGATGAACAGCACATAAGAATAATCTGGATAATAAGCGCCAAAGTCGCCGCTATACCCAGCCAGAAATATATGTGTTCCAAAACGGAAAGATTTAAAAACCATTCTTTCATATCGAAACCTCCCGAAATATATATAACCCCCTGTATGCCTGCGCAAACATAAATCGATAAAACAGTATCGATTTATTTTACGGGATATTATATATAATACGTAAATTTATTATATAACGTAAATACTTTTCCGTCAAGAAGCTGTAAAAGGTAATTTCAACCTTATTAACGGTTTGCGGTAATTTCAGGCGCCGTTCGGTATTAAAAAAGTCTTAAACGTGTAAATTGTTTAAGACTTTAACGGCGGCGGGGGAGCAGTTTTACTCCAATACAAGCGCTTTTTTCGGACAGAACTGCGAGCATTTGCCGCACCGTATACATTTTTCGCGGTCGACGACGGGGGCGTCGTAGTCTGTCTGCGACAAAGCGTTTACTGGGCAGACTTTGACTGCGGGGCAGGGGTGATTTTGCGGACAGTTGTCCTTTTTGATATTCAGTATTTTTGTCATAAAAACATCTCCTTAAAATAAACGTTTGATATTTCTGTTGTAATGCTTAAATACATGTAAACAAAGTCATAGCCCTTTTAGTCCGCGGCTCTGTTTTTTTCAATCAAATAATTATGCTTTTTAAACGGCTTGATAATAATTCGGCTAAATCGCCTCTCAATTCATAATATTCATTTTCGTAGTTTATATCTGTAAATTTATAATCAAATTTATAATCGCAGCGTGCGCGTATTGAAAACGTATAAGAAGACGTTTGGGTAAAAACTGTTACGGTATAGTAATTTTCCGAATTATAATCGGGATAAAAAGAATGAGTTTCTTTAAGGAAGTTATCCGTTTTAAATGCAATTACAAATTTTTCTATAAAGGTTTTTTCGTCCGATTCGTTATCGTTTAAATTTATTTTACTTATATCTTCTGCCGTCAACGCCGCAATTTCGGGGTAAGCTTCCTTTAAAAACATTGCCCGTTTTATGATTTTGGGGCTTGCATTTCTTTCTGTTAATTTATAAGTCACTTTTCCGTCTGAAAGAAAAAATCTATACCATACACCGTCAAAACCAAACTTTCCGCAATCGCCCTTTAAGGTAACGCCGTTTTCAAGGTTTACGGTTATTTCGTTTGTTTTGCTGCGGTACTTTTCCTTAAACGTTCCGTTTTCGACTTTGCCGTCTATATGGGTTACGGTCATTTTACCGTTATCATTAAATTTGAAAACCAAATAATCGGTTGATAAAAATTCGTTTTTATAACATTCTTCCGAAAGCGCATTGTAAATTTTTCCGTTTTCCTCTATGCTTTCCAGATACCAAAATTCTATTTTGGTCGGAGAAAACGCGCAGGAACTAAGCGCAAAGCACGAAATAATCGAAACAATTATTAAAGGAAGTATGAAAACTAATTTTTTAACTTTTATTTTCATAACAACATAATAGCATATAATTTTTTTAATTTCAATAACAAAATAAAAAAACCGATAATCTCAGTTAAATTGAAATTTGCAACAGATATATCCGCAAATGGCGCGGCGGATTAAACGGCAACGGTGGGGAGAAGGTAACCCGAAACGGATATTATAAGTATTTAATCAAAAAAAGCATGTCTTTTAACCGAACGCCGTTTTCATAAATGGGGTGGTCGTAATTATCGGTAAAAAAATTTTTAATTACATGAGATTTTGTGAAGCCGCATTTTTCATAAAACGGAACGGTTAAAGGACTGTCGCCTGTTCCGACTTGTACAACCGAAAACTTGTTTTTATAGTTATTGCATATAAACTCTATAAGTTTTTTACCGTAACCTTTATGTTGAAATTCAGGTAATACGGCAAGATTTTTAATTTCGAGAACGTTGTTCCCGACGTCCGTAACTACAATTTCGCCTTTAACGCCGCAATCGTCTATTACATACATTGTGCCTTTATTTATATAGCGTTCGACCATTTCTTTTTGTTCGTCCGCAAGCAGCAACAAATCCGTATAATTATGTTTGTCAAGAACTTCGTATATATTAAGCGTCAAATCGTATTCGAGCTGTAAATCGAAAGGCTCCTTTTCAACATGCGCGGTGTCGGGTTCTTGCGCCGGAACGCAGCCGTATTTTTTGTATGCCGAAATGCTTTCTTCCGCCGAATGGGCGGAAATATACAATTTTTTCGCACCCGATTTTTTTGCCGCCAGACAAATTTTTTCAAAAAGTAATTTGCCTATTCCGTTTCTGCGAAAAGGTTCCGAAACGTAAAATTCCTCTAAATCTATATACTCTTTATTCTTGCCGAAAAGATAACCGGACAAAAGGGCAAAGCCTATTACCGAATTGTCAACCGTCGCCGCAATCGCCGCCGCACCGCAGCGCAATGCGGAAATTATTTTTTGCGCCATATTTTTGCGCTCGGACAAATTCCATTTTTCCGTATAAACGACGGGCAAAAGTTTATATTCACCATCAACTTTGCGCCAGCAATGTGTAACGCGTTGGTTTAAAATAAAATTATCCAACGAATTTTCATTGAAGTTATTTGTGTCTAATTTAACCGTTTGTAAGCTTAGCAATCTGTTTTTCTGCACGGTTTTCAACTCCGGAACAATATTTTTTATTACAACAGCACCGAATAACATTTAACCGCTACCGTTAAAAAAGCAAAGCGGCAACTGAAACATGGCGGCACAGCAAATAAAAAAGGCTGACACACTTAGTGTTCAACCTTTAACGACACTGGTGGAGATATGGGGATTCGAACCCCAGACCTATACGTTGCGAACGTATCGCGCTACCAACTGTGCTATATCCCCGTATGGGCGTTGACGAAAAGGAAATGCGCCAACGCGTTTTTTTGGTGGGAACAGCAGAACTCGAATCTGCGACCTTTTGCATGTCAAGCAAACGCTCTAACCAACTGAGCTATGCCCCCGCGTACACCTGTTCGGCTTTTGTATTATATCAGCATTTTTATGTTTTTGCAAGTATTTATAGCATAATTTTCCGTCAATTAATCGTTTTCGCGTACGCCGAGTATATGAATACCGCGCGCCTTGCCGAACGTGTAACTGTTAAGCGGTTTGTTAAACGCGTCGTAAGTGTGCGCAGCAACAAGTATTCTCCCGCGGGAAAATCCGACGACGACGGGAGAGTGGTAAAAATCTCCCGTGGCGGTGCCGAGCTGTACGATATCGCCGGCTTCCAGTTTATCGAGCGAAGTTTCTTCCGCAAAGGGACCAATGCCTTCGTTGCCGGTCAGAAAGTTATAAAGATACTGTACACCCGTCCAGGACGGCGTTCTGTCGTTAACGGATTTATAATACCAACCGAACGTGGGCGTAAAATTCATAATTTTAGCGCCGGCATAAATACATTGCGATGCAAAATTAGTGCAATCGCCGCCTATGTTGTTAAAATCGTAATACGCGGGGTTTCTGCCGAATGCCCACCGTCTTGCATATTCGACGGCGGCGGCACGGTTATAAGGTTTTATTTTCATGCTTTATAATATGCCGCAGTTTTGTAAATTGTGGGAAAGCGAAAATAAGACTCAACCCCTTGCGGAAGCAGCATGAATGCGCGTTTAATACGCGCCGTCGCGCTGCGGTTGAGTCGGTTGCGCCCCTGCTAGTCATTCTGAGTGAAGCCTTTTGTCATTCTGCGCGAGCGTAGCGAAGCTTTGCACACTTCATTATCATTCCGAACGCAGTATCCTGTCATTCTGAACGAAGTGAAGAATCTTCTCAATAATAATGTGCAAAGTGAAACGAGCAATCTTTCAGATACTTCGCTGACGCTCAGTATGACATTGTCTGTCATTCCGAACGAACACTCCTGTCATTCCGAACGAATACTCTTGTCATTCTGAACCCCTTTACGGGGTGAAGAATCTGAGGGGGCATGACGGCGGT
>CAMRTO010000040.1 GCA_947053655.1 uncultured Clostridia bacterium
TGGCGTCAGCTTCCCAAGCTGATTTCGGCGGGTCCGACTCCCGTCACCTGCTCCAAACAAACAGCACCCTGAATAAGGGTGCTGTTTGTTTGCGGTGACAAATGAGGAGGACCCGCAGTCCGAGCAAGCGAAGCGCCGCCCTGCCGAGGGTTCCCGAAGGGAAACGGCAGACTCTCGTCACCTGCTCCATAAAAACAAACGGCTTATTATCGGTCGTTTGTTTTTTTATACTTTTACAAAAAAACAGAAATTGCATATCAATTTCAAGCATTATTCTGTTCTAACGGTATTGCAAAATTATTTTGTTTATGTTAAAATAACCTTATATATTCGGTTTTTAAACGGGAGCGGACTTATGGGCAAAGCATTATTTTCAAAACTTAAGGAGTCTTTAATTTCCGTTTTGCCTGTAACGGTAATAGTACTTATAATTTCATTTACTCCGTTAGTCAATCTTACTAAGACGGAGACGGTTGCTTTCGTGGTCTCGGCAGTGCTTTTAATTTTCGGAATCGGCCTTTTTAATCTCGGCGCGGACCTTGCAATGACGCCTATGGGCGGGCACGTCGGCTCGGGACTTACAAAGTCGAAAAAGGTTATATTATTGATTGCCGTATGCTTTTTCATGGGATTGCTTATTACTATTGCGGAACCGGATTTGACGCTACTTGCTAATCAGGTAAAAGATATACTGCCCGGAACGGGAGATTTGCGTAAATGGCTGCTGATTATCACCGTCGGTTTAGGAGTGGGGATATTTCTTGTTATTGCGGTAATTAAGATAATTTTACATAAAGACTTATCGTCATTATTAATGTTTTTCTACATGATGCTTTTTGCATTTTGCGCTGTTTTGGCGGAAAACGGTAAGTTTAATTTATTACCGCTTTCTTTCGATTCCGGCGGCGTAACCACGGGGCCCATTACCGTACCTTTCATAATGGCGCTTGGCGTAGGTATTTCTTCTACTATAGGCGGACGTAATTCGAACGAAAACAGCTTCGGCTTAATAGCGCTCTGTTCGGTTGGTCCCATAATCGCCGTAATGATTTTGTCATTGACGACAAAGGGCAGTCTTGACAGCTATAACACCGGTATATATGCAATAGAAAATTATATCGGGTCGCATTTGGGCGCGCTTATTTTACACAAAGTAAGGGACGTTGCGTTGGCGCTCGGGCTGATAGTCGCGTTTTTCCTTATTTTGCAGTTTACGGTTTTAAAGTTGCCCAAGCAGAAATTAATTCAGATAACTTTCGGAATTATTTATACATTTATCGGGTTGGTAATTTTTCTTGTTGCTGTCGACGTAGGGTTCCTGCCGATAGGTTACAAAATAGGTCAACAGCTTGCCGAGCATAACCAGGCGTTATTGGTTGTTTTCGGTTTTGTTTTGGGAATGGTGGTCGTTCTTGCCGAGCCTGCCGTACACGTTCTGAACAAGCAGGTTGAAGATATTACGGGCGGCGGCGTTAAAAAAATAGAAATGCTGATTGCGCTATCGATAGCTGTCGGTATTTCAATATGTCTTTCGCTTATAAGGATGGTTTTCAAATTCTCGATTCTGTATTATCTTATTCCCGGTTATCTCATTTCCTTGGGATTGTCCTTTTTTGTACCTAAAATATATACGGGTATTGCTTTCGACTCCGGCGGAGTTGCAAGCGGACCGCTTACTTCAAGTTTTATTTTGCCGCTTTTGATAGGCGCTTGCGGAACCGTGCAGGGTGAAGGAAGTATATACAGTTTGGCGTACGGGGTCGTCGCTATGGTCGCAATGACTCCTTTGATAACAATACAAATTCTCGGCTTTAAAGCCGTAATTTCGTCAAAGCTGCGTTCGCGTATAGCTATGAAACGCATCCTTGCCGCCGATGACGAACAGATTATATATTTCAAATAAAGTTGGTGGTGTGGGATGGCGAAAAATTCCGAAGAATTGAAACAGAAAATTAAAACCAAAAAAGACAAAGTCAAGACTAAAGCCGCCGCCGTTAAAAAAGAAATAAAACAGACGGTGGGGAAAGCAAAGCAAAATTCCCGCGCGGTAACGTCAAACAGACTTAAATTGCTTGTAACAATAGTAGGCAGAAGCAAAGCGGAGTTTTATGCCGATCTTATTCAGTCTTTCGACGTTAACATGCAGATGATTGCATTGGCGACGGGCACGGCAAACGAGAAGATGCTCGGTCTGTTGGGTCTTACCGATAACGAAAAGGCCGTACTTTTCAGTGTGGTGCGTGAAGAAAAAATAAACGACGCGCTTCATGTTCTCGGTGAAAAATTCAAGACTATCAAGGACGGTAAGGGCGTTGCCTTTACAATACCGCTTACAAGTGTAATAGGTACGCTCATTTACGGTTTTTTAAGTAATAACAGAACTGTCGTCAAGGAGAAATAGACTATGGAAACTAAATACGAGGTAATTCTGTGCGTAATTAACGCGGGCTTTTCGGAGTTGGTTATGGACGCCGCCAAAGAGGTGGGTGCGCGCGGCGGCACGGTAATACATGCGCGAGGTACTGCCAATAAAGAAGCCGAGCAATTTTTCCATATAACCATACAACCCGATAAAGAAATAGTCTTAATTCTTGTACAGGAAGAAATTAAAGATAAAGTTCTGCATGCAATTTATCAGCAGGCAGGGCTTAAATCGGCCGGACAGGGAATTGCGTTTTCATTGCCCGTGGATGAGGTTGTGGGGCTTTCTGCTTCTGTCGGCGTGTCTGTGCCGCAACCCGAGGCGACCGAATCCGGAAAAAACGATAACGAAGCTTTATCCGACAATCGCGATAAAAAAGAATGATTATGTTTTTTAACGCCGTATATATGTAATTTAAAAGCAAAAGCGGCACGGAAATGATCGTTCGTGCCGTTTTTAAAATTTTTTTTGTAAAATAATGAAAAATGCTTTGCTTTTTTCAATTAATTAAGTATAATAAAATAGCTGTTGCAAGAGAATTTGAAATAGTATAACGTAATCGGTTAGTACTGCGTACGTTGCTATTAATTTAAAAATATTGAGGTGTAGCGCAGTTTGGTAGCGCGTCTGGTTAGGGACCAGAAGGTCGTGGGTTCAAGTCCCGTCACCTCAACCAAAAGCAGAATTAATACGTTTAGTTCTGCTTTATTTATTTTTACGGTGTTTGCCGTACGGGCTTAAATTATAAACGGGTAGTATAAATTTATGGCATTGACTTGGGTTTTGGTTTTAGAGGTGTTTTTAATAGGCTTGTCGCTTTCCATGGATGCGTTTGCAGTATCGGTAACCGACGGGCTTTGTTACAGAAACCTGACAAAAGTTAAAGGGGCGACGATACCGCTTGCCTTCGGGCTTTTTCAGGCAGTCATGCCGCTTATAGGCTATTTTGTTGCCTTCGGGTTGGGACAAGCTTTTGAAGAAATCTTCGATAAAATCGACCATTGGATAGCGTTCGTTTTATTGGCGGTAATAGGCGGAAAAATGATTTACGACGCGATAAAGCAATTGCGGTCCAAAGAAGAAGAAATTAAAGAAAAAAAATATTCCGTGCCTGAAGTTCTTGTCCAAGGCGTAGCCACAAGTATAGACGCATTGTTCGTCGGCGTGTCTTTTGCGGCGACGGAAGGGCTTAAAAACAGCATTCCCAACGTTCTGGTCGGCGTCGCCATAATCGGCGTTACGACGTTTGCCATCAGTCTTGCGGGATTGCTGATAGGCGTAAAAATCGGCAATGTTTTGAAGAACAAATCGGGGATCGCTACTCTTATAGGCGGTCTTGTTCTTATAGGCATAGGACTTAAAATTCTTATCGAAGGGCTGATTTGATTTCTTCGATAATTTTATCGTTGCCGCACTTTACGTTGCATTCGGAAAGAGCGGCTTTTAATTTTTCGTCGTTCAAAAGTTTGCAAATTTCTTTTTTCAGATTTTCCGGATTAAGCTGTTTTTCTCTCAAAATGCGGCACAGCTTTCTGTTTGCAAAATATTCTGCATTTTTGATTTGGTCGCCGCGGCTGCGCGAGTTTTCCAACGGTATGAAAAGCGTGGGTATTTTCAGTGCAATAAGCTCGTTGGCGGAATTAGAGCCGCATCTTGCCACGGCGGCGTCGGCGCACGCGTAAGCAAGTCCCATGTCGTTTATAAATTCATACTGTTTATACCCGTAAATATTAGTGTCTACAATATTGTTTTTGCCGCAAATATGCAGAATATTTATTGATTTACAAAGCTCGAACGCCGCTTTTCTGATGTTCATATTAATTATTCTCGAACCGCTTCCGCCGCCGAACACTATCAAAGTGGGGCGCGACGTATCAAGATCAAAAAATTCCTGTGCGGCCTTTTTACTTCTTTTAAAAAGATTGGCGCGCATGGGTGTGCCGGTGTACCTGCCGTTTCTGAATTTTTCGGCGGTGGAGGGGAAGGATGTAAGGACTGTCTTGCAGTTTCTTGCAATAATTTTATTGGCGAGGCCGGGGCTTAAATCCGACTCGTGTGTGATTACGGGGATACCGCGTTTTTTTGCGGCCAAAGCTGTCGGAACGCATACGTAACCGCCTTTACAGAAAAGTAAATTGGGTTTAACCGAGTCTAAAATTTTACCGGCTTGTCTTATGCTTCTGAACAGTTTCAAGGGTATTGCAAGATTGCATAAAATTTTTCCGCGCACTAATTTTACGGCTTGAAACTCGTAAAATTTTATTTCGTTGTCGGAGCATAGTTTTTTTTCTATTGCGTCCGTGCCGGTATAACATACGGAATAGTTGCTTTTCAGTAAATCGATTATGGCTAAGTTGGGTACCACGTGTCCGGCGCTTCCGCCGCCGCAAAACATTATTTTTTTCATAATAATATATATTTAGTATGTACCGTATTTATGAGAAGCAAACCGTATACATATCTAAAGGTTGACAAAAGGATTAAACAGTAGTAAGATAATATCTATGGAAACGAAGTATATTGTTACGATAGTGGTGTGCGGGACGTTCGTGCTATTGTGTTTGATTTATCTGATTTACGCCTTATATTTGCGCAAAGTCCGTATAAGAAAGCAGGAAGAAATCACTAAAAATTATACGGATAAAAATCTTGCCCAGATGCAGTACGATTTTGCCGTTTACGATAAGGAGACGGAACGCATGTTGGAGCGCGGTGCCGATATGCCCGAGGAGCAGGTAACGATATACGACGTTTTGTCCGATAATAAGGCTGACCGCAAGGAAGAAGTTTTCGGTAAAATAGAGGAAGAAGGAATAGAGGAGATTACGGGAAATTATAAACCGGAATAAAAAACAGCGCGCAGATTATCTGCGCGCTGTTTTTACTTTGCTTTGAACTTCAAAATCAGTTGCTTTCTGCCTATAGCTTTCGATACGGTGAATTTTCCGTTTTTAACCGTTGTCGATTGCTTGAACCTGACGCCGAACACGCCTATGTCCGCAGACAATTCATGCGTTTTCGGGTCAAACGTATATTTTCCGTCCGTCACGCGTTTTTCGCTGTTTTTAATTTTGAATATTAACTGAATTTTTTCTTTGTCTAAAAGATTTACTTCGATATAATCGAATTTGTCAAGTATATTGTCGCCGCCGAATGTCGCCTCCGTACATTCATACTGGGCAATATAGGGACGTGTTATAGATTTAAGCGAACCGGCATTTTGCGCGTCGCATGCGGGAAGCAGTATTAAAAGCAGCGCACAGATAATAGCGGATAAAACAATAAATTTCTTTTTCATACTATTAAATTATGCGCACAAAATAAAAAAATAAACCTCGGTCATAATGACGGAGGTTTATTAAAATTGTTAAAAGTTAACCTCCCGCTAAGCGGGAGGCAAAAAAGAAGCGGAAGCG
>CAMRTO010000041.1 GCA_947053655.1 uncultured Clostridia bacterium
ACGCCCAGGCCGCGAAGAAAACCATTGATAAGCAGGTCTACAGCTTGCTTTACAACAACGGGAAAATTTTCGACGGCGTAAACCTTTTCCACAAGAATCACGGGAACCTTATGACGACGGGAAGCAAGCCGACGCAGGCAAGCATCCAGGCAATCATATTGCAGATGCAGCACCAGAAAGACCAGTTCGGGGAAGCGATTTACATTACGCCGCAGCACATGATCGTGCCGGTTGGGTACGAATTTGAGCTTGCAGTAATTATGAGAAGCGCCCAGGTAGTAGGCAGCAACAACAACGACATTAACCCGCTGTACAACTACCCGCTTAACATCATTCAGACCCCGGTACTTAACGCCCTGGCAGGGGAAAACGAGGTGCCGTGGTTTATGGTTGCGAACACCGCAAGCGCAAAGCATATCCAGGTGGACTACTTGAACGGGCAGGAAACCCCGACCGTAAGACGCATGGAAACGCCGGGCGTTTTGGGCTTCCAGTGGGACATTTATCTTGACTGGGGTATTTCAGTAAGGGACTTCCGCGGGATTGCAAAGAACCCCGGAGCGAAGATCGAATAAGAGAAGGAGGACAAAACCATGACTAAAGCCGCATTTTGGCAGAGAGGGGAAACCCTTGATTATACAAACCCCGGTACAAGCACCATTGAAGCAAATACAGTTATTTCCTTCGGAGGGCATATCGGGATCGCCGGAACGGACATTTTACCCGGCGAAGTTGGAACGCTTCACGTTACCGGAGTCTTTGAGATGCCCAAAACGGCAACCACGGCCATCGAGATGGGGGCATCCGTATATTTTGACGGTACGGGCATTACGACCGCAGCCAACGACGGAGCAACGTCGAACCCGACAGCGTACCCCCTGGCAGGCTACGCGGCGCAGGCAGCCGCCGCAGGCGATACGGCTATCCTCGTTAAGTTGGCAGGCTGATGAAGCAGCTTATAGCCGTTTCCCCGATCCTTTTTGAAAGCGTAAATTATGAGCCGGGCGACGAGCTGCCGACACATAACGCCGGGCTTGTAGAAATATGGATCGGGAACGGCGCGGCCATTTGGCAGGACAACGAGGAACCGAAGAAAAAACCGGTAAAGGGGAAAGCGCAGACAGCGCCCGCAGGTCTTACGGGCGACGCTTACCCTTCCGCCGGGCCGGAGCAGGATTTAGTAGGGAAGCCGCCGTCCAGGAGCGCAAGGGGAGCGCCGCCGGAGCCGACGAAGGGAAGGAGGAAATCCCGTGCTTAAGAAGATGGGCTTTAAGGAGCTTTTGCGCCAGGACGTAAAAAATGTTTTTCTTAACCCCGCAGAGTTTGGAGAGGAACACACCGTAAACGGTAAGCGGATGCAGATCATAATTGACGACAACGAGCTGACGGAGCGCGAGAAGCGGATGAAAAGCAACATGGACGGGATATACAAGAAGCAAACGCTTATATACGTTTCCGCTTTGGATTACGGCCCGCTTCCGGGAATCGGCAAGCCGGTCAAGATTGACGGCGCAACCTTTATCGTTACCGACAGCCTTAACGAAGGCGGCGTGTATTCCTTGCATTTGGAGGCGAATAAGAGTTGATAGAAATAAGCTACGACCGGAATATGCTGGAGCAGGTTGAGCGGCGGTTAGGCAGGATGAAAAGCGAGGCGCCGAAGGCGCTAAAAAACGCGATTAACCAGACAGCCAAGCAGGCCAGGAAGGACCTGGCGACCGAAGCGCAGAAAACCTATACCGTAAAAACCGGGCGCTTCAACAAGGCAATGAGGATTAAGAACGCGACCCCGTCCAGGTTGGAGGCGACCATAAAGGCAACGGGCAAAGTTATGGGGCTGAAAGATTTTAAGGTAAGCCCCGCCACCATGCGGACCGGAGAAAACCGCCCGGAGGTAGTAAAGGCGAAAGTATTAAAATCCGGCGGCATGAAGCCCCTGCAGATGGGCAGCCTTAAAGCCTTCGTTACAAAGTTCGCAAGCGGCCATGTTGCAGTAGCGCAGCGGCGCGGAGGCGAGCGTAAACCGATTAAGACTTTTTCCGCCAACTCCATCCCGGTTATGTTGGGGAACGAAAAGCGGGTATACGGCGTAGTAAAGCCGCATATTAAAGAAAACCTTAAGCGGAACGTACAAGCCCAGGTAACAAAGATTTTGGAGGGATAAAAAGATGGTTGCTACATTTCTGCAGCAGGAGCTGGCCGACGAGCTTAAAAAGATTTTTGAAGGCTTCCGGCTTAAGAATCCGCAGGGAGAGGAAAGCGAGCTTAATATATTTGAGCAGCTTTTACCCATGCCAGAACCGGCGGCGCAGGAGGAAGCCCCTCCGGAGCTTTTAGAGAACGGCCTGGCAGAAGAACAGACAGCGCCGGACCCGTACCCGTATATAATCGTCCGGATTGCCGACGGGGAAATAAAAGACGAGAACAGCGCCCAGGATGCCAACGTAACCCTGCTTTTTGGCATATACGAACCGGACTACGACAAGCAGGGACACAAAGACATATTAAACATTATAGCCAAAATCTATGAGAGGTTCGCAAAGTACCCGGTACTTAACGGAAAGTATACAATACAGTACCCCATATTATGGACTTTGCAGGACGAAGAATCCTACCCCTTTTATTTTGGGGGCATGAACTTAACTTTTGAGATTGCGGCAATAAGAAGGGAGGACCCATACGCATGAGCGAAGCAACAGAGAAAAAGCAGACGCCCAAAAAGGCAGCGGCAAAAGAGCCGGAGAAGCAGGCGGGGATCGTGGTCTATATTGGCCCGGACATTCCCGGAGCGAAGCAGTATACGACATACAACAACGGCTTGCCGGATGCATTGAAGGACCGCGTAAAAACGCAGCCCTTTTTTAATTCACTTATTGTGCCGGTTGAAAGACTGGCGCAGGCCAGCGCGGAGCTGGCGAAGGAGGGAAGCGCCTTAAGCGTTTTCTTCAAAAGAGCAGCAGACAGAAAATAAAGGAAGGAGAGAAAAGAGATGGCCTATAATCACGGCGTAAGAATTTTAGAAAACCCTACCAGCCTTACGGCGCCGATCCTCGGTACGGCGGCTTTCCAGGTAGTAGTCGGCGTTTCCCCGGTCAATTTGGCAGCGGACCCCTATAAGGCTACCAACGAAGTGAAGCTGGCTTACAGCTTCGCGGAAGCCAGCGCAGCGGTCGGGTATTCTAATAACTTAAAAGATTACACATTAAACCAGAGCATAAGCGCGACTTTCAAAAAGTTCGCGGTTGCGCCGATTGCGCTTATTAACGTCCTCGACCCGAAGAAACATAAGGACGCGATCCCCAAAAAAAGCTACCAGGTAGACGCCCTGCAGGCGACCGTAGACATTGAGGGAATCCTGCTTGATACCTTAGTTATTGAGAGCGGGGAAACCACGCTGCAGGCGGACACGGATTATGTAACGAGCTTCGACGACAACGGCTACGCGGTTATTACGCTTCTGGAGGACGGAGCAGGAAAAGACGCGACGTCCTTAAGCGTTTCCGGCGACAAGATCGACCCGTCCAAAGTAACAAGCAACGACATTGTGGGAGGCTACAACGTAAGCACCGGCAAGGAAAGCGGCCTGGAGCTTGTACGGCAGGTTTACCCGCTTTTCGGTATGACGCCCGGCCTCATTACCGCGCCCGGCTATTCAAAAGATCCCGTTGTTGCTTCGGTTATGGCGGCGAAGTGCCTTAAGATTAACGGTATTTTCACTTGCGAGTGCATCGTTGACCTGGACAGCACCGCAGACGGAGCGACGAAGTATATGGACGTAAAGACCGTAAAGGAGAAATCCGGCTTTATAAGCGAGCATATGTCGGTGGTATGGCCGAAGGTAAGGATCGGGGACGAGGTTTATTATTTCAGCGCCATTTATTCAGCGCTGATCGCCTACGTTGACGCCAGCAACGACGACGTGCCGAACCTTTCAGCCAGCAATAAGCCTATTCCCATTACCGGCCTTTGTTTGGACGACGCCACGGACAGCGAGATCGTCGTAGACCAGGAGCAGGCGAACCTGGTAAACAGCTTCGGAGTATCCACGGCGATCAATTTTAACGGCTTCCGTTCCTGGGGAAACAACAGCGCAGCATACCCCGGAACCACGGACCCGAAAGATCGCTGGTTTTGTTGCAGGCGCTTCTTTTCCTGGTGGGGGAACAGCTTTATTTTAAGCTATTTCCAGAAGGTAGACGATCCCGCAAATACGCGGCTCATTGAGTCGATTTGCGACGCGGAAAACATCCGGGGCAATTCTTACGCAGCCCAGGGGAAGTGCGCGGGCGCAAGAATTACTTTCAACCAGGACGAGAACCCGATCACGGACATTTTGAACGGAAAAATCCAGTTCCACCAGTATCTGGCGCCGTATACACCGGCGGAGGATATTCTGAACGTATTGGAGTTTGACCCGACCATGTTAGAGGAAGCGTTAGGAGGTGGCGAGTAATATGGCTTACAATATTCCTTCAAAAATAAATTCATTCAACGTATACAAAGATGGGACGAAGCTGGTCGGCATTTCCGACGAGGTAACGCTGCCGGACTTCGAGAGCTTAACGGAAACCTTAAGCGGCCCTGGCATTTTGGGCGAGATTGACGACCCCACCCTGGGACACTTCCAGAGCATGGAGATGGAGATCCCGTTCAGACAGATGGACAAGGATTTATTTATTCTTTCGGACGATATTTCAAGCGTTACGGTTACTTTGAGAGGTTCGATCCAGTACACCGTAAACGACACCGGAGCAACGGCCTTTAAGCCCATGCGCGTGGTAGTTCGCGGAAAGAATAAGGGCATCACCGGCGGCAAGGCGAAGCAGGGGACCGGGACGGGAAGCAGCATAAAGCTGGAGCTTCTTTATATTTTGATTGAGATCGACAACGTAACGGAGATTGAGCTTGACAAGCTCAACTTTGTTTACAAGGTACACGGTAAAGACTTATTAGAGAAAGTGAGGAAAATGTGTTGATGGATAAGGAGAAAAATTTAACCCAGGCAGCAGAGGCAGAGGCGGCAGCAGTTGAGGCAAGAAAAAAGCAGGAGATGGAGGACAACCCATTTCTGGTATTCTTTAAGAAGCCCTTCACCTTCGAGGGAACGACCTATGAAAGCGTGGACTTAAGCGGCTTAGAGAGCTTAAGCGCAGCAGACATGATCGCAGTAAACAAGACCATTGAGCGCGGCGGAACGGTAAACGTATTACCGGAAATGTCCCTGGAATACGCCTGCCTTATTTCCGCCAGGGCAAGCGGGAAGCCCGTAGAATTTTTTAAGGCACTTCCGCCGAAGGAGGCGCTTAAGATTAAAAACCGCGTAACAAATTTTTTGTACGGCGAGGACTAAAACCCACCGACGGCTCCAGCCTTCGGAAACTTACAATACATCTTTCAATTATTTTGCGGACAGGCTTAGACGCATTAGAAAGCCTGTCCGTTTTTGAATTATTGGAGATAGCAAAGGAGGTGACGGAGATTTATGGCAGCGAGCGGCGGCAAGGAAATGGAAATCGCTATTAAAATAGCGGGCAAGGTTGAAAGTTCTTTTAAGAGCGCCATCGGAGCAGCCACAAA
>CAMRTO010000042.1 GCA_947053655.1 uncultured Clostridia bacterium
CCGCGCGCGCGTGCTTGGAGCAACGTGGCCGGGCACGCGGACTGGAACATCGGCGCCGCCTTTATCTATCCATTTGGAGTATTGACCTAAAGCCGGTCCTATTCATTTACACCCCTGGCCGTTGAAATACGGATAAGCCGCCATTATTGGAGAGGCAAGTGGAAATTAACTTGATACAGGGCGGGCAGTAAAGCGGTCGCACCTGCTGCCCGTAGAGGATAGAAGAAAAAATATTCTTATAGGAGTAGAGTTATGCGCAGGAAAAACTTGTGGCAAAAGATACAGGGCGCCACGGAAACGGGCGCTAAACAATACAAATATTTGTATCGCCGTATGCTTGAGGATGAAACAATCCGGAAGGCATACAAGAAATTACGCAAAGGCAAAACGAAGCGCAGGGAAATACAGGCGATAGACGCCAATCTGGACGCGGAAGTCGAAGCCATGCGGCGGATGATTGAGAACACGAAACCGCCAGGCGTTGACGTAGAGCACCCAGAGCTGGCATTTAAGCCAAAGAAACACAAGCCTAAATTTATTCACGAACACGGGAAGCGCCGGAAGATTTATATGCCGGAGATACACGAGCAGTGGCTACACCACATAATTATTATTGTTTTGGAGCCGATCATAATGGCCACCGCTTACCGCTTTTCCTGCGGGAGCTTTCCGAAGCGCGGCGGACACTACGGAAAGAAGCAGATAGAAAGATGGATCCGGAAGGGCGTAGATATACGCAACTTCGCCAAGATGGACATCCGCCATTTTTACGACAATATCCGGCTTGACATTCTTATGCGGGAGCTTCGCATCCGGATAAAGGACGAGTGGTTTTTATATATTATTGAGCTTTGCTTAAAGGAATTTAAGAAGGGGATCCCGCTGGGCTTTTACATTTCCCAGTGGCTGGCCAATTATATACTTGAGCCTTTAGACAAATTCATAACGGAAACCCTGGGCCTTAAGAGGGATATGCGGTACATGGACGATATAACTATTTTTGAAAATTCCAAAAAGAAGCTACACGCGGCAATAGTTGAGATCCGGAAGTTTATCGGCCGCCGGTTCCGGTTGAAGCTTAAGGGCAATTACCAGGTCTGCAAGTTTCATTTTGAGAAAAAGGACGGGAGCAGCGTGGGGAGGCCCCTTGATTTTATGGGCTTCGTTTTCTACAGGGACAGGACCATAATGCGGAAAAGTATTATGCTTTCGGCCACCAGGCTGGCCAAGAAGATGCAGCGGGCAAGGGACGCCGGGCGCGGCTACTTTGCGAAGCACATTAAAGCCATGCTTAGTTATATGGGCTGGTTTAGTTGTACGGACACTTACGAGTGTTACCTGCAGAGGATAAAGCCTTTTATAATACGCATAGGCAGGCTTAAAAAGATAGTATCAAAATTAGATAGGAGGCAGAACAAATATGAAGCAGTGGACAGAGGAACGCAGCGCGCAGCGGCCTGCAGAGTTGCAGCTTGTGGCGCCTAACTTGTATATTCAGCGCCGGAACATTGAGCAGCAGGAGCACGAGGAGCGGGACGGCATGGCGGCATATACAGACTACGTATGCGAGAGCCGAGAGATCACCGAGAGCGAGTACGAGATGCTTAAGAGCATAGAGGAGATCAGCACGGAAAAGGCGATTGACGAGTACACGCTACAGCTTATGGAAGGAGGGATTTTATAATGGCGAGCATTTTAGTAAACAGCCTTAAGCGGCTTTACGCCGCAAAGAGAGTTACAAGGGAGCAGTTGGCCGAGCGGGTAGAGAAGAAAACCATCACCGCCGACGACTACCAGGAGATCACCGGGGAGGAGTACGATGAGCAAGCTTGAGATCGTAGAGAGGCAAAACGCAATAATCCGGATCCAGAGCGGCGTTATTGACGAGCTTTTCTTACTTCTTATGCAGCATATAAGCGTTGAGGAGGCCGACGCACTCCCAGTCATAGCCAGGATGAACCAGGCGGCCGAAATCCGGCGCGAAATTGAATAGGGCTTAGAGATATACCCCTAAAGCTTTTAGAGGGCTTGTGAGGCCGCCAGCGCGGCTACGCAGGCCCTTTTATATTCCAGCACAGGAAGGAGGGAAGCAGGATGACAGAAGTTATATGCGCAGCCATTACCGCGGCCGCTACGATTATATGCGCTTACATAGCGCACAGAACCGGCCAGCGCGAAAAACGCGAGGATGAGCGGGCGGAGCAGCGCGCCAAAGAGGGGCGGCTCCAGCTTAAAATGTCAGAGGCAAATAACAAGCTGACAATAGGGATCGCTATGGCCCTTAAGACAGGCCACGCGAACGGCGAAGTCGAAGCAGGCCTTAAGGCAGTCCAGGACGCGCAGAACGATTACAGGCTTTTTCTGGAAGGCCTGGCGCTTGACGAGTTAAAAAAGTAAACCCGCGCCGGATTGCAGAGCAGCACCGGCGCAAAAAAAATTAAACCTTAAAGGAGGACAACACTATGAAACAGATTAACTGGGTAAGAAAACTTACGAGCCGGAAACTTTGGACGGCGGTCGCTTCCTTCGTTTCCATGATGATCCTGGCCACGGGCGGAGCCGAGAACACGGCGACGCAGGTAACGGCGCTTATTATGGCCGGAGCTTCCGTTATTGCCTACATTATCGGGGAAGGATTGACGGATGCGGCCAACATTGAGGCGGAGGTCGGTATTGAGGAGCAGGAGGACACCGACGAAGAATAGGAGACGCACATGGCATTAACGGAGAAGCAGAAGAAATTTATTGCAGATATCGCGGGGCACGTTCAGAAGTACGCGAAGCAATACGGTGTTTTCGTGCACAGCCCCATCATAGCTCAGGCGATTTTAGAGAGCCGCTGGGGCGAGAGCAGGCTGGCGGCGGAATACCATAATTATTTTGGCTTGAAATGCGGAAGCAAGTGGGCAGGAAAGAGCGTAAATATGAAAACCCAGGAGGAATATAATCCGGGAACAAAAACCACCATTACCGACTTTTTCCGGGCCTACGACAGCATGGAGGAGGGAGTCAAGGGCTATTTTGAATTTATTCAGCTTCCGAGATACCAAAACTTAAAAGGCATTACGGATCCGAAGGAATACCTGCAGACGATTAAGGACGACGGCTACGCGACAAGCAGCACCTACGTCTCTGACGTTTACGCCTGCGTGACTTCCTACGGGCTGACACAGTACGACGGATCCGCCAAAGAAGGAGGGACGACCATGACAGAGAGAGAGCTCAGACAGAAGCCCGTAAACTATTTAACCAGGTACCTGGGAATCCGGGAAGGCAGCGCAGAGCATAAGGCGATCCTGGCCACGTTCAACAATTCTGGCCTTTGCAGCCGGTACAAGATGACCACCAAAGACGCCTGGTGCGCTACAGCCGTATCGGCGGCCTTTATTGCTTCCGGCCTTACCGACCTTTTCCCTTGCGTTGAGTGTTCCTGCGGGAACGTAATAGCGCTGGCGAAAAAGGCCGGTATTTGGGTTGAGGACGACGCCTACGTCCCGGACACCGGCGACGCCATTCTCTATGATTGGCAGGACAGTGGAGCCGGGGACAATACCGGATGGCCGGACCATATAGGGCTCGTTGTTTCCGCCAGCGGCGGGAAGGTTAAAGTTATTGAGGGGAATATTTCAAACACGGTCGGCTACAGGACGATCGCCGTAAACGGCCGGTATATACGCGGATATATTACGCCGAAGTTTTCCAAGAAGGCGACGGCGACACCCGCAGCACCTGCAGCCGGTACCGGATCCGGAACGGCCAGCAGCGGCGGAGGCATTAACAAGGCGGAGCGTTGGCAGGGGAAAGCGGACACTACGCTCAAGGTAAGAAAGTGGGCCGGGAAGGAGAACGACGTCTGCAGCTTTAGCCCGCTTAAGGAAGGCGAGACCGTAAGCGTATGCGACGAGGTAAAGGCGGCCGACGGTTCCAGGTGGTACTATATCAAGAATAAGGCCGGTAAGTATGGCTTCGTTCATTCAGATTACATCACCAGAGCCGGAGGCAGCAGCGCGGCGGCCAGCTTCGCGGTCGGCGACAAGGTAACAGTTACCGGCACAATTTACGGCAATGGTAACGGAACCGGAGGATCCCTTAAAAAGAACGGGGCCGCGATGTACGTAGTCGACCTGGTAGACGCGGTGGCCTATAAATACCATATTGGCCTGGCCGCAAAGAAGGGCGGAGTGCGCCAGGGATGGGCGGAGCCTTCCGCGCTTAAAAAGGCGTAAGAAATTTCCGCTTGACTGAATCAAAAACCTATAGTATGATGTGCGCCAGGAGGGGGCTCCGGGGGGATTGAAACCGGGGCCCAGGACACAGGAAAAGCCCCGCTGCCGTTTGGCAGTTGGGGCTTATTTTTGTTTTGCAGAAATAATAATTTTGTCGCCATCGAACGAGGCAACGACGGTCCTATTTTCCAGATCAAGGCCGAGGGCAGCCGCCCAGGGCTTAGGTATAGACAGCTTGAAACCCACGGAGCCAGAGCCGCCCTTATTGGCGATCAGATTAAGCTCGCGCGTTTCTTTTTCTTTGATTACTTTCATTTTTACACTTCCTTTTCTTGCGACGTCGCAACAATTTTATAAAAGACTTCCCGGTCGCCCTTCGGTATGGCCCGAAGGATAGAGCCTGCAGAGCTCGGCTACACATCACCTATAACCTTTCTTCCACGCGCCAGGCGCGGAGCCTACGAGGTTTACGAGTTGCACCGTACCCCTTTACGGTTTTAAGATTTTCACATTAAAAATCAGTAAAACTTGTTAGACGACATTCAGACCGGGAAGTCTGGTTTATACAAGGCACCCGTCCCACGGAGTAGGGGCTCCGCTTTACTTCTTCCCGCCGGGCTTCGGACCGGCCGTCGGTGGTTTAGTACCAGGGGCAGCAGCTACGCCGCCGCCCGTTCAATTTTAAATAACCAGTTTTCCTCGTCTTCGGTTACAAGCCCGAAGTAGGGGTCCGTCCGAGTAAAGTTGTATTCGATACCGAAGAACTGCAGAAGAACCATTTTATATACTTCCCATTGAGCCTGGCACCACCGGCAGGTGTTATCCCAGTACGAAAAGCCAAGACCAGCATCCGGATCGCCCCAGCCCGGCGTCACCTTTCGCCGTTCTTCGATAGCGTTGTCCCATACTTTTATACAGTTTTCCAACTCCGTTCCTACTTCCGTTTTTAAAAATTTTTCTTTATTCAGCTTCATAATTGAACCCCCTTATTTTTTCATTTTAAAGACATTATACAAAAAATTTCCTTCGCTATCGTGTACAGTTTCAACCCTTGTTAAGTTTTCAAGAGCTGCGCTCATTGGCGATCCGTAAGTACCGCGCACCCACAAGCCGGCCTTTTCAGCCTTGTCCCAAAACAGACCAGTATAGATGCCGCCATT
>CAMRTO010000043.1 GCA_947053655.1 uncultured Clostridia bacterium
TGCCCGGAAACATAACCAAAAAGCCGGAAGTAAAGGCGTTAAGCTACGCCCTGCAGCAAGCCTGCCGCCTTCTTTACCGATACAGCAGGCGCTTATATATTTATACAAGTTTGGACGAGCAGCCGGAGGAAGTTATAGACCTTCTGGCTTCGGAACTTCGCACCCAGTATTACCGGAGTACCCTGGACCTTGACACGAAGCGGCGGCTTGTAAAAAATACGCTTATTTGGTATATGAGCGCAGGAACCCCGGAGGCCGTAGAGGAACTCGTAGCGGTTGTTTTCGGGGAGGGCGAAGTAAAAGAGTGGTACGAGTACAGCGACGATCCTTATTACTTCAAAATTGCCACCAACGCAATATTAACGCCGGAGATGAACGACTTTTTTTCAATCATGATACGGCGGGTAAAGAATACCCGGTCACACCTTCGGGCGATTGACATCCACCGGACCATAGATCAAGAGCTTTTCGCAGGCGTAGGACAATTCCCGAACTACCGGCCCCCTGCAGTTATTGACGGCTACAGCGTAGACCGGAGGGCGGAGCAGATCATACACGCCGGAGCAGCTACGCGCCAGGAGAACCGCCCTGCTGCCATTTTGGACGGCTTTAAGGTTGAGGGCAAGGAAATCACCGGCGAAGTATTCACGGGCGCAGCAGGAGCCACCAGGACGCGCCAGGCGGCCATTGTGGACGGTTTTAGCTTCGAGGGTAAGCAAGTCATAGGGGAAGCGTATATAGGCGGCGCTGTGGCGGCCACAGAGCGCCAGGCGGCCATTATAGAAGGTTTGGAGGAACACGCGGAACCGGTAGAGGCCCAGGCGCACGCCGGAGCTGCAGCAGGCCCAGGAGCGCCGCAGAAACCGGCAGCAGTACGGGAAGGCTTAAGCACCCAGGGACAGACCGTAATAGGGACTATTTCAGCCGGATCGGCGGCTGGTAGTAAATACAAAAATATTGTAAGAGAATAGGAGGAAACAAGATGCCACAGCCATTTAACAACGCAGTCATGACCAACGCGGGGGCGCGGCTTCTTACCAGGGCGCAGGCCGGGGAAATTAAAATAGAGTTTACCCGGATCGCCACCGGAAACGGAAGCTACACCGCAGCGGAAAAAACGCTGGATGCCTTGCAGAAGCGCACGGCCTTAAAATCGCTTAAGAATAGCTATCCCCTTTCGGATATTGACATATTCAGCGATTACAGCGTTAAGGTAACGGCGCTCATTACGAACCAGGACCCCGTAACGGGGCAGACGCTTGTAAACGCCGGGTACTACATTAACGAGATGGGCCTGTACGCCAAAGTAAAGGACGGGGCAAGCAGCACCGAGGTGCTTTACAGCATCACCACGACCGCAGGGGACAACGGCGACTTTATGCCGCCCTACAACGGGTATAACCCGGCGCAGATTACGCAGGATTATTTTGCAACCGTAAACAACAGCGCGGAGGTAACGATCAACAGCACCGGCGCGGCCCTTCTTGTTGAGGACGCAAACAAGATTAAGGACGACGCCACGAACCAGAAGTACAAGCTGGGAATTGATAACGGCTTGATTTATATTCAGGAGGTAGACGAGTAATGGGAGAAAAAATTTATATTGCAGACAAGGAAACGCTGGACAAGGTTTATAATATTTTGGCTTCCGATCCGGTTTTCGGATTTATTGAGCATAACAGTATTTTAAGCCCCGGCAGCCGGATCGAGTACATCGGGCTTAACAAGGATTACGCGCCCCTGGTAAGGAATAAAACCAACGGAAGCATGGCCTTGAACAGTTGGGCGGACTTCCCGCTCATTAAGGCGAATAAGCCTTACATGGTTCGGGCAGACGGCACGCCGGACTACAGACTTAAGGAAACAGACTACACCCAGCGCGAGAGCGGCGGAGCTTCCGACGTTGCAAACAGCAACTACAACGGCGGCGCCTTTTCGTGGCTTATGAAGATTTATAAGAACGAAGAAATGGTAGGCGACGACCGGATCGTGCGCTTTTCCTTTACCGCCCGCGACGGGTACGAGCCGGTGGGCTTCATTGACCCGAACAATAAGGAGCTGGAGGGCGTATGGCTTCCCATGTACTACGGTTCCATTTTGGGCGCGGACGGAGCCACGCCGAGGATGGTAAGCCTTTCCGGTATGCAGCCGCACCACACGAAGGACACGGCAGCGCAGAAAACGGCAATTACTAATTTCAGCAGCCGGGCGGTATTCCTGGGCGGGCCGATTGTAGAAACAATTACCGACCTTCTTATTATGTTCGCAAAGACCACGAACCTGCAGGAAGCCTATGGGTACGGAAATTGTGCAGGCTACGACGCCAGCCAGTCCCCGACCTACGGAGTAAAGCAGAACGCCGTAGTGGGCGGCGGGCAGTTCTACGGAACCGACGATCAGCACAGCCTTAACAAGATTTTCCACAGCATAGTCCTGGGCAGCTACCAGCAGTGGATGCGCGACCCCTACGAAGTAATTGTAAACGGGCGGGTGAAGGTAAGCAAAAATTACACCTACGACCCGACCGGGGCAGCATATACGGACACGGGGATCGTCGTACCGGACAATAAGACCTGGGACACGAACCACAACGCCCTGGACTACCCGGCCCATTTCAGAACCGTTCCGGGGTACGGCAGTATCCCGGCTTTAGGAATGGACGGAGGGAGCAGCGCGACAGGAGGCTGCGACGGCTTATGGAGAAAAGACCCGAAGCAGACTTTCACGGGCGTCTGCCTACGGTTCGGGAATTGCAACAATGGGCTTGCTTGCGGCTTGCGGGCGCGGTATTGGAGCGGCACAGCCACGAATGCGTACTGGGGCTTCGGCGCCGCCGATCTTCTTTTGCCACCTGTCGGCGTAGCCGTATAAGGGGGGGACCGGGGGCGCGAAGCACTCCCCCGGAAGATACCGGAGCTTTGAAGCAGCGTAAATTATAAACAACAAAATATAAGGGGATAGGGACGGCGTCACCTGGGGCGTCTGCCTACGGTTCGGGAATTGCAACAATGGGCTTAATTGCGGCTTGCGGGCGCGGAATTGGAACAACACAGCCACGAATGCGAACTGGAACATCGGCGCCGCCTTTATTCTATTCATACGGAGTATTAACTTAAAGCCGTTCCTATTCCTACACCCCTGGGCGTTGAAATACGCCTTAACCGCCATAATTGGAAGGGTAAGTGGTAAATTAACTTGATACAGGGCGCACGGTAAAGCGGTCGCACCTGCCGTGCGTAGAGGATAGAAGAAAAAATATTCTTATAGGAGTATTGCTTATGCGGAGGAAAAAGCTGTGGCGGAAGGCAGAGGAAACCGCCCAGGAAAAAGGCGTAAAACAATACAAATATTTGTATCGACGGATGCTTGACGAAAATATTATACGGAAGGCATACAAGAAGCTGCGGAAGGGCAAAACGAAGCGAAAAGAGATACAGCAGATAGACGCCGATTTGGATAACGAAGTCGCCGCCATGCGGCGCATGATAGAGAACACGAAACCGCCGGACGTTCCGGTGGAACACCCGGAGCTGGCATACAGACCGAAAAGACGAACCCCGAAACTTATAAAAGAAAAGGGGAAGCTCCGGAAGATTTTTATGCCAAAGATACACGAGCAATGGCTACACCACATAATCGTCCTTATTTTGGAGCCGATTATAACGGCCACGGCTTACCCATATTCCTGCGGCAGCTTCCCGAAGCGGGGCGCACATTACGGCAAGAAACGGCTTTTAAAAATTATCCAGGGCGGAAAGAATATCCGGAATTTTGCGAAGATTGACATCCGCCATTTTTACGACAGCATACGGCTGGACATTCTTATGCGGGAGCTTCGCATAAGAATAAAAGACGAGCTTTTTCTATACATTGTGGAGCTTTGCTTACAAGGCTTTAAGAAGGGAATACCGCTGGGCTTCTACATTTCCCAGTGGCTCGCTAATTATTTGTTGGAGCCTTTAGATCGTTTCATAACGGATAAATTAGGGATTAAAAACCTTGTACGTTATATGGACGACATAGTCATGGGCGACGACAACAAAAAGAAATTGCACGGAGCCATAATTGAGATTAAGAAGTTTATAGGGCGGAGGTTCCGGCTGAAGCTGAAGCGGAACTACCAGGTCTTTAAGTTTAACTACCAGAAGAAGAACGGGAAGGTCGTAGGGCGCGTTATTGATTTTATGGGCTTCCTTTTCTTCCGCAACCGGACAACGATGAGGAAAGCTATCATGCTTTCAGCTACCAGGCTGGCCAGCAAGCTACACGCAGCGAAGGAAGCCGGGAGGGGATATTTTAAGAAACACTTAGAGGCAATGTTAAGCTATATGGGCTGGTTCAGTTGCACGGACACTTACGACGCATACCAGGACTATATAAAGCCTTACATAAAAGTAAGACAGCTTAAGAAAATTATTTCAAAATTGACAAGGAGGGCAAACAGAAATGAAGCAGTGGACACAGGAACGAAGCGCAAGCCGGCCGGCAGAATTGCAGCTTGTGGCGCCTGATACTTTCATCCAGCGCCGGAACATTCAACAGGAGGAACACGAAGCTACGGAGCAGGCGGCAGCCTATACGGACTTCGTATGCGAGAGCCGGGAGATCAGCGTCGGAGAGTACGAGATGCTTAAGAGCATAGAGGAAATCCGGACGGACGAGGCAGTGAGCGCAGCTATTGACGAGTACACGATGCAGCTTATGGAAGGAGGGCTTTTATAATGGCTTCGATTTTAGTAAACAGCCTTAAGAGGCTTTATGCAGCAGGCAGAGTCACCAGGGAACAGATCGGGGAACGGGTAGAGAAGGGAACCATCACCGAAGCCGATTACCAGGAGATCACGGGGGAGGAATATGGAGAATAGGAGCAGCGGCCCGCTGGAGATAGTAGAGCAGCAGAACGCCATTATAAGAATCCAGAGCGGCGTTATTGACGAGCTTTTCTTGCTTCTTATGCAACACATAAGCGCAGAAGAAGCGGACGGCCTTCCGTGTATTGCCAGGATTAACCAGGCGGCGGAAATCCGGGCGGGAATCGGCTTAGACTAATATTTCTACACTAAAAGGCAAAAGGCCCAGGAAACGGCGCAGGACGC
>CAMRTO010000044.1 GCA_947053655.1 uncultured Clostridia bacterium
TCTTGAAAGGCTTCTCCCTTGGGAGAAGCTCCGCGTAGCGGTGATGAGGGGTTTTAACTAATTTGCCCCTCATCCGTCTTGACCTTGCGGTCAATACACCTTCCCCCAAAAGGGGAAGGCTGACAGATTCTTCACTGCGTTCAGAATGACAGGAGACTACGTTCGGAATGACAAGAGAATTTGCGCAGAATGACAATAAGGCGTGCGGAACGACAGATAAGGCGGGTTCGTAACAGCGGGGCGGCAAGTTATTAAAAAACAAACAAATTGTACAATACTTATATAAAGGAGATATTTTATGGCTAAGATAACCAAAGATACGCTTATAATGGACTGTCTGAAAATAAACCCGAACAGCGCGGAAATTTTGCAGGCTGTCGGTATGCATTGCCTCGGTTGCGCCATGGCGCACGGCGAGACGATAGAGCAGGCGGTTTTCGTCCACGGGAACGATTTGGACGCTCTCTTGAAAAAGCTTAACGAAGGCGTGGAATAAAAAATTTCATATCCGCCGACGCGGTAAACGTCGGCGGATATTTCCATTTCTGGAAAAATCTTTGCATTGCGGAGGCGGCACCGGATTTGATATAATTCAACTGTAAAGGAGAATTATATGAAATTTAAAAATTTAGCGGCTTTTGCCGTTTCAATAGCGGCTGTCGCAACAATGAGCGGCTGTGCCGCGGCTTCCGAAAAGGAAGATATAATGCAGGATAACAACATCACGGATAGCCTTCCGCCCGAGCAGCTTCCGCCCGTAACGGATACTCCCGAGCAGCTTCCGCCCGAGGAGGAGGCGCCTTCCGCCCCCGTCGTAAAGCCGGAGGTCAAGACGGCGGCTTACATTTCCGTAACGGCGGACGGGGTGAATTTGCGCACGGGCGCGGGAACGAATTACACGGTAGTCGGCTCGGCGGAGAAAAATACGCTTTACTCGCTTCTGGGCGAGGAAAACGGCTGGTACATGACCAAATATAAAGATAAGACGGTCTATCTCTCCAAAAAGTACTGCGTAACGGTCGATTTGCCGTCAAGCGCCAACAAAACGGTGGAGGCGGTCATTTCGGAGGGGAGTAAGTTCCTCGGCGTTCCGTACGTTTACGGTGCGACGCGTCTGCACGACGGCAAGGGCAATATGCTTAAAGGCTTTACCACCGCGAAGTTCGACTGCTCGTCGCTGATGCAGTACATATTTTACAAGGGCGCGGGGCAGCTTTTGGACGTGACTACGCGGACGCAGGTTGTTCAGGGCGTTACGGTTAAAAAATCCGACTTGTAGCGCGGGGATTTGATGTTCTTCACCAACGCTACGAGAAAGGATAAGGTCGGGGTAGAGCGTATAGGGCACGTCGCCCTGTATCTGGGCGGAAATTATATTCTGCACACCGCCTCTGACTATGCCAAGATAGAGCAGATTTCGCAGACGAGGTGGGGGTATTACATACAGTCGCAAAGGCTGTTTTGAGTTGCCCGACTGTAAAAGATAAAAAAACGGCGCGCCGCTTCTGCGGCGCGCCGTAAATATTAGGCGTAAAAAATCAATTGTCTTCTTTGTCGACCTTCCCCGTTATAAAGTCGCCCTGCGGCGGGGGAGGGTTTTTCTTTCTTTCCTGCTTTTCCTGCAACATTTTAAAGGTTACCATAAGCGCCGCGCAGACGGCTACGCCCAAAACGGCTACAAGTCCCCACTGCCAGCCGAGGTAGACGAAAATGAAAATCGCCGCCGCGGCAATAAGCGCCGCCAGTATGCAGAAAATTATCCTAAGCGTTCTATACATATTATATATATAATATAACTTTCGCGCGGAAAAATCAAGCGAATGCCGCGCCTTTTAACTTCCGGTTAAAGGCTTTGTTTAAGCACGACCGCGCAGGCGGGTCATAAGGCGGTCGCAGGCGCTTTGAATTTTTGCCCCCAGCGCGTTGACGCCGCGCTCAACAGTGAAGCGGTAAACCGTCGCCGCGGCGACGCTTGCGGCAAATAAAATTGCCGCAAGCGTCAGTATTGCGGGTACAAAATACGCCTTTCCGAAATTCAGGACAAACAGGTCGTACCACTTCGGCTGGATAAGCTCCGCAAAAAGATTGTTGCGGTGGATTATATAAATCAACAGCGATAGCGACGAAAGATAATTTATGCTCCTGTTGAAATAGATTTTCGTGTTTACGAGGTTGAACAGCGATAAGGCAAAAAATATTAAAACGGGATTGTTTATATGGAAATAGGTAATGGTCTTATTTTGGAAGTGGTCGAAGTGCAGTCCCAGCGCGTTTACGGCGGCTTTCATTATAACGTACATCGCCGCGCAGCTTACGCATACTGCAATATTCAGTTTTTTGGACCTTACAAGCGCCCCGCCGTAATATTTGAAGTAAGCCACGAGGAAATATATGTTCACGAAGCAAATGAACTTGTTTATCCCCGGCGCGTTCCCGGTAAAAAACAGCATTATGCTGCAATGGAAAAACAGCAATCCCGCCGCCAGGGCAAGCCGCTTCTTGTCCAGGACCTCTATAATCGTATTGAAAACGGGGTGCAACAGGTAAAATATTATATAATAGGTTACAAACCAGTTATTCTGAAAGGTTGTGGGGAAGCACTGTCTGACAATAGTCATAGGCGAAAGCTTGTACCCAAGCGCAAGTATGATTATAAGATATATGACCGAAATTATAAGCACGTTAAGTATCATTGCGAAAACCTTGCCCGCCTTTACTTTTTTGCCGTCAAGCAGAAAGTAAGAGGAGCAAACAATGAAAATTACGTCGCCTATAAGTCCCAGACCCGAAATAAGCCCGACGGCGAAAAACGCGGGGTTTGCCGTGGCGACGCCGTCGATAAACGTCTGTCCGTCGGGGAAAGTATAAGTTTCCGGCACGGAGTGACACAGTACGACAAAAACCACCGCCATTATTTTAATCCATTCTATACTCGAATTTCTCATATTCTTCCTTTGCGGAGTTGTTTTTATATTGTTATAATATAATATCGCCGATAAAAAATCAAGTTAAACGCGCAAAGCTTTCAAAAGCTTGAACTTGCGGTTTTTCTGTGCTATACTTTTACAGATAATAAACAAGGGGGCATTAAAATGCAAAAAAACCGCAACGACAATAAAAAGAAATACAGCGGTTTGGACGATTTCAGCCATGCGCTTAAATATGTGGACGACGAAGATATAGAAAACGCCGTAAAATCGGGCGAGCCTTTACGCACCGAAATTATTATGGCGATGGGGCAGACCTACGACGAAAAATATCTGCCGAATTTATATAAGTCGCTTTACGACGGAAACCACGTCCGCAGACAGGACGCGCGTTGTAGCATAATGACGATTAACGGCAAAAAAGGTCTTGCGGAGCTTAAAAAGAATTGGCTCAGCCTCGACGATCCCGACGGAACGTCGGGCGAAAAAGCCGTATGCGAAGCAATTATCATGAGAATCGAAAAGGGTGTGGACTATATGTTGGAGCAGCTTTTATCCGACGACACGCGCGACGTTCTCAAATTCTGCATAGCTGCGTATAACGGTTGGGGTTACAGGTTGGATACCGACGATATCAGGCTTAGGCACGGCGTCATAAGGGCCATTATAGATAAAAGCATAAAATGGCATGAAAAGCCCGACTCGCAAGACGTGAGGGACTGGCTGGAATCGTGTTATGACGATTTGGGTCTTTCCGCGGTAGAATACTCGGACGCCCTTTCCGAAATAAGCGACGGGCTGAGCGCCGACATAGTGCAGATGGTAAAGGACACCGTGGAAAGACGCAGGGCAAGCACCGAAATAAAAAGAATGATGGCGAAAATGACGACGGGCATGCGCAGGGAATACGCGCTTGAAATTCTGTCGTTTTTAAAGGGCAGGGTGTGCGGCTGCGCAAAAAGCGAATTCAGGCGGGCGTTGAAGTTTTTTAAAACTACCGAAGACGACCTGATTTAAAGCCGAAATGAATAAAATTAACCAAAAATGTCAAAAATTAACCGTATGGCGGCAGCCGCAAAAAAATTTGATTTAACGCTTGACATTATATATATTATTATGGTAATGTAGGTAAGCTTGCCGCGCGAGACGGCTTAACGACAAAAACAGTTGAAAAACGACAAAAAAACTTTAAAAAAATATGAAAAAAGTTTGAAAATTCGTTTGACAATTGTATTTTCATATGTTATTATAGACAAGCTCGCAAGTGAGCGCCGTGTTTTTTCACGGTTTTACGAAGCTTAAAAATTGAATAGAAGGAAACGATTTTTTATAATAGTTTCTGTCAATTAACTTTGAAGTACATTAGTACCACAAAGCAAAGTCAGCAAAGATAAATGACTTAATAGTCGAGATAGAGCCACGGTTACTTCGGTAATCGGTTTTATACAATTAAACTTAAGAGTTTGATTCTGGCTCAGGATGAACGCT
>CAMRTO010000045.1 GCA_947053655.1 uncultured Clostridia bacterium
CGTTGCCACCGCGGGCTTAGTAAATACCTTGGGCGTTATTGTTATTGTTATCGTTTTACTTATAACGCCAGTAGAGGTTTTGCGTTTACCGATATCTTTCCAAATTAATTTTTGTTCGTCAATATCGGTATAGTCCTTATCGATTAAATCAACCGTTATGGTATATTTACCCGCTTCCTTTAACGTAAGTTTTGCACCGCTTGTATTATTTACCAACGTGCACGTTATGTTGCTTACATTAGGCGTTGCCGTACCAGTACCCGAAGGACTTGTAGGAAGCGTATAGCTGTACAAAGTAGTCTTCGTTCCGCCCACGTCCTCACGCTCTATTTTGGTTATTGCGGATTTAGCCGTTTCAAAATACAGATTGAAGTCATGCGTAGTATCGTCCCATGCCGTTGTCTTGGTTATATCCGTAGTATTGTCTACCGTGGGGCTTTCCGCTTCTTCAACTGCAATAGCAGATAAATTCAAATGTATAGCAGGTCTAATGCCAAAACTGTAATAAACAGGTTCATGTCCCACGTCGTAAGATAATCCGCTGGCAGCAAGAAAGCTAGCGTTCATATCACCATTGCCAGCCGCCATGGCATTACGAAGCCAATTGTTTGTACCTGCTGAACGTTGAGCCGCCGTAGTGTTCCATATCCCGACTAACGCATTGTAACCGGTTTCTCTAAAACTCGGGATCCATAAATTGTCTTCCGTCCAACTGTTATATGAATAATTGGTTCCGTTTTTTACCAGCCATGTATCAGTACAAGCCGGATCGTTTGTTCCGTTCTCACTCATTTGCCAGCTTAAATTTTTCGGAGCCACAATATAATTATCAAACAAGCCGCCGGTAACGAATTCAGAATAAGTTGTATAAGACGAAATAGTAGTATTACTGCTATTAAGCTTCATTGTAGGATTAGCCGCACCGCTGTAATTTGCGGCGTGATAACCCGTCGAAGTCTTACCATTATTTATAAGTGCATGTAGATAACTTGAGGCATACATATTGCATGACGGTTCTACTACATTTTTACCCGACCAAGAATCCGCATAAGTCGATGTTTCGGAAACAGTAGCCTGCCACAAAGTTAAAGTCGCATAGCTTTTTCCACCGATAACCGCTTTGGAAATATATGCGGGTATCCATTCAATTTCCGCACCCGTACCCGCTTTTTTTCCGAAATTTACGTTTTTACCGTTAAAAGCATTAGCGGTTATAGTTACATTATTATTAACAACGTCATTAATTAAATCAAATTTATCTGCGTAAGCAGGATTTGCCGCTGTTGCAATGTTATTTAATGTTTGTTGCGAAAATTCACCTTTTGTATAATCGTAAATAGACCCGAGCAAAGTTTGGGAGCTTACATACGCATTAGCTTTCTTGGTTTTATTGAATACTCCCCCGAAAAACGCAACGGAAAAAGAAAGCATTACTGCGCAAATTACCGCCAGAGCCGCTATTAATAAATTTTTTGTTTTAAATTTTTTCATGGTGTGCACCCCTTTTTTTACAAAAAACAGTACCACACTTTTTGTTCACGGCAGATCCTTCACTGCGTTCAGGATGACATTACTTTGTCATTTTGAGTGTAACGAAGAATCCCCTCCGGTTACCGAATATCTTTAAGATTCTTCGGCAAGCCTCAGAATGACAGGGAGTCAACCTAAACTGACAATAAGGTTTCCCCCGTCCGTCACTGCGCGACAGCTACAAGCTTTTAATAAAACAAAAAAGTGTGCCCCCAAGAGACACACCTTGCATATTGTAGTATCTCTCAGAGTCACCACAACATCCGCATATTTATGCATATTAATATTACAACAGCAATTTACACTGCAAAAACAATAAACGCACAATATGTATAAGAGATACACAAAAGCCTAATATTGGCATGCGTTAATTGTTAATAGAGTGTTAAATTGTCGTTGTAAAACTATTAAATTATAATTTTTTGCATAATAAAATTATGCGGATATTGTGGTATCATAGAGTATATCACAGGAAAAAACGAATTTCAAGTCTTTTTTTGTAAAAAATAAAAATTGTGGTCGGTAACTTTTCCCACCACAATATATTGTGTTTTGCAAGCGTTATCATTGAAAGAAACTGTCTGCCAGGCAGACTTTTGGGGGATATTTTTGTTTTTATTGCGTCCCTCATTGTCATACTGAGCGTCGGCGAAGTATCTTAAATGATTCTTTTTCAAGCACCGGAATATACGTTTAACGTAAAGAAAGCCTTTAACATAAATTTCATAAATTTTATTATTTCAATTTGTTTGCAATATTTACGTATATTCTGTATAATGTATAAGGAAAAAATTGTTTTGTATTTTTAAGGAGATTTTAAATGGCACTCACCAAAAACAAAAACGTACTGGATTTTGTCGCTGAAAGCGCAGAGCTTGCCCAGCCCGACAACATTGTTTGGATTGACGGCAGCCCCGCTCAAATTAAAGCTTTGAAGGAACAAGCCGTAAAAAGCGGAGAGCTTATCAAGCTTAACGAAAATTTACTGCCCGACTGCTATCTTCACCGCACGAAGGTAAACGACGTTGCGCGCGTCGAGGACAGAACCTTTATTTGCACCAAAAACAAAGAGGACGCAGGTCCTATCAACTACTGGATGGACCCCAGACAGGGCTACGAGCTTTGCAGTGAAATTGCAAGGGGCTCTATGAAGGGCAGGACGATGTACGTTATACCTTATTCCATGGGCGTAGTCGGCAGCAGCTTCGCGAAGATAGGCATAGAGGTTACCGACAGTATTTACGTAGTTTTGAATATGAATATAATGACGCGCGTGGGCAAACAGTGCCTTGACGCGTTGGGCAAGAAGGGAGACTTTATTAAAGGCTTCCATGCAAAGTGCAACGTGGACGCGGACAAACGCTACATAATGCACTTCCCCGAGGATAATACGATAATTTCCGTAAACTCTGCTTACGGCGGCAATGTGCTTTTGGGCAAGAAATGCTTTGCTTTAAGAATTGCCTCCTATCTCGGCAAAAACGAGGGCTGGATGGCTGAACACATGCTTATCCTCGGCGTTACTTATCCCGACGGAGAAAAGAAATACGTTGCGGCGGCATTCCCTTCCGCTTGCGGCAAGACCAACCTTGCCATGCTTATACCGCCCAAACATTATCTTGAAAAAGGTTACAAGGTAGAGTGCATCGGCGACGATATTGCCTGGATACGCGTGGGCGACGACGGCAGGCTGTGGGCGGTCAACCCCGAAAACGGATTCTTCGGCGTTGCGCCCGGCACCAACGAGCACAGTAATTACAACGCGCTTCAATCCACCAAGCGCGGCACGATATTCACCAACGTTGCGCTTAATACAGACGATATGACGGTTTGGTGGGAGGGTCTTACCAAAGAACTGCCCGAGCACTGCATTGACTGGACGGGCAAACCTTGGAATCCCGAAAAGTATGACAAGCACGACAAGTCCACATGTGCGGCGCACCCCAACAGCCGTTTCACCGCTCCCGCGGAAAACTGCCCCTGCGTTTCGCCCGACTTCAATTCGAAAAAGGGCGTTCCCCTTTCCGCTATAATTTTCGGCGGAAGAAGGGCGGGAACAACCCCGCTTGTCTATCAGTCGAGGGACTGGAACCACGGCGTGTTTATCGGTTCGGCAATGTCGTCCGAAACCACTGCGGCGGCAACCGGCGCGACGGGCGTTCTCCGTCACGACCCTATGGCTATGAAGCCCTTTGCCGGATATCATATGGGCGACTACTTCCAGCACTGGATAGATATGGGCAAAAAGGTTAAAAACCCGCCCAAAATTTTCAACGTAAACTGGTTCAGACAGGATGCGGACGGCAACTTTATGTGGCCGGGCTTCGGCGACAACATGCGCGTGCTTGAATGGATTTTGAAGCGTTGCGGCGAAAACCCCGTCGACGCCGTCGAAACCCCGATTGGCTACGTGCCCAAGGCTGAGGATATCGACCTTACCGATTTGGATTACAGCATTTCCGACAACAAGAAGTTCGATTTGGAAGCGCTGAAAGAAATTCTTACCGTCGACCCCGAAAAATGGGAAGCGGAAGCGCAGGAGATAGAGGGATATTACAACTCCGCAATCCGCTCGAGAATACCCACCGAGCTTTGGGATTGTCTGGATAAGTTAAAGTCCAACTGCGCCGCGGCTAAACCCGCGCCCGTTAAAGCCGAACCCAAAAAAGCGGCAAAGAAAGCGCCCGCAAAAAAACCCGCGGCTAAGACCGCAACGAAAAAGGCGCCCGCTACAAAAGCAGCGCCCAAAACCGCAACAAAGAAAAAGTAATTAAAAAATCATAACTACGCGTTCAACGCGTAGTTTGCACAAGCCCTAAAAGGGCATGGT
>CAMRTO010000046.1 GCA_947053655.1 uncultured Clostridia bacterium
AACAGTCCGCAAAAGCGGACAGCTTCCCCCCGAGGGGAAGCCAAGACAAGCCTTCTCCTTGGGGAGAAGGTGTCGCGCAAGCGACGGATGAGGGGCGTAATAAAGAAAAGTTCCCCTCAACAGTCCGCAAAGGCGGACAGCTTCCCCCCGAAAGTGAAGACCGAACAGGCAATTCCGCGTAAGAAAACCGCAAAAAAAGACAAAAAAGCCGATTTTTTACAAAATCGGGCGTAATATTGCGGCGGCGAACCACTATATATTGTGGTTCGCCGCCTTTTATACCACAATTTATCAAAAAATAAAAATTTTTTGAAAAAAAGCTTGAAATTACAAAAAATGAGTGATATAATACCTATACCACATTTTGAACAATATCGCAAAGCGGCTCTTACGGGTTTTTCCGTAGGGGATTTCTGCGGATTGCGCTAAATGTGTGAGGTTAATTTTTTACAAAAAGGTGCAAACCGCAGGGTTTGCATCTTTTTTTGTATCCGCATTGTCGTGACACGGCGGAATAGGTTGCAAAGGGTGCAACGGCAGGACAAGCCCTTAAAAAGCTTCCCCCCGAAAGCGAAGACCGAACAGGCCTTCGCCCGTGGGAGAAGGTGTCGCGTAAGCGACGGATGAGGGGCGTAATAAAGAAAAGTTCCCCTCAACAGTCCGCAAAAGCGGACAGCTTCCCCCCGAGGGGAAGCCAAGACAAGCCTTCGCCCGTGGGAGAAGGTGTCGCGTAAGCGACGGATGAGGGGCGTAATAAAGAAAAGTTCCCCTCAACAGTCCGCAAAAGCGGACAGCTTCCCCCCGAGGGGAAGCCAAGACAAGCCTTCGCCCGTGGGAGAAGGTGTCGCGTAAGCGACGGATGAGGGGCGTAATAAAGAAAAGTTCCCCTCAACAGTCCGCAAAGGCGGACAGCTTCCCCCCAAGGGGAAGCCCAAACAAAGGGGAAGCCCGGACAAAGGGGAAATCCAGACAGACTCCCCCTAAAAAGTAAATTAAGTCATAAAATAAATCATATACATATATAGATAAGGATAAAAGAGGTTGTGATTATGAAAAAGTTACACTCCGTAAAAAATGTATTGACGGCGGTACTTGCGGTACTTTGCGCGGCGCTTCTCTGCGTCGGCGTAACGCTTGCGGTAGGCGTCAACGGGGGCAAATCGGCAAGCGCGGCTACTTTCACTAATACTGTAACCGTGGGCGAGCTGACAAACACCGGCTACGACAGTACGGACGCCACGAAGAAGGACTTCAACGGCAAAAATCTGTCAAAGCTGTTTGCGTTGCTTATCGGTAATACTACCGACAGCGGCGCCACCTATGACGACGTATACAAAAAGATATACGGCGCAGGCTCCGTTACGGAATCGTCAAGCGGTGCAAAAACTTATGCCAAATCTTATGTAAAGTACGGTTCCAGCTCGGCTTATATCCCTGCGTACCGTTCGGCAAAACAAATATACGACGACTTGTCAAGCCAAAACATAGTCGTCAATTTCGGCGGACAGGAATGGACCGTCACTTTCGTCACCACCGACCAAAACGGTGACCTTGTTGCTACGCTTTGGCTTAAAGACCGTCTCGGCGGCGATGCCGACTGGCGAAATTACACCGGCGCGCACGGCTGGGCAAACACCACCAACGGCGGCAACCAGACCAGTCCTTACCCCGGCGACATGTACACCACCAGCGAGGTACGCGTAAAAACCCTCAATAACGGTGGACAAATAGCTACCAACGGCTCTACCGTCGGCAGCGCGGTTTCGCAGGACCCCGGTCATATCCTTGCAAACTTCACTATGGATAAAGGCACAATCGGCGGCGGCAGCCTTACCGACTACCTTGTTCAGCCCAAAGAATTAGACTATCAGTATGTGGAAAGCTTCGCTTACCACTATACCGAGGCAGGCACGTCCTACCAATATAACATTCATAACGAGGCGTTGTATTCGCCCACCCATCTCGACGCAAACGGCAACGCGGTAAACGGCAACTCCACAACCGTTTACGGTGGCTGGTATCAGAATTTTAACTATACGGCGGGTCCCGCCCAAAACACCAACAGCGGCAAAACCAATTACAGCGACTGGGGTAACGACTACGTCTGGCTTCCTTCCTTGTCGGAAACAGGCTGTGTCGCATTCGGCAGTCAGGTCCCCGCATGTACGGGTATCTGGGGCACTGTTTCCAAAAGCGGCGGCAGTATAGTTACTACCGGTCAGTGCAGCTCCTCCGGTACGACTACCGCGCCCGCAGTTTCTAACTGGCAAAGCGTGGCTGACAACACCGACGGCTACACTTGGCTGCGTTCGGGTTACTATAAGGATTCGTATGTTTCGCAATACCTTACGGCGTCGTCTTTGCAGTACTCTGCTTTCCCTGCGTGTCGGTTAGCTGTGCGGCCTGCGCTTCACTTAAATCTTAAATCTGCCGCGTCAGCGGCGTCTGTCTGTGCCGAGCCGGAAATCGCCGTCGGTAACGACAAACTGACAAAAACTTCGATCGACTGGGACGATAAGGACCATACGTTCAATATAAATTTCGACACCAAGACCACCGCGATAACCAAAATAGAGCGGTTGGGCGTAGGCGACGCAAGCGCTGCGACGTTGTACACCAGCGTACTGCCTACGACAAGCACGGGCACGCCCAACGTGACGCCCAATTCCAATCCCAACATCACGTGTGATGTTGGCAGCGCGGCGTCAGGCGCCACGCTGAAGCTGAAACAAGCCGGCAAGTATACAATATATTTAAGCCCGATTGATAAAAATTACGCGGCAACAAACCAGTATTTAAGCTGGGAAAAGGACGGCTTGCGCAACGATAAAAAGCTTGAAATTTATGTATTCCCCAAGGCGTTCACCATGCCCGAGGTTGCCACAGGCGACTCAAAGGGGCAGGAGTACACCGGCAAGGATATAGTGTTCACGCTGGCAAGCGCAGACACCTCCTCGATAGGCGACTGGGATAAATATATGCAGATCGACGGCACTTGCCCGACCGATCTGACCGAGTGCGTCTATGAAGCGGCAGACCTGGACGCGGCGCATGCGGGCGACGCGGGCAAGCGCAACGGCAGCTTCAAAGCGTCCAAAGTGGGCGAGTATAAATTCAATATTAAATTAAAGGACGACGTAAACACTGTCTGGAAGGACGCGCAGGGCAAAACCACCTGGTACGTCGATACTTCGGGTACCGAACCTGTATACCACTGGTCGGGCGCGAAACCCGGTTCCTCGGACGAAATAAAGCTTGAAGTAACGGCGAGAACGCTGAGCACAGCTTTAACCAATACCAACAACTGGAATTGGAGCATGGGCAAGGACGGCGTCGTAATAAAGGTCGTCATAAAGAACTTTGCGGACTTGTCGCACATAGACAACAGCGGCACAGCGCCGTCGTTGACGGGTTCGGCAACGTGTCTGGGACTTAACTTCTATTATACAAATGCGGACGGCACGGGCAAGACGAACATAGCTGCGGACAAAATCAAAGCTACGTTCGACTCGACGTCGGGCGAGGTATCGTTTGACGGCGGCACAACGCAGGTAGTAACGGGTACGTTGACCGTAGAAGTTACGATGCCGAAAATCAACACGACAAACGACACGAACAACCCTAATTACGTGTTCGGGGTAGAGCCTTCTACAACCGGCGACATGAGCAAGAACTATAAAGTAAGCAGTAACTCGGCAATAAAGAACTTCACTGTGGGCACTGCGATAATAGACCTTGACGCATTAAGCTGGACTTATAACGAGGACGGCGTCGGCGCAACGACGACGGACGACAGCAACCCGAGCAATCCTATAACCAACAAAGCGGTACTTGCGCAGAACGGCCATGTAACGTACAAGAAAAACGCGCAGGGAACCGCGGCGGTAGAGTACGAGCCTCAGCTTATGCTCTATAAGGAAACGGTAACCGACGACGGCAACGGCGGACAGGAAGTAAACGTAGACTACGAGTATAACGACAGCACGTCGCCCGTATTGAAGATTGAAAACTATTCTTCGAACGGCGGAAGCGTTAAAAAGGCTTCGTCTGTAAATCTGGACTCGAACGGCGACGTAATAGCCTATAAGACGACCGTAAAGGTAAAGCTTGTCGATACAAACGGCTATTCGCTCAAAGCAACGGGCAACCCTTCGCATGTGCGTGTAAACACAACGGACAACACTGCGGAAATAGACTTCACGTGGTATATAGACCGCGCGAAGGTAGATTTAAGCGACG
>CAMRTO010000047.1 GCA_947053655.1 uncultured Clostridia bacterium
TAATATCATACTCGATAATTATTATCAACCGCTTGGTGAGTCGCAGGCCGCACAGCTAACATACGCGCGGGATAATTATAGTGTTGATATCCCGATGCTGTAAGATATAGCGCAAGGTAAGAAGGTTGCATATTACCGGAACGCAGCCAAGTAATTTAAAAAACCGCCGCCGATAATATTATACACCGTACGCAGACATAATGCAATGAGGTGTACTTTTTTTCTTTTTGACGCCGTTCTGCTTGTAATTTTTAAATAAACTTGCTATAATTATAGGAAGAAAAATATTTTTACCTGTGGGGGAAGATTATGCTGAGTATGACCGGCTACGGCAGGGGAGAATACAGGCAGGGCGGTATAGAGCTTACCGTCGAGATAAAAACGGTAAACAACCGTTACCTTGACGCGGCGATAAAGGGTCCGCGCATATTCAACGCGTACGAGGACGTTATCCGCGGTATTGTCAGGGAAAAGCTGACGCGCGGACATGCCGACGTGTACGTAAGCTTTACGGACAAGCGTGAAAAAAAGCGCGCGCTTTATCTTGACGAGGGCACGGCTTCCGCATACGTCGACGCCGCAAGAAAGGTGAAAAGCCTTTTCCCCGACGCCGTGGACAATTTTTCCGTAACGGATATTTTGCGCTATCCCGACGTTATCAGGACCGAGGACGTTCCGTCCGCGGACGAGCAGTGTCTGGACGCTTTGAAAATTACTCTTTCCTCCGCGCTTGAAAATTTGAACGGCATGCGCAGGACGGAGGGTGAGAAGCTGAAAAAAGACATGCTTTCCCGTATGGACGCCATAGAAAAGCTGGTTTCGGAAATAGCCAAGCGCGCGCCGCTTGTCGTCAACGGCTACAAGGCAAAGCTGGAAGCGAAGATGAAAAAAGCGCTTGAAGGCGCGGGGGTCGACGAGGGAAGGCTTCTTACCGAGGTTGCGCTGTTTGCCGACAAAAGCAATATCGACGAGGAGCTTACCCGCTTAAACGCGCACGTTTCGGCTTTCAGAACTATCTGCAAGGAAGAGCTTGTCGGAAGAAAGCTGGATTTCCTTATTCAGGAGTTCAACAGGGAAACTAATACAATCTGCTCCAAATCCAACGATTTGGAGGTTACGCGTCTTGCGTTGGCGCTTAAAAACGAGATAGAAAAAATACGCGAGCAGGTGCAAAACGTTGAGTAACACTCTCATTGTGCTGTCCGGTCCTTCGGGGGTCGGAAAGGGAACCATAGTGAAAAGGTTGCTTGAAAAGGGCGGTTTCGATTTAAGCGTATCCTGCACGACCCGCGCGCCGCGCGCAGGCGAAAAGGACGGGGTGTCCTATTTCTTTATTTCGCGCGACAGGTTTACTCAGCTTATAAGGGAAGGCGGGTTTTTGGAATATTCCGAACATTTCGGAAATTATTACGGCACGCCGAAATTTTTCGTCGAAAGCAAACTTAAAACGCGCGACGTGATTCTTGAAATAGACGTGGACGGCGCGTTGGCGGTAAAAAAAGCTTATCCCGCCGCGCTTTTGATTATGATAGTCCCGCCCGACAGGGAGGAGCTGAAAAAGCGTCTGCTTTTACGCGGCTCCGAAACCGCGGAGGGCATAGAACAGCGGCTTTCCCGCCTGGATTACGAGCTTTCCAAACAAAGCGAATACGATTACGTGGTCATAAACGGCAATCTCGATAAAGCCGTTAAAGAAATAGAAAATATTATCGAAAACAAAAACAAAACCGTTAAAGGAGATTAATATGATAAACCAACCTTCGGTAGACGTTCTTATCGACCGTCTCGGCTCTAACGGGGAGCCTGTTTCGCGCTACTGCCTTTGCGTGGTTGCCGCAAAACGCGCCAGACAGATACTGGAAAAGCACGCCGCAAGCGGCGCCGACCCCGACGAGTATCTCAAAGAAATTTCCGTTGCGTGTCAGGAAATTGCGGACGGAAAAATCAAATATACAAAGGATTAAAAGCTCGCGGGTGATTGGTTGCAATCACCCGCGGCGTTGCGGTTATTATGCCGCGGCGGAAAATAATTTATGTTCGCACAGGTTATAGTCGACGTAGCCCACAGTCAGGTGGATAAAATATTCGAATATTCCTGCCCCGACGGCCTTAAAACCGGCAGCCGCGTAAAGGTGCCTTTCGGGAACAGGGTGATAGACGGCTTCGTTATAGGCGTAAGCCGTACTTCCGTTTTTCCGCCGGAGAAGATAAAACCCGTTGCGGAAATTTACGACGAGTCTCCTGCATTGGTACCGGAGTGCTTTTCGCTGATGGAGCGCATTTCGCGCCGTTACCGCGTGCCCAAGGCGGCCTCGCTCAGACTGTTTATTCCGTCGGAAATGCGACTCGGCAGGGTGCATGAAAGCTTCCGCCGCTACGCCGTTTACGTTACGGACGGCGTTAAAATTTCCAAAGCCGCGAAAAAGCAGGCGGAGGCGTTAACGTATCTTAAAGAAAAGGGAGAGGAAGATTTTGCGGCGCTTTGCGACAAATTCGGACGCGGCGCAATAAATTCCCTGGCGGAAAAGGGCGCGCTGAAAACAGAAAAGCGCAAAATCGTCCGCAGTCCGTTCAAGGGCTTGCCGGAGGATTATTCGGGCAAAATTTTAACGCCCGCGCAGCAGTCCGCGCTCGAAAGCATCGAAAAAACCGATAAGCGCGTCAACCTTATACACGGCGTGACGGGCAGCGGCAAGACGGAAATTTATCTCAGCGTTATCGCGCGCGAGATAGCGCGCGGCAGAAGCGCGATATTCCTGGTGCCCGAAATTTCACTTACCCCGCAGATGCTGTCGCAGCTTCGTGCGCGCTTTGGCGGCGCGGCGGCTATACTTCACAGCGGACTTTCTTCGGGGGAAAGGTTTGACGAATGGTGGCGGCTCCGCTCGGGCGAAGCGAAAATCGCCATAGGCGCGAGAAGCGCGGTTTTCGCCCCTCTCGAAAACATAGGCGCGATAATTATAGACGAGGAGCACGACTCCTCTTATTTCAGCGAAACCGCGCCGAGGTATTCCACTTTTGACGTGGCGTTAATGCGCGCGGAGTACAACGGCGCAAAGCTTATACTCGGCAGCGCGACCCCGTCCGTGGAAAGCTATGCGCAGGCGGCGGACGGCAAGTTCAATTTGATTACCTTGGAGGAGCGTATAAACGGCAAGCCTTTGCCCGAAATTATAATTGCGGATATGCGCAAAGAGGTAAGGCGCGGCAACAATACCGCTTTTTCCTCCGCTTTGAGGGACGAGCTTGACGCAGCTTTATCCGCAGGCAATCAGGCTATAATATTTTTGAACAGGCGCGGCTATTCGCGCACGGTGCTGTGCCGTGACTGCGGCTATACCGCAAAGTGCGAAAACTGCGACGTTACGCTTACCTACCACAGCGAGGAAAACTGCCTTAAATGCCATTACTGCGGCGCGAAGTACAGGATGCTTTCCGCTTGCCCCGACTGCGGCGGCAAGCACATTCTTTACAACGGCACGGGCACTCAAAGGGTAGTATCCGACCTTAAAAGCATGTTCCCCGCGGCGCGTATACTGCGCATGGACAACGACACCGTTACCGGCAAGGACGGACACTATAAAATTTTAAAACAATTTTCGGACAGGCAGGCGGATATTCTCGTCGGAACGCAGATGATAGCCAAGGGGCACGACTTCCCTTCGGTGACGCTTGTGGGTATTCTGGACGCGGACATGAGTCTGCATTTTTCCGATTACCGAAGCGGCGAGCGCACGTTTCAGCTTATAACGCAGGTCGCGGGAAGAAGCGGCCGCGCGGGGGAAGCGGGCAAGGTGGTTCTTCAAACCTGTTCCCCCGACGACTATATTCTGCGCTACGCGGT
>CAMRTO010000048.1 GCA_947053655.1 uncultured Clostridia bacterium
TGGTGGCAGGGAAAGAGCCGATCAAGTACCGCTTATCTTCTATTGACCTTTGCTATAAGGTTAAGGCCTTCGACGTCGAGATCGACGTCGAGATCGACGGCGAGGTCGCAAGGGAAGCAGGAGCAGACGCAGCAGACCACGCCGACCAGGACACCCTGGTACCGGCAGCAGAATAAAAGAGGAGGAACAACACTATGGCAAAAAAGAACGAGCTCGCAGTAACAGCGACGAATTTTAACCTTGTAACGCTTACCGGAGACATGGCCGAAGCAGTAGCAGAGGAGATGGATGGCCTCGGTACTATTCCTTTTGACCGGGTAAAGATCCCTTCCGGCGGCGGCCTTGCCTTTGAGATACCGGGAGAGGAGGAGGACGATGCGGAGACCGCCCAGGAGCTGATCGGCGTTATTTTGGACCACGGGCCGGTCAACGCCTACTGGGCTAATAAGTTCGCAGGAGGCAACGAACAGCCGGACTGCAGCAGTTTCGACGGGAAGCAGGGCGTGGATCGCATTACCGGAGAAATTAAGGATTGTGCAACCTGCCCTTATAACCAGTTTGGATCTGACAACGCCGGGAAGGCTTGTAAGAACGTACACCGCGTATATATTCTCCGGGAAGATAACCCGGTGCCGCTTATTCTTTCCTTGCCGCCTACCAGCCTTAAATATATGCGGGACTACATCGGGAAGCGCGTTATATTAAAAGGCTTCCGTTGTTGGCAGGTATTGACGAAGATTACGCTCAAGAAGGAAAAGAGCAAAGACGGCATCACCTACAGCCGGGCGGCCTTTGCCTTCGTTGACAAATTGACGCCGGAGCAGGCGCAGCAGGCTCAGGCCATGAGGGACATGGTAAAGGCTACCTACAGGACGATTGAGATCGACAGCGGGGACTACAACACCAAGAGCAGCGATGAGGCCGCAGCACCGCCGCCGAAAGCAGACGAGGCAGGCTTTATGAACATACCGGATGGAATCGACAAGGATCTGCCCTTTAATTAAGTTTTGTTTGCGGGAGACGGGGCTGCGGCCCCGGTTCCCCCGCTATTATTCTTAGGAGGTAGGGCAGATGGAAAAGGTATATATTATTTCCCGGTATTCAGCAAAGACATGGCACGAGCGCCGCTTTAACAAAGAGGTAACGAAGTATTACTGCAGGAGGATTGCAGAGGCGGGAAAGAGACCGGTCGCACCGCATTTATTCTATACACAGTTTATGGACGACGACGATCCGAAGGCGCGGCGCCTGGGGCGTGACTTCGCCATAAAAGACCTTGACGAGTGCGACAGCTTTTTACTTGTTATTGTAGACGGCGTTATCAGTTCCGGGATGCGCGGAGAGATTGAGCACGTAACCAGAACGGGGAAGCGGGGCAGGCTTATGGCCATAAGCAAAGCGCAGGCAAAAAAACTAATTGAAGGAAGGGACACGGATGGTACAGCCAGAGATCAACATAGACCAGGTGGTCGACTATAAGGCGGAATATTCCAGCTACATAAAAAAGCATAAAATCACCGGGGATCAGTTGGTGGGCGTCTGCCCGTTTCACGACGACAAAAAGGAGAGCTTCACGGCCAACTTGAAAACCGGCCAGTGGTACTGCTTCGCAGAGGGGCGCGGGGGGAATTTTGTAGACTTCTACGCGGAAACCTACGGAACCGACACGAAGGAGGCATATAAGGCCATTCTGGAAAAGTACGGAGTGGCATCCGAGCCGGAGCCGCCAGCCAAGAAAAAGAAAGAAGCACCGAGCCCGGAGTCGTACACCCTGGAGGAGTACGCTTTTAATAAACGGCTTCCCGTTGACTTCCTAAAAAGTACCTGCGGAGCTTCCAACGGGAAAGACAAAGATAAAAAATCATTCCTTAAGTTGCCCTACTACAATGAGGAGAAAACAGATCATATTTTCCGCAAGCGCTACGCAAATAAGGAATTTAGATGGAGCTGGGGCAGTTCCGGGAAGTTGATTTTATACGGAGATTGGAGACTGCCGGAGATCCGGAAAAGCGGCTGGGCAATATTGGTGGAAGGCGAGAGCGACACCCAAACATTATGGTATTTAGACTTTCCTGCGCTGGGCGTTCCAGGAGCGGCAAACTTCCGGCCGAAGATGGTGCCAAAGTTGCAGGATCTAAAGCTTTTCGTACACGTAGAGCCGGACAAGGGCGGAGAGACATTTTTACAGAAGGTTACTAAAGTATTACGCGAGGAGGAGTTTATAGGCGAAGTTTACGCCTGGAGCTGCAAGGGCTACGGAGTAAAAGATCCTTCCGCGCTATTCCTTGAAAAAGGAGCGGGAGAGGAAGGAGAGAAGGAAGTCCGGGAGCTATTAAACGCAGCTATAAAAGGGGCCAAAAAGCTGGACCTTGACGACATATCCGAAACAGTACCAGAGGCCGTAAAGGGCGCGCCGGTAAACTTAAGACAGCCGGAAGGCTGGATCTATTCAGAGGGCGGAATCCGGAGGATTGACGAAAAAACAAGCCTTCCGGTTATGGTTTGCAGGACACCGATCATATTAACGCAGCGCCTAAAGAGCATGGAGACCGGCGAGGAGAAGATGGAGATCGCCTTTAAGAGAGACGGAGTCTGGCATAAAGCCATATTCCCGCGTTCTACGATTTTTACGGCCCGCAGCATTACGGCGCTTTCCGATTTAGGCTGCACGATTACCAGCGAGAATGCGAAGCAGGTAGTACGCTTCCTTGAGGCATTGGAGGCCGAGAACATAGACATCATAGAAAAGGCAGACAGCACCAGCACAATGGGCTGGCAGACGCGCGGCCGGTTCCTTCCGGGACACGGAGACGACATAATCCTGGACATAGAGCCGAGCTTGAGAGGCTGGGCCGCAGCCTATCACTATAGCGGCACTTTTGACGATTGGAAGGCACTGATGCAGCCGCACCGGGAGCGCGATAAGTTCCGCTTCATATTGGCGGCCAGCTTCACGGCGCCGCTTCTTAGAATTTTACAGCAACGCATATTTTTTGTATATAACTGGGGCGGATCCAAAGGCGGAAAGACCGCCGCCCTTAAGGCCGCACTTTCAGCCTGGGGAGACCCGGAGCGCTTGATGGTAAACTTTAACGCCACACAGGTCGCCCTGGAGAGGATGGCGGGCTTTTACAACGATTTACCGATGGGCATAGATGAGCGCCAGCTTGCAGGCCAAAAGCAGGAGAACCTGGAAAAGATTGTTTATATGATTGCCAGCGGAACCGGGCGCGCCAGGGGGAGCAAGGCCGGAGGCCTGCAGACACTAAACACCTGGCGGACCGTAGCACTTGCCACGGGAGAGGAGCCGCTTTCTACGGAGACGACACAGACGGGCGTGAGTACCCGCGTCCTTGAGATATACGGTGGACCTTTTGACGACGAGAAGTCCGCCAGCCTTATGCACCAGCAGGCACCGCAGCACTGCGGATGGGCCGGGCCGGAGTTTATACGGAGGATCCTGCAGACCGACGAGCAGAGCGTCCGGGACGAATACGCCAAGATGACCGAGGAGGTCTATAAGCTTGCAAACGGCACAAACGGCGCCCATATAGCCGGAATAAGCGCTGTAGCGCTTGCGGACGCATTGGTGGAAAGTTGGATATTTAACCCGGATCCGGAGGCCATAGACGCCCCAGGGGCGAAGCTTCCGCTTAAGATCGCACCGGAGGCATGGGAGCGGGCCATAAAGATGGCGGAAACCATTATAAGG
>CAMRTO010000049.1 GCA_947053655.1 uncultured Clostridia bacterium
GTGTGCAAAGCATCGCTACGCTCGCGCAGAATGACAAGAGACTGCGTTCGGAATGCCACAACACAACAAAGGGGCGCAACCGACCCGATCTTAACGCGACGGCGCGTATTGAACGCGCATTCGGGGTTATCAGCTTTTGCGTAAAGCGGTCGGGTTTTAAAAAGAAAAAGCCTTCCTTTAAGGAAGGCTTTAAAATTATCTTTGTTTTAAAGTTATATAACTTCTTCTCGGTTGGACGCACTCGTACGCGGGGCGGATTATCTTTCCGCCGCACACAAGCTCCTCCATGCGGTGCGCGCTCCATCCGACTATGCGCGCTATGGCGAATATCGGCGTAAACAGCGCTTCGGGAAGATTCAGCATCGAATATACGAAGCCCGAATAAAAATCCACGTTTGGCGTCACTGGGCGTGAAAGGTTTTTTTCCTCCATGATAAGCTCCGACGCGGCTTTGGCGACAAGGTTGTAAAGGGCAAATTCTTCTTCGCGCTCCTTTTCTGTTGCAAGCTTTCCCGCATAAATTTTGAGAATTTCCGCCCTCGGGTCGGACAGCGTATAAACCGCATGACCCACGCCGTAGACCAAGCCCGTCCTGTCGAAGACCTTGCCCGCAAGTATCTTGCGTACGTAGTCGTAAATATTTTTTTCGGTTTTCTGTTTTACGTTTTCCTTAATGTTTTCAAACATGCGCGCGACCATAACGTTCGCGCCGCCGTGCTTGGGACCCTTTAAAGAACCCAGAGAAGCAGCAGTAGAGGAATAGGTGTCCGTGCCGGTGGAGGTGGCAAGGTGAGTGGTAAAGGTCGACGCGTTGCCGCCGCCGTGGTCCGCGTGCAAGGTCAAACACACGTCCAAAACCTTTGCTTCCAAATCCGTAAAGCCGTTGTCCTTTCTCAGCGCGTGCAAAATATTCTGCGCGGTGGAGTACTCGCTTATAGGTTTATGTATTACAAGGGAGCCGTCGTTGGTGTTGTAATATCTGTACGCCCTGTAAGAGTAAGCCGCTATCATGGGAAGCTGCGCTATAAGCTGTAAATTTTGCCTCAGCACGTTTGGAAGCGAAACGTTGTCTGGGTCGGGGTCGTAACTGTAAAGGTTTAAAACGCACCGCGCCAGCATGTTCATCATGTCCTTGGACGGTGACTTCATAATTACGTCACGAACGAAGTTGCGGGGCAGCACCCTGAATTCGGAAAGCATTTCGCAGTAATCGGCAAGCTCGCTCGCGTTAGGCAGTTTTCCGAAAAGAAGCAGATAAGAAGTTTCCTCGAAGCCGAACCTGTTTTCCCCTATGCAGTGCCTTATAAGGTCTTTGACGTCGTAACCGCGGTAGCACAGCACTCCGTCTACCGGCGTCCGCACGCCGTCAATATTCTCCCAAGAGGTGACTTCGGAAATTTCGGTAAGTCCGCATAGCACGCCTTTTCCGTTTTTGTCGCGCAGGCCGCGGAAAACTTCGTACTTTTCGTACATTTCCGTTTCTATATTGTTATTGGAGGCGGCTGTCTTGGCAAGCTCGCAAATTTTATGCGAATATTTTACTATCAGGTTTGCCTCGTTAAAATCCATTGAAATCTCCGCGAAAATTTATTATAATATATTATATCACTTACGTGCGCCTTTGTCAATTTGACTGTTTCGGCGTTTTACGGCGGCATATAAGGGTTATAAATTAATGAGAGGTTATTTTATGCAGCAGGTAAAACTTGTTTCCACCGAAGGGAAACTTAAATTCTCGCTTTCGGGCGAAATAGACTCCGCTTTCAGCGAGGATTTTTACGCCGTGGTCAGGGCGGCGTATTTGAACGAGAAAAAGGACGTCGTTTTCGATTGTGCCGCGCTCACTTTCATAGACAGCACAATGCTTGGCACCTTTGTCAAAATTTTTAAAGAGCTTAAAGCGGACGGCTTTAAATGCTCGCTTACAAACGTTCAGCCGAGGATAAGAAAGCTTTTTGAAATTTGCGCCATAGACACGATAATGGAGATAGGAAGATGAAAACTTTCAGCGTGGAATTCAATCTCTGCGACAGCGAATACATGACGGCTTTGCGGCTTGTTGCGGGGGCTGTGGCTTCGGTTGCGAACGCGGACGTCGACACCTTGGAGGATTTTAAGGTGTGCGTTACCGAAAGCGCCATTATTCTGAAAAACTGCGGCTTCGAAAGGGTTAAGGGTGTGTTCGACGCCGACGGCGTTACCGTCTGCATGCAGGGCTTCGGCGGAAGTCCCGTCGAGGGCGATTGCGGGCTTTCGCTCGCGCTTATAGGCGCCATGGTGGAAAACTGCGACATAGAAAAGAAGGACGGAATAATCTGCAAGGTAACGCTTAAAATATGATTGACGCAAGCGAGGCGAACGGTCTGTTCCGCGAATACCGCCGTACGGGCGATAAAAACATTCGCAACAGACTGGTTGAAAATTATATATACATAGCCGAAATTCTCGCCAAAAAGTTTGCGGGCAGAGGTGTGGAGTACGACGACTTGTTTCAGGTCGCGTCGGAGGCGCTTATTACCGGCGTCGAAAAATACGACCCCGATATGGGTACGCAGTTTACGACGTATATAACCCCGACGGTCACGGGAATTATCAAGAATTACTTCCGCGACTACTCCCGCGCGGTAAGGCTTCCGCGCAGGGTCTACGCTTTATCCGCGAAAATCCGTACAGAAACAAACGAGTATTTTAAAGAGCACGGCGTTAAACCTACCGTAAGGCAACTGTCGGAAAAGCTCGGCGTTTCGGAGGAGCTTGTAATGGAGGCTTTGGAATACCGCGCGCCCGTCAGCCTTGACGCCACCGTGAAGGGCGACGAGGGCGAGGGTCTGCTGTACGACGTTATTCCCGATGCGAACAACGGCTTCGAGACGTTTGAGGATTCCGAATCTTTAAAAACCGAAATCGAAAAATTAGACCCTACCGAAAAGAAGGTCATAACGTTGAGGTTCGTGCAGGGCAAGTCGCAGTCGGAGGTGGGTAAAATTCTCGGCGTAAGCCAGATGTTCGTTTCCCGCGCGGAAAGAAAGATAGTCGAAAAGCTTAAGGATGCGTTGCTTTGAGTATGATGAAGTTTAAAGTCGACAATTTAAAAAGCATGAATACCGAGCTGAAGCTGTTTTCGGAATATCTCCGTCTTTGCGGTGCCGACGACGACGATATTTTCGCAAGCAAGCTGGTCTCTTGCGAGCTGATTACAAACGTAATCCGCCACGGCGGGGACGAGGCGTTTTTTACGGGAATTTTAACTTGCGACAATATAGTTATAACCGTGGCGGCAGACAGCCTTAAAGATTTGGATTTAAACTTTTGCATGCCCGACGCGTTTGCTGAAAGCGGCAGAGGGCTGTATATAGTAAGAAGCTTTTGTAAAGAGATAGAGCGCGGTGAATGCGGCGAAATAAAAGTGACGATAAAAAGATGAACGGACTTGCTTAAAAGCAAGTCCGTAATTTTTATAATACCCGACCGCTTTACTGGAAAGCTGATAGCCCGAATGCGCGTTCATTACGCGCCGTCGCGTTAAGGTCGGATAGGTTGCGCCCCATAGGCTTCCCCCTTGGGGGAAGCTGTCCGCATTTGCGGACTGA
>CAMRTO010000050.1 GCA_947053655.1 uncultured Clostridia bacterium
CGCCGGTGTAGCATTTCTTAAAAAGGATTCCGCCGTCTACTTTCTTCCGGCGCTCTGCCATTCTAAGCATCTGGTTAAAGCTCTGCGTTTCGGTTACGTCGCAATTTTTCCGCTTGCACCACTCCGCCCAGGCTTCCTGGATTTTTTTATTAAGGGTTTCGCTGCTGGTCCTCGCCCGAAGCGTCCAGCCGTGGCCTACTACGTTCCGGCGGTAAGCCCCGATTATGCTGTTCGCCATGTCGCTGTTTCGTTCAAGGTCCCGCGCCCTTGCGCGGATCGTGTCCCTGCTGTAACGGTCCGTTTGCTCCGCGCTCTGGTTATAAGCCACCCACCCGGCGTTAAGCCGGTCGTAGCTTCCGGCGTCATAGTGGCGCTGTTCGTCCAGGTACTGCCGCCACGCTTCCCGCCTGGCTCCTGCTGCCGGGGAAATGAAGCCGATTATATTGTCTAAAAAATTACTCAACTTTTGCCCTCCTATCTCCGGTCAAATACTGCGACGTAGCAATCGTCCAAAAAGCCCGGCGTAGTTCCGGCGGCCTGCGCCATAAGGTCGTTCTTAATCTTGTATAGCGTGTTAAGGTCTGCCCGGTTAAGCTGCCGGGAACCGATTTTATAACTTTGCCCTCCTACGCAAATAGCGTAAATAGCGTTATTTACTTCGGTAAGCATTTCCTGCGCTGTCATCTGTTGTTCCACCCGGTTTCCTCCTTCCTATAGCCAGCTCTCGTTTTGGCTGATCCATTCTTCCTCCGGCGCGTACTGCTCCTTCTTTTCCGGCTGCGCCTGCTGCTGCTCGCCCTGCAAATGAAGCATCCGGACGCCCATGGTGTCGGCTGCTGCCATAGCGTATACTTCGGCATCTAAATAATGGTTGTCTGCGTGGCTGTGCTTTGGCACCCATTTAAGCCGGGGCTTGCTGTTTCCGTTCTTAACGAGGATTTTATGCTCCGCCGTTACCTGCTCGGCGTATTCTTCGTCGCAGCCCTGGTAAACCATCCAACTTGCCCGCCCGTTTTTCTTGTGCATCCTGCTGGCGATCATGTCCTTATACTTGTCGCCGTCAACTATAACAAGCTCCATTCCGTATGCCCTGGATGCCTCTCTGTTTATGGTGCTTATTTTGAAATGGCTTTGCATGGGGTTACTGGAACCTTTGGCCGGTTTCGCCCAGTCCATATTGTCGACGCAAAAATCGTAAACCGCGTCGGCCTCGTAGCCGGAGTCTATGAAGCAAAGGTTTACTATTGCAACGCCGCCGCCCTCCGTCTTATATTCAAGGTTCATAATTTTCTCAACCTCAGCCAGGTTGTATGCCTGGCCGTGGGCTACGTTCTGGCTTGTAACGTAATCGCCCCAGGCTCTTATGGTCCAATATACGCAGCTTTCCTGAACGTCTACGCCGCCGGTAAGTAGCTTCGCCCATCCTGGGACTATAAACTCCGGCAGCTCCGTCTGCCTATCTAAAACCAGCTCTTTGCTGGTCTTTAGCTTGGTATCTTCCCACGGTTCCGCAAGCCAGGAATTTACAAAGTTTTGAAGCTGCTCCGGATCGTCTTTACTGTCCATAAATTCCTTCGCAATTTCTGAAAAGCGGACAAAGGGGCTATAAAGCACGTTTATCCAAAAGCAAACCTTTTTTACGAACCGGGTTCTTTGCCTTACCGTTTCCCAGTGTCCCTTCTTTACGGCCTGCTGCTTCTGCGCGTCTGAAATAATGCAGCCGCATTCCTGGCAAACGTAAAAGGCAAACTCCGCCCGGTCCGCGTTGCTTAAGCCTTCCGACTCGTCTACCGGCTCCAATGTGCCGAGCTTCTCCTTTATGGCTTCCTCGCCGTATGCTTCCACCAGGTCCTTATCCTTGCCCGGCCACTTAAGGTTGTCAAAGATAAGCTCTATAAACTCCCCGCAGTGCGGGCATGGTATGAAGAAATGCTTTTCCGCGTCTGCCCCTTCCTTCGCCTTCCATATGTGGTTCGTGCGTATGGTCGGGGTGCTGGTTATGTAGACCTTGCTGTTTCGGAAAGTGTGTGTACGTTCTTTCGCCAGGCTGATCGGGTCGGCCTCCTTCTTGCTGGCTCCTGGGTACTTGTCTACCTCATCCAAAAAAAGGTACTTCATGGCAAAAGAAGCAAGGCCGGAAGGGCTGTTACTCCAAACAAGTTTTATAAACATATCATCAAAGTCAAGCTCCAGGTTGCTGCTGTTCTTGTCGTACTTTTTGTAAAGCGTCGGCGTGCTTTCAATCATGGGCTTTATTCTTTTTTCCGATACGCTGTTCGCCATGGTTTCCGTCGGGTAAACAACTTCAACCGGTGAGGGGTCCTGCTGGATCGCGTAGCCTAACATATTAAGCTCGACCTCCGTCCCGCCTACCTGCGTACACTTGCAAAAAATAATTTCTTCCGTTTCGTAGTTTAGAAGCTCATTCATTATCTCTACAAGGTACGGCGTCCGCTCGTTATTCCATGGACCTGGTTCCGCGCTGGTCCTGCTGTCAAGCATCCTGTACTGCTCCGCCCACTCGGATACTGTCATTTCTTCCGGGGGGTTTAAGTATTCAAGCGCGGCTTTTTGGTACTGCTTGCAATCGTATTTTCTTATGCGTAGCTGTTTAGGCTTCTGCACGGTTCTTCTTTGCCTTTTTCTCCCCCGGTTCCTCCGGTACACAACCGGAAACAACAAAAGCCCGAAGCATACGCTTTACTTCGGCATTCATCTCCTTCTCTACGCGGCGGGCCTCCAACGGCTCCAGGCTGTCGCTGATCATGCTTACAAGCCGGGAAGGAATACTTAACGCGAAGCGCTTAAACGTAACAAAAAATTTCTGGTAATCCAGCGCCACTTCCTCAACGTCAACATATTTCCCTGCGGCGATCTCCGCCCTCATGCGGTGCATCTCTCCCTGGCTTTCCTTCAAGGCGATTTCCGCCTCCAGCTTCTGCTGCCTTAACTCCGTTTCCTTTTCGGATTTCCCCTTGCCGTATGCCTTATCGCTCAAATATTGAATATACGTTTTAATGGTCGGCACCAGCTCGTAACGCCTGCCCTCTCCGGGGATCTCCGTAGTCTTAACTACGCCCTCCTGGGTAAGCTGCTGTACTCTCCGGACGGTAACGCCGAAAATCTGCGCTATGACCTCAACCTTTACGAACTGGCCGCCGCTGCTCTTTTCATCTGCCATTACGCTCCGCCCTCCCTTACTCTTACGGCCTTC
>CAMRTO010000051.1 GCA_947053655.1 uncultured Clostridia bacterium
CCACGCGTCGTACCGCTGCGTAGCAGACTATCGCGTGGTTTTCGTTTACACAAAACAAAAACGCGCCGCCGACAAAAATGTCGGCGGCGCGATAAGTTAACGCTTATATGCTAACCAGTTAAATCCTTTCTGAAATTTTCCATTATCCTGTTTTCTATGCGCGACACCTGCACCTGCGACACGCCCAGCATACCGGCGACTTCGTTCTGCGTCATGTCCCTGAAATACCTTAGCATTATTACCTTTCTGTCCCTTTCCGAAAGTCCCGCTATCGCCGTTTTAAGCTGCAATATTTCGATAAGATCTTCCTGCTTATCCTCTACGGGGAGTTTATCCAAAAGCTCTTGCGTCTTTTCGTCCTTGTACTCGCCCTGATTGTATATGGATACCGGCATGTGCGTGGAACCCATTGTAAACACGACCTCGCTTTCCGGCATGTCGAATTTTTCACCAATCTGCTTTACTGTCGGCGGCGCGCCGTGAACCACGGTGTATTCCTCGATAAAGCAGTTAATCTGCTTTGCGGTGCTTTTTATTGCGCGCGAAACCTTTATACTTCCGTCGTCGCGCATGAACCTTTTTATTTCCCCCGCTATCATAGGGACGGCATAAGTAGAAAAACGGACCCCGAAGCTTTCGTCAAATCCGTTTATGGCTTTTAAAAGACCCATGCTTGCAAGCTGGTATAAATCGTCGTACTCTACCCCTTTGCCGAGATACCGCCTTACTATGCTTTTTATCAGGTTACCGTTTTCGACAAGCAGCGTTTCCTTTGCCGACGCGTCACCCTGTTTTGCCTTTCGTATCAAACAGTTTGTCTGTTCGACTTCAAGCATTCTCCACTTCCGCTTCAAAACTTTTAGACATATAAACCACCGTACCCTCGCCCTGTATGGAGTTGACGGAAAATTCGTCCATAAAAGTCTGCATTATGGTGAACCCCATACCCGAACGCTCGTCCGAAGGAAGCGTCGTATAGAAAGGCTGTACGGCTTTTTGTATATCCGCAATGCCTTTGCCGGTGTCGCTTACCTTTATATGTAGTTCGTTTCCGTCGATTTCGCACTCTACGGTCACAAGTCCGAGATTGCCCTTATACGCATGCACCGTACAGTTGGTTACCGCCTCCGATACGGCGGTTTTTACGTCTGAAAGAGCGGACAGCGAAGGATTTAATTCCAGACAGAACGCGGCTACGGCGTCGCGCGCAAAAGCCTGGTTTCTGGGAAGTGAATAAAATTGAAGCTTAAGATAATTTCTCATCATTTTTTTATTTCCTCTTTATTCCGCTTTGGGAATAAGCGAATATATTCCGCTTAAATTCAAAATTTTATCCGCGGCGAAATCGGGGTTCTGGATATAAAGCGGCACGGAAAGCTTAGACGCCTTTTTATACCTGCCTATAAGAAAACCTATGCCCGTGGAGTCCATAAACGCCACGCCGGATAAGTTTATGACTATTTTTTGCGCGGACGCGTTTTCCTCGATAAGGCTGTCGCATTTCGCGCGGGCGGTCTGTGCGGAACACTCGTCCATTTCACCCGAAAGATTTATATATAATATTTTATCGCACAAATATCCGGTTACCGTCATAGTCAACGCTCCTTACGTATACCCGATAATATAATAAAGCGCGTAAGTAAAAATGTAACTTATGCGCGAAAAATTTGTTGTTTTGTAAATAAATTACTCTACACGCCGCAACCGGAAACTTTAAGATTTATTTGACAAATTTTCACCGTAGCAATATAATCAAACAAAGAGGTCTAATATGGAAGATTTTGAAAAAACCGAAGATACGGCAAATTATACGATTGAGGACGGAGTTTTAACTTTTTTCGACGAATATAACATTACAGACGAGTTAATTATTCCCGACGGAGTAAAAAAAATAAACGGAAACGCGATTGTAAGCAGTCTTTTGAAAGCTCGCTCGGTAATAATTCCCGAAGGCGTGGAAGAAATAGACGAAGCGACTTTTCTCGATTGCGAATCTATCGAACACATCGTCCTGCCCTCCACTTTGAAATACATAGGACAGGCGGCTTTTATGGATTGTTTTAATCTTGAAACGGCGCAAATCCCCGTAGGTTGCAGCGTAGGCGACAGCGCTTTCGGAAGCTGTCATAAGCTGACGGACGCCGACGTCCAAAACGCCTCCTTTATCGGGGAAAGCGCATTTTGTTTTTGCGAAAGCCTGCAAAACGCTAATATAGCGGAAGGCATAGAAACCGTGCCCGACTTCGCTTTTTCATACTGCATAAGTCTGACCGGTCTTTCCCTGCCGCACAGTCTGAAAAATATAGGCATTTCGGCATTCGGCAATTGTAATATGATTACGGAAGTCATTCTCCCCGACGGGTTGGAGAGGATTGAAAATTACGCGTTCGAAAAGTGTACTTCTCTGCGCGAAATAGTTTTACCGAAAGATATAAAATTCGTCGGTAAAAGAGTCTTCGCAGGTTGCAAAAATATAACCGTTTACTGCGAAGAATATTCCAAACCCGAGGACTGGGACAATAATTGGGACGTGACGGGCGGACTTTTCATAAAGAAGCGTTGCCGCGTTATTTGGGGTTGGAAAAAATAAGCCGAATGCGACGCCGCCTTTTTAAAACCGCTTGAAAGTTTTTAAAATATAATAAAATACGTCAAAAAAACACTTGACAAAATTTTACGCGTATATTATTATATGTAAGCATTGTGCGGCGTATAAGCCGCTTGTTTTGAGGGCCTTTAGCTCAGTTGGTTAGAGCGGTCGGCTCATAACCGATTGGTCCGCGGTTCGAGTCCGTGAAGGCCCACCAAAAAAGTTTTCCATTCGCATGCGGTCGGCTTATAACCGATAACGCGGTTGTAGTCCGTGAAGGCCCACCAAAAAAGTTTTCCATTCGCATGCGGTCGGCTTATAAC